>NZ_JAVJQE010000009.1:0-287061 GCF_040218065.1 Marivibrio sp. | reverse complement strand
ACCTGGAGCTTCACGCCGGCCGACAGCGTCGACAACAGCGACGGCCCGGTGACGGGGACGCTGAGCTACACGATCACGGACTCGGACGGCGACACCGCCAGCGCCGAGATGCCGATCGAGGTCACCGACGGCGCCGGCCCGCAGGCGATCGACGACACCCCCCAGACGGTGGTCGAGGGCGAGAACGCCATCGGCGGCGATCTTATCGCCAACGATTCCGCCGGAACCGACGGGCCGCTGACGGTGACCGGCTTCACCTACACCGCCGAGGACGGCTCGACCCAGGACGGCGTCATCGGCCAGCCGATGAACACCCAGTACGGCACGCTGACGGTCAACGCCGACGGCGGCTGGACCTACGTCTCCGATCCGACGGAGGACCATTCGAACGGGCCGCTGAGCGATCCCTTCACCTACACCGTGACCGACAGCGACGGCGACAGCTCGAGCGCGTCGCAGGGAATCACGGTCACCGACGGCGTGCCGGTCGCGGTCGACGATGCGGCCGTCTCGGTCGAGGAAGGCGCGGCGGCCGTCAGCGGCAATCTGCTGACGAACGACGACATCGGCCCGGACGAGGTCCCGGCCGGGACGGAGGTCACCGGCTTCAGCTACACCGACTCCGACGGGACGGTGCACGCCGGGACGGTCGGCCAGGCTCTGACCACGCCGGACGGCGAGCTGACGGTCAACGGCGACGGGACCTGGAGCTTCACGCCGGCCGACAGCGTCGACAACAGCGACGGCCCGGTGACGGGGACGCTGAGCTACACCATCACGGACTCGGACGGCGACACCGCCAGCGCCGAGATGCCGATCGAGATCACCGACGGCGCCGGCCCGACGGCCAATGACGACGGCCCCGACGCCGGCGACGGCGGCGCGAGCGTGGCCGAGGGCGAGAACCAGATCACCGGCAACGTGATCGCCAATGACGACGCCGGCTCGGACGGCCCGATCACCGTCGTCAGCTTCGCCTACACCGCCGAGGACGGCTCCAGCCAGACGGCGAATGCGGGCGAAACAGTCGATACGAAGTACGGCTCGCTGACCGTCAATTCCGACGGCTCCTGGACCTATGTCTCGGATGCGACGGAGGATCACTCGGCCGGTGATCTGCCGGACAACTTCACCTACACGATCGCGGACCAGGACGGCTCCGAAGCGACGGCGACCCAGTATATCACCGTCACCGACGGCGTGCCGGTTGCGGTGGACGATCCCACAGTGACGATCGAGGAAGGCGGCGCCAGCGACGACTTCCCGAGCTTCGATCACGATCTGTCGAACGTGGTGCTCTACCTGCAGGCCGACGACGGGTCCTTCACCAAGGTGAAGATCGAGAACTTCCCGGACGGCCAGGACGGCGTGCGCGATCCGGACGATCTGCCGCTCAGCCAGTTCGTCGCCGACACCTATCCGGGGACGACGCTGGTCGCGGCCACGATCAAGGCCGGCGCCAACGCCACGCCCGGCTACGGCCCGGGCGAGGGCGAGCTGACCATCCTCGACGACAGCCTGACGGAAGGCGATCTGCCCACCGCCGCGCACGCGGACGCGACGCACAGCTTCAACGACGCGTTCGACGGCATGACGATCGGCGAACAGGGCGGCGGCGAAGCGACGGTCGCGACCGGCAACGTCATGGACAACGATACGGAAGGTCCGGACGGGGCGAGCGTCACCAGCTTCACCTACACGGCGGAAGACGGCTCCAGCCAGATCGCCGACGCGGGCGAGACGGTGGACACCCAGTACGGCTCGCTGACCGTCAATTCCGACGGCTCCTGGACTTTCACGGCCGATCCGTCGATCGATCATGACGGCCAGTCGTCCGTGACCGACGGCTTCACCTACACGATCACCGACGGCGACGGCGACACCTCGTCGGCGACGCAGAACATCGTCATCACCGACACGACCCCGCAGGTCGAACTGTCGGTAAGCGAGGCGGAGGGCTACGAGGACCAGCCGATCGCGCTCGACGTCTCGGCGAGTCTCCCCAGCGCGAACGAGAACGTCTCGATCGACGTCACCTTCTCGAACGTGCCGACGGACGCCACGCTGACGACCGCGGACGGGACGACCTACACCGGATCCGACAGCTACACGCTGAGCGCCGCCGACCTCGCAGGCCTGACGATCCAGGCGGGCGAGCATTCGGCCGACGATTTCGATCTGACGGTCAGCGCGACCGCGAGCAACAGCGTCACCGGCGAGATCACGACCGCCGGCCCGTCGACCGTGCCCGTCACGGTCCGGGAGGTGGCGGACGACCCGACCCTCAGCGTCGATCAGACCGCCGATGTGATCGCCGATCCGGGCACGGACGACGATATCGACGGCACGGCCGACGGCGACACGATCTACGGCGGCGGCGGCGACGACACGATCGACGGCCTGGCCGGCGACGACGAGCTGCACGGCGACGAATTCGAGGGCCGGGTGCAGATCGATCTCGACGTCTCCTCGGCGCTGGTCGATCAGGACGGCTCGGAAGAGCTGACGGTCAAGCTCTCCAACCTGCCGTCGGGCGCGACGCTGACGGCCGGCGGGGCCGCGGTCGCCATCGTCGGCGGCGTGGCGACGCTGTCTGGCGATCAGCTCTCGGACCTGACGCTTGAGGTCGACAGCGATACGCCGGACTTCGACATCGGCGTCTCGGCCCAGACGGTCGACACCGACGCCGACGACGGCACGACGGATACGTCCGATCTCGTGACTGATACGATTTCGGTTTCGGTCTCCGAGGCGGGCGTGCCGGGCGACGACACGATCTCCGGCGGCGCGGGCGACGATACGATCTTCGGCAACGAGGGCGACGACGTCCTGCGCGGCGACGGCGGGCTCGCAGAGGGCGAGGTCCAGACGGGCCAGATCACGGCCGCGAACTATGATGCGGCCGACAGCGGCTTCACCGTCTCGGCGCGGGTGATCAATTCGGACGGCACGCTGTCCGACGCCGCGACCTCCAACGTGTCGGTCGGCGGTTCGAACGACGGTCAGGCGATCGGCGTGAAGGGTACGCCGGAAAGCGGCGTCGCCGGTCAGCTCGGCTACGACCCGACGGAGGGCGTCTCCGAACAGCTGATCGTCGATTTCGACAATCCGGTCAGCGGCGTCACGGTCGGCGTCTCCAACCTCTATTCGACCGAGGGCTCGGGCGGCGAGCAGGGATACTGGCAGGCCTATTCCGACGGCGAGCTGGTGGCGGAGTCCGCCTTCATGATCCCGGAGCCGGGCAATGTCGGCGACATCTCGGTCGACCTGCCGGACGGGGTGACGATCGACCAGCTGGTCTTCACGGCCCAGCCCTACGCCGACGGCCAGGGCGGCAATGAGGGCGACAGCTCGGACTACTGGATCACCTCGATCGACTACGAGTACACGACCCCGGCCGAGGCCTCGGGCGACGACACGATCTTCGGCCAGGAAGGCGACGACGTCATCGACGGCGACGGCGGCGACGACGCGCTCTCGGGCGGCGTCGGGTCCGACACGCTCGACGGCGGCGCCGGGATCGACGACGTGCATGCGGGCGACGACGACGACGTCGGCGTCTTCACCATCGGCGAAGGCGGCGCGGGCGAGCGGTATGACGGCGGCGTCGGGACCGACCAGCTGACCGTGCGCTACAGCGCGGACGATCTGGCCGATCCTGCGATCGCGGCCGACATGGTGGCGCTGAAGCAGTTCATCGCGGACAATTCCGACGCGAGCACCGACAGCGGCGCGGAGCGGACCTTCGAGGCCTTGGGCGTGACCGTCCAGGACTGGGAGGACGTCTCCTTCGAGGGACCGGCTCCCAACACCGACGTCGAGCTCAGCCTCGGCCCGGCGACGGGCGTCGAGGACAACCAGATCGCGCTCAACCTCTCGGCGGCGCTGGCCGAGCCGACGGGCGTGCTGACCCTTGCGGTCACGATTTCCGACATCCCGCAAGGCGCCAAGCTGTTCGACGCGAACGGCGACGAGATCGCCCAGAACGGCAGCGTGACGTTGAGCCCCGACCAGTTGGACGGCCTCACTATCCTGCCGCCTGAGCATTCGGGCGACGATTTCGACCTCAGCGTGTCCACCACGGTCACGAACCTGCTGGACGACAGCGTCGCCACGGCGACCAATCCGCTGCCGGTGACGGTTGAGGTCGACGCCGACGATCCGACGCTGAGCGTCGACGGGACGGCGGACGCGCTGGGCGATCCCGGCACGGACGACGACATCGACGGCGGCGCGGAGGCGGACGTTCTCTACGGCGGCGGCGGCGACGATACGATCGACGGCATGGGCGACGACGACGTCCTGTACGGCGACAGCTTTGACGGCGAGAACGTCGCCGATCTGGATATTGACGCGGCGCTGGTCGACGTCGACGGTTCGGAAGCGCTCACCGTCACGTTGAGCGACATTCCGGACGGCGCGACGCTGAGCAACGCGGCCGGCGACGTCATCGCGATCAGCGACGGCGAGGCGCAGCTTTCCAGCGATCAGCTGGAGGGGCTGCAGATCTCGACGCCGCAAGGGACGGGCGACTACACGCTTACCGTTTCCGCCCAGACGCTGGACACCGACGCCGACGACGGCTCGACCGACGCCTCCAACGTCGTGACCGGCCAGATCTCGGTCACGGTGTCGAGCGCCGAGGCCGGCGACGACACCATCACCGGCGGCTCGGGCGACGATACGATCTTCGGCCAGGGCGGCGACGACCTGATCTACGGCGACGACGTGGAAAGCGGCGGCGACGCCGGCGGGGGCGATCAGTTCCCGAGCTTCGAGCACGATCTGTCGAACGTCGTGCTCTACCTGCAAGCCCAAGACGGGTCCTTCACCAAGGTGAAGATCGAGGACTTCCCGGACGGCGCAGACGGCGTCAGCGATCCGGACGACCTGCCGCTCGACCAGTTCGTGGCCGACAATTATCCGGGGACCACCCTGGTCGCCGCGACGGTCAAGGCCGGAAACAATGCGGTCGACGGCTACGGCCCGGGCGAGGGCGAGTTGACGATCCTCGACGACGCTTTCGCTGAAGGCGATCTGCCGACGGCCGACTCCGCCGACGCGACCTTCACCTTCGCGGACGCCTTCGACGGCATGACGATCGGCGGCCAGGGCGGCGACGGCAACGACTTCGTCGACGACGGCGGCATGAACCACCAGGGCACGGACGGGGCCGACGACTTCACGGTCGAGCGCGACCTCGCCATGAACGAGAACTTCCACATGGGCGGCGGGGACGACCAGCTGACCGTGGAGGGCGACACCGAGCAGGGCGCCAACCTCAACATGGGCGAAGGCGACGACAGCCTCACGCTCAAGGGCGATATCCAGGGGCCGGCCGCGACGGACGGCGGCGCTGGGGACGACGTGCTCACTCTGGCGAAGAACCAGAGCGACTATACGTTCCAGAACTTCACCAACAACAACGGCTCCATCAACACCCAGATCATCGACAACGATACGGGCGAGATGCTGACCGTGAACAACGTCGAGGCGATCGCCTTCGGCGACGATTCGGTGATCGGCAACGAAGCGCTGGTCCAGAATTCCGGCGGCTCCGAGCCGGGTGACGACGTCCTCGACGGCGGCGCGGGCGACGACCGGATCTACGGCGGCGGCGGCGACGACACGATAACCGGCGGAACCGGCGACGATACGGTGGACGGCCAGTCGGGGATCGACGACGTCCGCGCCGGCGACGGTGCCGACAGCGGCGTCTTCACCGTCGGCGAAGGCGGCGCGGGCGAGCGCTACGACGGCGGCGTCGGGACCGACACGCTGACGGTGCGCTACAGCGAACAGGATCTGCAGGATCCGGCGGTCGTCGCCGACCTGCGGGCGCTGCAGCAGTTCATCGCCGACAACGCCGACGCGACCACCGACAGCGGCGCGGAGCAGACCTTCGAGGCGCTTGGGCTCACCGTGCAGGATTGGGAGGACGTCGTTCTCGACGGCCCCGAGCTGCCGCCGGAGATCGACGCGGTCGACGACGGGACGCAGACGCTCGCCGAAGGCGGCGAGAGCGTCTCGGGCGCGCTGCTCGACAACGACGTCGCGAACAATGGGGCCGAGGTCACCGCCTTCAGCTACACCGCCGAAGACGGCTCGACCCAGTCGGCCGACGCCGGCCAGACGGTGGACACTCAATACGGCTCGCTGACGGTCAACGCCGACGGATCCTACACGTATGTCTCGGATGCGAGCGAGGATCACTCCGCCGGGACGCTGAGCGAGAGCTTCACCTACACGCTTTCCAACGGCGTCGAGAGCGACACCGCCGGCTTCACCATCGAGGTCACCGACGGCGTGCCGACGGCGGTCGACGACGCGACGGCGTCCGTCGAGGAAGGGGCGGCTGCGGTCACCGGCAACGTCATGGACAATGACGACGAGGGGCCGGACGGCGCGACGCTGACTAGCTTTGAGTACACCGACGCGAACGGCGCGGCGCAGACCGCGCAGGCCGGCGCCACGGTGACGACGCAGAACGGGTCGCTGACGGTCAATTCCGACGGCTCCTGGAGCTTCGCGCCGAACGCCAGCGTGGATAACGACGCCGGAGCCGTCGCGGACGGCTTCAGCTACACCATCACGGACGCCGACGGCGACGTCTCGACCGCCGAGCAGGCGATCGAGATCACCGACGGCGCCGGGCCGATCGCGTCCGACGACGCCGCGCAGGGCGTGGCCGAGGGCTCGAACACGATCGCCGGCAATGTGCTGAACAACGACGTCGAGGGCTCGGACGGCGCGGTGACGGTGACGGGCTTCACCTACACCGACGAGAGCGGGGCGACGCAGCAGGGCGTCGTCGGCCAGCCGACGAACACCCAGTACGGCACGCTGACGGTGAACGCCGACGGGTCTTGGAGCTACACCTCCGACGCCAGCGAGACTCACAGCGGCGGCGATCTGTCCGATCCCTTCACCTACACCATCGCCGACAGCGACGGCTCGGAATCCTCCGCGACCCAGTACATCTCCGTCACCGACGGGGTCCCGACGGCGGTCGACGACGATCTGGGCCAAGTGAGCGAAGGCGACGGGGCGATCACCGGCAACCTGATGGCCAACGACGATCAGGGCCCCGACGGCGCGAGCGTGACCGGTTTCACCTACACCGACGCCAACGGCGACGAGCAGACGGCGCAAGCCGGCGAGACGGTGACCACCCGCACCGGCGAGCTGACCGTGAACGCCGACGGCGGCTACAGCTTCCAGGTGAACGCCTCGGTCGATCACAGCCAAGGCGATCTGCGGGCCGAGAGCTTCACCTACACCATCACCGACGCCGACGGCGACGAGAGCGCGGCGACCGCCACGCTCGACATCGCCGACAGCGCCGATCCGACCGCGGACGCCGTTGCGGCCGACGGCGAGGGCGCCGAGGATCAATGGATCGCGCTCAATGTCGACGCGAACCTGACCACCGGCGACGGCTCGTCCAACCCGACGATCACGCTCTCCGGCCTGCCGACGGGCGCGCTGTTGAGCGCGGGCGTCGCGCTGGGCGGCGGGTCCTTCGCCCTGCAGGCGGCCGATCTGGACGGGCTGCAGATGAAGGCGCCGGAGGACTTCTCGGGCGAGGTCGAGTTGACGCTGAGCGTCTCTTCCGAGGACGACGACGGCGACCAGGCGAGCGACAGCGAGACCTTCACGGTCTTCGTCTCCCCCGTCGTCGACCAGATCGACCTGACGGCTGAGAACGCGACCGCGACCTATCAGCCCGGCCCGGGCGAAGGCGGCTCCGGCGAAACCGGCGTCACCGAGACCGGGACCGACGGCGACGACGTGATCGCCGGGGGGGCGGGCGACGACGTGCTGACCGGCGGCGCCGGCGACGATACGATCGACGGCGCGGCCGGCGACGACGTCATCGACGGCGACGGCGGCGACGCCTCGGGCGGCGCTGCGGGCTCCGAGGGCGTGCAGTCCGGCTCCGGCTATACCTTGGTCGAGGCGTTGAGCGAGCACGGCGACTACACAATCGCCTACGACGGAAACGACGCCGGGACCGGCGACAGCGGGCTGCGGCTCACCAGCATGGGCAAGCTCTCGACCGACGAGGGCGACGCCCAGGTTCTGCGCATCCGCAACAGCTCCGACGAGGATCGGGAGGTCACGCTCGACCGTTACGGCTCCGGCGAGGAGCACACGATCACCATTCCGGCGAATAGCGAGACGTACTTCACCGCGGACAGCGCGGAGGGCACCTATCGCCTGTTCGAGGACGGCCAGCAGGTCGATGTGAAGGTCCATTTCGATGAGGCCTTCACCTCCTCCCTGGAGGTCGCGGACCCGAGCGGCTCGGCCAGCTACGACGACGTTCTCGAAGGCGGCGCCGGCGACGACGTCATCGACGGCCAGCAGGGCGACGATGTGATCTACGGCGACGAGGCGGAGCCGGCCGAGGCGACCGGGACCTTCACCGCGCCGTTGACGATCACGACCGGCGACAACGACGTCGACGGCTCGGAAACCTTGTCGGTCACCATCAGCGGCGCGCCGGAGGGCGCGGTCTTCACCAACACGGCGGGCGACAGCTTCTCCGGGGCCTCCAGCCATACGCTGACCCCCGCGCAGTTGGACGGGCTGCAGGTGTCGGTCCCGGCGGGAACGGAGAGCTTCGATCTGACGGTCGAGACGACCTCGGTCGACACCGATCCGGACCGCGGCGAGACCGATACCGGCTCGACCAGCACGACGCTGACGGTCGAGATTCCCGAGATCGACGCCGGCGGCGACGCCAGCTTCGACGACACGCTCACCGGCGGGGCCGGGGAGGACACGATCTACGGCCAGCAGGGCGACGACGTGCTCTACGGCGACACCCCGGGCGCGGCGCAGGACGAGTCCTTCTCGCTCAAAGAGGACGGCTCGATCACCTTCGACGCGGCCGACCTGCTGGGCGGCGACGCCGCCGGCTCGACCGTGGTCTTCATGGGCCAGCCGAGCAACGGCGAGCTGACCGACAACGGCGACGGCACTCACACCTATACGCCGGACGGCGACTGGTCCGGGAGCGACAGCGTCGAGTACTCGGTTTCCGACGGGACGACGATGCAGACGGCGACCGCGACCTTCGCGGTGCAGGCGGTGGCTGACGCGCCCAGCATCTCGGTTCAGGCCGAACTGGTGGACGCCAGCGGCGCCGAGAGCGCCGGGTCCGGCTCCGGCTCGGCCGCCCAAGGGTCCGGCTCGGGCTCCGGCGCGGCCGCCCAAGGGTCCGGCTCGGGTTCCGGCGCGGCCGGCCAGGGGGCGGGCTCCGGCTCGGGCTCGGGATCCGGTCACGCCCAGGGTTCGGGCTCGGGATCCGGTCACGCTCACGGGTCCGGCTCAGGCTCCGGCTCCGGCCAGGGATCCGGTGCGGGCGGCGACGGGCCGACGACCTACACCTACAACATCAATGCGGCCGCCGCGTTGAGCGACACCGACGGCTCTGAGAGCCTCTCCGAGATCACGATCTCGAACGTCCCGCAGGGCGTCACCTTCAGCGCCGGCACGGTCAACGCGGACGGCACGGTGACGATCGCGGCCGAGGACCTCGAGGGGCTGCAGATGTACGCGGAGGAATCCGCCGTGCAGTCCGAGATCACGCTCACCCTGTCGGTCGGCTCCAGCGAGGCGTCGAACGACGACAGCGCGACCTCGAGCGCTACGCTGACCATCGACGGGCTCGGCGACGAGGTCGGCGCGGTCTACGAGGGCGGCGACGGTGCGGCCTCGGACGGGCCGAGCGCGGTGTTCCACTTCGCGCTCGAGGATGCGACCTGGGGCTCGAACGAGACCTTGACCGACGCCGTCAACGGCCTGACCGGCGTCGCCAAGGGCGGCACGGGCGAAGGCCAGGGCCGCTTCGGCGAGGCCGCCCAGATGGACGGCTCGGGCGACTATATCGAGGTGCCGCACGACGCCTCGATGGAGGTCGAGACGGGCGCCTTCTCGGTCGACTTCCTGGCCTGGAACAACGGCGCGATCGCGTCCAAGGACAGCTCCAACTACGACGACGGCGGTCACTTCAACATGGAGGTGAACGGCGATCGCGAAGTGGAGGTCCGCATCCAGACCGAGGGCGAGTCGCTCTATCTGAAGGGCGGCGACGTCGACTGGAGCAACTGGTACAACGCGACCGTCAGCTGGGACGGCGAGGCCGTCACCCTCTACGTCAACGGCGAGGCCGTCGACAGCGTCGAGAGCGACTGGAGCCCGGCGAACAACCAGAACCCCTGGACGTTCGGCGCGAGCCAGCGCAACTCCGGCGACGACGAGGCGAACAACCTGCACACCTATCTGAACGGGCGGATCGACAATCCCGCGCTTTTCGACGGACCGTTGAGCGCCGATCAGGTCTCCGAGCTCTACCAGAAGGGTGCGGCGCAGTTCATCGCCGACCTGCCCGAGGCGGGGGCGAGCGACGGCGGCGGTGCAGAGGCCGGCGAGACCGTCACGCTTCTCTCCGAGGACTTCGACGACGACGTCGGCGGCTTCTCCTACGAGGACGGCGTCTTCGGCGGCGGCGACAATGACGACAAGGAGCACGGCCGCTACAAACAGAATGACGGCCAGATCGAAGTCACGCTGGGCGGCGGCGGCGGGGCCGACGTCACCGACGGGATGTCGGGCGGCTACAGCCGGAGCTTCACCGTCGATCAGGCGGTCACGGGCGCCAAGCTCACCTTCAGCTACAAGGTCGAGATGGCGAACCACTTCGAAGAGGACGAGATCGCCGATCTCATGGTCTCGATCGACGGCCAGACGCTCGGCGTCGACGGCGAAAGCTACGTCGAGCGGGTGGCCGGCGGCGGCGACACCGGTTGGAAGACGGTCACCATCGACCTGCCGGAGCTGAGCCAGGGCTCGCATGAGATCACGCTCGGCGGCTACCTCAACCAGTCGACCTCCAGCAACGAGCGGGTGGAGTTCCACTTCACCGAGGTGGCGATCACCGCGACCGCCGCGGCGACCGACGAGGAGGACGGCGACGACGCCGACCAGCCGATGCAGGTCGCCGACGCCGACGACTTCCTCCACGGCGGAACGGGCGACGATCAGGTCTTCGGCATGGCGGGGAACGACGACCTGCGCGGCGGCGCGGACGACGACATCGTCGTCGGCGGGTCGGGACGCGACTGGATCATGGGCGGCACGGACGCCGGCCAGGCCAGCTTCTCCGAGAGCGTCACGGTCACCTTCGAGGGAACCAACGCCAGCTACTCCAACTCCGTCGGCTACTACGTCATGGACGAGCAGGGCCGGCCGGAAAGCGGCGAGATCATCTGGTCGAACCTGCATCAGACCGATGTGGGGGCCACGCATGAGATCCTGCTGGACGGCTTCTCCGCGGACGACGTCGGCTTCTTCATCATCCCCGACGGGGCCGATCAGAACGCCAACCTCAGCAACGGTCTCTCCGTCACCTTCGACCAGAATCAGGACGGCGACTTCGTCGCGGTGGCCGACGGCGTCACGCTGTCGGGTCAGGACGCGCCCGCCTACTTCTCCGGCGCGGCCGATCTCAACCCGGACGGCGAGGTGCACATCACCATCGGCGAGGACGGCTCGATCGGCTTCGAGGATCTGTGGCAGGGCGGCGACGAAGACTTCGACGACGCGGTCGTGGACATGTCTTCCGTCGACGCGGCGCTCGACAGCTTCGAGGCGGGCGACCAGCTCTGGGGCGGCGATCAAGGCGGCTCCGGCGACGGGGAGCACGACGTGTTCTTCTTCGCCAAGGGCGACGGCGTCGACACCATCAACGATTTCGAGATGGGGACCGACCAGCTGTTCATCAGCGGCTACGAGGCCGACGACCTCTCGATCGTTCAGGACGGCGACGACACGGTCATTCGCCTCGGCGAGCAGGGCGACGCGATCAAGCTGGTGGGCGTCGACGCCGAGACCTTCGGCGCCTCCGGCAACATGGCGAGCTACGACGCCGACGGCGACGCCGACGGGGTGCTCGACGCCGAGGAGCTCGTGAACATGCAGGAAGACGTCATGACCGACGGCGGCGACGCGCCGGCCCCGAGCGATGCGGGCATCGTGTTCGTCGCGCCGGTCGAACCAGGGCTCACCGACTCCGGTGGGGAGGAGCCGCCCAGCGTCTGATTTCGGTCGGACGCCTGCGGGCGGCTGGTGAGGGGCTTTGCGCGCCCGAGCGATCGGCGCGCATGCGAGCCCTTAAGGCGGCGGGCAAGGTCGGTGCCCGCCGCCTTTTTCTATGCTAAACGGGGACGCCATGACGAAGCGCACCTTCGAAGGGGCGACGCGCGCCGCCGAGCGGTCGATCCGGGCGACCCCGATCGATCTGGACCTGTTCCGGAATTGGTTTCCGGACATGCCCGACTATGTGCTGATCGATTTCATCTACAAGAATTACGCGCACCGGCCGGAGCGCGCGCGGGAGTTGATCCCCTACTACAGTCGGCGGCGGTTCAGCTTCGGCGAGGTGCTTGTGACGCCGGCGCTCTTCACCCCCCGGACGCGCGAGCGACTGCGCGCCCGAACCGACGGCGAGCTGACCGGTTTTCGGGACGACGCGCGCAAGCACGCCGCCCAGCGAGCGCGGCTGGAGCGCGCCGGCCCGCCGAAGGAGCCGCTGATCCTGCGCGCCCGTCCGGACGGAATGGACTTGGTCGAAGGCTGGCATCGCACGATCCAAGGCCTCCAACTTTGGCCGGAGGGGTACCGGCAGCCGGCGTGGGTTGAACTGCCCAAGCGCGAAGACGACGGCTGAGCCGAGCGACCGCACGCCGTTTGGACGCCCCCCCGTTGGCGCTCCTTCGGATCCGCTTGCGCTGGGCGGATGGCACGCCCTGTGCTAGGATTCTCAACGAGATGGCGATACGGCGCGCGGGCGAAGGCTTGTCCGCACGCCCGAGGCGATTCCGGCGACGGCCGCTGTTGCGCGACACGCGTTCAGAGGCCGGCGCTCGAGGAGCGGGGACCTTCGGGGCGAGATGGCGGATCGGGACGACGACAAAGGCGGCGGCGCGGGCGAGGACGAGTCGCTCGAATCCATCGTCGCGCGCGCGATGTTGGAGGACGAGCCGCCGCGCAAGCAGCGCGCCGGGCGGCCCCAACCGTCAGGCGCCCCCTCAGGTGCCCCCTCAGGCGCATCCGCCGGCCGACCGTCCGCCGGTCCGCCGCCCGGCGCGTCGGGCGGCACGGGCGGCCCGCCTCAACCGTCGGACGCTCAGAAGTCTGACAAGTCGGGTCCCGGGCGTCGTATCGTCGCCGGGGCCGAGGCGGTGGACCAGATATTGAACGCCGGCCCGACCCGCGCGCCCAAGGCCCGTTCTTCGAGCGAGACCCGTTCTTCGAGCGAGACCCGTTCTTCCGACGAGGCCGCCTCGCGCGCTTCGCCCCAAGCTGGAGCGGCCTCTCGGCCCCCTGCAGCTAAGGCGGCCGCGCAATCGCCGCCGCAACGGCCGTCCCCCCGCGCACGGGAGACGCCGCCCGAGGACTTTGATTTCGAAATTCCCGCGCCGCCGCAAGCGGAGGGGCAAGCGCGCGACTTTCTGACCGGCGGGACGTTCGCCGGCGCCGGCGAGGCCCCCGCCGCGCCGCGCCGCCCAGCGGATCGTCCAGAGGATCGCCCAGAAGATCGCCCAAACGAGGAACTGGGAGCGGCCGGATCCGAGCTGCGTGAGGCGGACGCCGACCTCGACGCCGACTTCGACGCCGACTTCGACGCCGACTTCGAGGCGCCGCTGGACGGACCCGGCTGGGACGACAGCCCGTTCGATCCGGCGGCCGAGGACGAGGCGGGTCGGGATGGAAGTCTGGCGGGCGACGACGCGCTGAGCGCGGCGGAGGCTGAGGCGGCCGCCGCCCCGCACGACATTGAGGAGAACGCCGAGCGGTCTTTCGAGGCGGCCGCAGCGGCGGAGCGGGTGAACGCGCCGGAAGGCGCCGCCGCCGGCGCGACGGCCGACGGTCCGCGCGTCCATGAGACGGGGGCAAAGGAGACGGGGGCAAAGGAGACGGGGGCGAAGGAGACGGGCGCCGGGCAGACGGGCGGGACGAAGACGGCCCCTGACGCGCCGCGCCCGGATGAGGCGAGCGGGGATCTGCTCGACCCGAAGGAGGCCGAGGGCGCGACTGCGCCCGAAGATCCCGCCAAGGTCGACCCCGACGCCGGACGCGGCGATCGCGATCTGCTGTCGGAGCAAAGTTTGAAGGCCTATCTTGAGGCGTTGAGCGCCGGCACCGCGCACGGTCAGGCGCCGGAGCCGCGCGCGGCGTCGGCGACCAGGGAGGTGTCCGCGCTCTACGAGGACGAGGAGGATCGCCCGCCGGGCCGTGACGCCGCCGGGTCCGGGGCCGCGGGGGACGAGACGGCCGACGGATCCGAGAGCGAGAGCGGCGACGACGCGCTCGACGGCGAGCCCGTCCCGCGCGGCGAGCGGCGAGACGGCGCCGATCGTCGCGGCCAGACGCGCGCCGAAGACGACAGGCGCGAGGGGGCCGCAAAACGCTGGCAGATCAAGCCGAGCCCGGGGACCAAGGACGATCCGCTGCTCGGCTCCCTCACCATCCTGTGCACCTTGCTTGATCGCAACATTTCCGCTGAGGGTCTCACATCGGGCCTGCCGCTGGTCGACGGCATGTTGACGCCGGAGCTCTTCGTGCGGGCGGCCGCCCGCGCCGGCGTCTCGGCCCGCCTCGTGCGCCGGGATCTGGACAGCATCGGCAAGCTGGCGCTGCCCTGCGTTTTGCTGTTGGACCAGCAGCGCGCGTGCGTGCTGACCCATTTGCGCCGCGCCGAGGGCAAGGCGACCATCATCCTGCCGGAGATGGGCGCCGGCGCGCGCGACGTGGACTACGCCGAACTCGCCTCCGACTATGTCGGCTACGCGCTCTTCGCGCGGCCGGAGTTTCAGTACGACCAACGCGCCCAGGAAACCAAGGTCAAGGATCCGAAGGGCTGGTTCTGGGGCACGATCTTCGGCTCCTGGAAACTCTACGTCGAAGTCATCATCGCCGCGATCATGATCAACGCCTTCGTGATCGCGAACCCGCTGTTCGTCATGAACGTCTATGACCGCGTCGTGCCCAACTTCGCGGAGGAGACGCTGTGGGTCCTGGCGATCGGCATCCTGATCGTCTATCTGTTTGATTTCTTGCTGAAACTCTTGCGAGCCTATCTGGTCGACGTGGCCGGCAAGTCCGCCGACACGCAGATCGCCGCACGGCTGTTCCAGCAGATGATGGGCATGAAGATGGCGCATCGCCCGCCGTCGGCGGGCGGGCTCGCCAATCAGCTGCGCGAATTCGAGCATCTGCGCGAGTTCTTCACCTCGTCGACCATGACGACGCTGATCGACCTGCCCTTCATTTTCCTGTTTCTGGCGATCATCTCGGTGATCGGCACCTGGACGATCGTCATCATCCCCGCATTCATCGTGCTGCTGACGGTGGTCGTCGGCATGCTGATGCAAATCCCGATGCAGCGCGTGGTCCGCGAAACCCAGCGCGAAAGCCAGCAGAAGAACGCGATCCTGATCGAGGCGATCAGCGGCATCGAGACGATCAAGGCGACCGGCTCGGAAGGGCGCATGCAGCGCGCCTGGGAGACCTTCGTCGACAAGACCGCGCGCTCCGCGATGGTGGCGCATCGCTGGTCCAGCTTGGCGATGACTTTCTCCGGCACGATGATGCAGACGGTTACGGTCGCCGTCGTGGTCGTCGGCGTCTACGAGATCCAGCAGGGCAACATGTCGGTCGGCGCGTTGGTCGCCTGCACCATCCTGTCCGGCCGCGCGCTGGCGCCGCTGTCGCAGATCGCGGGCATCGCCACGCGCTTCCACCAGTCCCGTCAGGCGCTGCAGGGGCTGGATCAGATGATGCAGACGCCGGTGGAGCGGCCCGAAGGACGCAGCTTCGTCACCCGGCCGAGCTTCCACGGCAACATCGAGTTCAAGAACGTCGCCTTCACCTATCCCGACGCCAAAACGCAGGCGCTGAACGACGTCAGCTTCAAGATCGAGCAGGGCGAGAAGGTCGGCGTCATCGGCCGCATCGGCTCCGGCAAATCGACGTTGGAGCGGCTGATCCTTGGGCTTTACGATCCCGAGGACGGGGCCGTTCTGGTCGACGGCACCGACACGCGCCAGCTGGACCCGGCCGACCTTCGCCGCGCCATCGGCGTGGTGCCTCAGGACGTCTATCTGTTCTGGGGCACGGTGCGCGAGAACATCGCGCTGGGCGCGCCGTACGCCGACGACCCGACGATCCTGCGGGCCGCGCGCATCGCGGGTGTGGACGAGTTCATCTCCAAACATCCGCTCGGCCTCGACATGCCGGTGGGCGAGCGGGGGATGAGCCTGTCGGGCGGGCAGCGTCAGGCGATTTCGATCGCGCGGGCGCTGCTGCTCGACCCGCCGATCCTTGTGCTGGACGAGCCGACCAGCGCGATGGACAATACGACCGAAGCGCGCTTCAAGGCGCGCATCGGCACGCTTCTGGCGAACAAGACGCTGATCCTGGTCACCCACCGCGGCTCGCTCTTGACGCTTGTCGACCGGTTGATCGTGATGGACGGCGGACGCATCGTCGCCGACGGGCCGAAGGATGTGGTGATGGAAGCGCTCAACGCGGGGCGCATCCAGACGGCGCGCACTTGATCGCGCTATAGACGGGACGCAGCATGACGACGGGACGCTGGGAAGACGAAATCGCCGACATTGAGGACGGCCGCGGCCCCGGCCGCGGGGCGAGCCGCGTCGCCCACATCATGCTGTTCGCGATCGTCGCCTTCTTCGTGACCTTTCTGTTGTGGGCGCACAATGCGACGCTGGAGGAGGTGACCCGCGGCGAAGGCAAGATCGTGCCTTCCGGCCAGACCAAAACGGTCCAGCATTTCGAAGGCGGCATCGTTACCGACATTCTGGTTGAAGAGGGCGCGGTCGTCGAAGAGGGCGCGGTTTTGATGCGGGTCGAGAACCGCTCGGCCGAGGCGCAACTCTCCGAAAAGCTGAAGCTCTACCGGAATCTGCGGGCCAAGGCGGTTCGGCTTTCGGCTGAGGCGCAATTGGCGCAGAGCCTCACCTTCCCGGAGGAGTTGGAGCGCACCTCGCCTGAGGTGGTGCGCAACGAACGCCTGCTTTTCGAAAGCCGGCTGCGCCAGTTGGAGCAGCAGATCAACATTCTGGAGGACCAGCGCACCCAGAAGCGCCAGGAGCTCTCTGAGCTGACCGCCAAGGTCGAGCAGTCCCGCGAGGCCCTCTCGCTCGCCCAGCAGGAGGAGGAGCTGATCCGCCCGCTGGTGGAGCAAGGGGCGAGCAGCCGCATCGACCTGCTGCGCATCGAGCAGAAGATGCAGGAGCTGCGCAGCGAGATCGAGAGCGTGCAACTGGCCCTGCCGCGCACGCGCAGCGCCATCAGCGAGGCCGAGCGCCGGATCGAGGAAAAGCGCACCACCTTCATGACCGAGGCGCAGCAGGAGCTCAACGAAGTCCAGTCCGAGGCCGAGCGCACCCGCGAGGAGATTGAGGCGGGCGTCGACCGCGCCGAGCGGACGGAGGTGCGCACGCCCGTGCGCGGCACCGTCAACAAGCTGGTGATCAATACGATCGGCGGCGTGGTTCGGCCCGGCGATCCGATCGCGGAAGTGGTGCCGCTCGGCGACAGCCTGGTGGTGGAGGCGCGCATCATGCCGTCCGACCGCGCGGCGCTGTATCAAGGGCTGCCGGCGACGGTGAAGGTCAGCGCCTACGATTTCTCGGTCTATGGCGGCTTGGATGCGGAGCTGATCGATATTTCGGCCGACACGCTGGTCGACGAAGAGGGGGAAAGCTATTACCGCATCCGGCTGCGCACGGCCGAGACCAAGCTCGGCGAAGACAAGCCGATCATCCCCGGCATGACCGCGACCGTGGACATCCTGACAGGCGAAAAGACGGTGCTGCAATATCTGCTGAAGCCGATCATCAAGGCGAAGCAGAACGCGCTGCGCGAGAAATGACCCCATCTTGACGCGACGCGCTGCACGGCCAGACTGACCGCCCTCATTCTTTCCGGCGGCAGGAGCGGCCCGATGCGCGACCCCTTGAATTGTTTCATCGACCCCGATTTGGCGATCGACGGCGCGGCCGACGGGCCGCTTCACGGCCTGACCTTCGCGGTGAAGGACCTGTTCGACATCGCAGGGCGGGTCAGCTGCTGCGGCAATCCCGATTGGGGCCGCACCCATTCGCCGGCGCCGGCCAACGCGCCGATCGTCGATCGCCTTTTGGCGGCCGGGGCGGTCGTGCGCGGCAAGACCCATACGGACGAGCTCGCCTACTCCATCAACGGCGAGAATCCGCACTACGGCACGCCGGTCAATCCGAACGCAGTGGGGCGCATTCCGGGCGGCTCCTCCAGCGGCTCCGCCGCCGCGGTTGCGGGCGGATTGGTCGATTTCGCGCTGGGGACGGATACTGGCGGCTCGGTGCGCGTGCCGGCCAGCTTCTGCGGGATTTTCGGTCTGCGGCCGACGCACGGGCGCATCCCGCTCGACGGGCTCATGCCCCTCGCGCCCAGCTTCGACACCATCGGCTGGTTCGCGCGCGACCCCGCCTTGATGCGCCGGGTGGGGGAGGTCGTCATCGACGGTTACGCCGCGGACGACGCCGCGCCGACCCGCCTCTACGTTCCGCATGACGTCTGGGCGCTGTGCGATCCAGGCGCAAAGGCGGCGTTGTCGCATGCGATGGCGGTGCTGGAGCGGACCTTCGGCGCGCCGGAGGAGATAGGCCTCGCGCCTGTCGAGGAAGGCCTCAAGCCCTGGTTCATGCCGTTCCGCATCGCTCAGGGATATGAGATCCATCAGGTCCATCAAGACTGGATCAACCGCGAACGGCCCCGGTTCGGACCCGGCGTGAAGGAGCGGATGGCGTGGGCTGCGACGCTCACCGATGCGGACTACGAAGCGGCCGACGCCAAGCGGGCGGAAGTGCGCGCGCGCTTCCAGGCGCTGACCGAGGGCGGCGGCTTGATCGTCGTCCCAACCGCGCCGGGTCCCGCGCCGGAGGTCGGGCGGACCGCAGAAGCGTTGGAGAGCTTCCGCTATCGCGTGCTGCAGAACTCCGGCCTGGCGCCCTTATGCGGCCATCCGCAGATCAGCCTGCCCGTCGGGCGGTTGGAGGGCATGCCGATCGGCTTGTCGCTGATCGCCGCGCGCGGGCGCGACGAATGGCTGCTCGGTCTCGCGGAGCGGCTCTGCGGAGAGGCGAAAAGCGGACTGGCGGAGATCGGCTGAGGGACCGCCGGGCCGGCGGTCGCGTCCGCCTGCGAAAGGGCGCCGACGGCGCGCCCGCGCCGCGAAAGAAAAAGGCCCGCGGGCGCGTCGCGGGCCTTATCATCATCCCTCGCCGGGAAGGATCAGGCGAACTGGTCGACGACCTGGCCGAGCGTCCGCGTCCCTTCCGACTGGTTGTTCTGATTGCCGTTGACCTCGGCGGTCGTGTCTTCCTGCCGCGCGACTTGATTGGTCTCGCGCGTATCCGCCGCGACCGCATTGGTCGCGCCGGCGGCGGGCGTCGGCGCGGCTTCGGCCGCAGCGCCGGCGGCGGCTTCGGCGGCGAGCGCCTCTTCGGCGCCCGCGCTCAGCGAAACGGTGTCTTCGGTCAACTCCGGCGCGCGATCGCCCGCCGCCTGACTGTCGGCGTCGGTCTGGGACGCCTGATCAGGTGCGTCCGTCTCGCTCGGCGCGACCTCCGCCCCGCGGTCGGCGGGACGCGGAGTCGTTTCTTCCGGCCGGGGGCGCTGAAGCTGCTCCTCCGGCTCGCTCGGCGTGCTGCGCGTCGGATTGAAGCCGAAAGCGCTCCCTCCGACGCCGATACCCGCGATGTCAGCCATTCTGCCTTCCTTTCGCTGCGGTACGTCTGATGCGCCCGGCTTTAGCCTTTTACGTCAAGGCGGTAGCCGTCCAATTCAGCGGGCGCACAAATCGCCGCTTAGGTCATAAGCCGATGCGCTTCTCGCATTCCTGCCCAGTACCTGCCGTCAATATAGGGAAAACGGGCGCGTTTGGCAAGGCGCCGCCCCGCAAAAGCCCGGAGTTCCGCGGCTCAGCTCCCGCGGGCGTCGCTCCTGGGATCGAGCGCGTCCTGCAACCCGTCGCCGACGAAGTTGAACGCGATGACGGTCGCGAAGATCATCGCCCCCGGCCAGACGGCGAGATGCGGGTGCGACCAGACCAGCTCCTGCGCGTTGGTCAGCATATTGCCCCAGCTGGGCGTCGGCGGCTGGACGCCGAGGCCCAAGAAGCTGAGCACGCTTTCCAGCAAGATGATGTTGCCGATCGACAGCGTCGTCGCCACGACGACCACCGGCAGCGTGTTGGGTAGGATGTGCCGCCACATGATCGCGCGCGGCGTCGCACCCAGAGCTCTGGCGGCGGTCACGTAGGCGCGCGTCTTCAGGCTGAGCGTCTCCGCGCGCACCAGCCGGGCCACGGTCGGCCAGCCGACCAGTGCGATGATCACGACGATCCGCGCGAGGCCGGCCCAAGCGCCGGTCGCCGTCGCCGGATCGAGGCCGAGCTTCGTGAGGTCGACAGAGGCCAGCACGATCAGTAGCGGCAGGATGGGCAAGGCGATCACCCCGTCGGTCGTGCGCATCAGCAGCGCGTCGAGCCGGCCGCCGTAGAATCCGGCGGCGAGGCCGACCGCCGTCCCGATCAGCGCTGCGAAGACCGCCGCCGTCAATCCCACGGCGAGCGATACCCGTCCGCCGTAGAGCAGCCGCGCGAACAGGTCGCGCCCGACCTCGTCCGCGCCGAGCACACTGCCGCCGCCCGGCGGTCCGAAGCGGTTGAACAGGTCGACGCCGAAGGCGTTGACGCCGAGCTGCGTCTGAATCCAGGGGGCGCCGAGCGCGCCGGTCGTGATCACGGCCAGAAAAACCAGGCTGGCCGCGGCCAGTCGATGGCGCAGGAAGCGTCGCCAGAGCGGGCGGCGCAGGGCCCCTGGCGCAGGCGCGGACGCGTCGGCGCCGAGCGCGCTCATCCCGTCTCTCCTTTGAAGCTGATCCGTGGGTCAAGGCCGGCGTAGAGCAGGTCGGCCAGAATGTTTCCGGCCAGCGTGAAGCCGGTCGCCGTCAGCAACCCGACCAGCGCCAGATTGTAGTCGTTGCCGAGCGTCGCCTCGTAGATCGTGCGCCCCATGCCGGACCAGCTGAACATGGTCTCGGTGATCAGCGCGCCCGAGAACAAGGTCCCGAAGCTGAGCGCCACCACCGTGATCAGCGGCAGCAGCGCGTTGCGCAGCGCGTGTCCGACCAGCACGCGACGGGGCGCGACGCCTTTCGCGCGCGCCGTGCGGATGTGATCCTGGCCCAGCGTCTCCAGCATCGCGCCGCGCATGAAGCGGGTGAAGCCCCCGATGGAAGCGAGCGTCAAGGTCAGCACCGGCAGGAACAGGTGGCGAAGCCGCTCCCACACTCCCGCATCGGCCTCGCCCATGCCGCCTGCTGGGACGCCCTGGAACGGCACCGCGATCAGCAGGATCAGGATCAGCGCCAGCCAGAAAGGCGGGACCGAAATGCCGGCGAAACAGATGAGATTCACCCCGTAGTCGAGCGGCGAATAGGGCTTCGCCGCCGCCAGAACGCCGAGCGGGATCGCGATCGCCACCGACAGCAGCAGACTGAGCCCCAACAGCACGCTCGTCCAGCCGAGCCGAGGAAGCAGGATCTCCCCCACGGGCTGTTGATAAAGGCGGGAATAGCCGAAATCGCCCTGAAGCGCGGCCCCGAGCCAGGCCGCATAGCGCTCCAACAGCGGACGATCGAGGCCGTAAAGCTCTTTCAGGCGCTGCGCGTCTTCGGCCGTGAAGGCGGGGTTCGCCGAGATCATCAAATCAATCGGGTCGCCCGGCATCAGGCCGATCAGCGCATAGACCAGAAAACTCATGATGAAGAGCACGATGAGGCTCTCCGTCAGGCGCTGGGCGGCGTAGGTCAGCATGGGGAGCGGGCCTGCCGGGACGATCCCCCTGTAAAGCCCGGGGATGACGGAGCATATGGTTCGTGATGCGACACACCGCCGGGCTCGACCCGGCCGCCTGGGGCGGCGTGCGCGAACCCCGCCCGCCTCACTGCGCCAGCCGCCATTCCTCGATCCACAGGGTCGAGGGGTACTGATGGCCGGTCGGGCGCAGGCCTTCGAGGCCCTTCGGCAGGATGTAGCTGTTGGCCCGGAAATAGAGCGGGATCGCCGGCAGATCGGCTGCGTAGAGGGTCTGCAACTCGCGCCATAGCCGCTGTTGGTCTTCTTCGGCGCACTCGGTTTCCAACCCGTCGATGATGCGGTCCATCTCCGGATTGGCGTAGCCGGGATAGTTCTGACCGGTGAAGCTGTTCTCCTCGGTCGGAATCTGGTCGGAATGCAGGGTGGTGCGCGGGATCGACTGCGGCGAGGAGAGCCAGGCGAACATCGCCAGCCCCTCGAAGCGCCGTTCGCTCACGGTGCGACCGAAGAAAACGCGCGGCGGCTCGTTCTGGATCGTCACCTCGGCGCCGATCGCGCCCCATTGCGCCTGCAGGACCTGCTGCACCTGTTCGCGCGACTTGTTGCCGGCGGTCGTCATCAGAGTGAAGGCGAGCCGCTCGCCGTCCTTCACGCGCACGCCGTCCGGCCCCTCCGCCCAGCCCGCGTCCTCCAGCATCGTCTGCGCCGCGACCGGATCGTAAGCGTATTTCGGAACGTCTTCATAATAGACGGCGTCCAGCGGATTGACGTTCCCGTGGGCCACCGGCTGGCGACCGCCGAACAGCCTCTCGCTGATCGCCTGACGATCTATCGCCTGGATCAGCGCCTGTCGGACGGGGCGTTCGCCAAGCGCCGGATGATCGAACATGACGTCGAGATGCTCGTAGATCAGGCCCGGATTGTAGCGGATCTGAAACCGCTCGCCGTGGCGCTCCTCGAAGGCGAGCGCCTGATCGATCGCGAGGCCGAGCTCGCCCGCGATCATGTCGATGTCGCCCGACAACAGGTTGGCCGTCAGCGCGGCCGTGTTCTCGATCGTGCGCACGACGATCTCGTCGAAGTAGGGGCGAGCGCCCCACCAGCGCGGATTGCGCTCCAGCGTGATGCGCTGACCGGTGACGACCTCGGCGACCCGGTAGGGTCCCATCCATAAGCCCGGATTGGTCGGGTCGGTCTGATAGGCGGTGCGAGCCTTGTAGTCGCCGGGCTCCCCGCTCTCGAAGATCGGCCGTTCGATATGGGCGGGCAGCAGATTGAAGTCGTTGATCCCTTGATAGTCGCAGGTCCGCTTGTTGATGTGCAGGGTGAAGCGACGGGCGTCGTGCACGTCCACCCGGTCGATCCGCCGATAGAGTTCATAGGCGTCGACGCCCGTGCGCTGGTCGTGTCCGACTTCCCAGGTGAAGCGCACGTCCTCGGTGGTGATCGGCGTGCCGTCGCCCCAGACCAAGCCCTCCTTCAGCTCGTACGTCACCGCGACGCCCGGGTCGCCGCTCTCCGCGGTCTCGTCGACGGCCGTGCCGTCGGCGTAGGAGGGGAGGGCCGTGCACAACAGACAGGCGAGCTCCCAATCCGGATCGAAGACGGTGATCTTGCGGCGCGCCATGCCGGCCACGTAGCTCTTCGCCAGCATCGAATCGAAGCTCGGATGCAGCGTCGAGGGATATTGCGAGATCCCGATCGTCAGCCGCTCTTTCGAGGCGCCCTCCGCCGGGCGCGGCGCAGCGGCGACGAGCGTCAGACATAAAGACGCGGCGAGCGCGGCGAAGAGCTTCATGACGGGGGCTCCCTCGAGGACGGCCGTTTGTCGACAGTCTACAAGGGTAACACCCGCCGGGCCGGGGGCAAGGCGCCGCGCACGCCTTGCGCGCCGCAGGCGGACTCCAGCAATGACTTGGAATCGCGCGGCGAATCGCTGTATCCCTGAAACGATACACTGGGAGGCGTGCGCGATGATGGGGGTCCAGCCGGTCGAGCGGGCGAAAAGCCGCCGCAGATCGACGCGCGGGCGGTGGGTCGGACCCTGGCTCGCCGGGGTCTCTGCGCTCGCGCTCGGAGCCTGTCTGCATGCGCCCGCGGCGCCGACAGACGCCGACGCCGGGGGCGCAGTCGAGACGGCGCAACTCTCCACCGATGCGGAGTTGGACGCCGCGACGCCAGAGACCGTCGAGGCGCCGCCCGAAGCGGCGCCGCTTGTCGAGCCGACGCCGGAGCCCGGCGTCGCCGTCGAAGACAGGGTCTGCGTTGTGTCCCGGATCGCGGACGCCCAAGAGCGCGCAACGGCGCTGCGGCGTCAGGTTGCGGAAGGGGCGATCGCCGCGCCTTTGCCTGATCCGACCGACCCCGCCACCACGGCGCTGGAGCCCGTCACGCTTCCGATTGAAGATCAGGGCAGCGCCTGGGACGGGCCGTTCGATCCGACCGCCCCCGCGGGCGACGAACCGGCGTCGAACCGGTCGACGGAGACCGAGGCTGACGGCGACAGCGGCGAGCCCGCGCCGACGGGCGGACCCGTGCGCGGCGCCGCGCAGGCGGCAAGCCCGGCGCCAAGTCCGCCGCCGGCGGCCTCGTTGACCCCGGCGCAAGAGATCGCCCGCCAGGTCGCCGAGGCGCCGATGCCCAGCGCGCCGAGCGCGCCGGCGGGTCCGGCGGAGCTGAATCTGACGCCGGCCGAGGCGGCCGCGGCCTACGACTGCATCGCAGCGGAGCTGCACGCGCTCTATAGCCGCTCCGGGCATGCGCTCGCGGCGACTTATCCGCAATACGCGAAGGCGAGCGCGGCCCCCTTCATCGCCGAACGGCTCGACGGGACGCGCTACGTGCAGGTGCACGCGAACGACTATGCGCTGCGGCGCGATTTGACGCTGTTTCTCGACCGGGACATGCAGGTCGGATCGATCCTGGCCGCCCCGTCCTTCAGCGTGACGTCTGACGGGATCGTGGAGCCCGGCCCGTTGACGCTGGTCGAGAAAGTGCAGCAGACCTTCACCGGACCGCTCGGCAATTACCGCTACACGGTGATCGAGCCGGACGGGACGATCGTCGGCGCCACCGCCGGATTCGGGGGCGCTCGGCTTCAGGTCTGCGAGGGGTGCGCGGCAAAGGAGTCGGATCGCTTCTATTTGGCTCTGCTGAACGCCGGCGACGTCCCAGAGAGCATTCAACAACCGCCCGGAGCGGACGCCGCGCCCGTCGGCCCGGAGGCCCCCGAGCTTCCCGGAGGGGACGAGGGCGCCGCGCTCGACCCCGCGCCTAGTCTAGACCCGAGCGCGCCGCTGGACCCTTCGGCCCCGCTGGACCCGAGCGCGCCGCTCGATCCCTCCGCTCCGCTGGACCCGAGCGCGCCGCTTGATCCAGGGGCCGCGCTCGATCCGAATGCGCCGCTCGACCCGAACGAGACGGGCGAGCCGTCGCCGGCCCCGCTCGATCCGAACGAGACGGTCGATCCTTCGGGCCCGCTCGAGGGGCCGGCCGATCTCGAGCTCGGGCCGGACGGCTCGGTGATCGACCCTGACGCTCCGCCGAGCGAGAGCGCACCATCGGACGCGATGGGCCCCTCGGACGAAATCGACGAGGAGCCCGAGGCGCCTGACGCCGCGGGCGAAGAGGACGTTCTGGACACCGGTCCGACGATCGAGAGCGCCCCGTCGGCGACGCTCGACGAGGGGGCGCTACGCCAGGAAAAGCCTGAGCCGGACGCCTCAGCCGCGCAACCGGAGGCGCAGCCGGACTCCCAGCCGCTTGACGACGTCACGCCGGACGGGATTCCCGCCGACGCTCTGGAGCCTGACCCAAGCGCGCCCTCGGCCGACCTGCAGCCGCCTGAGACCACGCCGCCGGCGGCGCTGGAGGAGACGGAGCCGGGCGTCGACGTCCCAGCCGCGAACGACGTGCTGGACGCGCCTTCCGACGCGGCGCAGCCCGATGCGCCGCGCGAGACCGACGAGGCGGCCGCGCCGACCTTGGAGCCGGCCCCCGAGCCGGAGCTTCTGGAAGAGCCGGCGCCCGGCGACGCGCCCGTCACCGACGGCGACCTGTTGGACGGCGCGGAGCCGAGCCTGCCGCCGTCGAACGGGGACGTGCTGGACAGTGAGGGCGCGCTCTTGGATGCGCCGGCCGACGAACCGGGGCCGGATCAGCTGGAGGATGACGGCGAAGCGACCGCGCCGCCGCCTGTGCCGCCCCCGCCGGCGAGTGACGATCTGTTGATCTCGCCGGATGAGTTGAACTGAGCCGCGTTCAGCCGCGCACCACCAACACCGAACAGCGCGCGAACCGCGTTACGTGCGCAGCCGTGGAGCCGAGCAGATAGGTCTCCGCTCCCGGCTGGTGCGATCCCATGACGATCAGGTCCGCGTCGAGCTTCTTCGCGGCGGCCAGAATTTCGTCGTAGCTCTTGCCGTGCGCGACATGGCAGTGCGCCTCCAGCCCGTCCGGCAGATGCGCGTCGGCGAAGGCCTGCAGCTTCTCGCCCGCCTCATGGATGGCCTTCTCCTCGAAGTTCTCGGGGAAGAAAGAGCCGACGATGGACATGCCGAAATCCGGCACGACGGTTACCAGATGCAGCGCGGAGCCGAACTTCTGCGCGTATTCCACCGCAGTCGGCAGCGCCTTGGCCCAGGATTCGTCGTGGCCCAGATCGATCGCCAGCAGGATGTTCTTGTACATCGGTTTTCCCTTCAATCCGGCGCGCGGGCGCGCTCAGGCCTCGGCCGGCGAGGCGTCCGCGCCGCCGTCCTCGCGCTTGGCCCGCCGGTTCTGCGCGAAAGCCAACAGGCCCAGGAGCATGAGCGCGGGGATCCAGAACAACTCCTTCGGCGGCTGCGACTGCGGGACGCCCAGCCGAATGATCTTCTGGTCGAAGTCGAAGCCGGCGTCGGAGGCGGGCGAATTGTACTCCGTTCCGTCGATCAAAAGCTCGCCGTCCTGCTCGAAAAGCAGCAGGCCGAAGGCCTCTAGACGCTCTTCGCCGGTATCGCCCTCCATCACCGGCACCTGGGCCGAGAAGGTGACCGGCGCGCCGTACTGGTCGAGCCCGTCGACGACGACGCGCAGCTCCTGTCCGACCTTGGCGTTCCCGAGCGTCTCGACGAAGGTCGTCGGCTCGCGCCAGGCGTAGGGCGAGACGACCATGTCCATCCAGAAGCCCGGTCGGAACAAGGTGAAGGAGATCAGCAGCAGCGCAACAATCTCGTAGATCCGGCAGCGCGCCAGGAAGAACCCTTGCAGGGCGGCGGTGAAGACCAGCATCGCCGCTGTTGCGACGAGGAAGATCAGGATCGCCTCCAGGAAGCTGACGTCCATCAGCAGAAGCTGCGTGTTGAAGATGAAGAGAAACGGCAGCAGCGCCGTACGCAGCGAGTAGAAGAAGGCGACGAAGCCGGTCTTGATCGGATCGCCGCCCGAGACCGCCGCGGCGGCGAAGGAGGCGAGCCCGACCGGCGGCGTCACGTCCGCCATGATGCCGAAATAGAAGACGAAGAGATGCACCGCGATCAACGGCACGATCAGGCCGTTCTGCTGGCCCAGCGTTACGATGACGGGCGCCAGCAGCGAGGCCACGACGATGTAGTTCGCCGTCGTCGGCAGGCCCATCCCGAGGATCAGGCTCAACACTGCGGTGAGCAGCAGGATCAGCAGGATGTTGCCCATCGACAGCGCCTCGACCAGATCGGCGAGCGCGTTGCCGACGCCGGTCTGCGAGACGGCGCCGACGATGATGCCGGCCGCCGCGGTGGCGATGCCGATGCCGATCATGTTGCGCGCGCCGGAGATCATCGACTGCACGACCTCCATGAAGCCGCGATAGACTTGGCCTTTCAGCGACTGCTTGCGGAAGAAGGCGAACAGCCAGCGCTGCGTCAGCAGGATGAAGATCATGAAGGCGGCGGCCCAGAAGGCCGACAGGCTGGGCGACAGCCGCTCGACCATCAGGCACCAGATCAGCAGCACGACCGGCAGCAGGAAGTGCAGGCCCGACTTGATGGTCGGCCCCGGCAGCGGCAGCTTCACCACCGGGCTGTTGGGATCGTCCATCTCCAGATCGGGATAGCGCGAGCAGAAGGCGACCAGCGCGATGTAGACGCCGAGCACGCCCAGCGCCACGACGTAGGGCGTCATGTCGCCGAACAGTTGGCGGACCAGGTCGATCACGAAGAAAAGCCCGAAGGCCCCGATCACCAGATTGCCCAGCACCAGCATGCCGACCGACAGCGCGTGCTTGCGCGCGTCGCCCGTCGTGGTGCGCACGAAGGCGAAATAGACGAGCGCCTGCAGAGCCAAGGCGAGCGCCACGAAGCCGAGCCGCGCGCCCGAGGTTTCCAGCGCCAGCCAAAGCTCTGAAATCGCATAGAGGCCGCCGGCGATCCCGCCGACGATCCCGATCGTGATCAGCGGCGAGAGCAGCGCCCATTTCGGCGGTTTCGCCTCGGTCGCGCGGGGCAGCGCCTTCATCTTCTGCTTCACCGCCTCGAGATGGACGATGTAGACCAGCGCGATGTAGCTGATGACGGCGGGCAGGAAGGCGTGTTTGACCACGTCGACGTAAGGCGTGTCGGTGTACTCCACCATGAGGAAGGCGGCGGCCCCCATCACGGGCGGCATCAGCTGACCGTTGACCGAGGAGGCGACCTCCACCGCGCCCGCCTTCTCGGGCGAGAAGCCGACGCGCTTCATCATCGGGATCGTGAAGGTGCCCGTCGTCACCACGTTGGCGATCGAGGAGCCGGAGATCAGGCCGGTCGACGCCGAGGCGACCACCGCCGCCTTCGCCGGCCCGCCGCG
This sequence comes from Marivibrio sp., assembly GCF_040218065.1. Lineage (NCBI taxonomy): Bacteria > Pseudomonadati > Pseudomonadota > Alphaproteobacteria > Rhodospirillales > Aestuariispiraceae > Marivibrio > Marivibrio sp. The sequence goes on along the minus strand of NZ_JAVJQE010000009.1, from coordinate 258,299 downwards.
CAGATGGCCCATCAGCGCGAAGGCGACCTTAATGAAATAGTTGCCCGCGCCCGCGCCTTCCAGCAGCGCGCCGAACAGCACGAAGAGGAACACCATGTCGGTCGACACGCCGAGCGCGATGCCGAACACGCCCTCGCTGGAGATCCACTGGTGATAGGCGACGGCCTGGAAGCTGGCCCCCTTCCAGGCGAGGATGCCGGGCGCGTGCGGCCCGAGAAAGGTGTAGCCCAGGAAGATCATGGCGATGATCATCAAGGGCGGACCCAACGCGCGCCGCGTCGCCTCGAGCAGCAGCACGATTCCGATCGATGCGATCACCACGTCCTGGGTGATCAGATTGTTCGGTCGCTCCGACAGCTCCTGATAGAAGACGTAGAGATAAAGCGACGTGCAGGCGGCGACGGTCGCCAAAACCCAATCCTGCAGCGGGATGCGATCGCGCGGGCTGCGCTTCAGGGCCGGATAGAACAGAAAGCCGAGGAACAGCGCGAAGCTGAGATGAAAGGCGCGGGCTTCGGTGGTGTTGAAGACGCCGATCCCGATCTCGTAGGAGATCGGCGAGGCGTACCAGAGCTGAAAGGCCGACCAGGAAAACGCCACGGCGGCGAGGAACAACCCGACCGCCTTGTTGTCGGGCGAGCGGCCGCCGGTGTCGACCGACGAGACCAGATCGTCGAGATCGTTGCCGCCGTCGGTCTTCTGCGAGGGTTTCTCCGCCGCGTTCTGATCGCTCATGGTTCACCCGTCCCCCATTCATCCGGACCCCCGTCCGGTCGGCGTCGCCGCCCGCTCGCAAAGAGCTCAAAGAACCGATCGAAAAGAAATCGGCGGGGACGTCCCAAAGGCCGTCCCCGCCGTAACGCGGCCTTACATCAGGCCGGCTTCCTTGTAATACTTGGCCGCGCCGTCGTGCAGCGGGGCGGACAGGTTGTTGGTGATCATCTTCTCCTTCTGCAGGTTCGCGAAGGCCGGATGCAGCCGCCGGAACCGGTCGAACTTGTCGAAGACCGCCTTGACCACGTGATAGACCGTGTCCTCGCTGGCGTCCGTGTTGGACACGAAGGTGGCGCCGACGCCGAAGACGGTCACGTCCTCATCCTGGCCGCGATACATGCCCGCGGGAATGGTGGCGTAGGAGTAGTAGGGATGCTCCTGCACCAGGCCGTCGATCGCCTCGTTCTGCACCGGGATGAAGTTGACGTCGCAGGTGGTCGCCGCCTCCTCCATGGTGCCCGAGGGGTGGCCGACGGTGAAGACGAACACGTCGATCTTGTTGTCGCACAGCGCCGCCGCCTGCTCGGCCGACTTGAGCTCCGAGGCCAGCGAGAAGTCGTCCATGGTCCAGCCCATGGCCTCCATCACGACCTCCATGGTCGCGCGGGCGCCGGAGCCGGGGTTGCCGACATTGACGCGCTTGCCGACCAGATCCTCGAAGCTGGAGATGCCGCTGTCGGCGCGGGCCACGACGGTGAACGGCTCCGGATGGACCGAGAAGACCGCGCGCAGGTCCTTGTAGGCGCCGTCCGGAAAGGTGTCCGGGGCGGTGCCGTTATAGGCGTGGTACTGCCAATCCGCCTGGGCGACGCCGAAATCCAGGTCCCCGTTGCGCAGGCCGTTAATGTTGTCGACCGACCCGCCGGTCGTGTGCGTGCACTTGATGCCGTGATCCTCGGTGCCCCGGTTGACCAGACGGCAGACGGCGCCGCCCACCTGATAGTAGACGCCGGTCTGACCGCCGGTGCCGATGGTGATGAAAGTCTCCTCGGCCGAAGCCGGGGCCGACAGCATCGCCATGCCGGCGACCGCGGCCGCCGCGACGCCGATTTTGCGCATGAACATCGTTCTCGCTCCCTTTGTTGTCTCCCTCGCCGACGCCCGGACGGCGGCGGCTCGGCGATCTCGAGCGGTCCGGCGGACGACCCTGTGAACGCACTGTCTCAGCGCGTCGGGCCGGCCGGCCGGCTGCCGCCTGTTCGGGGCGCCCGGCCCGTCAACGTCGAAGACGTCCAAGGCCCGCGCCCCGTTTCCGACCGGTCCGCCGCGACGGGCTGCGCCCCCCGCGACCGGCCAACCGGTCCGAACCTCTCAGCGTGCGCGGCGGCGCAACGCCGCCGCAACGGCGCGTCGATCCCTCGACGCCCCTGTTACCCCTCGTGTCTGCAAGTCGCGCGGATATGCGCCGTCGGGTGACGGGATCGCCTTTTGTCGACCCGTTCGACGGCCCGGCGATCACCCCCTGCGATCCGAGCCCCCGCCCGACGTCAGCGCAGCTGAAAGCCACCCTGCTTCGACCCTCGTTATCATTCTTTAGGTCGGGCGCCGCCTTAGGACGCGCGCCCCTAACCCATCCCCACGGCGCCGCGGCGTCGGGCGGCCCACCGGCCGCCGCCGGGCGCTGGCGAAAACTATGCCCCTGGCGTGTCAGGGCGTCAACCGACGGGGCGTCAACCGACGGGGCGTCGGCCTTTAGCGTCCGCGATAGACCGCGTCCGCCGCCGGGTGCAGGGGCGCGACGCGGGCCGCGCGCTCAAGCCGACCGGGGGCGATGACGGCGAGGGCGGGGTGCAGTCGGGCCAAGCGCTCCGCCCCTTCGATCAGGCCGCGCGCGGCGCGCTCGATCGCGTCGGGATCGGAAGACGCGTCCGCGGTCAACACGGCCGTCATACCGAAACTCGCGAGACGCCGACCGTCTCCGTCCAAGGGCAACGCCAACGGCGCGACGCCGGGCATGTCCTGCGAGGCGCCGTCCGCCTGTCGCTCGTCGATCGGCAGATAGTCCAGCGCGCAGCCCGCCGGGGCGGCGGCCGCGACCTGCGCCGGCCTGGCGGTGATGGCTGCGACCGCATCGGTCTCGCCCCTGCATAATTTGGCGAGACCTTCGCGCACCGGCTCGTCCGTCGCCTGGGCGAGATCGTCGATGGACAGGTCGACCGCCCGCAGCAACTGATAGGTCAGCAACGCGCGATAGCTTTGCTGCGGTCCGCGACTGACGCGCATCCCTTCGAGGCTCTGGGGGCCGCCGGCCGCCTCGCCGCGACGCATCAGGATCACAAGCCCTTCGCCGTGCAGGCTCGCGACCGCGCGCAGCTCGTCCAGCGCGCCGGTTTGCTGAAAGCGGCTGGTGCCGGCGACCGCATGCGCCAACCAGTCCGATTGAACCAGGGCCATGTCCACTTCAGCCCGGCGCAGGGCGTCGATGGCCGCGGCGCTGTCGGCCAGCGCAGCCACCCGGCAGGATCGCGCGCCGTCGCCCCGATCTTCGATCAATTGGCAGATGGCGCCGGCCAGCGGGAAGTAGAGGCCGAACGGCACGCCGCCGCCGATTTGGATCGGCCCGCGGCCCTCAGGATCGCCGTTCGCCGACGGGTCATCCTGCGCCGACGTCGCAGCGGGCGTCAGCCCGAGGGCCGCCGCGGCCAGAGCTGCGAGCAAAGCCGCCTTGAAGCGAGCGGCAAGGCGGCTTGGCGACGCCCGCATCCCACAGCCCTTCCACGCTCCGAAGTGACGGCGCCCCAACCGACAATCGACGCTCAAAGCCCCGCCTCTTGCTTTGCGCCGTCGACGGCGCGGCCGAGCTTCTCGACGATTTCCTCGACTTGCGCGTCGTCGATGATGAAAGGCGGGGCCAGCAGGATGTGATTGCCCCGCTTGCCGTCGATCGTACCGCCCATAGGATAGCACATCAGCCCTTCCTCCATGGCCTGGCGCTTGATCTTGGCGTGGATCTGAAGCGCGGGATCCAGGGGCTCCTTGCTGGACCGATCGGCGACCAGTTCGATCCCGATGAACAGGCCCCGCCCGCGAATGTCGCCCACATGCGGATCGTTGCCGAAGCGGGCGGCCAGCCGCTCCATCAGCTTCGCGCCTTTGTCGCGCACGTTCTCCAGCAGGTTCTCCTCTTCGATGACTTCTTGCACGGCCAAGGCCGCGGCGCAGGCGGTCGGGTGGCCCATATAGGTGTGGCCGTGCTGGAAGAAGCCCGATCCGTCGCGGATCGTCTCGAAGATTTCAGCCGAGCACAGCATCGCCCCGATCGGCTGATAGCCCGCGCCCAGGCCTTTGGCGACGGCCAGGATGTCGGGGCGCACGCCGTCCTGCTCGCAGGCGAACAGCGCGCCGGTGCGTCCCATGCCGCACATCACTTCATCCAGGATCAACAGCACGCCGTGACGATCGCAGATCTCTCGAATGCGCTTGAAGTAGCCGGGCGGCGGAACGACCGCGCCGGCCGTCGCGCCCACCACCGGTTCGGCGACGAAGCCGATGACGTTCTCCGCGCCTAATTCCTCGATGCGCGTCTCCAACTCGTCGGCGACCCGCAGGCCGTAAGCCTCCAAGCTCTCATCGTCACGCCGGTCGCGATAGGCGTAAGCGGGAGAAATGTGCTGGCTGTCGATTAGGATCGGCGCGAACTGATCGCGCCGCCACATGTTGCCCCCGACCGCCAGCGCGCCCAGCGTGTTGCCGTGGTAGCTTTGGCGCCGCGCGATGAACCAGCGCTTGGAGCGCTGCTTCTTCTCGTCGAAATACTGATGGGCGAGCTTGAGGGCCGCCTCGACCGCTTCGGAGCCGCCGGAAACCATATAGACGTACTCGATCCCGTCGGGCGCGCGGGCGATCAGATGATCCGCCAGCTTCTCCAGCGGCTCGTTGGTGAAGAACCCGGTGTGGGCGAAGGCGATCCGGTCCAGCTGTTCCTTGATCGCCTGGACGACCTTGGGGTGGGAGTGGCCGAGACAGCTGACCGCCGCGCCGCCCGAGGCGTCCAGATAGCGCTTGCCGTCGGCGTCGACGATGTAACAGCCGTCGCCGCGCGCAGCCGTAGGCGGCAGGCTCTTGGCGCTGCGGTGGAAAACGTGGGTCATGGTCGCTCTCCTGAAGGCGGGCGCGCGTCAGTCTTCGCGCCGCTGCATGATTTCTTCTCCGCGTCGTAAAGTCCATGTGACCAGACGCTTCAAGATGTCGCCGTAGGCCGCATCGAAGGCGCGGATGATCGCCTGCATCTCCGAGCCGTCGGCCCGCACGACGCTCTCCCAGGTCTCGGAGGCGACGATTTCGCGCCGCGGCATCTGGACCAGCTTGCCGTTCAGGCGCACGCGCACGAAGGGCGCGGCGCCTTCGGGCAGCGTCCGACCGTCTTCATCCATGTATTCCGCTTGGAACTCCCGCAGATCGGTCTTGAGGATGAAGTCCGCGCGCAGCCCGATGACCTGACGTCCCACCGAGATGATCTTGTCGGTGTTCTCGAAGCTTTCGATCATCAAGGTCTGCAACATGGCGGGGGCGTTGTCCGTCCAAGCGGCGCGGGCGAAGTAGTCGAGCTCCACCAACTGGCGGCGCAATGCGATCCGGCTCGAGGCGATGCCGGCGGCTGCGGTCGGCGCCTCGACCAGCAGTTGCCAGTCCACGTCCGGAAGGTCGTCGGCGAAGGTGCTTTTCGGGGTCAGCACGAAGATCCGCGCCGGCTCGCCCGTGCCGGGCAGATCGACCGCGCAGGCCGCCGTCAGCGGCGCCAACGCGCCCCCGCCGATAATCCGGCCCGCCGTGCGGCGCGTCACGCCCTTGGGATATTGCATTGGATCGTTCATTCCGCCTCGAAGCCTTGCGTCTTGTCGCCGAAGAAGAAACGCGCCGGATCGCGCTCGATCTCGTTGCTGATGCGCGAGAGCGAGGCGACCAGCGTGCGCATCTCAACCACGAGCTGGGTGAATTCGTAGAGGCCGGTGTTGGCGAAGCTGTTCACCGGTTCGCGCGCGTCGCGCAACAGAACCGCCGCCTCGTCGGCCGCGGTCGCGATGTTCTCGCTCGCCGTCTTCAGATCCTGGGTGATGGTCCGCGCGTCGCGCAAAGCGCCTTCGGCCTGCTCGGCTATCGGCCCCGCATGCGGACGCACGTCGTCGGCGATCGCGCCGACGCTATCGACGGTCTCGCCGGCGGACTGTACGACGGGGCGCAATTCCGCCACCAGCCGGCTCGCTTCTTCGGCCAGCCCGTTGGCGTTGTCGAGCGTGGTTTCCAGCCGATCAGCTATCCCGTCGCCGCGCTGTGAGAGGGTCGCGAGCACCGTCTCCGCCTCGCCGGCCGTCGCGCGCAGTTGCTCGATCGCGCCCGCCGTCTGGGCGAGCGTCGCCTGGATGTCGCCGGACGAGTCGGCCAGCGCGCCGGAAAACGCCGCCAGATTCGCCAGCGTCGTCTCCAGATTGCGGCGGTTCTCAGCGTTCATGATCGACCGGGCCTCGTCGACCAAGCCGATGAATCGGTTCAAGAGCTCCGGCGCCTGTTCCATCACCTCTTGGATCTGCGAGGGCGTCGAGGGGATGACCGGCCTATCCCGGCCTGAGGCGGCCGTCAGGCGCGGCGCCTCGTTGCTGCCGCCTGAGATCTGCACGTAGGCGACGCCCGTGACGCCCTGGAACTCGAGGCTCGCCGAGGCGTCCTCCTTGATCGGGGTCGAGGCGGGAACTTCGATCGTCACCTGCACCTCTTCGACGTTGTCCGGATTGATCCGCATGTCCCGCACCACGCCGACCGGTATTCCGCGATAGCGCACCGGATTGCCGACTTTGAGGCCGGAGACCGAGCCTTCAAAGAAGATGTCGTATTGCTGCTGCGTCTCGTCCAGGTCGACGCCGGCGAGCCAGATCACCGCCGCGAAGGCCGCGATCAGGAAGCCCAGGACGAAGGTCCCGACCAGGATGTAGCTCGCGCGTGTCTCCATCGCGCTACCAGCCTTTCTCGCGCGCTGGCGTCAGAGCCCTGGCCCGTCCGCGGACGCGGTCCGCAAGCCGGCGCTCACGCATCGGCGCGTGCCGGGGCCTTCACGGCCCTGGCGCGCGGCCCGTGGAAGTATTCCTTGAGCCAGGGATGATCGTCTTTCATGTGCTCGGCCATGGTAGCGACGCGCACTTGTTTGTCCACCAAGGCCGCGATCCTGTCGCAGACCGCGGCCAGACTGTCCAGATCGTGCGTCACCATAAAGACCGTCAGGTCGAGCGAGCGCTTCAGCGAGCCGATCAGCTCATCGAAAGCCGCCGCGCCGATCGGATCCAGACCCGCCGTCGGCTCGTCCAGGAACAGGATTTCGGGGTCCAGCGCCAACGCTCGCGCCAGGCCTGCGCGTTTGCGCATGCCGCCGGAGAGCTCGGAGGGCAGTTTCGCCCCCGCCTCGGGCGGCAGACCGACCATCGCGATCTTAAGCGCCGCCAGATCGTCCATCAGCGCGGGCTTGAGCGACAGATGCTCGCGCATCGCGACCTGGATGTTCTCCGCGACCGTCAGCGATGAGAACAGCGCTCCGTCCTGGAACAGAACGCCGGTGCGGGTCGCCAGCGCCTGTCGCTGCCTGCGGTTCAGCGACCAGACATCCTCCCCCAACAACGTGATGCGCCCGGTTGTCGGCCGCTGCAGGCCGATGATCTCGCGCAACAGCACGGATTTGCCCGTGCCGGATCCGCCGACGACGCCCAGAACTTCGCCCTGGCGCAGGGTGAGTTCGAGCCCGTCGTGGATCACCTGGGCGCCGAACTGGGTTCGGAGGCCTTCGACGCTCACCGCCGGTCGTTGCGCCATCGCTCCTGCGCCCCCTCAGACCCCGAGGATCGAGAACAGCACGGCGAAGGCCGCCGTCGCGACGATCACCAGGAAGATGCTCTCAACCACCGACAGCGTCGTCTGCCGCCCGACGCTCTCCGCCGAGCGCTGCACGCGCAAGCCTTCGTAACATCCGACCATGGCGATGATGTAGGCGTGGACCGGCGCCTTGACCAACCCGACCAGCACGTCGTCGATCCCGACCGCCTCCTTCAACTGGTTGGCGAATTGCGCAGGCGACAGATCCAGCGCCACCATCGTCATCGCCGCGCCGCCCAGAACGCCGGCGAAATCGGACCAGATCGTCAGAATCGGCAGGGTGATCATCAGCGCCAGCACGCGCGGGATCACCAAGACCTCGATCGGGTCGAGGCCGATCGTGCCCATGGCGTCGATCTCCTCCGTCACCTTCATCGTCCCGATCTGGGCCGTGAAGGCCGAGCCGGAGCGCCCCGCGATCATGATCGCGGTCAGGAGTACGCCGATCTCCCGGGTGATGGACAGCCCCAGAAGGTTGACCGTGTAGACCTCCGCCCCGAAGCGGGTGAGCTGATCAGACATAAGATAGGCCAGCACCACGCCGATCAGGAAGGACAACAGCCCCACGATCGGCAGTGCGTTCAGCCCGGTTTCCTGAATTTGCGTCACCAGGGCCTTCGGGCGCAGACGCGCCGGGTTCGCGACCGTCCGGGCGAAGACCACCGTCACCAGACCGTAAAAGTTCAAAAGATCCCGGCCGTGAATCAGGGCCCGAATCAAGCCGCCGCCCAACTGTTCCAGCAGGCCGAGGAAACCGGTGGATCGCGGGTGGAATCCCTCAGGCTTTTCGGCGTGAATTTGAGCGACGATGTCCAGCAGCGGCTTGTGGCGGTTGCGCACGCCGGCGAGTTCTATCTCCGCCCCCGACTGCCGCAACTGCGCCAGCGCCCGGAACAGCAGCCACGCGCCGGCGGTGTCCAACGCCGCGATGCGGGACAGGTCGACCGTAAGCGCGCCGCCGCCTTCGGTGCGAAGACCGGCAAGACGCGCCTCGACCAGGCGGGCTTGGTCGATCGTCCACCGGCCGATCGCCCGCAAGCTTCGCCCGTCCGTCGACCACTCCAGGTCGCCCGGCGCGTTCGCGTCGGGGTCGGCCGCCTCCATCGCCATTGCGTCTCGCCTGTCCCGTGTCGTCGTCGGACCCGTCGCCGTCGGGCGAGCGCGTCCGGGCTGCGTTGCGCGCGCCCCGCCGCGCGTCTAGGATGCGCGCGTTTCGCGCCCCGGACGCCCCTATTACGTCGAGAGCTTAGACGCCGCGATGGACATCAAGCAACATATCCGCACCGTGCCCGATTTTCCCAAGGAGGGCATCCTTTTCTACGACATTTCGACGCTGCTGGCCCACGCCGAGGCGTGGCGCGCTTGCGTAGACCAGTTGGCTCAGGCGGTGCGGGTCTGGAACCCCGACAAGCTGATCGGCATCGAATCCCGCGGCTTTCTGACCGCGGCGCCGCTGGCGCTCGAACTCGGACTCGGCTTCGCCATGGTGCGCAAACAGGGCAAGCTGCCGGGCGAGACCGTGCGCTACGTCTACGAGTTGGAGTACGGCACCGACACGGTCGAAATTCAGGCCGATGCGGTCAAGCCGGGCGAGCGGGTGGTGATCCTCGACGATCTGATGGCGACCGGCGGCACCATGGCCGCGGCGATCGAGCTCATCCGGAAGGTCGGCGGCGAGGTCGCGGGGGCCGCCTGCATCATCGAACTCACCGGACTGGGCGGGGTGGACGAACTCGACGTTCCCTTCGCCTCGCTGATCCAATACGACGAATAGCCCGGACGCGCGATCTCATGTCCGGCGCGCGCGTCTCTCTGATCGTCGCCGCCCTGGTCGGGGCCCTCGCGGTCGCGATGGGGGCTTTCTCCGCGCACGGAATGGCGGCGCGCTTCGGAGAGGTCGCAGCCGAGCGCGGCGCGCTCGGCGCGCAGTATCAGGTGATCCATGCGCTGGCCGCCGTCGCCGCCTGTCTGGCGGCCGGGCGGCTGAAGCGTCCGGGCCGCGCAATCGCCGCGGCGTGGGCGTTCCTCGCCGGCTGCGTCTTTTTCCCGGGCGCTCTCTACGCGTTGGCGCTCGGCGGGCCGTCCGTTCTCGGGGCGGTCGCGCCGATCGGCGGCCTCGCCTTCATCTTGGGGTGGCTGATGGTGGCGTGGGGCGCTCTGGGCGGCTTGCGCGCCTAGTCAGTCCTCCTCCCCGCCGTGCGCGGCGGACCAGCCTTTGGGGTCGTGCAGGAAGGCTTCGACCTGGGCCAGCGAGGCTTCGTCGAAATAGCCGCTTTGGCGGGCGGTCGTCAGCACGTCCCACCAGGTGGCCAGCGCGTGCAGCGTCACCCCCTCCTTCTTCAGATCCGCGACGCTCTCCGGGAAAATTCCGTAGTGGAAGACGACGAAGCAATGCTCGCACACCGCGCCCGCGTCGCGGATCCCCTGCACGAAGGAGAGTTTGGAGCCCCCGTCGGTCGCCAGATCCTCGACCAGTAGCACCCGCTGACCCTCATGCAGATCGCCCTCAATCCGCGCGTTGCGCCCAAAGCCTTTCGGTTTCTTGCGGATATAGGCCATCGGCAGCATCAGGTGATCGGCCAGCCAGGCGGCGTAGGGAATGCCGGCCGTCTCGCCGCCGGCGACCGCATCCAGGCTCTCGAATCCGATCGCCTCCTCGAGCCGCGCGGCCGCCATCTTCATCAGCCGACGCCGGGCGCGCGGAAAGGCGATGAGGCGCCGGCAATCGACATAGACCGGGCTTTTGCGTCCGCTGGTGAAAGTGAAGGGGTCTTCCGGCCGGAACAGCACCGACTGCGTCTCGATCAGGATCGACGCGGCGATGTGCGCGGCGTTGGCGGCGGGGGTCCCGGTTGCGGCGGCGGCGGGATCGGCGGGGGGGCGGGTGTCGGGCGGCAGGTCGGACATGGGCGTGCTCTTGTCTCGGCTCAGTTGTGGGAAAGGGGTGTAGGCGGCGAGGGTTGGCGGGCCGGGTTGGGGCGGGGCGGGCGTCCGGCTAGTCTTGCCGCTCCCCGCCCGGTTGGGGGCTGCGGAACAGCGCGCCGGCCAGCAGCGCCCGGCCGGTGGTCGCCGCGACCCAGATCGTGATCAACGTGGCGCCGGCCAGCGTCACGATCGCGAGGCCGTCTGCGGCCCAGCTCTCGTGACGCCCGGCGTAGATCGCGCCGGCGGCGGCCAGCGCGCTGATCGGGAAGGTGTAGGACCAGTTGCTGAGCGCGAACGGCAGGCGCATCAGCATCGGGACCTGCACCGCGAGCAGGGCGGCGATGAACAGCGTCAGGCCGTAAAACATCGTCCCGAAACCGCCGAGCGCCCCGAAAACCGGCCCGCCGGCCAGCACCTGGTAGGCGATATAGGCCAAGGCCGGCGGCGCTAGCATGATGACGATGGTGGGGCGCAGCGGCTGTTCGATCGGCTCGTGGAACAGCAGGCGGTAGAAGATCACCACCTGCAGCGCCAGCCAGAACACCACGCCGATCGCGAAGGCCATCCAGCCGATCTCAACATAGCCGAGCGGCGCGCCGGCGATCGCCGCCAGCAGATTGCCCGCGATCGGCAGAAACCAGACGGGCGTGGCGTGACGCATGTGGAACTCGCGGGTCATCCAGCCGCTGACGATCGCCAGCGTGATGGCGAAATTGACCGGCGCGCCGAAGATCCACAGAGCCTCCGCCAGCCAAAGCGAATGCGGCGCGGCGGCGGCGGAGAGCAGCAGCAGCCCCATGCCGGCGGCCGAGAAGTAGCAGCCGCGAACCGGATGGGTGAAATCCTCCGCCATGGCGTCCGGATGGCGCGCGGCCTTCAAGCCGTAGAGCGCCAGCACCGCGATGTAGAACCCGGCGGCGAAGCCAAGAAACAGTTCCCCCACCGCCAGCGTAAAGCCGAACACCTGACCCGCCTCCCGCCAGGCCAGCCCGAGCCCGGCGACGCCCAGTACGCTTGCGAACATCTGGACCGGGAAATGCCGGGTGGACGGGTTGCGCAGCGCGCGGCCGGCGCGGGCGGCTGCACGGGCGTCGGGGGCGTGAGGGGAGGAAGCCTCGGGGGCGGCGGATGCGGGGCGCTTTTTGGCCGCAGTCTTTTTGGCCGCAGCTTTCTTGGCGGGGCGTCTCTTGGCCGGGCTGGTCTCGACCGCGTCTTTTTCGAGGTCCGACGCCTTGCGGGCGCCCGTCTCGGGGCCGGTGTCGGGCGCGTCGTCGCTCACACGGGTCTCCTCAGAGCTTTTGCGGGCGGGCGGGCGTCTCAGTTCACGGTGTGAAGCGGCGCGTAGCTGCCGTCGTCGCGCCGCTCGCCGAGGAAGTCCTCCAGCATCGGATGATCGATCGGGGAATCGTCGCGGTCCGCCGACAGATGATCCTCCGCCACGTAGGTGACCACGTCCTCCTCATCGACCAGCACATGGTACCAGGGGTGGTCCTTCGGGGCCTGGGCCTCTTCCTCGGCGGTCTCGACCGCCTCTTCGTAGAGTTCGTCCGCGCCTTGGAAACTGGGATCCACGTCCACGATCACGCCGCGATATTCGTGGCGGGTGTGCCGGACGATCTGGCCGGGGGTGTATTTCGCGTTGGCGGGCGTGGGGGCGTTGGTCAGCATGGGACCCTTGTTCACCGATGGGCGTTCACCGTTGAGCGGCTCCGTCTGCCTGACGGGGTCGGTCTCATATCGCTCTAGTCATAGCCTCGGACGTCCGGGAATGCAAAGGGAGCGCGGCGTTCCGCCCGATGCGCCGCCGCGTCGCCGCAGGCGGCGGGTCCGATCGGTCGCTTGACTCCCGAACGCGATCAAGAATAAAACGTAATAAGAACAAAAGAGGGGTTAAGAGAGTCCATTGCGGGATTGAGGGCGCCTTCTTTTTGGAACTAAGGAAGCCCGAACGAGTGTTGGGAGTCTGAGCGGTGAGCGAGTATCGCGCAAGTCTGTTCCGGAACGGGACGAGCGAGGACGCCAGCCTGGCGGCCAGCCCGTCGCTTGAGCGTTTGCGCGTCGAGATTGCGCGGATCGAGCGCGCCGGCGCGGCCGCGGGCGCGCCCGCCGGCCTCCCCCTCGGGTGGGAGACGGTGGACGACGCTTTTCCCGACGGCGTTCTCGCCGCGACAGGCGTGCATGAGGCGGCGGGTCCGGCGGCGCACGGCTTCGCGCTTCGGATTTTGGCGCGTTGCAAGGGGCCGGTGATGTGGGTCCACCCGGCGCGCAGCCGTTGGGCGCTCTACGGACCCGGCCTGGCGCGGCTCGGCGGGGCGTTGGCCGGGCGACTGGTCGTCGTGCGCGCGCGCAGCCGGGACGAAGGATTGTGGGCGGCGGAGGAGGGTTTGCGCTCCGGCGCGTTGGACGGGCTCGCGCTGGAGCCGGACGGGCCGATCGATCTGACCGCCAGTCGACGGCTGCAACTCGCCGCCGAGGCGGGCGGCGCTCTCGGTCTGCTGCTGACCGGGGCGCAGGGGGGCGCGGCAGGCGCTGCGGTCGCGCCAAGCGCCGTCGCCAGCCGCTGGCGGATCGAGCCGGCGCCGGCCGATATCTCCGGACCCGCGACGACCCCTCGTTGGCGGGCGACCTTGATCCGTCGCCGCGGCGGCGGGAGCGGCGAGTGGCTCGTGGAGGCGCCTGGATGAGCGCCGCGGAGAAAAGCTTTCTGGCGCTCTGGCTGCCGCGTCTTTCCACCGATCGGCTGCGTCGTACGCGTACGGATTTGCCCCCGGCGCGACCGGTGGCGATGACGCGTACGGTCGGAACCGGCGTGTTCGTCGCCGCCTGCGACCAGGCCGCGACCGACGCCGGCGTCGCGCCGGGCGTCACGCTGGCGAGCGCTCGGGCGCTCGCCCCGACGGTGACGGCGACGGAAATGGACGAGACGGCCGACGCGGCGCTCCTGCAGCGTCTTGCCGGCTGGTGCGATCGGTATTCGCCCCTTGTGGGAACGGCCGGCGGCGATCGGATCCTGATCGAAGCCACGGGCGCGGCCCATCTTTTCGGCGGGGCGCAGGCGATGCTGGACGACGCGCGGGCGCGGCTTCGCGCGGCCGGCTTCTGTGCGGCCGGCGCCTATGCGCCTAGCCCGTCCGCGGCGGCCGCGCTGGCGCGCTTCGGCGCCGACGGGCGGGTGGTCGAGCGCCGGGTCGACTTGCCGGAAGCGTTGAAGGAGGCGCCGGTCGCCGCGTTGGCGCTCGCCGAGCCGGCGCTCGATCCCGAGACGTCCGTCGGGCTGCAACGGGTCGGGTTGCGCCGGTTGGGCGATCTCTACGGCTTGCCGCGCGCCGCGCTTTCCGCGCGGTTCGGCGCGGCGGCGGCGAGCGCGCTTGACCGGCTGCTGGCCCGCACCGCCCAGCCCATCACGCCGCGTCGGCCGGTCGCGCCTTGGCGCGTGCGCCTCTCCTTTCCTGATCCGATCGGGCTGCGCGGCGACATCGATGCGGCCGTCGAACGGCTGGTCGATCGGCTGTGCCAGCGGCTCTCGGCGGAGAATCTTGGATGTCGGCGGCTGGAGTTGACCGCCTTCCGGGCCGACGGCGCGGCGCAGACGGTGACGCTCGGAACCGGCCGGCCGGTGCGCGAGCGCGCCCGGTTGCTGCGTCTGCTGGCGGAGAAACTGGACGCGATCGAGCCGGGTTTCGGGATCGATTGCCTGATCCTGGCGGCGCCGCGTGTGGAGCCGTTCGAGAGCGATCAGCTCTCCGGCGGACTAGACGCCGGCGGCGCCGGCGGCCGCGACCCGGACCTCTTCGCCGCGCTTGTCGATCGCCTCGCCAACCGACTGGGAGGGGAGAACGTCTTCCGCCTCGCCCCCGCCGACAGCCGGCTGCCCGACGCCGCGCAGGCTAAAGCGCCGTGCGTCGCGCCGCGCCGTCGCGGCCGCGCGCTCCAAGAGCCGCCCTGGCCTGAGACGCCGAGCCGCCCGGTCCGTCTGCTGGCCCAGCCCCAGACGCTGCAGCCTTTGAGCGCGCCGAAGGCGGGAGAGCCGCTGTCAGCCTTTCGGCTGGACGGCCGGCGCTGCGCCGTGCGCATCGCCGTCGGCCCGGAGCGCATCGCCCCCGATTGGTGGCGCGAGGACGCCGCCTGGGCCGCCGGCGCGCGCGACTACTGGCGTGTCGAGGACGAGACGGGCCGACGCTACTGGATCTACCGCGACGGCGTCGCCGGCCCCTTGGCCGACGCGCTCGGCGACGGCGCAGGCCGCCAGCACTGGTATCTGCACGGGCTTTTCGACTGATGGCCGCCCTCGTACCGCCGCCCGCCTACGCCGAACTGCAGTGCCTCACCAACTTCAGTTTTCTGGAGGGCGCTTCGCATGCGGACGAGCTGGTCGCGCGCGCCAAGACGCTGGGACTAAAGGCGCTCGGCGTGGCCGACCGCAACAGCCTCGCCGGCGTGGTGCGCGCCCACAAGGCGGCGAAGGAGGCGGGGCTCCCGCTGCTGATCGGCGCGCGGCTCGACTTCCGCGACGCGCCCTCGGCGCTCGCCTATCCGGTCGACCGGGCGGCCTACGGGCGGTTGAGCCAGTTGATCACGCTGGGGCGGCGCCGGGCGGAGAAAGGCGACTGCGCGCTTTATCTAAGCGATCTGGAGGCGGCGGCCGAGGGGCTGGTTTTGATCGTCGTCGATGATGGCCCCCCCTTTCGCGAGCTGTCATCCCGGGCGGAGCGAAGCGGAGACCCGGGATCTCCCGCGGCGCGCTCCGACGCACAGGGCGTCTTCAGCCCCCGGCTCGACCTGTCGGCCGTCCGGGGTGACAAAGAAGAAGAGGAGGCAAGGCGGGAGCCGGTGCGCGAAACGCTCCGTCGCCTGAAGGCCGCCGCCGACCCCGGGCGCCTCTATCTGGCGGCGAGCCACCTGCAGCGCGGCGACGATCGGGCGCGCATCGCGCGCCGTGCGGCGCTGGCCCAGGCGGCGGGCGTTCGCCTGGTCGCGACCAACGACGTGATGATGCACGCCCGCGCGCGCCGGCCGTTGGCCGACGTGCTGACCTGCATTCGCGAGAAGACGACGATCGACGCCGCCGGTCGGCGCTTGCTGCTCAACGGCGAGCGGCATCTGAAAGGGCCGGTCGAGATGGCGCGCCTGTTCGCGGGCTATGGGGACGCGCTGGCGGCGAGCGTCGAGATCGCCGACCAGATCGCCTTTTCGCTCGACGAGCTCGCCTACGACTATCCGAGCGAGGTGGTGGGCGCCGGCGAGACCCCGCAGCAGTCGCTGGAGCGGCTGACCTGGGAGGGCGCGCAGCGCCGCTATCCCGGCGGTCTGCCGGCCAAGGTCCGCGTGACGGTGGAGCATGAGCTGCGACTGATCGGGGAACTCGGCTACGCGCCCTATTTCCTGACCGTGCACGATCTGGTGCGCTTCGCGCGCGAACGCGGGATCCTGTGCCAGGGTCGCGGCTCCGCCGCCAATTCGGCCGTGTGTTATTGCCTGGGCGTGACGGCGGTCGACCCCTCCAAGCTGGATCTTCTGTTCGAACGGTTCGTGTCCGCCGAGCGCGGCGAGCCGCCGGACATCGACGTCGATTTCGAGCATGAACGCCGAGAGGAGGTGATCCAGTACATTTACGAGAAGTACGGCCGCGACCGGGCGGGCATGACCGCGACCGTCATCCGCTATCGCGCGCGCGGCGCGGTGCGCGAAGTCGGGCGCGCCATGGGGTTGAGCGAGGATACGGTCGCCCTCATGGCCTCGCAGATCTGGGGTTGGTCGGATACCGCGTCGATCCAGGATCGACTGGCCGAGATCGGCCTGGACGGCCGCGACCGGCGCCTGCGCCAGACGATGGCGCTGATCGAACAGCTGATCGGCTTTCCCCGCCATCTGAGCCAGCATGTCGGCGGCTTCGTCATCACCGAAAGCCGCCTCGACAGCATCGTGCCGGTGGAGAACGCGGCGATGGAGGGCCGCACCGTCATCGAATGGGACAAGGACGATCTGGACGCGCTGGGCATTCTGAAGGTCGACGTCCTCTCGCTCGGCATGCTGACCTGCCTGCGCAAGGGCTTCCAGTTGATCCGCGACCATTACGGCCGCAGCTTCGATCTGGCGAGCGTGCCGCCGGCCGACAAGGCGACCTACGACATGCTGTGTCGGGCGGATTCGCTGGGCGTCTTCCAGGTGGAGAGCCGCGCCCAGATGGCCTTCCTGCCGCGCATGCGCCCGCGCGACTTCTACGATCTGGTGATCGAGGTGGCGATCGTCCGCCCCGGGCCGATCCAGGGCGACATGGTCCACCCCTATCTGCGCCGCCGCAACGGGGAGGAGCCGGTCTCCTTCCCCTCCGCCGATCTGGAGCGGGTGCTGGGCAAGACGCTGGGTGTGCCGCTGTTTCAGGAACAGGCGATGCAGATCGCCATCGTCGCCGCCGGCTTCACGCCCGCCGAGGCCGACCGCCTGCGCCGCGCCATGGCGACCTTCCGCAAGACCGGGATCATCCACGAATTCCACGACAAGATGGTCAAGGGGATGATCGCCAACGGCTACGATCCGGATTTCGCCGAGCGCTGCTTCAAGCAGATCGAGGGCTTCGGCGAATACGGCTTCCCGGAAAGCCACGCGGCGAGCTTCGCGCTGCTGGTCTACGTCTCCGCCTGGATGAAGCGCCATTACCCGGCCGCCTTCGCGGCCGCGCTCCTCAACAGCCAGCCGATGGGCTTCTACGCCCCCGCCCAGATCGTGCGCGACGCGATCGATCACGGCGTCCCGACGCTGCCGCCGGACGTCAATTTCTCGGACTGGGATTGTACGGTGGAGGTCAACGCCGAGGCGACGGCCCGCCAGCCCCACGCCGTCCGCCTCGGCCTGCGCCAGGTGAAGGGGCTCGCCCAGGAAGACGGGGAATGGATCGTCGCCGCGCGCGCCAACGGCTATCGCAAGCCGGTCGATCTGTGGCGGCGCGCGGGCCTCAAGCGGCGGGCCTTGAAGGCGCTGGCGGAGGCGGACGCCTACGGCTCGCTTAGGCTCTCCAGGCGCGAGGCGCTTTGGGCCGTGCGCGGGATCGGCGGGGACCGGCCGCTGCCGCTGTTCGAGGCCGCGAATGAGAGCGACCGCGGCCTCGACCCGGTCGTCGATCTGCCCCAGGCCAGCCTGGGCGAAGAGGTGGCGGAGGACTACGCCAGCTTGCGGATGAGCCTGAAGGCGCATCCGATGGCGCTGATCCGCCAGGCGCCTGACGCCCCGCTGGCCGCCTGCGTCACGGCCGCGCAATTGGCGGAGGTCAAGGACGGCGCCAAGCTCGAAACCGCCGGCCTCGTGCTGGTGCGCCAGCGCCCGGGCAGCGCCAACGGCGTGATCTTCGCAACGCTGGAGGATGAGACGGGCGTCGCCAACATCGTCGTCTGGACCGACGTGTTCGAGCGCTGCCGCCGCGCCCTGCTGACCGCCCGGCTGATGCGCGTCTCCGGCAAACTGCAGCGCGAGGGCGCGGTGATCCATCTGATCGCGGACAAGGTCGAGGATCGCTCCGACCTGCTGGACCGCTTGGTCGACCCGGCCGACGGCGATACGGCCGCGGTTTCGGCGCTCGCCCCTGCCGACGAGGTGCGCCGCCCGATCCCGACGCCCGATTTTCGCGGGACCGGCTATCACCCGGTCAAGCAGAAGACCGTCCCCCGCCCGCGCCATCCGCGCGACCAGGCGAAGGCGTTTTTCTAAGGCGGGCGCCCGCAGGCGTCCGATGCTCGGACGTCATCCCGTCGGTCCGCCGTGGGGCGTCCCCGCGAAGGCGGGGACCTTTCCCAACCTGTTCGCCATCGGCGCGATCCGCATGAGGCCCCCGCCTTCGCGGGGGCGCCCGTCTTCCTTCCGGGGTGACAGTCTTCCGTCTAAGGAGGCGGGCCCTCAAAACCACGTAAAAAAAAGCCCGCCCGGGTCGCCCCGGGCGGGCAAGGTGTTTCAGACCCCACAGTCTGAAAGGGACGTCGGGTACGAGCCCCGCGGCTTACTTGTAGCCGACGAGGTCGTAGATCATCTGCGCCTGGGTCTGGTTGCGGCCCAGCGCCTCGAGGTTGAGGGTATCCTGACGGAACAGGCCGAGCTGGGCGACGCTGTCGCTCAGACCCACGCCGGGAACCGCCGGATACTCGTCGTTACCGGCCGAGAAGTACTCCTGCGCCTGCTCGGAGGCGAGGTACTCCAGGAACCGAACCGCATTCTCCTGGTTCGGGGCGTTCGCCAGCACGCCGGCGCCCGAGATGTTCACGTGCGAGCCGGTCGAATTCTGGTTCGGGAACACCCAGCCGATCTTCGCCAACTGCTCGTCGCCCAGATCCGAGACCTCTTTGCGCAGCGCGCGGGCGAAGTAGTAGGTGTTGGAGACCGCGATGGCGCACTGCCCGGACGCGATGCCGCGCAGCTGGTCGGTGTCGCCGCCCTCAGGCTCGCGCGCGCGGTTGTTCCACATGCCCTCGGCCCAGTCCTGGGCCAGCGTCGGGCCGACATGCTCGATCATCGAGGCCATCAGGGAGAGCATGTAGATGTTGCCGCTGGAGCGCGTGCAGACCATGCCCTCGAGCTCCGGGTCGGCCAGCGACTGGTAGGTCGCGACCTGACGCGGCTCGACGCGCTCCTTGTCGTAGAAGATGATCCGGGCGCGCTGCGAGAAGCCGAACCAGTGATTGTTCGGATGCTGCAGATGCTCCGGGATCCGCGCCTCCAGCGTGTCGGAATCGACCGGCTGGAACAGGCCCAGCTGGTCGGCGCGCCACAGGCGGCCCGCGTCGACCGTCAACAGCACGTCGGCCGGGCTGTTGGCGCCCTCGGTCCGGATGCGCTCGATCAGCTGATCGGCCTTGCCTTCGATGCGGTTGATCTTAATGCCGGTCGCCTCCTCGAAATTGGAGTAGAGGCGCTCGTCGGTGTCGTAGTGGCGCGAGCTGTAAAGATTGAGCTCGCCCTGAGCCAGCGCCGGCGCGGCGGCGCCGCCCAGCAGCATCGCGGCCAGTCCGGCGACCGCAGTCTTCAGAAGATTGGACGACATGTCTTTCCTTCTCCGATGTCTCGTTCATTCGGGCGGGGAGGCCCTCTCGGCCGCGCCTATCGCCCGCGACGCGTCGATGGGTATTGCAAATGAGAGTGATTGTCAATTGCAGGATTCTATCTTTTTTGCCCAGCCGTCCGCGCGGTTGACCGCCGCCGCGTCTCTCCCAGCGTGACGCTCGCCCCGAAGCGCACTAGTCTCCGCCGATCATGTGCGGATTGGCCGGCTTTCTCGATCTCACCCGTTCGACCTCGGCGCAGGCGCTAAAGGCGCGCGCTCAGGCGATGGGCGACGCGCTGCGCCATCGCGGGCCCGACGACGCAGGCGCCCACGCCTGCGAGGGGGCGGGTCTCGCCATGTCGTTTCGCCGCCTCTCGATCATCGACCTGAGCGAGGCGGGCCGTCAGCCGATGACCAGCGCCGACGGCCGCTGGACCGTCACCTACAACGGCGAGATCTACAATCACAGCGAACTGCGCGGCGAGTTGGAGAGCGCCGGCGTCACCTTCCGCGGCGCCTCCGATACGGAGGTGATGCTTGAGCATGTCGCCCGGCACGGCGTGCTGGAGACGGTCGAGCGCCTGATCGGCATGTTTGCGATCGCGCTGTGGGACGCGCGCGACCGCAAGCTGTGGCTGGTCCGCGACCGGCTGGGAATCAAGCCGCTCTACCACGGCCGGCAGGGCGATCTGATCTTGTGGGGATCGGAGTTGAAGGCGCTCGCGGCGCATCCGGACTGGCGCGGAGAGGTCGACCCGACGAGCGTCGACCGCTTCCTGCGGTTCAATTGCGTGGGCGCGCCGCGCACCATCTATCGCGGGATCGAGCAACTCGTCCCCGGCGGCTGGCTTTCGATCGACGCCGAGAGCGGCGCGCGCGAGGGCGGGCGTTATTGGCGGCTGGAGGAGGTCGCGGCCCAGCCCCGGCGCGGCGGCGACGAGACCGAGAGTCTGGATGCGCTGGAGACGCTGATCGGCGACGCGGTCGAAAGACGCATGGTCGCCGACGTGCCGTTGGGCGCCTTGCTGTCGGGCGGAATCGACAGTTCGACCGTGGCGGCGCTGATGCAGGCGAAAAGCGACCGCCCGATCAAGACCTTCACCATCGGCTTCGACAATCAGGGTTTCGACGAGGCGGCGCACGCCAAGCAGGTGGCCGCCCATCTGAAGACCGACCACACCGACCTCTATCTTGCGCCCAAGGAAGCCCGCGAGCTGATCCCCAATCTGCCGGACTGGTACGACGAGCCCTTCGCCGACAGCTCCGCCCTGCCGACTTATCTGGTGAGCCGGTTGGCGCGGCGTTCGGTCACGGTTGCGTTGAGCGGGGACGGCGGGGACGAGATGTTTCTCGGCTACAACCGACACAAAGCGCTCGCCCGACTGGCCCGGCTGGACGTCGCCCCGGCGGCGTTGCGCCGGCTTGCGGCCGGCGGCTTGAAGGCGCTGGGGCCGGGCGGCGCGCAAGCTCTGGCGCGCCTGATGCCGGCGGACAAGCGCCCGCGTCAGGTCGACGACAAGGCGGCGAAGCTCGCCCGGGCCTTGGCCGCGCCGGACCGGGACGCCCGCTATCTCGACGTTGTCGGCCATTGGCGCGCGGCGGACGGGCTGCTCGACCCCGCCGCGCCTGACGATCTGCTGCCCGCCGGCTTGCCGCCCGGCCTTGGCGCGGCGGAGCGGGCGGCCCTGATCGACGCCTTGACGTATCTGCCGAACGACATCCTGACCAAGGTCGATCGCGCCAGCATGGCGGTCGGCCTTGAGGCGCGCGTGCCGCTTTTGGACCACCGGGTGGTCGAATACGCCTGGTCGATGCCGGCGTCGCTCAAGCTCAAGGACGGCGTCACCAAGCACCCGTTGCGCCAGATCCTCTATCGCCACGTCCCCCGCCATCTGGTGGAGCGGCCCAAGGCCGGGTTCGCCTTGCCGCTGGGCGACTGGCTGCGCGGCCCCTTGCGGGAGTGGGCGGGCGACCTGTTGAGCGAGGAGCGCTTGCGCCGTCGGGGCTTCGTCGACCCGGCCGTCGTGCGCCGGGTCTGGGCGGATCACCTGACCGGCGCCGGCCAAGGCCGGGCGGAGGCGTTGTGGGGCGTCTTGATGCTGGAGGCGTGGGCTGAGCGATGGCTGAACGCATGAGCGCGCCGGACCTCTCCGGCCGCACGATCCTCTACCTTGTAAGCGAGGATTGGTATTTCCTCTCCCACCGTTTGCCGCTGGCCCGCGCGGCGCGTGAGGCGGGCGCGCGGGTCGTCGTCGCGACCCGCATCAACGACGACCGCGCGACCCTTGAAGCCGAAGGCTTTGCGGTCGCCCCGATCCCATTTGACCGCAGCGGGTTGAACCCGATCGCTGATCTCAAGACCTTGGCCGAAATCCGCCGGGTTTATCAGCGCGAGCGGCCGGATCTGGTCCATCAGGTCGCCATGAAGCCGACGCTCTACGGCACGCTCGCCGCCCTGATGACCGGGGTCCCGCAGGTGGTGAATGCGATGGCGGGCATGGGATTTCTGTTCATTTCGCAGGGGCTGAAGGCGCGACTTCTTCGCCCGGCTATCCGCGGTGCGATGGGCTGGCTGAACCGACGGGCTCAGGTCTCGGTCATCGTGCAGAACGACGACGATCGGGCGCTGTTTCGCGACCTGCTGGGCGTGTCGGACCGGAAGATCGCCACCATCCGCGGCTCCGGCGTGGACGTGGACGCCTTGCGCCCGGCCGAGCCCCCGCCGATTTCGGACGACCGGCCGCCGGTCGCGCTTTGCCTGTCGCGCATGCTGTGGGACAAGGGGATCGGCGAGCTGGTCGAGGCGGCGCGGCTGTTGGGCGCGCGCGGCGTCCCGCTGACCGTCCGGCTGGTCGGGCCGAGCGACGCCAACCCGGCCGCAATCCCGCGCGAGACGATCGAGGCCTGGGTCGCCGAGGGGCTGGTGGAGGCGGCCGGCAAGACGCGCGACGTCGCCGGCGAATACGCGCGCAGCCACATCGCCGTCCTGCCGAGCTATCGCGAGGGCTTGCCGAAGTCCTTGCTGGAGGCCGCCGCCTGCGGCCGACCCATTGTCGCGACCGACGCGCCCGGCTGCCGCGAGGTCTGCGTCGAGGGCGAGACCGGCCTTCGCGTCCCCGTCCGCGCGGTTGAGCCGCTGGCCGACGCGTTGGAGCGCCTTGCGCGCGACGCGACCTTGCGCGCGCAGATGGGCCAGGCCGCGCGGCGGCTGGCGGAGGAGCGCTTTTCGATCGACCGGATCGTCGCGGAGACGCTGGCGCTTTATGATGCGACGCTGCGCGAACCGTCGCCGCCCCAATGAGGGGGCGCGCTCAGCCGAAGAAGGATGGTCCGCCCATGACTCTCATCGCCCCCCGCACGCTTATCACCGCCGGCGCCGCCGGCATCGGCCGGCGCATGGTCGAGCATTTCCTGGAGGCGGGCGCCCGGATCATCGTGTGCGATGTCGATGAAACCGCCCTCGCGCGGTTGGCCGAAGAGCGCCCGCAGGTGACGGGCGTGCGCGCCGACGTAAGCGACGAGGACGACGTCGTCCGCCTGTTCAAGACGGCCCGCGAGCGGCTCGGCGGCCTCGACAATCTGATCGCCAACGCCGGGATCGCCGGGCCGGCCCTGCCGGTGGAGGAGGTGAGCCTCGAGGACTGGCGGCGCACCATGGCGGTCAATATCGACGGCATGTTCCTGACGGTGCGCGCCGGGGTTCCGCTGCTGAAGACGGCCGGCGGCGGATCGATCGTCACGCTCTCCAGCGCGGCCGGCAAATTTCCCTATCCGCTGCGCACGCCTTATTCAGCCTCGAAATTCGCGGTGGTCGGCTTCACCCAAACCCTGGCCGCCGAGCTGGGGCCGGCCGGAATCCGCGCGAACAGCTTGCTGCCCGGCGTCGTCGAGGGGGAGCGTATCGAGCGCGTCATCGCCGACAAGGCCGCCGCGCGCGGCGTGCCGGAGGCCGAGATGCGCGCCCAATACGCGCGCTTCGCCGCGCTGGAGACGATGGTGAGCCCCGACGATATCGCGGCGATGGCGGTCTATCTCTGCTCCCCTGCCGGCGCGCGCATCTCCGGCCAGGCGATCAGCATCGACGGGGCGATTCGGTCGTTGGCGTGAGGGCCGCGGGCGCAGCGCCCGTGCGCGGAATACTGTTACGATAAATAATTCAGCGTTTTATCGTTCACCGTGTTCCGGTGATCGGGTAGTATTACGGAGGTCGATGCTCGCGCGCAGCGGCGCGCGGCGAGCGTGAGCGAGGAAGGGGGACGCATGAGGCCCTGCGTTTCTGTCGATCGCAACGGCCCGCCTGCGGCGCGCGGATGCGCAGGGGCGGGGCGATGATCCCCGTCCTGGGCGGCGCCCCCGGCGACGCGTTGCGCGAACACGCGACGCTCGAAGCCGAGGATGCGGTTGAGCGGGAACTGCCCGGCTTCGGGGCGCCGCTGGCCGAGGTGTACGGCTATTGGAAGAGCCTGGCCTGGCCGGGCGGCGCGCCGAGCCGCGCCGACTTCGACCCGATGGCGATTGCAGGCGCGTTGCCGAACGTCTTTTTGGCGGCGGTCGAGCCGGAGGACTATCGCTTCACCGTCGTCGGAGGCCGAATCGAGGAGCGATTGGGCGGGCGTTTCACCCGGCATCGCCTGGCGGAGTGCGAAGGCCTGATCGACGTCGAGCGGACGCGCCGGGACTTCGACGCGATGGTGCGACATCCCGTCCCGCGGTTGGAGCGGTTGAGCGGCGAGTGGAGTCGCTACGAGTGGCGGCGCTTCGATCGGCTGATGCTCCCCTTGGTCGACGGCGGCCGGGTCGCCCACATCCTCGGCGTGATCGATCTTTGCACCGAAGACCGTCCGCCGCCCGTCGGCTATTTGTTGCGCGATCCTCCTCGCCTCTAAAGCGCCGCCTGCGCCGCCGCCGCAGCCGCCCGTCTGGCTGCGCGCGCGGCGCGCAGATCGCGCATCAGCACATAGGCCCAGGCGCTGAAGGAGGCGAGCGTCAGCAGCCCAAGGCTGCCGGCGGCGAACAGGGTGAGCAGCTGGTCGGACATGGCGCGCCTCCTTTGAAAACGCAGTTTGGAACGAGAGCGGGCCGACCCCCCGTCTGGGGCCGACCCGGCGAATGGGCGTGCGATCGGACGTTCCGTTTCGCGCCGCGGCGATGCGGCCGCCTTCTTTCGCGGCCCCGGCTCTCTTAGATCACAGCAATGATGAAAAAATCGTCTACGCGCGCGCTTTTTTTCGCTCGCGATAGATCAGGTAGAGGCCGCTCGCCAAGACGATCAGCGCGCCGGCGATGGTGAAGCCGTCGGGCACGTCGCCGAAGACCGCATAACCGACCCCGACCGAAAAAGCGAGTTGCGTGTAGTAGAAGGGGGCCAACAGCGACGCCGGCGCCATCGTGTGTCCGAGGATCAACAGGAAGTGCCCCAGACCGCCGAACAGCCCCAGCGCCACCATGATGACCCAACCCATCGGGTCGCTCGGCGTGACCCAGACGAAGGGAACGATCAGGCTCATGATCAGCGCGCCGGCGAAGCTGGTGAAATAGATCGAGACGATCGGATCCTCGTCCTTCGCCTTGCGCGTCAGGATGAGATAGAGCGCGTTCATGAAGGCCCCGAACAGGATGACGAGCGAGGCCCATTGGAAGACCCCCAAACCCGGGCGCATGGCGATCGCCACGCCCACGAAGCCGAGCGCGATCGCTGTCCAGCGGTGAAAGCCGACGCGCTCCCCCAACAGCGGCACGCTCAGCGCGGCGACGAAGAAAGGCGCGGCGAAACCGATGGTCGTCACCTCCACCATCTGCAGATGGCGCAGCGAGAAGAAGGTGCAGCCGGTCATCGTCAGCAGGAACAGCGAGCGCGCGAGCTGCAGGCCCGGACGCTTGGTCGCCACCAGGCGCTTGCCGTAGCGCGGCGCCAGAAAGACCGTCATCAGCGCCAGGTGCGAGAAATAGCGCGCCCAGACCGTCTGCGCGACCGGGATGTGGTCGGCCGCCGCCTTCGCCGTCATCTCCAACATGATGAACAGGAAGACGGCGAGGCACATCAGGCCGACGCCCTTGAGGGCGGCCTTTGGGTCTTCCGCCGGACGGGGCGGGGGCGGGGGCTTGGCGGCGGCGTCGGTCATGACGCACCGACGCTACGCGCTTGCACCCGCGCCCGCCAGCCCGTGCGGCGGCACAAGGTCTATGCCGGCGCGGCGGCGCGTCCGGTGGCGCGGAAGACGATCAGCCCGAACAGGGCCATGTTGGCGAACAGCGCCAGCGAGGCGACGGCGGCGATCGGCTCGCCCGTCGCGATCCGGTCCGCGTACAGAAGATAGAGACCCGCGGTCAGCCCGATCAGCCCGAGATGGGCGAGGGACGCGTGAAGCTTGGGCAGGATCCCTTCCGCGGTCGCCGGCAACAGCCGATAGACCAGGGCGTAGAGGGTCATGCCGATCCAGCCGAACAGCATCAGATGGGCGTGGGTGGCGTGCTGGCCGTGATCGCGGCTCGCCGCCATGTGAATGCCGAGCGCCATGCCGGCCAAGGCGTAGAGGACGGACGCGCGCAGAAAATGGTTAGACAGGCTGTGCGTCATGAAAGTTCTCCGAAGGCCCCACCCTCGGACCGACGGACGCTACGCTAGGGGGCGTCGCGCGCGTCGCGCAAGCGCTTTCAGCGCGCGCTCGCAGCCGTCCCGAGGCGGCCGCGCTTGCGCCGCCGTTTCGCCGCCGCGCCCGGCCGCGCGGCGGCGATCCGGCGGCTCAAGATGATGATCGGCAGCAGGCCGACGAGGACGATCATAAGCGACGGCGCGGCCGACTGGGTCAGCCGTTCGTCTGACGCCAGATTGTAGGCGGTGATCGCCAGCGTGTTGAAATCGAACGGGCGCAGGATGATCGTCGCCGGCAACTCCTTCATCACGTCGACGAAGACGATCAGGCCCGCCGTCAGCAGGCTGGTGGACAGGATCGGCGCGTGCACATCCTTGGCCGTCCGCCAAGGGCCGCGGCCGAGCGTCCGCGATGCGTCGTCCATCGACGGCGTGACCTTCGTCAGTCCCGCCTCCACCGTCTGCAAGGCGACCGCCATGAAGCGCACCAGATAGGCGTAGACCAACGCCGCCACGCCGCCGGTGAAGATCAGACCGGTTGAGACGCCGACAGTCTCGCGCATCCAAGCGTCGAGCGCGTTGTCGGCGGCGCCGAGCGGGATCAAGAGCCCGACCGCGATGACCGATCCGGGTACGGCGTAGCCGAGCCCCGCCGCGCGCACGGCCCCGCGCGCGATCTTCGAGCGGTCGAGGCGATTGGCGTAGGCCAGCAGCAGCGCCGTCAGCACCGCGACGACGGCCGCGACCGCGGCCAGCGAGAAGCTGTTCCAGATCAGGCCGAGCGTGCGCGCCTCGAACAAATTGCCCGCCTCGATCGACATGGCGACCATCAGCCCGCCCGGCAGCAGGAAGCCGAACAGGATCGGCGTCGTACAGGCCGCGACCGCGCCGGCGGCGCGCCAGCCGCGCAGTCGATAGCCTGGCAGCACCTTGTAGACGCCGGACGACTGGAAGCCGCGCTTGCCCCGGCTCACCCGCTCGAACACCAGCAGCAGGGCGACGAAGCCGAGCAGCATGGAGGCGAGCTGCGCCGCCGCGACCGGATCGCCATACGAATAGAAGGCGCGATAGACGCCGGTCGTGAAGGTCTGCACGCCGAAATGCTGAACCGCGCCGAAATCCGCCAGCGTCTCCATCAGGGCGAGCGCCACGCCTGTCGCAATCGCCGGGCGGGCCAGCGGGAGCGCGATCCGGCGGAAGGCCTGCAGCGCGCTGCAGCCCATGGTTCGCGCCGCCTCGAACACGCCGACAGACTGCTCCAGGAACGCCGCGCGCGCGAGCAGATAGACGTACGGATACAGCGTCAGCGTGAACATCAGAATCGCGCCGGGCAGCGAGCGGATGTTGGGAAACCACCCCTCGCGCGGGGTCCACCCCATCAGCGCGCGGAATCCGGTCTGAACCGGGCCGGAATGCTGCAGGAAGTCTGAATAGACGTAGGCCAGAATGTAGGCCGGCGCCGCCAAGGGCAGAATCAACGCCCAATCGAAGATCAGCCGTCCGGGAAAGCGGCACATCGTGGTGAGCCAGGCGCAACCCGTACCGATCACGGCGACGCCCAAGGGGACGCCCGCCATCATCCACAGCGTGTTCTCGATATAGCGCGGCAGCAGCGTCGCCATGATGTGGCCCATGATCTCCGAGCGATCGAAGAGGTGGGCTGCGACCGCCAGAACCGGCAGCGCCAGGACCAACGCCGTGAGCAGCGCCAGGAGACCCAGCGCGCTGGGCCGCCACTGCGCGCGCCGCCCGGAGACGCGGCGCGGCGCCGCAGGCTCCAATGCGTCCGGGTCTCCCGGTCCTGACGGCGGCGGGGGCGGGGCCAGAGGGGCGGTGTCGGTCATCCGGGCCGCATCCTATCGCGAACGGTTCGCATCATGCCTGCGAGATACACCCTGCACCGGGCGCGGCCAAGGGAAAGCGTTCAGGGACTGCGATCGTAGTTTAGACAAGCCGCGCTCGTTTCGAAACGGCAACAATGCCGGCGCTCACCCCTCCGCCGGGGCGCGCATCAGCCGGCGATTGGTGCGGATGATGCTGCGGATGTCGTCGATATACTCTTGTCCGCGCTCCGAATACCGTGTCAGCCCGCCCGCCAGAGCTATGGGATCCGGGGCCTTTCCGGCCGCCCGGGCTTGGGCGCGCAGCGTGCGCAGCCGGTTGTAGGCGTCGCCGGTGTTCAGATTGTGCAGATAGGCGCGCACGGCCTCGTTCACGCTGCTGAAGGCCGCGACTTCGTGCGTTGCGCCCTCGACCCGCTGTTCCGGCACCAAGCCGCAGCCTTCGCGGAAGCACTATTGGCCGAAAAAGTTCGCCCCTTCCTGGGCGAAGCGGGACTGACCCCAGTTGCTCTCACTGGCCGCCTGAGCCAGGGCCAGCGCCGGCGGAATCGTATCCACCCGCCGCAAAAGGGCCTCCCACCCCGCGTCGGGCCACGTCTCGATTCCGAAACGCGCCGCGATCTCACGAACGCGCGAAGGATCGTTCGCCTCCCGCGCCGCCAGCACTTCGGCGCGCAAGCCCGCGAGGCGGGCGTTCTCGGCCAGCACCACCGGTCGGAGGGCGGCGAAGAAGATCCGCTTCTTCTCGGCGACCTCGACGTCGTCCGGCAGCGCGAAGTCGCCGGGCTGCACGTATCCCACGCCGCCTGTGGCCGCGTTCTCATAAACCAGGAATCCGCCCCAGGCGAGCGTCAGCAAGGCCGCGAGGCCGAGGCCTGCACCGATCAGCCGAACCTTGAGCGAGAAGGACCGGAAGCCCCGTAGAAAAGCCGCATATCTGGACATGGCGGCAAGCCTAGAGCCCCGCGCCGCCCTGTCAAATTTCGGGATCGGAAATTTCCGGACTGTCGTAGTCGCCGGCGAACTTGGGTGTCTCGTCGCCGATCGCGTAATAGTCGGACTTCGCCGCCGCGAAAATGTGGCCGACGATGCGCAGGCCCGTGGGCGGATCCAGCGTGCCGGCCATGACGCTGACGCGTCCGTCGCCTGGATCGCGCCGGCGGTAGAACAGGTTGCCGCCGCACCGGTTGCAGAAGCCGCGCTCAGCGGCGTCTGAGGATTGGAACCAGGTCAGCCCGCTCTTCTCCCGCAGGATCAGGTCGCGTTGCGCGCACCCGCTGGCGGCGACGAAATGCCCGCTGGTGCGCCGGCACTGCTCGCAATGGCAGGCGACCACGGGCCGCAAGGAGCCTCTGATCTCATAGCGCACGGCGCCGCAAAGGCAGCCGCCGGTCGCATGGGTCACCTCTGTGTCGGACAGATCCATCGCGCTCGCTCTCCCATTTCCTGCGGTCGTGCGCAGCATATCGAGGGCGAGCGACGCGCGCGACGGGGAACGGCGAGGGGGATGACGCCTACGATCGCTGCAAGCCGGATTGCAGCGGTTCGGCGCGCCGGCGCGCCGGCGCGCCTACGCGGCGTTCGCGAACCGCTCCTCGGCGATCCGGTCGGCGGCGACGTGGGTCGGCTCGCCGTTCTTGGCCGCGCGCTCGTAGATTTCGCCCAGCGTCTCGGCGATGCGGCCGACATGGCCGAAAGCGGCCTGTCGGTCGTAGTCCGCGCCTTCGTGGTAGATGTGGATGACGCCGCCCGCGTTGATCACGTAGTCCGGCGCGTAGAGCACGCCCTTGTCCGCCAACGCCTGGCCGTGCCGCTCCTCCGCCAATTGGTTGTTGGCGGAGCCGGCGACGATCTTGGCCTTCAACTGGGCGATCGTCTGGTCGTTCAGAATCGCGCCCAGCGCGCAGGGCGCAAAGACGTCGACGTCCTGGGAATAGATCTGGTCGAAGGGGACGGGGGTCGCGCCCAACTCGGTCTTCGCCCGGGCGACGGCGCCCTCGTCGATGTCGCTCACCACCAGGTCGGCGCCGGCGTCGCGCAGCTGTTGGGCGAGGTCGTAGCCGACGTGACCGAGGCCCTGAACCGCGACCTTGACGCCTTCCAGATTGGCGCGCCCGAGCCGCTCCTCGACCGACCGCTTGATGCCCACGAAGCAGCCGAAGGCGGTGGCCGGCGACGGGTCGAAGCCGACGCCCTTTACGCCGCGGACATGCGCGGTCTCCGCGCTGACGGCCAGCATGTCGTCGGGGGTCGTGCCGACGTCTTCGGCGACGATGTAGCGTCCGCCCAGGCGCTCGACCGCCCGGCCCATGGCGCGCATCATCTCCGGCGTCTTGTCGGTCTTGGCGTCGGCGATGATCACGGACTTGCCGCCGCCCCACGGCAGATCCGCCAGCGCGTTCTTGTAGGTCATGCCGCGCGACAGGCGCAGCACGTCGGCGATCGCCGCCTCTTCCGATTCGTAAGCCCACATGCGGCAACCGCCCAGCGCCGGGCCGCGGTTGGTGTTGTGCACGGCCAGAACGGCTCTCAGGCCGGTCTCGGCGTCCGACGCGAAGACCACCTGCTCGTGATCGGCGAAATGGGATGTGGTGAAGACGGTCATGGGAACGCTAGAGCCTCCTCGCTCCGTCTGTTCGGGCGGGCCGTCGCGGCGCCCGGCAGCAATAATATTACTCCCATATAGGAACCAATTCGGCTGCCTGTGAAGGGCGAATCAGGCGCGCTGCGCACCTTCGCAGCAAAGCAACAGCGCAAGGCGTCCGCGTGGAATCTTGCTGCGCCGACGCGTCGTCTTCGGTAATCCGGTAAGCCGGATAAGGAGAGGGAGCCGCCGCCGATGCGCCGTTCAATCCTGATTGATTGCGACCCCGGCCTGGACGATGCGGCGGCGATTCTGACCGCGCTCGGCGCGGCGGACCGGTTGTCGCTCGGCGCTGTGACGACCGTCGCCGGCAATGTCGATCTCGACGCCGTGACGCGCAACGCGGCCGGGCTGCTGGCGCTGGCCGGGCGCACGGACGTGCCCCTGCACGCCGGCTGCCCGCGCGCCCTGTTCGGTGCGGGCGAGAGGGCCGGGCATGTACATGGGGCCGACGGGATCGGCGGCGTCGCCCTGTCGCCGGGGCCTGCGCCGTCGCCTGAGCATGCGGTCCAGGCGATCCGGCGGCTGGCGCGCGGGGGCGGTGTGACGATCGTTGCGATCGGGCCGCTCACCAACCTCGCGCTGGCGCTGGTTGAGGAGCCGGCGATCGCGACGGAGATCGAGCGGCTCGTCATCATGGGCGGCGTCGCCGACGGACCCGGCAACGTCACCGACTGGGCCGAGTTCAATTTCGCCTGCGATCCCGAGGCCGCGCGAATCGTCCTGGAGAGCGGGCTTCCGACCGCGCTGTTCGGCCTGGACGTCACCCGTCAGGCGCACGTCACGCCGCAGCGCATCGCGGCGTTCGACGCGCTCGGCACGCCGGCGGGCAAGGCGTTGGCCCGGATGCTGCGCGCCTATCAGGGGGAGCGGCCGCGGCCCGTGCTGCACGACCCCTGCACGATCGCGTGGCTGCTGCAGCCGGACCTGTTCGCCGGCCGCCGGGTCCGGGCGAGCGTGGAGACGGCGAATCCGGCCCAGCGAGGCCGCCTGATGACGACTGACGATCCGCAGGGCCCGATCGAGTTGATGACCGCGCTCGACGCGGACGGGTTTTTCGCGCTGCTGACGCAGTGCGTCGGCGGACTTCGGGGGTAGGGGGTTACGCCTCGCGCAGTCGCTCGGCCAGCATGTCCAGGCGATCCTGCCCCCAGAAGGGCTCCCCGTCGACTTCGTACCAGGGAACCCCGAAGCAACCGCCGCGCAGGGCGCGCGCGCCGTTGTCGGCAAGCCCCTGCGACGCCGCCTCGGTCAGGCTCTCCTCGACCAGCCCGTCGCCGTCCAGGCCGACGTCCTCCGCCATGCGTTTCAGCGCGTCCAGATCGGCGATATTCTCTTCGCGTTGCCAGACGCCGCTCATGATGCGTTCGCTGAGCGGCCCGACGTCAACACCTCGGCGCGCCGCCGCGACGGCGAGGCGGCCCGACGGCTTGTCGTCGACGGGGAAGAACTTGGGCTCCAGCACGATCTCGAGCCCCAGCTTCTGCGGCCAGCGCTTGAGTTCGGCCATGCGATAGGATTGGCGTTCCGGCGGCCGGTCTTTGAGCGGCAATCCGCCCGTCTTCGGAAAGACGTCGGCGACCGAAATCGAACGGAGGTCGAGCGCGGCGTCGACCTCCGCGCAGAGATCGATCAGCCGGCGGTGGCCCATGAAGCTCCAGGGCGAGGCGTGGCTGAAGAAATAGGCGACGGTCCGGCTCATGCGTCGGCTTCCCTTTCCGCGTCCTCGTTACAAAGCGCCAGATAAGCGGCGGCGAGTCCGGTCGTCTCGGCGTCGACCCGCCCGTCGATGCGCGCCGGCCGGAAACGACGTTGAAACGCGTCCACCACCTTTTTAGCCCCCGGATCGTAGCCGATTTCGGCCAGCAGGTCATGAATCGAGCGATCCGTCGACGTCGGCGCCGCGGGAAACAGTCCCACCCCGGCGGCGGCGAGCCGCGCCCAGGGCAGCAGTTCGCCGGGGTCGACCTTGCGGTCCGGCGCGACGTCGGAATGGCCGAGCACGTTGCGCGCCGGAATCGGCCGCCGCGCCAGGATGTCGCGGGCGAGGGCGATCAAGGCCGCGATCTGCGCCTCGGGAAACGGCCGATAGCCGAGGCTATGACCCGGATTCTGCAATTCGATCCCGATGGAGCGGGAGTTGACGTCCGCCGTCCCCCGCCAGTGGGCGAGGCCCGCATGCCAGGCGCGTTTCTCCTCGTCGACCAGGCGATGAACCGCGCCGTCCTCATCGATCAGATAATGGGCGCTGACCTCCGCCGCCGGGTCGGTGAGGCGGGCGAGCGAGGCGTCGGCGCTTTCCATGTCGGTGTAGTGCAGCACCAGCATGTCGATCGGGGCCGGCGATCCGTCGGGCAGGGGGCGGCGGTCGCCGAAATTCGGGCTGGGGCTGTCGACGATCGCCGGCGCCGTCAAATCCCGCGCTCCTTGCGGATCGCCTCGTAGGCGGCGTTGATGCGCGCGACCTTCTCGTTCGCGACCGAGATGAACTCTTCCGGCATGCCTTTGGCGATCAGCTTGTCGGGATGGTTCTCTACGACCAGCCGGCGATGCGCCTTCTTCACGTCGGCGTCGCTCGCCTCCCGGCTGACGCCGAGCACGCGGTAGGGGTCGGCCTGCTCGCCGCCGGCGCGCAGTTCGGTCACCCGCTCGAAGGTGGCCTCGTCGAAGCCGAAGATGTCGGAGACCTGGCGCAGGAACTCCATCTCACGCGGGTCGATCGTCTGGTCCGCCTTGGCGATGTAGGCGAGGCACCAGAGCAGTTCCTCCAGCACTTCCGGCGCTTCCTTGAACATGCCGGCGACTTGGCGGGCGTAGGGTTCGAAGCCGCGGGCGTCGCGGCGCGCCTGGTCGAAGACGCGGCTGACGTTCTTCACTTCGTCCTGCGGGACCTGGAAGACGTCCTTGAAGGCGCGGATCTCGTCCTGGGTGACGCGTCCGTCGGCCTTGGCCATCTTGGCGCCGAGGACGATCACCGCGATGGTGAAGCCGATGGAACGCTTGGCCTTTTCGGGGTCGGGCTCGGCGCCGTCGCCCTCGCCGTCGCGCTCGCCGTAATAGCGGTCGACGAAATGCCCGCCGACCGCGCCGACCAGCATCCCGATCGGCCCGCCGATGGCGAGGCCCGCGGCCCCGCCGACGATCTTCCCCCAAATGCTCATGCCGACCGGCCGAGACCCTTTCCCATACGCATCTTCCGGGGTTTAGCGGATCAAGGCCGTGAAGGCCAGTCGAACCGGCGGGCGCGCTCAGCCCTCGCCGTCGTCCGGCGCCGCCTCAAGCGCGCGCCAGCCGAAGGCGGTCTTCTCCTCCTTCGGGCCGACCGGCTCGCCCGCTTCGAAGCGCTGACGGAAGGCCTCCTTGCCCTTCGGCGTGAACTCGATCGCCCAGCCGGTCAGTTGGCCGGCGACGAAGGGGCTTTGCTTCACGCACGGCCCGCCCGGCAGATACTCTCGCGTCGGGCCGTCCGGCTTGTCCGCCTTGAAGGTTTCGCTTTTGACGAGCCGACCGTCCGGATCGAAGTAGCGGGCCTCGCCCTCCTTCAGCCCGTCCTTGAAGGGGATCTTCGCCATCGGGCGGCCGTTCGGGCCGTATGTCACCAAGAGGCCGGTCTGGCGGTCGTCCTGGAAGTCGATCTCCACCAGCCTGCGCCCCTGATCGTAGAGCGTGCTCTTGCCTTGCCTCAGCCCGGCGGCGAAGGGCAGGCGCTGGGCCACCTCGCCGGCTTCGTCGAAGAACAGGCTCTCCCCCTCCAGATAGCCCTGATCGAAGGTGGAGCGTTGGACGAGGCGGTCTTCCTCATAGAATTCGGCCGTCCCGTGCGGGCGGCCGTCCTTGAAGGCGATGCGGCTCGTCGGGCCGCCGTCCTCGTACTCCACCGCCTCGCCGTCGAGCACGCCGTCGACATAGGTCGTCTCCTGCACCAGCGCCTCGCCCTCATAGATCAGACAGCGCCCGTGCAGCCGGCCGGCGCGGAAGGCGCAAGTCTGGGTCAGCGCGCCGTCCTCGTAGAATTCCGCCGGCCCCTCCAGCTTTCCGTCCTGGATCGAATAGCGCGCGGCGAGGCGTCCGGCCTCGTCCAGGTCCTCGTAATCGCCGTCGGGCAGACCGTCGACCTCCGCCCCTTCGGGCGGATCGGCGAACAGCGCGTCGAAGGCGGGGTCGTCAGGGTCCAGGGGGGCCGTCTCGTCGCTCATCGCGCGCCTCCGTCAGCCCAGCTTGTTGATGGCGCCTTTGAGGGCCGCCATCACGCCGCCCTTCAATTGCCCCATCATGCCGCCTTCGAAGACGCCCTGCATGCCGCCCTTCAGCTTGGCCATCATGCCGCCTTCCTGCTTCATCTGCATGCCGCCCTTGGTCTGGTAGGTCATGCCGCCCTCGGCCTTGTAGGTCATGCCCGCCTTTTCGGTCAGGTTCATGCCCGCCTCGGTCTTCAGGTTCATGCCGGCCTTGTTGGTCATATTCATGCCGGCCTTGTTGGTGGTGTTCATGCCCGAACTGATCGCGAGGTTCTTGCCCGCCTTCTGGGTCCAGTCCATAGCCGACTGCGCGGTCAGGTTCTTGCCCGATTTGGCCAGCATGTCCGCGCCCGACTGCAGCGTCATCTTCTTGCCGGCCTTGATGGTGACGTTGCCGGTCGCGTTGATCACTAGGTCGCCCGAGACCTTCAGCGTGTAGTCGCCCGTGACCTTGTGAGTGAAGCCGTCGCCGGTCTTGTGGTCCTGGGCGCCGTCCACCTTCAGGGTGCGGTCGCCCTTGACGCTGTGGCTCTCGTCGCCCTTCTGCACCTCGAGCGTGCGGTTCCCCTTCTCGATCGTCAGCGTGTCGTCGCTTTCCTTGACGGTGGTGGTGCGTTCGTTCTCGACGACGCTGTTCCAATCCTTCTGGGCGTGGAGATAGATCTCCTCCGACTCCTTCTTGTCCTCGAAGCGCAACTCGTTCGAGCCGCCGCCGCCCTTGGAGCTGTTGGTCTTGATCCAGCTCTTGGTCTGATCGTCGGGCAGCGTGTAGGCGAGCGCGTTTTCGCCGTTGTAGACGCAGCCCGTCACCAGGGGCCGGTCGGGGTCGCCCTCCAGGAAGCTGACCACCACCTCCATGCCGATGCGCGGCAGGAACCAACCGCCCC
Source organism: Marivibrio sp. (assembly GCF_040218065.1). Lineage (NCBI taxonomy): Bacteria > Pseudomonadati > Pseudomonadota > Alphaproteobacteria > Rhodospirillales > Aestuariispiraceae > Marivibrio > Marivibrio sp. The sequence continues at coordinate 222,518 of NZ_JAVJQE010000009.1, read as the reverse complement.
AACCTTTGCCCGCCCAGCCCTGGGCGACGCGCACGAAGCAGCTGGTCTTCTCGTCCTTCTTGCCCTCGCGGTCCCAGTGGAACTGCAGCTTGATGCGGCCGTATTTGTCGGTCCAGATTTCCTCGCCCGCCTTGCCGACGACCAGCGCCGTCTGGCCGCCGTGAATGCGCGGGCGCGGCGTCGTGCGGGCGGGCCGGAAGGGATGGGTCTTGGGCTGGGCGGCGAAACCGTTTTCGTAGCGATCGGCGTCGGCGCGCAAGGTGAGCTCGCGGATCATGTAGTCCGCGTTCAACGCCGGGCGCTCGTGCCAGTCGAGCGTGGTCGTATAGCCCGCAATCAACCCCTTGCAGGTCGAGCGGCCGGAGAGCTCCTTGGTCGGCGTCTCGAAGGCCTGCAGGCGCAGATCGGCGAGCGCCGCGCCCGCGTCCTTCGCGGTGTAGCCGCCGGGATACTCGTAGACCTCCATGTCGGACGCGCCCTGGCCGCCTTCGGCCTTCGTCGTCAGGTCGGTGGAGGGTTGCTCGAAATTGTAGTCGCGCGCGGCGAAATGGTCGGTCGCGACCCGCTCGGTGTAGGCCAGCTGGAAGACCGAATCCTCATCCTGCCGGTCCCCCGCCTGGGAGGGGCGATAGGTGATCTGATCCGCTCCGGGGCAGGGGGTGTGGACGTCGGAATCGTCGGCCAGGACCAGGGTGTGTTTGCCCTCATCGTGCCGGAAGAAATAGAAGATCCCCTCCTCCTCCATCAGCCGGCAGAGGAAATCGAAGGCGCTTTCGTTGTACTGCACGCAGTACTCTCGGGCGGCATAGGATCCGGTGGTCTCCAGCGCATAGTCGCTGACGCCGATCTCGCCCAGCACGGTCTCCAGGATGTCGGTGACGCTCTGATCCTGGAAGATGCGGCAGTCGCGCGTGCGCGTGCCCAGCCAGAAGGTCGGCTGAAGCACGGCGCGATAGGTCCAAAGCCGCGGGTCGCTGTCATGCTGGGAGAAGTCGGTGACGAGGCCGTTGATGTAGCGGCTCGTCGTCCCGTCGCCGATCTCGATCTTCGCGGTGACGCTCTCGCCGACGATCTTGGAGAAATCGATCTCGGCGTCCTCGGAGGCGAGCTCCAGCTCGAATCGGAACAGCCGCGAGACCGCCTCCGTCCCGCGCACGCTCTTCAGCAACAGGACGTCCTTTCCCAGCGGCGTCGTCGCCGAGAGGACGCGATTGTCCTGCGTGAAGCCGAGATCGTCAGACATCGGGCGGCCTCAACACTCCCTCTCCCTTGATGGGAGAGGGGCGGAGAGAGGGTGGGCGCCGCCAGGCGCTATGAGAATGCCCGACGCGCCGCGCCGGGTCGATTTCCGGCTCGGAAATCGCACCCCCGCCAATCTCCCCCCATGAAGGGGAGAGGCTATTGAGCGCATTGCAGCGTCGCCCGTCATTCCACCCCCGCCGAAAACCCGCCGCCGGCCTCGAGCGTCACGCGCGCGGCCGTGAAGGGCGTCCCGTCCGCCATTGCGCGCAAGACCGCGTCGGAGACGACGGGCAGCAGATTGTGGGTCAGAATCGCGTCGATCGCGCGCGCGCCGCTTTCCACCTCGGTCGAGCGGGCGGCGACCGTCTCGGCGATCGCGGGGTCGAGGATCAGTTCGGCGCCGTTGTTCTCGCGGAATCGATCCGCGATGCGGGCGAGCTTCAGGTCGACCACGCCGCGGATCTGCTCTTCGCCCAGCGGCAGATAGGGAACGGTGACGAGGCGGCCGAGGAAGGCCGGCTTGAAGCGCTCCAGCAGCGCCGGGCGGACCTTTTCGGCCAGGGCCTCCACCGTGATCTCCTCGCCCGAGAAGGCGGCGTCCATGATGATCCGGTCGCCGAGATTGGAGGTCAGGATCAGGACCGTGTTCCGAAAATCCACCTCCACGCCTTCGCCGTCCTCCATCATCCCCTTGTCGAAGACCTGGAAGAACAGCTCCATCACGTCCGGATGGGCCTTCTCCACTTCGTCCAGCAGGATGACGGAATAGGGGTTGCGCCGCACGGCCTCGGTCAGCACGCCGCCTTGGCCGTATCCGACATAGCCCGGCGGCGCGCCTTTGAGGGCGGAGACGGTGTGCGCCTCCTGAAACTCCGACATGTTGACGGTGATCAGGTGCTGCTCGCCGCCGAACAGCAATTCCGCCAAACCCAGCGCCGTCTCCGTCTTGCCGACCCCGGACGGCCCAACGAACAGGAACACGCCGACCGGCTTCATAGGATCGTCCAGGCCGGCGCGGTAGGTTCGGATGCGCTTGGCGACGGCGGCCAGCGCGTGATCCTGGCCGACGATCCGCGCGGCGAGGCGCGCCTCCAGATCCAGCACGCCCTGGATTTCGTCGCGCATCATCCGCCCGACCGGAATGCCGGTCCAGCCGGCGATCACCTCGGCCGCCAAGCGGCCGTCGACGCGCGGCGGCACCATCGGCGTCTCGCCCTGCAGGGCGGTCAGCTTCTCCTCCAGCGCGGCGAAGGCGGGGCCGGGCGGCTCGCTCTCGTCCAGCCGATCGGCCAAGAGCGCGCGCATCTCCTCGACCAGCGCGCGCTCCTCCTCCCAGCGCGCGGCGAGATCGTCGCGCTCCGTCTCCGCGGCGGCGCGATCGGCCGCCAGCGCGGCGAGGCGCTCCTTGTGGTCTTCCTCCAGCACCCGTTCGTCGGTCAGAATCTCGATTTCGGTGGCGAGCCGCTCGACCCGCCGGCGCGCGGCCTCCAGCGCCGGCGGTTCGGCTGCCTGCGCCACCGCGACGCGCGCGCAAGCCGTGTCCAGCACCGCGATCGCCTTGTCCGGCAGCTGACGGCCCGCGATGTAGCGTTGCGAGAGGGAGACCGCCTCCGAGATCGCCTCGTCCAGAATGCGCACGCCGTGATGGGCCGCCAGGCGCTTGGCCAGCCCGCGCACCATCGCGACCGCCCGCGCCTGATCCGGCTCGTCCACCTTCACCACCTGGAAACGCCGGGCGAGCGCCGGGTCCTTTTCGATATAGCGCTTGTATTCGGCCCAGGTGGTGGCGGCGATGGTGCGCAGCTCGCCTCTGGCCAGCGCGGGTTTCAGCAGATTGGCGGCGTCGCCCTGGCCGGCCGCGCCGCCGGCGCCGATCAGCGTGTGCGCCTCGTCGACGAAGAGGACGATCGGCCGGGCGCTCGCCTTCACCGCCTCGACGACGCCTTTCAGGCGCTCCTCGAACTCCCCCTTCATCGAGGCGCCGGCCTGCAGCAGCGCGAGGTCGAGGAGCCGCACGTCCACGTCCTGCAAGGGCGCCGGCACGTCGCCGTCGGCGATGCGCTGGGCGAAGCCTTCGACGACGGCGGTCTTCCCCACGCCCGCCTCGCCGGTCAGGATCGGGTTGTTTTGGCGCCGGCGCATCAGGATGTCGATCACCTGGCGGATCTCCGCGTCCCGCCCGACGATCGGGTCGATCGCGCCGACCAGCGCCTGATCGGTCAGCGAGACCGTGTAGAGGTCCAGCGTCTCCAGCGGGTCCGGGGCGCCGGCGCTCTCCTCGCCGGCCGCGGCCTCGCCGGAGGCGTCGGCGGCCGTCTGGCGCGCTTGCTTGGCCTCGCGGCGCGCTGCGCGGCCGGCGGCGAGATCCGCCTTGGCGGCTTCCTGCGCGCTCGGCATCCGCTCGGGCGAGCGGGCGACGATGTCGGGCCAAGCCTGGCGCAACGCCTCTGCGTCGAGGGCCGCCAGCGCCGGGCAGGCGGCGCGCAGCGGGTCCGCGATCCCCGGCGTCTCCAGCGCCGCCTGAAACAGCGCGGCCGAGCGGGTGGCGTTCTGATCCAGCGCGGTCGAGCTGTAGACCCAGGCCGCCTGCAACAGATCGCCGATCTCGGCGCTGAGCGCGGGGGTGCGGGTGTTGCCGCTGTGCAGCTGGTCGATCGCGGCCTGAAGATCGGCGGTCAGCGCCGCGGTTTCGATCCCATGAGCGACGAGCCCGACGGACAAATCGCTCTCCGGCTGCTCCAGGAGCGTGAGCAGCAGATGGGCCGGCTCGACATGGAAATGGGTGCGCTGAACGCAGAGCTGCGCCGCCTGCTCCAACGCCCGCTTGGCCGTCGGGTTAAGCTTGCCGACCAGCGTCTTCATGTCGAGCTGCATGGGCCCGCCGCCTTTTCGCGCTTTTTCCCAAGCATGACTCGGACGCGATTCGCGCCCGCGCGCAAGGAACGGCCTCGGCGCGCTCTGTCGTTGCCCGGGACCAAGCCCGGCGCGGCGTCTCTCGGGCGGGCCTCCGCAATTCCCGTCGGCCCGGACTTGTTCCGGGCCAACAGCCGTGCCGCGCTGGCGGCGCGGGCGGTCTCCTCACATCCCGGCGTCGAGGCTCAGTTTCGTCCCGTCCGAAAAACGCGAGAAGCGAAACGGCTCGGGATCGACGATCGGCGCGTCGCCGGCGATCAGGTCGGCGGCGAGGCGGCCCGCGCCCGGGCCGATGCCGAAGCCGTGGCCGGAAAAGCCGGTGGCGACGAAAAGGCCCGGCAGGGCGTCGACCGGTCCGATGGCCGGGACCGCGTCGGGCGTCACGTCGATCATGCCGGCCCAGCGCTGGGACGCTTTGAGATCGGCCAGCGCGGGGAAGGTGCGCTTCAGCGCATCGAGCGCGTGGTCGAGGACGCCCTCGTCCGGCTCCGGGTCCAGGATGCGCGTCGCCTCGAACGGGCTTTCCCCGTCCAGCGGCCAATCGGCCGTCGTCCGCAGCGCCTCGAAGAAGGCGCGGCCGAAGCGGATCTTGATCGCGGCGCGCTCCGCCATGAAGGCCGGCCAGAACCGGCGCATGTACCGGAAGGCGTCCGGCGTCAGCTCGAAGGTCGTCGCCCCGCCCCAGGCGAGGCTGTAGCCGCCGTCCTCGCGCCGGCGCAGCGAGAAGTCGGGCGCGCCCAAGCCGCCATCGGTCACGACCGGCGCGGGGTCGGTGCGCAGAACGGAGGCTTTGACGCAGAGCTGCGGCATCTCGAGGCCGAGGCGCTTCAGGAAAAGGTTCGACCAGGCGCCGCCGGCCAGCAGGACGAGGCGGGTCCTGATCCGGCCCTTCTCGGTCACGGCGGCGGAGACCGCGCCGGCCTCGGTCTCGAGCCCCCGCACGGCGCAGCCGGTCAGCACCGACCCGCCCTTGGCGCGCAGCGCCTTCGCGATCGCAGGCGCGGCGCGCGCGGGCTCCGCCCGGCCGTCGCTCGGAGTCTCCACGCCGCCGATCCAGTCGGCCTTCGCGTCGGGAAAGCGTTTGGCGAGATCGGCCTTGGAGAGGAGGCGGGTGTCGATCTGATGGTCGCGCGCCGCGTCGGCCCAGCGCTCCCACACCGCCATCTGATCCGGCTCGTCGGTGACCCAGACGACGCCGGCGCGGCGGAAGCCGAGATCGCGGCCCGTGCGTTCCGCCAGCCCGTCCCATTCGGCAAGGCTGCGCTTGATCAGCGGGATCTCCCGCCGGTCGCGACCCTGCTGGCGGCACCAGCCCCAATTGCGCGACGACTGCTCGCCGCCGACGACGCCCTTTTCGACCAGCGCGACCGAAAGGCCTTTTTCGGCGAGACAGAGGGCGGCGGCGGCGCCGACGATCCCGGCGCCGACCACCACGACGTCCGCGGCGTCCGGCGCGGCCTCGTCGGAGGCGACGGCTTCAACGGGGGGCGAGCTCATGAAAAGGACGGACTCCTGGCGTCAATCGGCGCGATCGGCCATCTGGACGTCCTGCATCCGCTGCGCCTCCTGTCGTTGGAAGATCAGGGCGGCGATGACGATGCAAAGCGTCACCAGCAGCACGATGAGCGTGCCGAGCGCGTTGATCTCCGGACTGACGCCGAGGCGCACCTTGGAGAAGACCACCATCGGCAGGGTGGTCGATCCCGGCCCGGCCACGAAACTCGCGATCACCAGATCGTCGAGCGAGAGCGTGAAGGCCAGCAGCCAGGCGGCGACCAGCGCCGGCGCCAGCATCGGCACGGTGATCAGCAGGAAGGTCTTGGCCGGGCGCGCGCCGAGATCCATCGCCGCCTCCTCCAGCGACTGGTCGAGGGAGGCGAGCCGCGCGCGCACCAGCACCGCCACGAAGGCCATCGAGAAGGTGATGTGCGCGATGGTGATGGTCGACATGCCGCGCTGCCAGGACAGCCACACGAAGAGCAGCAGCGTCGCCAGGCCGGTGATGACGTCCGGCATGACCAGGGGCGCCGTCAGCATGCCGGTGAAGACCGTGCGGCCCTTGAAGGATCCGAAGCGGTGGAGCGCATAGGCGCCGAACAGCCCCAGGACGGTCGCGAAGGTCGCGTTCACGGAGGCGATCTTGAGGCTCATCCAGGCGGCCGACAGGATCTGCGGGTCGCGCAGCAGCTCGCCGTACCATTTCGGCGAGAAACCCGCCCAGACGGAGACCAGCTTGCCCTCGTTGAAGGAGAAGATGATCAGGATGACGATCGGCGCATAGAGGAAAGCGAAGCCGAACAGCAGCATGCTCAGCGTAAACGGGTGCAGGCCCTTCTTCATTTCTGGGCCTCCGCGTCCTTGTTCTGATAATGCTGGAAGATCACGATCGGGATCACCAGGAAGATCAGCATCGCGATCGCCACCGCCGAGGCGACCGGCCAGTCGCGGTTATGGAAGAACTCGTTCCACAGGATGCGTCCGATCATCAACGTGTCCGGTCCGCCCAGCAGTTCAGGGATGACGAACTCGCCGACCGCCGGAATGAAGACCAGCATCGAGCCGGCGACGATCCCCGGCAGCGACAACGGCAACGTCACCGACCAGAACGCCTTCCAGGGCCGGCAGCCCAGATCCGCGGCCGCCTCCAGCAGGCTTTCGTCCATCTTCGCCAAATTGGCGTAAAGCGGCAGGATCATGAAAGGTAGGTAGGAGTAGACGATTCCGACATAGACTGAGAAATCGTTGTGCAGCATCTGGATCGGCTGGTCGATGATCCCGAGGCTGATCAGCAGATTGTTGAGAATGCCGTTGTTCTTGAGGATGCCGATCCAGGCGTAGACCCGGATCAGGAAGGAGGTCCAGAACGGCAGAATCACCAGCATCAAAAGCGCGTTGCGCCACGCCCCCGGCGCGCGCGCGATGCCGTAGGCCATCGGATAGCCGATCAGCAGGCAGACGAAGGTGGAGATCGCCGCGATCTTGATCGAGTTCAGATAGGCGACGATGTAGAGGTCGTCGGTGAACAGGAAGGTGAAGTTGTAAAGCGTGCCCGTGAATTTCGGGATCAGCCCCTCCGCCCATTCGAAGATCGGCAGATAGGGCGGCATGGCGATCGCCGCCTCCGAGATGCTGAGCTTGAGCACGATCGCGAACGGCGCCAGGAAAAACAGCAGCAGCCAGACGTAGGGCGGCAGCAGGATCACCGTGCGCGGGTTCAACAGCCGCGCCCTGAGCCGCGCGAGCCGGCCGGCGCCGGGCGCCGGTCGCACGGTCTGCAGCGGATCGCTCGCCTGGCTCATGAGGTCAGCACCACGCCGGCTTTGGGTCCCCAGCTGAGCCACACCTCCTCTTCCCAATCGATCGGTCGTTCGGCGGTGCGGGTCAGGTTGGGGGAGGTCACGCGCACGATCTTGCCGTCCGAAAGCCGCACCTGATAAATCGACAGCGCGCCTTGATAGGCGATCTCGTCGACGATCCCGCGCAGCAGATTGCGGTCCTGGTCCGGCTTCTCCTTGGAGATTGCGATCTTCTCCGGCCGGATGGCCACGGCGACGGACTGGCCGGCGGAGAGCTCCCGACCGTCATAATCCAGATGGAGGTCGACGCCCGCATCCGTATCGCCCACCGTCAACGCGCCGTCCTGCACGCCCGCTTCGGAGACGCGCCCTTCGAACAGGTTCACCGAGCCGATGAAATCGGCGACGTAGCGCGTCGTGGGATACTCATAGACCTCCGACGGCGTGCCGATCTGCTGGATCACGCCCTCATTCATAACCGCGACCCGGGTCGACAGCGTCATCGCCTCCTCCTGATCGTGGGTGACGACGATGAAGGTGACGCCCAGCTCCTCCTGGATGTTCATCAGTTCGAATTGCGTGCTTTCTCGCAGCTTCTTGTCGAGCGCGGCGAGCGGTTCGTCCAGCAGCAGAAGCTTCGGGCGTTTCGCGAGCGCGCGGGCGAGCGCGACGCGCTGACGCTGGCCGCCGGAGAGCTGATGCGGCTTGCGTTTGGCGAAGCGGTCGAGCTGCACGAGGCGCAGCATCTCATCCACCCGCGGGCCGATCTCGGCCTTCGACATCCCCTCCTGCTTCAGGCCGAAGGCGATGTTCTGCGCCACCGTCATGTGCGGGAAGAGGGCGTAGGATTGGAACATCATATTGACCGGCCGCTCGTAGGGCGGCACGCCCACCATGTCCTGACCGTCGATCAGGATCTGGCCCTCGCTCGGCTGCTCGAGACCGGCCAGCATGCGCAACAAGGTCGTCTTGCCGCAACCCGATGCGCCGAGAAGCGAGAACAGCTCCGTGCGGTAGATGTCGAGGCTGACGTCGTCGACCGCGACGAAGTCGCCGAAACGCTTGGTGACGTTGCGGATGGAGATGTAGGGATCGCCCCCCGGAACCGACCAGCCCGACGCCTTTCGCGGCGCGCCGGCGGCGGTGTCGCTCCCCTCGGCGCCGGCGGCGGCGCCCGCTTTGTCGTTCATGAGGCTTCGATCCCGCGCAATGGAGAAGAAGCGCCCGCAACCGACCCGTCGGAGATCCCGGACGGGGCGATCGCGGGCGCGTTCACGGCCGGCCCGTCAGGCCGAACCGAGGCCGATCACTGGCCGGTCTTCAGCTTGGTCCAGGCCCGCGTCGCCTCGCGTTGGAAGCGCGGGTTCCACGGCTGCACCGAATAGAGATTCTGCATCGTCTCCTTATCCGGATAGATCGCAGGATCGTTCTTCACCGCGTCGTCGACATACTCCATCGACGCCTCGTTGGCGTTGGCGTAGTAGACGTAGTTCGAGATCGCCGCCGCGACCTGCGGCTTCATGATGTAGTTCAGGAAGGTGTGGGCGTTGTCCGGGTTGGGGGCGTCCTTCGGCACCGCCATCATGTCCGTCCACAGCAACGCGCCTTCCTTCGGGATGACGTACTCGATGTCGACGCCCTGACCCGCCTCGGCCGCGCGGGCCTGGGCGATGAACATGTCGCCCGACCAGCCCATGGCGATGCAGATGTCGCCGTTGGCCAGATCGTTGATGTTCTGCGAGGAATGGAAGTACTTGATCGATGGGCGCACCTTCTGCATGTGCGCCATCGCCTCCTCAAGCTTGTCGGCGTCCTGCTTGGTCGGGTCCGCGCCGATGTAGTTCAGGGCCGCCGGGATCACCTCGGTCGGCGCGTCGAGGAAGGTGACGCCGCAGTCCGCGAACTTGGAGACGACTTCCGGGTCCATCATCATGTCCCAGCTGTCGACCGGCGCGTCGGGCATGCGCTCTTCGATCATCTTCTTGTTATAGGCGAAGCCGGTGGTGCCCCACATGTACGGCACGCCGTGGGCGTTGCCCGGGTCCATCTCCTCGACCCGCCCGAGCAGCGTCTCGTCGAGATTTTCCCAGTTGGGCAGCTTCGACTTGTCCAGCTCCATGAAGACGCCGGCCTGGATCTGCCGCGCCAGGAACGTCGAGGTCGGCACGACCACGTCGTAGCCCGAGTTGCCGGCGAGCATCTTGGCCTCGAGCACCTCGTTCGAATCAAAGACGTCGTAGCGCACCGTGATGCCGGTCTCGGCCTCGAAGTTCGCGATCGTGTCTTCGGCGATGTAGTCGGACCAGTTATAGACGTTGACCACATTGTCCTGCGCCATAGCGCCGGCCGCGCCGAGGCCGAGGCTCGCCGCGACCGCGGCGGCGGCCTTCAACATCGCCGTCTTGCGTGCTCCCGTAACCATATCCCTGTCTACCTCCTAAGGGTTCGCCGGGCGGGCTCGTTTCGGAAGGCCCGGCCGTCGGCGTTCAGTGTGGCGCCCCGGCCTCGCATCGACCGGAAGGCGCGTCGCATCCCCCGTTTTCCCGGGGATGAGCATCACCGCGAATGCGCCGCCGCGTCAACTGGCGGGGCGCGGCGGGTCATTCTGCGTCAGGCGTTCCGCCTCTCCCCGTCCAGCGTCATCACGGAGCCGTAGAGGTCGGGCCGCCGGTCCCGGAAAAAGCCCCAGCTGGCCCGGGCGAGACGCATCTCCTCCAGATCGACCGTCGCGGTCAGAACCTCCTGCTCGGTCTTGCCGCCGTCGGCGATCAGGGCGCCGGTGTGGTCGGCGATGAAGGAGGAGCCGTAGAACGTCATTGCGGCCGCGTCGGCCTGCTCAACGCCGATGCGGTTGCTTGCGACCAGCGCGACCATGTTCGCCGCCGCGTGGCCCTGCATCGTGCGCCGCCAATGCGGCATGCTGTCGATCTCGGGCGCCTGCGGCTCGCTGCCGATCGCGGTCGGGTACAGCAACACGTCCGCCCCTTGCAGCGCCATGGCGCGCGCGCATTCCGGATACCATTGGTCCCAGCAGATCCCCACGCCGATGCGCCCGAAGCGGGTGTCCCAGACCTTGAAGCCGGTGTCGCCGGGATTGAAGTAGAACTTCTCCTCGTAGCCGGGTCCTTGCGGGATGTGGCTCTTGCGATAGAGCCCCATCACCGTCCCGTCCGCGTCCACCATGGCGATGGAGTTATAGTGCGCGTTGTTGGCGCGCTCGAAGAAGCTGACCGGCAGCGCCACGCCCAACTCTTTCGCCAGATCGGCGAAGCGGGCGATCACGGGATTGTCCTTGAAGGGGCGCGCCCAGCGGAACAGCTCCTGCTTCTGATCGGGGCAGAAGTAAGGGGTCTCGAACAGCTCCTGCAGCAGGATCACCTGCGCGCCGTTGGCGGCGGCCTCGCGCACCAGCGCTTCGGCGCGATCGAGGTTCGCCCCCGTATTCCAGTCGCAGGCCATCTGCGTGGCGGCGAGGGTGATGGTGCTCATGGACAAATTCCTCCCGGCGGCATGCGCGCGATCGCGACCCCTAGATTTTGGGAACCTGTTGCGTGATGCAATGGACGCAGCCGCCCCCGCGTACGATTTCCAGGCCCGGAACCTGCACCAGCTTTCTGTCCGGATAAAGGCGCGCCAATTTCTCCATCGCCGGGCCGTCGGCTGGGTCGTCGAAGGCCGGCGCGATCACCGCGCCGTTGGCGATGTAATAGTTGATGTAGGACATCGGCAGGCGGAGATCGTGCTCGACCCGCTTCTCCGGATGGGCGATCTCCACCACCTCAAAGGGTTTGCCGGCCGCGTCCTTGGCGGCGCGCAGCCGCTTGGCGTTCTCGGCCAAGCGCTCGTACTGCGGATCGCTGGGATCCTGCGCGACCAGGGCGGCGATCACCCCCTCGCGCACGAAGCAGGCCAGATTGTCGACGTGCCCGTCCGTGCTGTCATATTCCAGCGCCGCGCCGTCCAACCAGATCACCTGGGCGCCGCCCAGCGCGCGGGTCAGGATCTCGTCGGCCTCGGGCTGACTCAGACCGGGGTTGCGGTTGGGGTTCAGCATCACCGTGTCGGTGGTGAGCAGCGTGCCCCGCCCGTCGGTGTGCAGGCCGCCGCCCTCCATGTAGACGTCGATAGGGTAGCGCGCGGCGCGTTCGCGCTCGATCATCACCCGCGCGATGTCGGCGTCTTTCTCCCAGCTCGAGAACGCCTCGCCCCACGCGTTGAACCTCCAATCGATCCCGGCGAGCCGGCCGTCGGCGGCGGTGACGAAGGTCGCGCCGATGTCACGCGCCCAGCTGTCGTCCAGCGGCGCCTCGATCACCTGCACCGACGGCCCGCAGCGGGCGGCGGCGTCGGCCGCGTGGGCCGGGTCGGCGATCATGATCAGCGGCTCGAAATCCGCGATCGCCTGGGCGACCTGGGCGTAGGCGTCGCGCGCTTGCTCCAAGCGGTCGCGGAACGCTTCCTCGCTGCACGGCCAGGCCATGTAGGTCGCGGCGTGCGGCGCCCATTCGGGCGGCATCGTGAAACCGTCCTCGCTTGGATAGCGCGTCGTCATCCCTCTCGCCCCCCGAGCCGTCGGTCCGGCCCTACATCACGCCCAATTTCGCAGCCGCGGCGTCCAACGATTCTTCCGCGATGTCGAACAGCGCATCGATCTCCTGCTTGGAGATGATGAGCGGCGGGGAGAGCACCATCGTGTCCCCGCAGGCCCGCATGACCGCGTTGCGCTTGAAGAATTCGTCCCGGCACACGGTGCCGGCCTTGCCGTCCGGCTCGAAGCGCGCGCGGGTCTTCTTGTCCTTAACCAGCTCGATCGCGCCGATCAGGCCGCGCGTGCGGGTCTCGCCCACCAGCGGATGATCGTCGAAACGCTTGATCGCCTCGGCCAGGTAGGGGCCGGTCTCGTCGGCCACCTTTTCGACCAGACGCTCGCGTTCGATGATCTCGATGTTGGCGAGCGCCACGGCGCAGGACGCCGGATGACCCGAATAGGTGTAGCCGTGATAGAACTCCCCGCCGTTTTCCATGACCGCGTCGGCGACCCGGTCCGAGACGCCGGACGCGGCGATCGGCAGATAGCCGGAGCTCAATCCCTTCGCCATCGTGATGAGATCCGGCTCAATGCCGAAATTCTCCAGGCCGAACCAGGTTCCGGTGCGTCCGAAGCCGCAGATCACCTCATCGCAGATCAGCAGAATGTCGTACTGCTTGCAGATGCGCTGGATCTCCGGCCAGTAGGTCTCGGGCGGGATGATCACGCCGCCCGCGCCCTGGATCGGCTCGCCGATGAAGGCGCCGACGGTTTCGGGGCCCAGCTCCAGGATCTTCTCCTCGACCTGTTTGGCCGCGTGCAGGCCGAACTCGGCCGGATCCATATCGCCGCCCAGCTTGAACCAATAGGGCTGCATGACGTGATGGATCGAGGGGATCAGCTTGCCCCCCTGCTTGTGCATCGGCTTCATGCCGCCCAGCGACGCGCCGGCGACGGTGGAGCCGTGATAGGCGTTCTCGCGGCTGATGATGTTGACCTTCTCGGGCTTGCCGACCGACTGCCAATAATGGTGGACGAGCCGCAGGTTGGTGTCGTTCGCCTCCGAGCCCGAATTGGCGAAGAACACGCGATTGAAATCAGCCGGGAGCTTCGAAGCCACCTTTTCCGCCAACTCGATCGAAGGCGGATGCGCCGTCTTGAAGAAGGTGTTGTAGTAGGGCAGCTCCAGCATCTGGCGATAGGCCGCCTCGGCCAGCTCCTGGCGGCCGTAGCCGACATTGACGCACCACAGGCCGGCCATGCCGTCCAGGATGCGCTCGCCGTGCCCGTCGATCAGATAGACGCCTTCGGCCCGCGTGATGATCCGGCTGCCGCCTTCGCCGTGCAGCCCCTTGTGATCCGTGAAGGGGTGCAGGTGATGCGCCGTGTCGCTCTTCACCAGCGCTTCGACGTCGTAATTCCGGATCATTTCGCTCATGGGGCCTTATCCTTATGTGACGCGTCCATCCCGCAGGGTCCGCACTGTATCAAATGTGATCACATTTGCAAATGTGATCACAAATTAGCCGGTCGTTCTCGGCCGCGGCGCGAACCGTCCGGGGCGGCTGCGCGGGGTTAGAATTGGGCTGCCATCCCGGCCGAAGCGCAGCGGAGAGCCGGGATCTCGACGATCCTGCTCCTCTCGCCAGATCCCGGGTCGGCCTAACGACCGCCCGGGATGACATCCCGTACGTTAAACTGTGAGAAACCCGACATCCTCGAACACCGCGTCGGCGATCGCCGCCAGCTCCGACGCCGCCGTCGTGCCCGTCAGCACGCCGATCGCATAGCGCGCGCGGGCCGCGCGGGCCATGTCGACGTCGTGGCGGTTGTCGCCGATCACCATCAGACGCTCAGGCGCGACGCCGGCCGCGTCGCAAAACGCGAGCGCCTGGCCCGGGCCGGGCTTCGAGCCGTGACCTGAATCGTAGCCGGCGAGGAAGTCGAGCCGCTCCAAAAGGCCGAAGGGGCCGAGGCTGGCGCGCGCGCCGGCCTCGCTGTCCGCCGTCGCGACGCCGAGCTTCAGGCCGCGGGCCTTGAGCGCGTCGAACAGCGCGTCCAGCGCCGTGACCGGCGTGGGGACGCAATGCCGGATGAAGAGCGCGTCGATCCGCGCGGCGAGCGCGTCCGGGTCCTGCGTCAACCTTGCAGGCAGCAGGGTCGCCCACGCGTCGACGATGTCCTGCAGATCGCCGGCGGCCAGCGGCGAGCCGGCGCGCACGCGCCCGCTTTCAGGATCGTAGCCGCCGCGGGCCAGAAGCCGCGCGGCCAGACCCTCGTCGCCCGCCGACAGCGCGTGCGCGACCGCCCGGTTCGCCGGCATCCAGGTGGCGTGATAGTCGAGCAGCGTGCCGTCCTTGTCGAACAGCACCGCGTCGACGCTTGTCAGATCGACAGTCATCCTATGTCCTTAGCCCAAGGCCCTATCGGCGAAAAGACGAGGAGCGCGTCCCCCGATGAGTTTCAACGAAGCCCTGGCCCAACAGCCCGACTGGGTCCAGATCTGGAGCTACTGGATCACGGCGATCGTGTTCGCCGCCGCGCTCGTCGCGCTGATCCAGCCGGGCGCGCGCAAGCTGGGCGCCGCGATCGTGATCCTGACGGCGCTGACCAGCGCGCTCACCTACTGGATCTTTCTGGAGCTCGGCTTCGTGCGGCTGCTCGGACTGGGGCATCTGGTGTTCTGGACGCCGCTGGTCGTCATCCTGTGGCGCGGCCTGCGCAGCGAGGCGCCGCCGCCGACGCCGGCGCGCTGGCTCATCTGGGCGTGCCTGGCGACGCTCGTCGTCTCGCTCGGCTTCGATCTGGTCGATACGATCCGCTATCTCCTCGGCGAGCGCGCGCCGCTGGCGTGAGCCGGCCTGGTCGGCGCCTCAGGCCGCCAGCCCCTTCACCGAGCCGCCGTCGACGCCGGACTTCGAGAGCTGGTCCGAGACCATCTTCTTGAGCGCCTTGAGCCCCGCCTGGTCGTGCGATTCGCAGCGCACGACGAGCGCGTTCTGCGTGTTGGAGGCGCGCAGGAGCCACCAGCCCTCCGCCACCTTGACCCGCACGCCGTCGATGTCGTTGACGTTCGCGTCGGTGGCGGCGAGGCGGGTCTTCACCTCCTGGACGATGTCGAACTTGCGCTCTTCCGGCACGTCGATGCGCACTTCGGGCGTATTGACCACCTGGGGGAGCGCCTTGCGCAGGTCGGAGAGCTTGTGCTGGCTTTCAGCCAAGTGGTTGATCAGGCGCACGGCCGCGTAGAGCGCATCGTCGTAGCCGTAATAGCGGTCGCCCAGAAAGATATGGCCGCTCATCTCGCCGGCGAGCGGCGCGTTATGGACCGCCATCATGCTTTTGATGATCGAATGGCCGGTCGGGCACATGATCGGTTTGCCGCCGAGACGCTCGATTTCGTCGAACAGCACCTGGCTCGCCTTCACGTCCGCCAGCACCGGCGCGCCCGGATGGCGCTTCAGCACCTCTCCGGCGAGGATCGCCAGCAGCTGATCGCCCCAGATGATCTCGCCCTCGTCGTCGATCACGCCGATGCGGTCGCCGTCGCCGTCGAAGGCGATGCCGAGGTCAAGCTTCTCGTCGATCACGAGTTGGCGCAACTGTTCCAGATTTTCGGCCACCGTCGGATCGGGATGATGATTGGGGAACGAGCCGTCGACCGTCTCGTTCAGCAGCAGATGCTCGCCTCTGAGCCGGCGGGCGAGGCGCAGCAGCGCCGGGCCGGCGGCGCCGTTGCCCGCGTCCCAGCCGACGCGCAGCGCGCGCTTCGAGTGATAGTCGACCAGCAGCCGCGCGACATAGGCCGACATCGCGTCGACCTCCACGACGCCGCCCTCGGCGCGCGCCCAGACGCCGCGTCCGGCCAGATCGCGCAGGCGCTTGATGTCGTCGCCGAAGAAGGGCTTGCCGCCCACGACCATCTTGAAGCCGTTGTATTCCGGCGGGTTGTGCGAGCCGGTGATCATCACGCCCAATTCGGCGTTCAGCATCTTTGCGGTGAAGTAGAGGCACGGCGTCGGCACCAGCCCGATGCGCAGCACGAACAGCCCGCAGGACGCGATCCCGCGGCACAACTCCTCCTCCAGCACGGTGGAGCTCATCCGGCCGTCGAAGCCGACGACGGCCACGCGCCCGCTGCCTGCGGCCGCGATCGTCCCCAGCGTGCGGCCGAGCGCCAGCGCGTCCGACGGCGTCAGCGTCCGCCCGACCACGCCGCGGATGTCATATTCGCGCAGAATCGTCGGATCGAACCTGTGTCCGCGCACCGCCATCGCTCTTGACCCTCCTGTCGGCCCGTCGTCCTAACCGTCGCTCCGGTCAGGCGGCGCGCCGCTCCCCACTACCGCCGCCATGCGACGGCGACGCCGCATGCACCGCGCATCCGCCCGAACCCGGCCGGACAACCCGCCGGTCCCTTCGCCGGCCCCGTCGCCGGCCCCCTTCGCCGGCCCCCTTCGCCGGCCGTCAGCCGACCGACCGCCGACCGACGCTGATATATCGAAAGCCCGCCGCCTCCATGATTCTGGGATCGTACAGGTTCCTCATATCGACGACTATCGGAGATTTAAGGGCGCTGCGGATGCGCACCAGATCGAGCGTGGCGAAGAGACGCCATTCTGTCAGGATTGCGACGGCGTCCGCGCCGCGGAGCGCGCCATAGGCGTCCTCCGCCCAGTCCACGCCCGGCATCAGCTCGGCCGCGTTGGCCATTCCCTGGGGATCGAAGGCGACGACGCGCGCGCCGCGCCTTTGCAGTTCCGGGACGACGGTGAGCGCCGGGCTCTCGCGCATGTCGTCGGTTTCCGCCTTGAAGGTGACGCCCAACACGGCGACGCGCTTGTCGGTCAGATCGCCGCCCAGCGCCGTCTCGATGCGCTCGACCATCGCCTCCTTGCGGCGGTCGTTCGCTTCCACCACGGCCTCGACGATCCGGCTGGGGGCGCCGTAGCCGCGCGCGGTGGTGACGAACTCCAACGTGTCCTTCGGGAAGCAGCTGCCGCCGTAGCCCGGCCCCGGTTTCAGGAAGCGCGGTCCGATGCGGGTGTCGAGACCGATGCCCTGAGCGACCTGGTCGACGTCGGCGCCTGCTTTCTCGCACAGATCCGCGATCTCGTTGATGAAGGTGATCTTGGTCGCCAGGAAAGCGTTGGCGGCGTACTTGATCAGCTCCGCCGATTCCGGATCGGTCACCAGCATGGCGTGCCCCTGATCGGTGAGCGGCTTGTAGAGCTGGCGCATCACGTCGGCCGCGCGCTCGGAGCGCGCGCCGACCACGACGCGGTCGGGGCGCGTGAAGTCCTCCAACGCCGCCCCCTCGCGCAGGAATTCCGGATTTGAGATCACCTCGAATTCGTCCGGCTCGCGCGTGCGGCCGATGATCCCGGCCACCTCACGGGCGGTGCCCACGGGGACGGTCGATTTGTTGACCACCACCGTAAACCCGGTCATGGCGGCGGCGATCGCCTCCGCGGCCGCGTGGACGTACTTCATGTCCGCGTGGCCGTCCTCCGGTCGCGGCGGGGTTCCGACGGCGATGAAGACGGCGTCGCGGCCGGGAACGCCCTCGCTGACTTCGGTCGTGAAATGCAGGCGCTTGGCGTCGGCGTTCCGACGGACTACCTCCTCCAGCCCCGGCTCGTAGATTGGGATGCGGCCCTCTTCCAAGGCGGCGATCTTCTGGGGATTGATGTCGATGCACGTGACGTCCCAGCCCATATCCGCAAAGCAAGCGCCGGTGACGAGACCCACATATCCCGCGCCGATGGTGGCGATCCTCATGCCCTTCGTCCCCCGTAAAGTCTCTCAGTCGCGGTCCAGCTCGGCGGCGAAGCGACGCACCGTCGCCGCCGCCGCTGCGCGGCGCGCCGGGTCGGCCAACGCGTAGGCGATGTTGGCGGCAAGCCAGCCGTCCTTCGTGCCGCAATCGAAGCGCTCCCCCTCGAAGCGCAGCCCGTGGAACGGCTGCCGGCCGATCAGCGCGGCCATCGCGTCGGTCAACTGGATTTCGCCGCCGACGCTGCGCTCGTGACGACCGAGCTCCTCGAAGATCTCCGGCTGCAGAATGTAACGCCCGATGATCGACAAGGTCGACGGCGCGGCCTCGGGCGCGGGCTTCTCCACCAGCCCGTCCACCCGCGGCGTGCGAGAGTCCGGGTCCGGCGTCGCCAACACGCCGTAGCGCGCGGTGTCGGCGCGGGGCACGTCCATAACGGCGGTGAGATTCCCGCCCAACGTCTCATAGGCGTCGACCAGCTGCTTCAGACACGCCGTGCGGCTCAACACCAGATCGTCCGGCGACACGACGGCGAAGGGCGCCTCGCCGGCCAGCTCGCGCGCGCACCAAACCGCATGACCGAGACCCAGCGCCTCGCGCTGGCGGACGTAATGGATCGCACCGGGCGGCGGCAGATAGTCCGTGATTTCGGCGACGGCGGCCTCCTTGCCGCGCGCCTTCAGCGTCGCCTGCAGTTCGTAAGCCAGATCGAAATGGTCCTCGATCGCCTGCTTGCCCCGCCCGGTGACCAGCACAAAGCGGGTGATTCCCGCCGCCATCGCCTCTTCCAGCCCGTATTGGATCAACGGCTTGTCGACGACTGTCAGCATCTCCTTCGCCATCGCCTTGGTGGCGGGCAGGAAGCGCGTGCCGTAGCCGGCGACGGGGAAGACCGCGGTGCGGATCGGGGCGTTGGGCATCGTCGGAATCGCTCGCTCGGTTGGAGGGGCGAGGCGAGGGGGAGCGCCTGCGCCACCGTGCGCGGTTCTGCCACAGCCCCCGCAGCCCGGCAAGCGGCCCGCCGCCGACCAGGCCGACCGACGGGGCGTTTAGGCGCCGGCGCCATGAAATCTTCACATCGGGCGACGCACGGACCCTTGCGCAGTTCGGTCCGAACGGTTATTATTTCGGATACCGAATTAATGGGTCGCTTCGTCAGTCCCAGCGTCTCGACCCGGGCCGTCCTGTCGTCAGTGCGGCTCCTATAAGGCGCGGGGTAAAGGAGAGATCGCACATGTTGAACGCTCGCACCATAGCCGTCGGATGGATCAGTTCCGTCCTGCTCGTCGCCTCCGGCCTCGCCTTCGGCATGGCCGAAATGTCGGATCACGCCGCGGCGGTCGAGGCCGAGCGCGTCCAACCGGCCGAGTCCGTCAAAGAGATTTGAATCTTCGCGCGGGTCACTTGCCCAACAGCACGCGCTTCGCCTCATTGACTTTGCTGGCCATGTAGTCGGAGCCCCCGACGTCCGGGTGCACCACCTTCATCAGGCGCCGATGCGCGTCCTTGACATCCTGGGCGCTCGCCCCCGGCGAAAGGCCCAGCACCCGCCACGCTTCGTCGTCCGTCATCGCGCCTTGGCCGCCGCCTGAGCCGCCGCGGCCCGATCCCGCGCCGGCGTCGCCGAAGCCCCCTTCATAGGAGCCGCTGCGGTCGCCGTCGTCGCCGCCGAAGGCCTTGCGCCAGTCCGGGCCGTGCGTGCGGTCGAGATACGCCTCCAGGATGCGCATCGACTGCGCGTCCTCGCGCGCCACCTCGCGGGCGAGGTCGAGGCGCTCGCCCGCGTCCAACTCGCTCAGCATCCGGCCGACAAACGGCCCCTCCTTGATTCGTCCGTCCATCGCGCCGCTGTCATGGTCGAGCGTCATCTCAAAGAAGCGCGTCGAGACGGAGGAGCTCTTGCCCCGGCTGGGTCCCTGCGCCGCCTTCCAGAGATTGCGCAGCATGTTGATGCGGCTGATCCACGGGATGAGGCCGAAAAGGGCCGCCCAGATCAGCGAGAACCGCCCTGTGGCGATCAGCAGGACGGCGAGCAGCACGCCCAGACCGGCGACGATCCACTTGCCGGAATTCAGCACCTGACCCGGCTTGGCGTTGGCGAACCAGTTGAACAGGTAGAGCGCCAGGATCAGCACCCCGACGCCGAGAAAGAAATAGCTCATGGTCCGCCGTTCGCCCTCTGACGCGCGCCTCCGCTCATCGCCGGCCGCTCAGCCGGTCGATCAGCAGGCGCGCTTCGCCGCCGCCGCCCTTCTTCGTATAATCCTCCAGCGCCGCGACGCCGCCCGCGGCGTAGACGGCGACGGCCGAGAGCAACCGCTTCAATTGGTCTGAGCTGTTGAGATCGAACGGCGCCCACGCGCCGCCGGTCAGCCGTGCGATCTCGCGAAACGCCTTTTCGGCGATCGGGTCGCGGCCTTCCTGGAACAGGAACGCGGGCACGCCGCGCAGACCCAACTCGCCGGCCTTGGCGCACACGGCGTCGATGTTCTCCTCGAAGGCGTCGCCGACGAAAACCAGGGCGCCGACCTTGCGGCCCTCGGCAAGCGAGCGCTTCGCCTCCTTATCGGCGTGGTTCAGGATCTTGCCGATCTGGGTCTGGCCGCCCATGCAGCGCACGGACGTCATCTGCCGGGCGAGGCCCTTTGCGTCGGGCTGCCACTTGCCCGCTTTGCACTCTCCGAAGCCGCGATAAAAGACCAACTGCACGTCCAGGCCGCCGATCGCGCGCGTCGCCTCGAACATTTCGCCCTGGATCTGGCAGGCGCGGTCCCAGGTCGGCTCCCGGCTCATCGTCGCGTCGAGAGCGAAAATCAGCCGCCCGCGCGCTCCGCCGCCGGGGGCGGGTTTCGGCGCGCGCTCTAGGTTCGCGAGGAACGTCTCGACCTCGGCGTCTGTGGTCGAGGGGGGCTGGGTCCGGTCGCGTTTGTCGGGCGTTCTGGCCATGGCGGTAATATGGGGCGATCCAGGGGCCGCGTCACCCGTAAGCCGGATCAATCGTCACGCCGGCGCCGGCGGCGTCAGGCCGATTTCGATCATCAGGTCGCGCACTTCCTGTCGGGCGGCGAGATGGGACATATTCATCCGCACGTCCGCGCCCGGATTGCGCAGGTCGAGCAGCGTCAGCCCCTTCAGGAAAAGCTCGCGAAAGATCACGCGCTCGGAAAAGCCGCGCGCCGTGCGGAAGCCGATCCGCTTGGCGAGCCGCTCCATCGCGATTTCCATCGCGCGCTGGTTTTTGCTGTCGAGCTGGCCCAAACGGTTGCGCATCACGATCCAGTCGAAGGTGCGGTTCGTTCCCTCGCGCTTCGCCTTCTCCATCTTAACGCGGAAGACCATCTCGGCGTAGCGGCTGGGGTGCTTCACCTCGTAGGTTTCCGGATCGATGGAGGCCAGCACGTCCAGATCGACGAAGCTGTCGTTGAGCGGCGTGATCAGCGTGTCGGCGTAGGAATGGCCGACGCGGCTCAGATTGCTGTCCGCGCCGGGCGTGTCGATCACCAGGAAGTCAGCGCTCGCGCCGAGCCGGGCGACCGCGTCCGCCACCGCCGCCCGATCGGCGGCGTCGGCGTCGGCCCGCGCATCGTGCTTGGCGGCTTCCAGCGCTTCGAAGCCGGGGATCGGCAATTGCAGGCCCTTCTTCTGCGCATAGGCGCGCCGATTGGCGATGTAGCGCGAGAGGGTGCCCTGATCGGCGTCGAGGTCGAGACACGCGACGCGCGCGCCGCCCGCCATTAGCGCCGCGCACAGATGCATCACTGTGGTCGACTTGCCGGAGCCGCCCTTCTGATTGCCGACGACGATCACATGGGCGCGCGTGCGCGCTCGGCTCTGACTCTCTTCGTCGGCGGTGGACATCTCTGGCTCGCCCTCTTTATTCCTCGGCGCTTTTGCGCGATTCTCCCAACCGCGTCAGCCGCGTCGAACTGCGGCGCAGCATAGTCAGGAAAGGCCCATGAACAAGAGCCCGCGCCGCGCCGCCCCGCCGTTTCTAGCGCTTCTCGTCGCCTTTGCGCTCGCGGCATGCGAGCAGGTCGGACTCGAGGCCCTCTCGCCCGGCGAGCATCTGTTCCAGACGGTCGATGAGGACGATCCCCGCGCGCCGCCGCCGACCGTCATGCAGTTCGATTTGGAGACGCTGGAGGGGACCTCGAGCCTGCTCTCGACGCGCGTCAACGAGGACGACGCGGTCTTTGAGCGCCGGCGGATCTGGCGCACGGCGGATCCGACAGGGGTCCACGCCTCAATCCTGATCCAGAGCCGAACCAACGGCCGCGTAATCAGTTATCCGGGCGACGTCCGTGAGGCGATCACGCTTTGGCCCGATCTTTATTTGAAGAACGCCGCTTTCGCCGCGTTGATTCAATCGCGTAACGCGCTCGGGCCGGTGTTCTATCGGCGGTTCGAAGCGGGCGGGCAACTGTGCGTGCTCTTCCAGCAGGGGCTAGGCCCCAATCCGAACGAGGTCATGCGTCGGGTCGCCGGCTATTACTGCGCGCCCGTCGGCGACGGTCTGACCGCCGGTCAGGCGGAAACGGTCATACGGGCGGTCAGGCTCGTCGATCGGGACGAGTGAGCGCGCTGGCTTCTTCGACCGCGGCGCCCTATCTCCATCAGGCGATGGTCCGGGTTAGGCATCATATCAAGAAGCATTCGCTTCGCCTGCTGCTGCTGCTGGCGCTGCTGCTGGCAGGGCCGATGTCGATGCTCGCCATGGGGCAAAGCGCCGGCGCCGACTGGCGCACCGCCTCACGCGATCCGGTCGGAATCGCCCCCGATCCCGCGGTCCATCCGCAGCCGATCGTCCAGGTCTACGCCGCGCGCGCCTACGGCTGGCGCGGGGCGTTCGGCGTGCACAGCTGGATTTCGCTGAAGGAGGAAAGCGCGGCCTCCTACGAGAACTGGCACGTCCTCAGATGGCGCGCCCGGTACGGCGGCGCCGCCGTGTCGCGCCGCACCGGCCCGCCGGACCGCCGTTGGTTCGGCAGCGCGCCCCAACTGGTCGCGCACCTGGAAGGGAACGCGGCGGCGGCGGCGATACCGAAGATCCGCGCGGCGATCGAGGCCTACCCCTATACGCGTGACTACACGCTATGGCCCGGGCCGAACAGCAACACTTTCACCGCCTGGGTGGGGCGCGCAGTCCCGGCGCTTGAGCTCGATCTGCCGCCGACGGCGATCGGCAAAGACTATCGCGGGGCGGAGGTTCTGGGCGCGGCGACCAGCGGTACGGGCGTGCAGTTCTCCCTCTTCGGCCTGCTCGGCGTGACGGCGGCGCTGCGCGAGGGGGTGGAGGTGAATGTCGCCGGCCTGACGGTCGGGCTCGATTTCGACGATTTGAATCTCAAACTGCCCGGCGTCGGGCGGGTCGGCCCCGCCCCGAACCGCCGAGCGGAGCAGGCCGGCGATTAGGCCGTCAGTCCCCTGGGCTGTCCGCCCCGAAGCCCCTCCCCGCGAAACCCTGCCATGCAGAATCCGAATGGAGGGGAGTGACGATCGTCACTCCCGTTGTGCGCCGGTCTCGACTATCTCCCGCCGGTCCGCGCGGTAACGGGGGACGGTCTTGCTTATCGACTCCTCCGGTCCGCTTCATGGGGAAACAAGAGATGATTGATATCGAAATTCGGCGCGCCCGCCGTAATGAGGCGTGCGAGGCGGCCGAACTCGTCCGGGTCGCCCTCGGCGAAGGGGCCGAGCGCCTGTGGGCGCAAGATGCGGCGGCGAACGAGAGCGGGCTGCAGGCGGCGGCTCGCACGATGGCGCGGGCCGACGCGCCGCTTCCGCTAAGCGCGGTGCATCTGGCGACGTTGGACGCCATGCCGGCCGGTTTGCTGTTGAGCCGGCCGGAGGCGGCGTCCCGGGGTTGGCGTATCGTCGCACTGGCTGTCTATCCGGAATATCGCGGCATGGGCTTAGGCCGTCGCCTGATGCGGCTCTCGGAGACCTTGGCCCGCGCCCATGAGGCGACGCGCCTTGAACTCAAGCTTCCGACCGACGCGGCCGCGGCCCGCGGCTTCTTTGAGGCGCAGGGTTTTCGCGCCATAGGAACGCCGTCCGGGGGGCGGCTCAGCAAGCCGCTCGGCGAAAGCTGGGCCGTCGCGGCGTAGGGTCGCGACGCGCACGGCTGACGTCGCCGCCGAAATCGGCTAGCATGACGCTGTCATCCGCAAAACGAGGCGCCGCTCATGGCCATGCCGGCCGCGACCCTGACCGCCATGCATGTCTGCCCGATGGTGACGGGGGTGGTCCCGCATGTGGGCGGCCCGGTCGCGGCTCCCTCCGCGCCGACCGTCTTGGTCGGCGTGATGCCGGCGATCGGGCCGGGCTCGATGGCCGTCTGCGTGGGGCCGCCGGACAGCGTGGCGATGGGCTCGCCCACCGTTTTGGCGGGCGGCTTGCCGATGGCGCGGGTCGCCGACAGCTGCGCGCACGGCGGGACGATCGTCGTTCCCCAACCCACGGTTTTGGTCGCCTGAACCGCGCTAAATATTCGTAAGGCCGTGTTCGAGGACTCGCGGCGCAGCATGTCGGGCTCCGCCGGGATTCGTCGCTCTCCGGACCGGGCGACAGGTCAGGGTTTATTTTCCTTTTCTTGTGAATGCTTTCTTGTGCCCCCGATTCCGCCAGTGATATCATCCGATTAGCCGATTCTATATTTGGCGGGTCGATCGGAATCGGCCCACCAGATATGGATTTTTAAGCTGGAAACGAGGAGCGACGAGCCCGATGGCGGCGGCGAGTATGGGCGGAGGGGAGCAGGTCGGCGACGGCGGCGGGGGCCGCTGGCGACCCGTCGGCGCGTCCGCGCCGCGGCCGGGGATTCTCGGCGTGCTCGATCTCGCCGGTCGCGATTGGCGCGGCGCGCGCGACCGCGCGCCGCGGTTCGAGCGGGCGGCCTATGAGGAGGCTCCGCGCATCCGCCACGGCGGCGAAGCCTTGCGCGTCGCGCTCTCGCCGCGCGCCGCTTACGGCGTGATAGGCGGCGCCGCCGCGGCGGCCTTGCTGTTGTTCGTGGCGGGGTTCCTCGCCGCTTTCTGGCTGATCGCCCCGGACGGGGGCGTCGCCCGCGCGCCTGCGACGCAGGCCCCGACGGACGCCGGCGTCGCGGCGGTCGAGCCGGCGGCCCCCGCCGCGCCCTCCGCGCGAATCCCGGCGCTGATCGCGCGCGCGACCGCCGGCGACGCGCCTGAGACGCCGGCCCCGCCGGCGCCGGAGATCCTGGCCGCGGCGGAACGCGGCGCCGCATTCGATCAGCAGTCCGCCGGCGCCCGCTCGCAAGTCGCCGCGCTGCCTCGAACCTCTGAAACTGTCGCGCCTGAGCCCGCTCAGTCCGATCTCCCTGCGTCGGCGACCGGTGCGCCGCGCGCGCTTCTGAAACGTCTCCCGCCGGCTGTGCGCGCGCCGTCGGCCCCGCCGGAACAGGAGGGAGGCTTCACCGCATCGCCGAGCGCCCGGCCTGCGCCGGCGGAAACCGCCCAGTCGGAGCCGTCCGGCGGTTATGCTCTGCAGTTCGGAGCCTTTCGCGAGCGGGCGAACGCCGAGGAGCTTTTGGCCCGCATCCCCGACGCCCTCGACGCGCGCATAGTGGACGGGCGCGACAGCGCCGGCCGGGCCCTGTTTTACGTCCGCGCCGGAGGCTTTGACAGCGTCGGGGCGGCGCGCGACCGGGCGGCCGAGCTGGAGACCGCGCAAGGCCTCAAGAGCTTCGTGCGCCGCGGGCGCGACGGGTAGGAGCGGGTGACGGTGGGGGCGTGCCAACGAGCTCGGAGGAAGCTGGCGGTCCTCGCCGCTGCGGCGCTGCTGCTCGGCGGGTGCGGTTTGGCGGGCGAGGATGCGCCGGTCTTCTCGCTCGAGTGGGTGGCGCTCGTCTCCGAACCGAACTCGAATCGAAACAATCCGACCGCCGTCGATCTGGTGCTGGTGCATGAAGCGGCGGTCGAAGATCAGATTGCGTCGCTGTCCGCGGCCGACTGGTTCCGCCGGAAGGGTCAGTTTCGTCGCGACTTCCCGTCGGGCTTCACGGTGATCGGCTGGGAGCTGGTGCCGGAACTGGCGATCGCCCCGCGCGCGCTGACGGAGGAGGAGTTGGAGAACGCCGACGGCGCGGCGCCGCGCGCCGCATTCGTCTTCGCAGACTATTTCACCCCCGGCGACCACCGCGCGCGGCTGGAAAGTCAGGAGGCGGTGCGCATTCGGCTCGGCCCCGACGACTTCACGATTGAGTCCTTCGACCCCCCGAATTGAGGGGGTTTCGAATTCTTTTCCGCAAAAAGCCAAGGCGGGACAGGCCTTGTTTTTTATTGTAGGGTCTTCGCGCGTTTTCTTGAGAACGCCCCCGCGCCTCGGCTAGACTCCGGGCGAGAGCGGGGCGTTGCGTGTGCGGGGGCCGTCATTCATGCCGAGATCGGCGCGAGAACTACCGGAGGCGATCGAGTGGCATGAGGGCATGCTGCTCGCCCCGCAGCATTTTCAGCAGCTGGCGCTGCGCGCTGAAGAGCTGTCGGTCTATCACACGCTGAGCGCCGCCCCCTTCCATTGGGGCGTGCGGCATCTGAAAACCGATCCGGTGATGCTTGTCTCCGGCGTCTTCCGGGTGCTCGAACTGGAGGCCGTGCTGCCGGACGGTCTGATCGTCCATCATGTGCAGGGCGAGGGCGCGCCGCTGGAGATCGATCTGAGCGCCCATCAGGACCGTTTGGCGCGCGCGCCCCTTAAGCTTCAGCTGGCGGTCCCGGTGCGCCGGCCCGGCGGGCGGCCCACCGGGGGCGAGCTGCCGCGCTATCAGAGCGTCGACGGGGCCCCGGTCGCGGACGAAATTTCGGGCGAGGGGGAACTGCGCATCGCGCGCATGGTGCCGCGGCTGCAATTGATCGCCGCCGACGCTTTGCCGGAGAAGTTCACCGGCTTTCCGATCGCCGAAATCAAGCTGGAGGAGGAGGCCTTCACCCAGACCGGATTCCTGCCGCCCGCCTTGTCGATAACACGCGCCTCGCCGGTGGGAGAGAGCTGTTCGGCGCTGGCCGCCAAACTTCGCGAGAAGGCGGTCTTCCTGGCTGAGCGGGCCAAGGCGCCGGTCTCGCAAAGCGACCGCCCGATGCTGCATCAGACCCAGACCGTGATCCACGGTCTGGTCGCGGGCCTGCCGACCTTCGAGGCGATCCTTAAGACGGACCGCTGTCATCCTTTCCAGCTGTATCTCTCGCTGACCGGGATCGTCGGGCATATGACGGCGGTGGGGGGCGCCTTGGTGCCGCCGGCCTTGCCCGCCTATGATCACGACGACCTGCGCGCCAGCTTCGACGCCGCCATTCAGTTCGCGATCCAGATGCTTGACCGGGTGTCGGAAGCCTACATCGCCATTCCCTTTGCGGAGGAGGCCGGCGTCTTCCGCCTGAGCCTGGACGCCGCCTGGTGCGATCAGGCGTTGACCGTTGGGGTGCGCGCCCGGCCGGAGATGACCGAACCCGACGTCATCGAATGGATGGAGGGCGCGCTGATCGGCTCCGAACCGATGCTTCAGTCGATGCAGGATCGCCGGGTGCTCGGCGCGGGGCGTCGGCGCATCGATCGCGACGAAGCGCTGGACTTAACCCCGACCCGGGGCGTGGTGCTGTTCCGCATCGAGATCGACCCGGAATTCATCGAGGCGGGCGAGCCGCTTCTCATCCTCTCCGGCGACCGCGGCCGGCGCGAGCCGCCGCAGGAGATCGTTCTTTACGTCCGCAATCCCGCCGGCGACGGGGCGGGTTGAGCGGAAAGGCCGGTAGCCCATGCCCCCTTCCGCCGCCGCCCCCGCCGCGACCGGCAGCGCCGGCGCCTACGTGCTGGATCAGTTCCGCGAGTTCTACGACGAGCTGATGCGCCTGCGCGCCGAGGCGTTGAGGGGCGGGCGCGCGCGCGCCGCCGCAGCCAAGAAGGCCGGCGCCAAGAAGCGGCCCGAACCGCCGCCTGAGGGCGTCATCCGCCCGCTGCCGCCGCCCTTGCCGGGCAAGCCGAAGCCGGCCGATCCAGATCCGCCTGAGCCGGAGGAGGACGCCGCCGCGGAGAGCGGCGCGGGCGGCGCGCACCTGAGCGCCGAAGAGGCGCTGCAGCAGTTGCAGTCGCTGCTTGAGATGCAGGCGCTGGAGGCCGGACGGCGCGGCGGCGAATACGGCGTCCTCTATTATAAGGAGGCGCAATACGTGATGGCGGCGCTGGCCGACGAGATCTTTCTGCATCTCGATTGGCCGGGGCGGACGGCGTGGCGCGAGGATTTGCTGGAGACCCGGCTCTTCGGGAGCTACGCCGCCGGCGAGAAGCTGTTCCAGCGCCTCGACCGGCTGCTGCAAAGCGGCGACAGGGTTCAGGCGGAATTGGCGGTCGTCTATTTGCTGGCCCTGTCGCTCGGCTTCCGCGGCAAGTATCGCGGCGCCAAACATGATCAGAAGCTGATCGATTACCGCAAGCAGCTCTACTACTACATTTATCAGCGTCGCCCCGATCTGGCCGATCAGACCCGCCGGCTGACGCCCCAGGCCTACGACCAGACCCAGGGCGAGGCGCGCGCGCGGATGCTGCCGTCGCCGGCGCGTTGGTATTGGCTGTTCGCGGCGGTTCTTCTCGGCTTCATCCTCCTCGGCCACGTTTTGTGGACCGGCGCCGTCCAAGAGTTGGACGCGCTGTTGCGGTCGGGAGGGCCGGGATGACCTGGTTCGATCCGATCTACGATTTCCTGGTGCGCATCATCCCTTACATGCCCGCGATCGTCGGCATGCTGGTTCTGGTCGCGATTTCGCTTCTGTTGGCGTTGTGGCTGTTGGTGCGGCGGTCCAAGAAGAAGGCGGCTGAGACGGAGGCCGACGCCGACCGGCGCGAGGTCGAGCAGATGGACGCGCTGGAGCCGTTCCAGCTGGAGCCCGACGATCTGCCGCTGTTGCCGCTGGGCCGCAGCTTCCGTCACGCGCTGAAACTGCTGAAAGCGCATGTCAGCGGGCGCGACTGGCGGTACGCGATCCCGTGGTATCTGCTGATCGGACCGGAAGGCTCGGGTAAGTCGACGCTCATCCGGAACACGAACATGACGCTGCCGGTCGGCGCGCCCGCGGAGGATTGGGAAGACGTCCGTCCCGCCTGCAAATGGTGGTTCTTCGACCGCGGCGTGGTGCTGGACGTGGCCGGCCAACTGGTGCGCGCGCGCGGCGCCATGACCTCCGACCGTCGAGGCTGGGCGCAGCTGTTGCGGTTGCTTGATCGGCACCGGCCGCGCCGGCCGATCGACGGAGTCGTGCTGACCCTGCCGATCGAGGATCTGCTCGATGCGGAGGGGCGGCCGCGGCCGTCTGACGTGGTCGCCGATCGCGCCGAGGCGCTGTATAAGAAACTGTGGCAGGCGCAGACCAGCTTGGGGCTCGCCTTTCCGGTCTATGTCGTCGTGACCAAGGCCGACCGGCTGGTCGGCTTCAAGAGCTTTGTCGGCGAATTGCCCGAGGCGCAGCATGCCGACATGCTGGGATGGTCCAGCCCCTACAGCTTCGAGACCGAGTTCCGCGCCGACTGGATCGACGAGGCGGTCGACCAGATCGTCCAGGCCGTGCGCAGCGCGCAAATGGAGATCTTCGCCGAGCGCGCGGAGCTGGCGGACGCCGAAGGGCTGTTCCAGCTCCCGGGCGAGATCGCCCAGCTACGCGAGCCTTTGCGCGCTGCATTGCGCCATCTGTTCAAGGCGAGCGCCTATCACGAGGCTTTCTCGCTGCGCGGCGTCTTTCTCGCGGGGGACGGCGGCGCGCCGCCGCCGGCCGGCTTGCGGCCGATCCCCGTTCTGCCCGGCGTCTACAGCGGGCCGAAGGAGGAGATGCGCCCCGTCTTCCTGACGGATCTGTTCGAAGACAAGATTTTCGCCGAGCACGGGGTCGCGCGGCCGGCGAAGCGCGCGTTGTTGTCGCGCAACCGAACCGCATTGACGGCGCAGGTCGCCACGCTGGCGCTCATCGTGCTCGGCGGGATCGGCATGGCGGTCGACTACGGCGCGCTGCGCGCCGGCGTCGCCTCGGTCACGCCGTTCGTGCGGGAGGTTCAGGCCGATATGCGCGAGACCGAGGCGCTGCGTCAGGCCGCGATCGAACGGGGCGAGGCGCCGGTCGGGCGCGGCGGTTTCGACCGAGAAAAGGCGCTGACCCTGCTGGAGGGGATGGCGCGCGTCGAGGCCGGCGGCTTCGCGCGGCCGACCATGCCGACCAGCTGGTTGAGCGCGTTGGACGACCGTGTGACGGCGGTCGCGACCGACGCGTTCAATCTGTTCATCCTGCAGTCGATGCGCGCCGCGCTGCAGCAGCGCGGCGAAGCGCTGGTCGCCGGACGGTTGGACGCCGTCGCCGCCGGGTCCGGCGCCGAATCCGACGGGCGGAGCGCGGCGCGGGCGGAAGGCGGCGGGGCGGAGTTCGAGCGCGGCCCCGCCTTCGAGCGGCTTGAGCGGTTCGTGCGGGAGCTGCGTCGGTTCGAGTCGGCGCTCGATCGCTACAATCACCTGCAGGAACGCCAGGACCTGAACGACGTCAAAGCGTTGGTCGAATATCTCTTCGGCATGACGCTGCCGGCCGATTTTCTGGAGGACGCGGATCTCTATCAGGCGGCGCTGGCGCGCATCGATTATCGGGAACTGGCGTTGCAGCCCTTCCGCGCGCCTGCGGTCGCGCGCTACAACGCCTATCTGGACGAGGCGATTCCAGCGCTGTTCGCCGAGAATCCGCTGATGGTCAATCTGCGCCGGCTCGGGATCTCGCTGGACGATGCGGCCAATCGCCGGTCCAGCGGGGCGGCGTTGCTGGAGGAGATCCGCGCGCGCATCGAAGCGACGCGCGATCAGTTCACTGCGCCGCGCTACGCCTGGATGGAGACCCCGACCTACGACGTCGCGGTCGGTTTCTCCGGCTTTCTCGAACGCGTCGGCGGGTCGGCGCTTCTCGGCGGAGAGTTGGCGGCGGCGTTCGAGCGACGCGCGCGCCTCGGCGTCGAGGATGTGGTCCGAGAACTGCCGACATTGCGCTCGCTCGCCGTCGGGCCGCTTTTGAAGCGCGACGGACAGCGCGCGACGCTTGAGTTCTCCGAGCCTATCGCCGCCCTCGACGGCGTGATCGGGCGGCTCTTCGCGCAGCCCTTCATGGCGGAGGGCGCATTGCAGCCGATGCCGCCGGCCCCGCCGACCGGCGTCCCCGCCTTGTGGCGGCCCGAACGGCTGGACGACGCGCTGGCGCTGATCGACACCTATAACGACTTTATGAGCGCGGACCTCCAGCGCGCGCCGAGCGCCCTTCATTCGATGATCCGCGGCGCGTCAGCCGAGCGCCTGGAGCGCACGGTCAACGACAAGATCGCCCGGGCTCTGGAGGTCGGACGCGACGCGGCCGCCGCCGGCCTGCGCGCCGAGGAGGCGTTGCGCCGCGAGGTTCAGAGCTTCACGGCCGTCGCGCCGGATTTGGCGCGCATCATGGCGGCCTATGACGACCTGGGGCGCGAGGACAGCTTCCTCGACCTGAGCGACTTGGCGGTCGGTCACGCCGTCGGCATGGTGGAGGAAGCCGATTCGCTGTTCGCCCAAGAGGCGTTCTACGAGCCGCAGGGCGGCGATTTTCGCTGGTGGGACGGCGGCGCGCGGATGGCGCTCGAGGCCTACCGCGCCCGCGATCGGTTTGAGCTGATCGACATCTTGGCCCGTCAGCGCGAGCGCATCCAGATCTTGGCCGACCAGTATGTCCGGCCGTTGATCGACTTTCTCGACGCCCGTGAGTTGCGCCTGCCGGAGGCCGCCGACCGGCTGGTTACGAAATGGCGACGCATCGCCGAAGAGCTGCAGAAATACGCGCTGCGTCGGGCCGACAATTCGGTCGCGGAGCTGGAGGGCTTCATCCTGGGGCCGATGATGGAGATCACCTTCGCCACCTGCACTGACGTGCTTGATCGGGCGGGCGCAGGCGAGGCGTCGGGCGGCGGAGATTTCTTCGTCCAGCGCGTGCGCCGGCTTGAAAGGGGGCTTCGCCAGCGCTGCGCCGATCTCGCCGGCGTTCAGGCGCAAACCGCCTACGGCGCCGTCGCCGACGCCTTCGACGAACGTCTGGCCGGACGCTATCCCTTTGTCGCCGACGGGTGGCGCGAGGATATGACCGAGGTGAGCCCGCGCGAATTGGAGGCGTTCTTCGCCGTCTACGACGCCGAGGCCGGACCGGCCAGGCGGGCCCTTGAGGAGGCGGTGGATCTCGGCTTCTCCCGCGATCGGGCGCTCGACTTCCTGGATCGGATGGATCAGGTGCGCGCGCTTTTCGGCCCGTGGCTCGACGCGCCGGGTCCCGACGACGCGCCGGTCTTCGACGTCGCCGCGACGTTCCGGGTCAACCGCGCGCGCGAGGCCGGCGCCAATCAAGTGATCGAGTGGGCGCTGGAGGTCGGGCCGACGCGGCTCGACCAACGCAGCGGGGAGCGCACCGCGCGCTGGAGCCTTGGCGAGCCGGTCGAGATCCTGCTGCGTTGGGCGGAGAATTCGACCGCCGTCCCCGCCGCCACGCCCGATCGACCGAACCTCATCGTCGATCGCCGCACGGTGCGTCTGCGGTACGACAATGCGTGGTCGCTGTTGGAGGCGATCCGCCGTCACCGGGCCGGCTCCGACGATTTCGAGCAATTCGTCGATCCGCGCCCGCACACGCTGCGCGTCGACGCGCCCACGCGGCCGGCGGCCGGCGGGGGGATCGAAACGGCGCGGCTTTTCATTCGGGTCGAGTTGACGGCGCGGGGCGGGGGCGAGGCCCAGCCGGTCGTCGTCCCCGTCTTCCCGACCCGCGCGCCCGAGGTTTTGGAGTAACGAGGATGGCCAAGAAGTCTGCGGCTAAGAAGGCGGCGGCGAAACCGGGAAACGCGAAGAAGGCCGAGCCGGCGAAAGACTCGGCAGCTAGGCTCGAAGCCGAGGCGGCGGCGGCGGCCGCGGGGAAGGGCGCCGCAGTCGCGACGGTGCGCAGCGAGCCGCCCCCGCCGGTGGCAGAGGACGGCCCGCCGGAGGCGGCGTTGGCGGAGATTCCGGGTCCGGACGGGCCTTGCGGCGTCTCGCTGCGCTACGATCCGATATTCGACGAAATCCGCGAGGCCCGACGCGCCGAGGCCGATCTGCCGCAAGGCGTATGGCAGCGCGACTTGAAGCGCGCCGACTGGCGGCACGTGCGCGATCTGTGCTTGGAGGCGCTGGCGACCCGCTCGAAGGATCTGCATCTGGTGTTCTGGCTGACTGAGGCCTGGACCCATCTGGAGGGATTTCGCGGGTTTCGACGCGGGATCGATCTCGCCTGTTCGCTGATCGAAGACTTCTGGGAGGATCTGCACCCGGCGATCGAGGAGGACGGCGATCTCGACTTCCGCCTCGGTCCTGTACAGTGGGCCAACACCCAGTTCGGCCGTCTGCTGCAACTGGTTCCAATTACGCGACCGGAAGGCGACGAGCGGCCCTATGACCTGCACAGCTGGCACGATGTGCTCCGGATCGAGACCTTGCGCGAGCGCGACCCGAAAGCGGCCGAGCGCGAAGGCCGCCGCAAGCCAAGCCGCGGCGCGTTCGAGGCTTCGGTCAGTCTCACGCCCGTATCGTTTTACATCGACTTGGCGACTGTCGCGGAGGCGGCGCTGGGGGAGGTGGAGCGTCTCGATCAGGCGCTCGACGCGCGCGCCGGCAAGCAGGCGCCGAGCCTTGGCCGCATCCGTGCGACCTTGGTCGAGGTCGATGACTTGGCCCGACGCTATCTCGCCGACAAGGGCGGTGAAATGCCGAACGACGGCGTCGACGACGAGGAGGCGCACGCGGCCGAAGCCAACGCCGCAGCCGCGCCTGAGGAGAAGCCGATGAGCGAAAAGAAAGCGACCGCCGGCCCCGCCGCCGCCGGTCCGATCGAGAGCCGCGCCGACGCCTATCGTCGCCTGGCGGAGGCGGCCGACTACCTGATGCGCACCGAGCCGCACAGCCCCGTGCCCTACCTCGTCCGACGCGCGGTGGTGTGGGGGAATATGAGCTTCGGCGAATTGCTGGTCGAGTTGATGGAGAACGGCGGAGATCACCAGCGCGTCCTGCGTCTTCTCGGTCTCGACGAATTCGGACGCCCGCAAGAGAAGAACGAGTAGAGACGGCGACTCCGCCACGGCGGCCCCAACGCAAAAACGCCCCCGACCGGACGGTCGAGAGCGTTGTCGCGGGCGGGTCCGTCAGGACCCGTACCGATGGGCGGCGCGGGCTTTAGAAGCCCTCGCGCTCCAGGCGCTTGCGCAGCAGCTTACGATGCCGGCGCACGGCCTCGGCCCGTTCGCGCGCCTTCTTCTCGGAAGGCTTCTCGAAATGACGACGGAGCTTCATCTCACGGAAGACGCCTTCACGCTGCATCTTCTTCTTCAGAGCGCGAAGCGCTTGGTCGACATTGTTGTCACGAACGATGACTTGCACGGTTTTTCACCCGACCTTTCGGTTTGCGTTGTCTTTCATCCGTCCAGATCGCGCCAACCGCTTGATTTTTCAAGGTTGGACGCAAAAAGACGGCGTCGGCGCACCCCGGGCGCGCCGACAGCTGGCGGGCTTATAGCACCGCCTCCCCCGTTTGTGAAGGGCGAAGCGCAAAGGACGGCCGCGCGCCTGCGGCTTTTGACGCGGGCGCGAACCCGACCCATATTGAGCCCATGTCGATATTGAAGATCGCCAAGATGGGGCATCCGTCGCTCCGCCGCGCCGCCGACACGGTCCCGGATCCCGGCGCGCCGGGCGTCCGGGCGCTGGTCAAGAACATGATCGAGACCATGCAGGACGCCGACGGCACGGGGCTCGCGGCGCCGCAGGTGCACGTGTCGGCGCGCGTCGTGGTCTATTTCGTGGAGGCGTCGGAACGGCGCGGCGCGACGGAGGACGTACCCTTGACGGCGCTGGTCAATCCGCTCGTCACGCCGACGACGGAGGAGCTGGCCTACGACTGGGAGGGCTGCCTGTCCGTTCCCGGGTTGGTCGGCTTGGTGCCGCGACCGACGCGTGTCCATGTCCGGGCGACGACGCCCGACGGGGAGACGATCGACCGCGAAGTAGACGGATTCCACGCCCGCGTCCTGCAGCATGAATGCGACCACCTGGACGGGATCCTCTATCCGCAGCGCATGGACGATCTATCCTTGCTGCTGTTCGCCGATGAGATGCGTCACGGCCCGCCGGAAAAGGCGCGCCGTCTGATGGGATTGGCCCCGCGCAACCCCGCCGACGAGGAGGAAGAGAATGCCGCATGAGCGCGAGCAGGACACGGATGTGAACGCCGTTCGCGACCGGCTGACGGACGCGGTGCTGATGCACGTGCCCTTTGACGGCTGGAGCAAGGCGGCGCTGAAACGCGCGGCCGAGGAGTGCGACGTCGATTGGAGAACGGCCGAGGCGCTGTTCCCTGCCGGCGCGCGCGACCTCGTCAACTGGCACAGCCGCATGGCCGATCGGCGCATGATGGCGGCGCTTGCGGAGAGTTCGCTCGACGAGATGCGCATCCGCGAGCGCATCGCGTATGCGGTGATGACGCGCTTCGAGCAGAACGCCCCGGATCGCGAGGCGATCCGCTCGGCGCTCAGCTTCCTCGCCCTGCCGCAGAACGCGCCGCTGGCCGCCGAACTTCTTTACCGGACTGTGGACGACATCTGGTTCGCCTGCGGCGATCGCTCGACCGACTGGAACTTCTATTCCAAGCGCGGTCTGCTGGCCGGCGTCTATTCCTCGACGCTGATGGTCTGGCTTAACGACGAATCGGAGAACTTCGAGACGACGCGCGCCTTCCTGGACCGCCGGATCGGAAACGTCATGGCGATTCCGAAGATCAAGGGCGGGGCTGAAAAGCTCGGACGGGTCGCGACCTTCATCCCGCGCCGCCTGAAGGCCTTCCGCACTTTCCGGCCCGCCGGCTTCGGGCGCGGCTGAGCCGACCGCCGCGGCGCGCGGGGAGGGCTGGGCGATGTTCAACCACTTCCGCGAGGAGCTGCGCGACGCCGCCAAGGGCGAGCGCAAGGCCGAGGAGGCGCTGCGCGCGCGCAACGTGATCCTGATCGCCGCCGCGGCGATCGCGCCGCTGACGGCGCTGATGTGGATCGCGCTCCTGCTGCTCTGGGACAATGTCGGCGACCCGCCAGGGCTGATGTACGACGCGGCGCTGCTCTACCCGGTGCTGGCGGTCGGCGCGGCGATGATCTCCATGCCGCTGCACCGCCGCGGGCGCTTCTTTCTCTCGTGCCTGATTTCGGCCCTGCCGCTGCTGTGCGTTCTCGCCTATCTCGGCGCCGCGGTCGCCTGGGCGGCGGGGTAGACCGACGCCCTCAGGCGCCGGGCCGCACCCGCGTCACATGCCCCATCTTGCGGCCGGGGCGCGTCTCCGCCTTGCCGTAGAGGTGGAGGCTGGCGTTCGGTTCGGCCAACAGCTCTGGCCAGCGCTCGACCTCGTCGCCGATCAGGTTCTCCATCTCGACCGCGCCGAGGCGCGTCGTCTCGCCGAGCGGCAGGCCGCAGATCGCCCGCACCGTCTGTTCGAACTGCGAGGTGACGCAGCCGTCGATCGTCCAGTGGCCGGAATTGTGCGGGCGCGGGGCGATTTCGTTGGCCAGCACGCGGCCGTCCGGCATGACGAACATCTCGACGGCGAGCAATCCGACATACTCCATCGAGGAGATCACCTTGCAGGCGGTCTCCACCGCGCGCTCGGCGACGTCGGCGTCGATCGGGGCCGGCGCCAGCGTCTTGTGCAGGATGCCGTCGCGATGGCGGTTCTCGACCGGTTCGTAGCAGCGGATGTCGCCCGTCGGCGTCCGGGCCGCGATCACGGAGACCTCGAGCGAGAACGCGACGAAGCCCTCCAGGACCGACCGTTGGCCCTGCACCGCCGCCCAGGCCTGGGCCGGATTGTCGCCCGCGCGAATGACGGCTTGCCCCTTGCCGTCATAGCCGAAGCGGGCGGTCTTGAGCACCGCCGGTCGACCGAGGCGCTCAAGCGCCGCGTTCAGTTCCTCGACATGCGAGACTTCGGCCCACGGCGCGGTCTCGACGCCGGCCTTGTTGAGAAAGGCTTTTTCGAGCGCCCGGTCCTGAGCGATCTTCAGCGCCTCGCCGCCGGGCCGGACCGGCTTCAGACCGGAGAGGAAGTCCACGGCCTCGACCGGGACGTTCTCGAACTCGAGCGTCACGACGTCGACGCCGGCGGCGAACGCGCTCAACGCCTGTCGGTCGTCCCACGACGCGGCGACGTGGTCGGCCACATGGCTCGCCGGGCAGCCTTCCGCCGGCTCGAAAATGCGACAGCGGTAGCCGAGCCGCGCCGCGTCGAGCGCCAGCATCCGACCCAGCTGGCCGCCGCCCAGGACGCCGATCACGGAGCCTGGCGGAATCGGGCGAGCGGCGTCGTCCGACCTCACCGGCTCAGGCCCCGTCCTCGTCGACCGGGGCGTCGGCGACCGCGTCGGTCTGCCGTGCGCGGAAGGCGTCCAACGCCTCCGCCACCCGCGGGTCGGACAGCGCAAGGACCGAGCCGGCGAGCAAGGCGGCGTTGACCGCGCCTGCGCGACCGATGGCGAGCGTGCCGACGGGAACGCCCGCCGGCATCTGTACGATGGAGAGCAGGCTGTCCTGTCCGCTAAGCGCCTTGGATTGGATCGGCACGCCGAATACCGGAAGCGGCGTCATCGACGCCGTCATGCCGGGCAGATGGGCCGCCCCGCCGGCCCCGGCGACGATGACCTTGAGGCCGCGCGCGCGCGCGCCTTGGGCGTATTCCACCAGCCGCTGCGGCGTTCGGTGGGCGGAGACGATGCGCGCCTCATAGGCGACGCCGAGCGCGTCCAGCGTCTCGGCTGCGTGCTTCATGGTGGGCCAGTCCGACTGGCTGCCCATGATGATCCCGACATCCGCCGCGCCTTCGGCCATCTCGCCCCCGCTGTCGACCGGTTGAGCCCGCGCGCCCGCCGGCGCGCCGGAAAGAGGGGAGTATAGGAATCCGCCTGATCCGTGCAAGCCGCGCGCAAAGCGCTTATCTTAGGGGCTATGAAGACGGATGAGACGAATTGGGTGCGCAACCCGCAAGCCCCGCCGCGCCAAACCGGCGCGCCGGGCCTTGAGCAATTGCGCGCTGTCGGCCCGCGCGATCCGGGCGAGCAAGAGGCTGACGCCTTTGAACTCTGGCGCGCGCAGCGCCGCGCCGCGTCGGCCGCAGGCGAGGGGGGCGGGCGCGGCGGCCGCCAGGCGCAAGACGCCTACGCGCGGGCCGGGCGCAGGCGCGACGAGGCCGTTGAGCCGCCGGCCCGCGATCGGGTCGCCATTCACGGCCTCGACGTCGAGTCGCTGCCGGCCCCCGCGGTCCGGGCGCTCGACGAAATGGGCGAGGAGATCGCGCACCTGAACGAAGCGCTCGCCGCTGCGGCGGCGCGCATCGACCGGCTTGAGGAAACGATCGAGCACGATTCGCTGACCGGCCTCTTGGACCGCGCCGGACTGCTCCATGAGATCGCGCACGTCCAATCGCTGGACGCCCGTGAAGGCGCGCGCAGCACGATCGCCCTGATCGATCTGACTCCCGCGCCGGAGGTTCGCCGCCGTTTCGGCCGTCCGGCGATGGAACGGCTGCTGCGCGAGACCGCGGACGCCTTGCGCACGGCGTCCGAGCCCGGCGAAGCGCTGGCGCATCTTGGCGAGGGGGAGTTCGCGATCATCCTGCCCGGTCGTTTCGCCGAGGCGGCCGAAACGCGGCTGCGCACGCTTCTGTCCGCCGCGTTGGCTGAGCCGTTCCGCGTGGAGAGCGCGAGATTCGATCTGGACGCCTCCGTCGGCCTGGCCGCCGCCACGCCAAGAGATCCGCAGGAGGGCGAGGCCGCCCCCGATCCGGAAGCGGTTCTCGCCGCGGCGGATCGGGATCTGCGCTCGGGGTGAGGGCGGAGCCGCGCGCCGGCGGCGGCGATCACGCGATAATGTCGTCGATCAACATGTTTTCGAGCCGCGAAAGCTGATCCTTGATCGCCAGCTTGCGCTTCTTCATCCGCTGCAGTTGCAGCTGGTCGAAGGGCGCGCGTTCAGAGACGCGCGCGATCATATCGTCGAGATCCCGATGCTCGGAGAGCAGCGCGGCGATGCGCGCGCGGATCTCGCGTTCCTCTTGTTCGTCCATGGACGCTTTCGTCGGTCTGATGATCGTGAAGCCGTCGGCGCGGCCGCGCGAGGGACTTATAACAGCGCCGTCGCCCGGAAAGAAGGGGTTTAGCGTTTGCGCGCGGGCGCTTGGCCTGAGACAGTCGCGCCATGAGCGACGAAGACGAGGAAACCCCGATCGAAGCGGCCGCGACCGAGGGCGACGCCGAGCGCCTTTGGCGCTTTGCGTTGGATCTTTACGCCCAGGAGGGCGTGGAGGAGGCGGCGCTCAGCCTGCAGGACCGGCACGGGCTCGACGTGCCGCTGCTGCTGTTGTGCTGTTTCATGGGGCGGCACGGGGTGCGCGCGACCCGCGAGACGATTCAGACGCTGGATCAGCACGCCCGCGCCTGGCGATCGGTCGCGGTCGAACCGTTGCGCGATCTGCGCCGGCGCCTCAAGCAGGACGTGGGCGCGGTCTCCGCCGAGCGGGCCGCGCCGTTCCGCGATCGGGTGAAGGCGCTGGAATTGGAGGCCGAACGGCTGCAGCTGGAGACCTTGTTCCACACGTTGGAGCGGCTGCCCGGCAAAGACGGCCGCGAGGCGGAGCGCGCGGGCCTGATGCGCGTCAATCTGTCGCTGTACGCCGCGCACGCCGGCGTCGATCCCCCGCAAGGCGCGCGCGATCTGATGGAGGTTCTGGTCCGAGGAACGGTGGATATGCTGCTCGGTCCGGAGACCCAGGAGCGGGAGCGGGAGGACGGACCCGAATCCGACGTCTAGCGCCGGAGTCAGCCGTTTTGATAGCGCTCCGCCAGCGCCGCGTTCTGTTTGCGCAACGCGTCGATCAACGCGTCGACCCCGCCGTTGGATCGCATGAAGCCGACATACTCGTCGCGCTGAGTGACCATCATCGAGATGCCTTCGACGACGATGTCGATCACCTTGAACTCGCCGTCCTTCTTGTGCACGCGCCAGTCGACCCGGATCGGGGGCGCGTCGCCCGCCTGCTCGAGCTCGGTCTCGACGATGGTCGTGTCGCGCGATCCCTCGCGCACATTGAGAAGGTCGAGCTGCTGGCCGTCGTAATTGCGGAATCGCCAAGCGTAGTTTTGGACGATGTTGTCCTCCAGCAGGCCCAGGAACTCCTCCATCTGCCGCTCGTCCGCGCGGCGGCGATAGGCGCCGAGAACGAAGCGTCCGACATAGTCGATGTCGAGGCCTTCGTTCAGCAGGGTCCGGAACCGCTCACGCCGCACGTCCGGCTCAAGCGATTTGTCGGTCAGCGCGCCGATCGCCTTGTCGCCGAGTTCGGTGATGAAGGCCCCGGCGTCAGGCGCGCTTCGCTCGGCGGCGAAGGCGGTCGGGAGGGGGCGATCGAGCGTCAGCGGCGCGGCGCCGGCGAGGGCGGTTAGAAGCGCCAATCCAATTGCTTTTAGCGATCGCGTCATGAAGACTCCGCCTCTTCCGGCCTACTCGCTCGCCGCCACCGCGCCATCTTCCTCAAGGAAAGAGTCGAAGCTCATCGACGGCATCGGGGCTGGTTGGTCCGCATCCTGCCGGTTCTCGATCAGCGCTTCGCGCTGCTGACGATAGAGGCTGCGCACGGTCGCGTAAAAGTCGAGCGAGGTTTCCTGAAGATCCTCCAGCTGCCGATAATTGCGCGAGCGCATGTCGACCGCCTCGGTCACGCCGAGGATCAGCCCCGAATACTCCGCCCAATCGCGCGAGGAATTTTCCGCCCAATAGGTGGTCGGCTGCAGGAAACGATCCGCCACGAAGCCGCCAGTGTCCCGCAAATTGGACGGCCCGAGGAAGGGCAGCATCAAGTAGGGACCGCCGTCGACGCCCCAGACGGCGAGCGTCTGGCCGAAGTCTTCCTCGTGGTAGGCCACGCCCGCCTCGCTCGCGGGATCGAATAAGCCGGCGCCGATCAGGGTGTTGAAGATGAAGCGTCCCGCGGTGTCGCCGGCGCGCTCCACCTCTCCCTGCATCAGGTCGTTGGCGAGAATGACCGGCGTTTTCAGATTGCGAAGGAAATTGCGCACGCTATTGCGCACGAGATCGGGGAAAATGAATTCATAGGCCTTGGCGACCGGCCGCAGCAGGAACTCGTCCACGAACATGTTGAATTCGAAGATCGTGCGGTTCATCGGCTCGAGCGGGTCGTTGACCTCCTCATAGGCCGCGCGCTCGTCCGGATCGTCGGGCGGGGTGGCGCAGGCCGCCGCGGTCATCGCCAACATCAAAGCGAGCAGGCCGCGCGCCGCCGCGCGTCGCATGGCCGTCCACCCGATCGCATCGCTGAAAACAGTCAGAGCCCGTTCCACCTTGCACTCCACTTCGTCCGGTCCGCCTCCGGCGCGACCGGCCGTTTCACTCCCCACCGCAGCCGGGCCGCCCCGTCGCCCAGCGCACCGCGGCGCTTCGGTCAGTCGACCCGACTAAAGCGCATCCACCCTAAGGATCAGTTAACCGCAGCGGCCTCGGCGCGCAACCAAGCATGTCGTAAAGCTGAATACGCAGCGTCTCCCGCCTGCGGATCAGACGAGAACGCCTCGTCCCACAGAGCCCGTCGAGCAAGGCCGTCAGCCCAGCGTCGGCGCGGCCTCGCCTAAGTCTAGGCGCACGATCCCCAAGTAGGTTTTGGTTAGCACAGGGTCCGACACGCGTCATGATCCGAGATGACGCGTCCGGTCTTTCAAGACAAACCTGTTGCATTTTTGCCGCTTTTTCCCGATCCCCCGATGCGCTTACGTGGCGGCCTCGCCGGGCGCGCCCGGTCGATCGTCATCTTGAGGAGGTTGGAGCATGCCGGCGCCTGAATTCGATCCCGCCCTCGTGCAAGGGTGGCGCGAGGAGGTTCGGGAGGAGTGGATTGACTACAACGGCCACATGAACGTGGCCTACTACGTTCTGGCTTTCGACCATGCGACCGACCATTTCACCGACGGGATCGGCCTCGACGCCGCCTATCGGGCGGGCGCAAACGCCTCATTCTTCGTCGTCGACATGAACGTGACCTACAAGCGCGAACTGCGCGGCGGCGCGCCGCTCGTCTTCGCCACGCAGCTTCTGGGATTCGATTCGAAGCGGATTCGATTCTTTCATATGATGCACCACGCCGAGGAGGGTTTCCTCGCCGCGACCAACGAGATCTTGACCGTCCATGTCGACATGACGGCGCGGCGCAGCGCGCCCATGCCGGAGTCGGTTCTGGCGAACTTGCGGGACCTGAGCGACCGTCAGGCCCCCCTTCCGACGCCTGAAGGGGCGGGACGGGTTATCGGGTTGCGCCGTTAAGACGCGGAACCCCGGCAAATCGCTTGTGAGCGCGCGTCGATTTGCTAGCATAAGCAGCGAACGGGAGGGGCGTTCGCACAGGGGGCGCGCGGTTCGCTCGGGCGGCCGCCCGGACGTGCTGGGACTGTAGGGGTTTTGCAGGTGGAATTCGGCGACGGTTTCGATCAAGCGGACGCTTACGCGGAGCGCGCTTTGGCGCTGATGCGCGAGCGTAAGATTCCGCCTACGCCGAAGAATTTCACCGTCTGGTACGCCTATGTCGGGGAGACCATCCCCGACCTGCGCAAGGCGATGGACGTGCTGATCTCCAACAAGCAAGGGTTCGATCCGACTCAGAACGCGGAACTCTATGAGAAATATTTCTCCAGCAGCGACGAAGGGCTCGCCGTGCAGGAGACCGGGCGCAAGATCGAGGATCAGATGACGCAGATCCTCGCCATGCTCGGGCAGGCCTCGGAAGGGGCGGACGATTTCGAAGCGTCCTTGAAGAGCGGACTCGGCGCGATCGCGAAATCCGACGGTCTGGGGGGCATCAAGGCCGCGGTGCAGCAGCTGGTGGCGGAGACGCAGAAGATGCAATCCTCCAATCAGAAGCTGCAGGAAAAGCTTGAGAACAGCTCCAGCGAAATCGAATCGTTGCGCCAGAACCTCGAAGAGGTGCAGCGCGAGGCGATGACCGACGCGCTGACCGGCATCGCTAACCGTAAAATGTTCGACGCCGTGCTGCGGCGCGCCGCAATGGAGGCGATGGAGGACGGGGCGCCTCTGTGCCTCGCCCTGACCGACATCGATTTCTTCAAGAAATTCAACGACACCTACGGCCATCAGACGGGCGATCAGGTCTTGAAGCTGGTCGCCCGGATTATGAAAGAGAACGTGAAGGGCCGCGATCTCGCCGCGCGCTACGGCGGAGAGGAGTTCGGCGTGATCCTTCCGCACACCGCAATCGCCGACGCGAAGACCGTGTGCGAGCAGATCCGCAACACTGTCGCCAGCAAGCGCATCCGCAACCGTCAGACGGGCGAGGAGATGGGCAACATCACATTGTCGCTCGGGGTCGCGCTGTTCCGGCCGGGCGAGCCCTTGTCGGAGTTGATCCATCGCGCCGACGAAGGGCTCTATTTCGCCAAGCGTCACGGGCGCAACCAGACGGTGCTGGAAGATCAGCTCGACACGATCGAGGCCGACTGAAACGCCGCGCGCGGCCCGAGGCGCGGCCCCGGCCGCGGCCCGGCCCTTGTGGTGGAGCGACGCTCCGCGCTACGCTGATTGCT
Organism: Marivibrio sp.; assembly: GCF_040218065.1. NCBI lineage: Bacteria > Pseudomonadati > Pseudomonadota > Alphaproteobacteria > Rhodospirillales > Aestuariispiraceae > Marivibrio > Marivibrio sp. The sequence continues at coordinate 179,062 of NZ_JAVJQE010000009.1, read as the reverse complement.
GGTTCTAACAGGTTGACTTTCTGACGCTTTCGACCCCGCCGCCAGCGCCGTATCGGGCGTCGGGACCCGCGGGCGGCGTCACGGGGGAGTTGAAGGTGGCGCTGTTCTCGCCTCAGGCGCTGACCGATCGCATCCGCGATCTCGCCCGCAATGAGCAGATCATCCTCTCCGCCTTGGCGGTGGCGGTCGGGCTGCTCGGCGGCGGCGCGGCGATCGGCTTCCGCGAAGCGATCGAGTGGGTGCAATTCGTCTTCTACGGCTTCGACGGCGAATTGTTCCATTCCATGGCGGCCGATCATCCCTGGTGGTGGATCCTGTTGGCGCCGGCCGGCGGGGGGGTGTTGGTCGGCTTGATCCTGCGGTTCTTCTCGCCCGAAAAACGACCGCTCGGCGTCGCCGACGTGATCGAGGCGAGCGCGCTGCACGGCGGCCGCATGAGTCTGAACGCCGGTCTGCGCGGCTTCGTCATCTCAGCCATCACGATCGGCTCCGGCGGCTCGGCCGGGCGGGAAGGACCGGTTGTGCATTTCGCGGCGGCGCTGGCGGCCAAAACCGCGCGGGTGCTGCATCTTGACCGATCGTTAGGCCAGACCCTGCTGGGCTGCGGGGTGGCGGCCGGCGTGGCGGCCAGCTTCAACGCGCCTATCGCCGGCGTCTTTTTCGCGCTGGAGGTGGTGACGGGCAACTACGCGCTGCGCGCCTTCGCGCCGGTCGTCATCGCCTCGGTCACCGGCACGATCGTCAGCCGCGCCTATTTCGGCGACTATCCGGCCTTCATCCTGCCGCCGCACGAGATCGGCTCGTTTTGGGAGTTTCCGGCTTTCGCGATGCTGGGGGTCCTGAGCGCGGTGGTCGCCATGGCCTTCGTCTGGTCGATCGACGCGGTGCAGAGGACGCACAAGCGGTTGGACCTGCCGATCTGGGCGCGGCCGGCGATGGCTGGCCTGCTGGTCGGCGCGATCGGCGTCACCTTCCCCCAGGTCATGGGCGTCGGGTACGAGGCGACGGACGAGGCGTTGAACGAGGAGCTGGCGCTCCACATGCTGATCCTTTTGATCGTGCTCAAAACCGCGGCGACGGCGATCACGCTGGGATCCGGTATGGGCGGGGGCGTGTTCTCGCCCTCGCTGTTTCTCGGCGCGATGCTGGGCGGCGCCTTCGGCGTGGTGGCGACCGGGTTCTTTCCGCATCTCTCCTCCGGGCACGGCGCCTACACGCTGGTCGGCATGGGGGCGGTCGCGGGCGCGGTGTTGGGCGCGCCGATCTCGACCATTCTGATCGTCTTCGAGATGACGGGGGACTACGCGCTGACGATCGCGGTGATGATCGCGACCGTCATCGCCTCGCAGGTCATGCTGCAGGTCTTCGGGCGCGGGTTCTTCGGCTTCCAACTGGCCGCCCGCGGCGTCAATCTGGCCGGCGGCCGGGAAAGCCGCGTCTTGCGCCAAACCAAGATCAAGACCGTGATGAAACAGGATTTCGTCACCTTGCAGCCGAGCGCCCGGCTGCCGGAAGTGCGCCGCGCGTTGACCCAGACCAGCTACGCCGAGGTCTTCGTGGTCGATGAGGAGGGCATCCTCGTCGGCACGCTCACGCTGCTCGACCTGGCCGACGACGCGTTCGACCGCAGCCATGACGATCAGGTGCGCGCCATCGACGTCTGTCGACGCGATCCGCCGACCGCCGATCAGGACGATGATTTGGAGGAAGCGATGTGGTTCCTGGAACGTTGCGGCGAGGAGCATGTCGCGGTCGTCGACGAGGCCAGCGGCAAGCTGGTCGGCGTGCTTCATGAGCGCGACGTGCTTTCGGCCTACCATCACACCGTGTTGGAGACCCGGAAGGAAGAGCGGATTTGATCGACGCGCCCATTGAGGAATAAATTAAGCTGCAGGGGCGAGTGCATGCCGCCCTCCGCGGGCGCGTTCCGACGGGGGCGTCAAGGGGAAAGGATGCGACGGATGACCAGCGTCGACGATGTCGAGCATCCTGAACTGCAGGCGATGCTGAGCTACTGGCGCGCCCGGCGGCGCGACGGCCGCCTGCCGGGCCGTCGCGACATTGATCCTCTCGATTTTCCCCAGCAATTGCCGCGGGTGGCGTTGGTTGAGGTGCTAGAGGAGCCGCAGGGTCCAAATTTCCGCTATCGCCTGGCGGGCACGGAAATCGCCGCGCGCGCCGGGCGGGATCCGACGGGGAAGCGCTTCGATCAGCTCTATGTCGGCGCCTATCTTGATCAGGCGCTGGCGACCTACCGCGCCATTGTTGAGGGCCGGCGCCCGCATTTCTCCCACCGGACCTATCCGTTGGTCGAGGGGCGGGAGCATCTTGAGTATTCCCGTCTGATTCTGCCTTTGGCGGCCGACGGGAAGAGGGTGGACATGCTGTGGCTCATCGCCGCCGATCTGAAGCGGGTGGGCCAGGAGGCGTCTTCGCCGACGTTCGACCCGCACAACCCGTGAATCGTCGAAGGTCGCGGGACGCGCGAACGGCCCCGCCCGGGCGGGCGGGGCCGTTCGGCGCCGTTCGGGGCCGCGCGCCCCGGCTTCCGACGCCTCAGTCGCCGGCGGCGGGTTGCGTCGCGCGGGACGCTTGCGGCGCGTGGTCCGGGTGCTGCGCCGCGCCCGTCGGGGCCGGCACGCGGTCCCGGCGCAGGGCGCGCAGCAGTCCCCACGCCATAAAGACCAGCACGACCGAGAAGGGCAGACCGGACGTCACGGCCGCGGTTTGCAGCGCCGAGAGCGGGTTGCCGCCGCCGGCGGCGCCGGCGACCAGCAGAATCGCGGCGACGGCGCCTTCCAGCACCGCCCAGAAGAAGCGCTGCTGCCAAATCGGATGCGGATCGCCGCCGTTGGTCAGCATGTCGACCACAAGCGAGCCCGAGTCCGATGACGTCGCGAAGAAGATCGCCACCACGATCACCGCCAGCAGCGAGAGCAGCGTGGTGAACGCCTCGGCCAGCGGCAGTTCTTCGAGCAGCAGGAACATCGCGTTGGTGGTGCCGGCGTCGGCCAGCGGGCTCGACCCGTCGCCCATGATCATCTTGAGCGCGCTGCCGCCGAAGACGGTGAACCAGGCGATGGAGACGCCGACCGGGGCGAACAGCGCGCCGGCGATGAACTGGCGGATCGTTCGCCCGCGCGAAATCCGTGCGATGAACATGCCAACGAAAGGCGACCAGGCGATCCACCAGCCCCAATAGAAGAGCGTCCAGCTGGAGATCCAATCGGAGCCCTCATTGCTCAGGCTGAAAAGCCGCAGGCTGGTCGACGGCAGGGTCTGAACGTAGTTGCCCGTCGAGCCGATCATGAACTCCAGAATGAACAGCGTCGGCCCGGCGACGAACACGACCGCGGCCAACAGAAGGGCCAGATACATGTTCACGACAGAGAGCCGGCGCACGCCCGAGCCCAGCCCCAGCATGACGGACGTCACGGCGACCGCCGTCACGGCCGCGATGATCAGGACCTGAACGGTCGCGTTCTGGGCGATCCCGAAGACTTCCGAAAGCCCGGCGTTGATCTGCGAAGCGCCGAGGCCGAGCGACGTCGCCAGACCGAACAGCGTGCCGAAGACGGCGAGAATGTCGATCGTGTTGCCGACCCAGCCGTAAACGCCCTTGCCGATCAGCGGATAGAACGCGCTGGCGGGGCGCAGCGGCAGATCGTGCCGGAAGCAGAAGTAGCCCATCGACAGGCCGATCACGAGATACATCGCCCAGGGGTGGAGGCCCCAATGGAAGAAGGTGATCTTCATCGCCTCGAAGGCGGCGGCGTCGGTGCCGCCCTCCATCGTCGGCGGGCTGTTGTAGTGGAAGATCGGCTCCGCCACGCCGTAGAAGACGAGGCCGATGCCCATGCCGGCCGTGAACAGCATGGAGAACCAGGACCAGGTGCCCCACTCGGGCTTCTCGTCGTCCTTGCCGATCTTGATGCGGCCGTAGGGGCTGAACATCAGAAACAGGACGAAGACCATGAAGCCGGTCATGGCGGCGATGTACCACCAGCCGAAGGTCTCGGTGGTCCAACTCATCAGGCCGCCAGCGAGTTCGTCCAGCGTGCCGGGGGCGACGACGCCCCAGACGACGAAGGCGAGCACCAGAACCGCCGAGATGATGAACACCGGCGGGTTCGTGTGCGTGTTGAGATATGATCGGATCGCGCTCATCGCTTCGATCCCCCTCTCTCCCGTGAAAACGCGTCGGCGCGACCCGAGGGCGGCGCCTTTGACTTGAGGCTTACTTCGGCTGCCGAAGCAATATGTCAAGCCCGCCCGATTCGAGGCGCCCGGGCGCCGGGACGGCGCCGGGGGCTTGGAATAAGCGACGGCGGGGCCGCGATTTAACGCCGCCGTCTGGTCTGATCGGCGCAAGACGCTATAGTCCGCCTCATCATGTCCGATCCGCTCGATTACGATGACGACGACGATTGGCCCGGCGCGCCCAGCGGCCCGGCGCCGGCCTATCCCGGCCCGGGACGCGCGCCTGCGCCGAACGCGCCGCCGCCGCGCTGGCTTGAGACGCTGAACGAGGCCCAGCGCGAGGCCGTGCTGGCGGTCGACGGGCCGGTGCTGGTGCTGGCCGGCGCGGGCACGGGCAAGACGCGGGTGCTGACCACGCGCCTCGCCCAGATCCTGCATGAGGGGCGCGCCCGGCCCTATCAGATCCTGTGCGTCACCTTCACCAACAAGGCCTCGCGCGAGATGCGCGAGCGCGTCGCCGACCTGATCGGCCCGGCGACGGAGGGCATGTGGCTCGGCACCTTCCACGCGCTGGCGACGCGCATCCTGCGGCGTCACGCCGAATTGGTCGGCCTAAAATCCAATTTCACGATCCTGGACACCGACGACCAGATCCGGCTGCTGAAGCAGATCCTGGAGGCCGAGCGCATCGACGAGAAGCGCTGGCCCGCGCGGATGCTGATTCACGTGATCCAGCGCTGGAAGGACAAGGGCCTGACGCCGGCCAAGGTCGACGCCGGCGACGCCGGGGAGGTTGCGAACGGTCGCGCCATCCAGATCTACAAGATCTATCAGGAGCGCCTGCAGACCCTGAACGCCTGCGACTTCGGCGACCTGCTGCTGCACAATTTGACCGTCTTCACCGAGAACCCGGACGTCCTGGCCCAGTATCGCGGCCTCTTCCGCTACATTCTCGTGGACGAGTATCAGGACACCAACATCTCGCAGTATCTCTGGCTGCGGCTGCTGGCCAAGACGGACGAGGCGACGGAGGGGCCGGCCAACATCTGCTGCGTCGGCGACGACGACCAGTCGATCTACGGCTGGCGCGGGGCGGAGGTCGGCAACATCCTGCGTTTCGAGAAGGACTTTCCCGGCGCCAAGGTGATCCGGCTGGAGCGCAATTACCGCTCCACCCCCAATATCCTGGGCGCGGCCTCGGGCCTCATCGCGCATAATCAGGGCCGGCTCGGCAAGACGCTTTGGACCGACCTGGAGGACGAGGGCGACAAGGTCCGCGTGCGCGGCCTGTGGGACGGCGAGGAGGAGGCCCGTCTCGTCGGCGAGGAGATCGAGGCGCTGCAGCTCAAGGGCTATTCGCTGGACGAGATCGCGGTGCTGGTGCGCGCCGGCTTCCAGACGCGCGAGTTCGAGGAGCGCATGATCACGCTGGGCGTACCCTATCGCGTCGTCGGCGGCCCGCGCTTCTACGAGCGCGAGGAGGTGCGCGACGCCATCGCCTATCTGCGGGTCATCGCCCAGCCGGCCGACGATCTGGCCTTCGAGCGGATCGTGAACAAACCCACCCGCGGCGTCGGCAAGACGACGCTGCAGGCGGTCCATCAGGCCGCCCGTCTGGAGCGTCTGCCGCTATTCATCGCCGCGCGCCGGATGGTCGAGACCGACGAGCTCAAACCCGCCGCGCGCCGGTCGCTGACCGCGATCCTGGATGATTTCGACCGCTGGCGGCGCCTGGCCGAAGGCGTCGACCATATCGAACTCACCGAGACCGTCCTCGACGAGAGCGGGTACACCGCCATGTGGAAGGAAAGCAAAAAGCCCGAGGCGCCCGGCAAGCTCGAGAACCTGAAGGAACTGCTGACCGCGATGGAGGAATATGACGACCTCGCGCAGTTCCTGGAACATGTCAGCCTGGTGATGGACGCCGACGACCGCGCGCAGGGTCCGATGGTGAGCCTGATGACGCTCCACGCCGCCAAGGGGCTGGAGTTCGGGACCGTCTTCCTGCCCGGCTGGGAGGAGGGCCTCTTCCCCCACCAGCGCGCGATGGACGAGAACGGGCTGGCGGGCCTGGAGGAGGAGCGCCGGCTCGCCTATGTCGGCGTCACCCGCGCGCGCGAGCGCTGCGAGATCAGCTTCGCCGCCAACCGCCGCATTCACGGCTCCTGGCAGGCGGCGCTGCCCTCGCGCTTCATCGACGAGCTGCCCAAGGACCATGTGCTGATGGAGGCCGACCGCGGCGTCTACGCCGGCTCCGGCGGCGGCATGGCGGAGGAGCGCGCCGGCTTCATGTACGGCGGGGCGTACGGGGGAAGCTCCTATGGCGGTTTCGGCGCCCGCGGCTCAGGCCTGCGGCCCGGCGCGCCGGAGCGCACGTCGGGCTTCTCCTCCGGCGGCGGGCCGGGCTGGAAGCGCCTGCAGGAGCGCGGCCTCGCGGGGGCGTCGCGTCCGCCCGTCATCGACGTCCGCGCCGAGCCGATCGGCGGCGCGGCCGACAGCGACTGGGGCGAGGGCGAGCGCTGCTTCCACCAGAAATTCGGCCCCGGCACCGTGATCAAGGTCTCCGGCGACCGGCTGACCATCGAATTCGACAAGGCGGGGACGAAGACCGTGGTGGCGAATTTCGTGGAGCGGCCGCCGGAGTAGCGATCCGCGCCGTCCGTGCGTGACCTCCTTCTCACAAGAAACGCCCCCGAAGCTTCCTCCGGGGGCGTTCTCGGCTGATAAAAGAGGCGGGAGCCGGTTAGGGGGCTTCCGCCATCCGCATCATCTCGTCCTTGACTGCGAGCTTCTCCCGCTTGAGCCGATGGCACGCCGCATCGTCGGGGTGGGGCCGCAGTTCCTCGCGGCGCAGGGCCGCTTCGAGTTCCGCGTGCTTCACCTTCAAGCTTTCGATGCGATCGGATTTGCTCATGGGATCTACCCTCCGCTGGTTGCGATGAACCGAGCGGGCCGACCCGTCTGAAGCCGGCGGTCGGAAACCGATGCCCGTAGCCTTCGGTCGTCGGACGCGCAGCCCGTCCCCGGTCGCCCGGCGGGCTTCTGCGGCGGGGCCGGCGCGCCTTGCGGCGGTGCGGCCTCTCGCCTCCCTCCCGGATCGCCCTATCTTCGAGCGGACCCGAAAGGATGAGAATTCCGCCGAGGCTGTCGAGGGCGGTCTGTCGCGGCCCCGGTGCATCGGCGGGCGGTGCGCCCCTTGTTCTTTGCGCCGGGCCGAACGGGCGGCCGACCCGGTGTCCCCTGCGGCCTTCCTTGAACGCCGCACGGTCTTGTAGGATACCTGAACGCCGTTGGATGTGAAGGGCGAGAATATGACAATCGGTCGAGACGCGCAGAATGGGACGGCCGGGCAAACGCGCCGCCGCCTGATCGTGGGCCTGACAGGGGCGAGCGGGATCGTCTACGGGCTGGAATGCCTGCGCGCGCTGCGCGCCGCGGGGGTTGAGACGCATCTGGTGATGAGCAAGGCCGCCGAGATGACGCTCGCCTACGAGACCGACCTGAAGGCCAAGGACGTGCGCGACCTCGCCGATTGCGCCTACGCCATCGGCGACGTCGGCGCGCCCTGCTCCAGCGGCAGTTTCCCGACCGACGGGATGATCGTCGCGCCCTGCTCGATGAAGACGCTGGCGGAGATCGCGACGGGGGTGACGTCGAACCTGCTGTCGCGCTCCGCCGACGTGGTGCTGAAGGAGCGTCGGCGCCTCGTGCTGCTGACCCGCGAGACCCCGCTGACCCAAGTGCATCTGCAGAACATGCTGACGGTCACGCAAATGGGCGGGATCGTCGCCCCCCCGGTCCCCGCCTTCTACGCCAAGCCGGAAAGCCTGGACGACATGGTCGCCCACACGGTCGGGCGCGCGCTCGACCTGTTCGGGATCGACACGGGCGGGGTGAAGCGCTGGAAAGCGGACGGGGCGGCGGCTGGGTGAGGGAGGGCTGTAAGGCCGTGCCCCGGCCAAACCCCAACCATCCCCTCACCCTCGCCCGCCCTCCCACGGCCGCTGGCGCGCCCGCGGGTCCCTCCCTCTCCCCCTATGAAGGGGGCGAGGGGGGTCTCTCTCGGCAAGGGGGAGGGGCCAAACGCCCGTAGACGGTCTCGGGAAATTCTGCGAGCCTCCGTCCGCCTCCGCGCCTATGCTGGCGCCCGGTCCATCATCCTTAGAGAGTCCCCATGCGCCGCACCCGGCAGACCAAGATTCTGGCCACCCTCGGCCCCGCCACTTCGGATCCGGATATGATCGAAGCCTTGTTCATGGCCGGCGTCGACGTCTTCCGCCTGAATTTCAGCCACGGCGAGAAGGCGGACCACAAGGCCCGCTTCGACGCCATCCGCGCGTTGGAGAGCAAGACCGGACGGCCGATCGCGATCCTGCTGGACCTGCAAGGCCCGAAGCTGCGCATCGGCGCGTTTGCGGACGGGCCGGTCGAGTTGGAGGAAGGCGCGGCCTTCCGGCTGGACCTGGACGCCGCGAAGGGCGATCAGACGCGGGTGCGGCTGCCGCACCCTGAGATCTTCAAGGCGCTGGAGCCGGGCGCCGACCTGCTGCTGGACGACGGGCGGCTCAGACTGACCGTGGAGCGTTGCGACGAGGCCTCGGCCGACTGCCGCGTCGCCGTAGGCGGGACATTGAGCGAGCGCAAGGGCGTCAACGTGCCGGGCGTGGTCCTGCCGCTGTCTCCGCTGACGGACAAGGACCGCGAGGATCTGGCCTACGGGCTTGAGCTGGGCGTCGACTGGGTGGCGCTCAGCTTCGTCCAGCGCCCGGAGGATGTGGCGGAGGCGCAAGCGATCATTGAAGGCCGCGCCTGGATCATGGCGAAGCTGGAGAAGCCGGCGGCGATCGAACGGTTGGAGGAGATCGTCGAGCTGTCCGACGGCATCATGGTCGCGCGCGGCGATCTGGGCGTCGAGATGCCGCCGGAGGACGTGCCGGTCCTGCAGCGCGACATCGTGCGCAGCGCGCGCCGGGCCGGCAAGCCTGTGGTCGTGGCGACCCAGATGCTGGATTCGATGGTCGACGCGCCGGTTCCGACCCGGGCCGAGGCCTCCGACGTCGCGACCGCCGTCTATGACGGGGCGGACGCCGTGATGCTGTCGGCCGAGACGGCGGTCGGCGCCTATCCGGTCGAGACGGTCGAGATGATGGACCGCATCATCCAGCGCGTGCAGAAGGATCCTTATTACCGCGAGGTGATCGAGGCCCAGCGTCTGGAGCCGGAGGCGACCACCGCGGACGCCATGTCGGCCGCCGCCCGTCAGGTGGGCGAGACGATCACGGCGTCGGCGATCGTCACCTACACCACCAGCGGCTCCACCACCGTGCGCATCGCGCGCGAGCGGCCGGATCGGCCGATCATCTCGCTCACCCCGCGGGAGGAGACGGCGCGCAAGCTGGCGCTGGTATGGGGCGTCCATTCGGCGCGCGCGCCGGACGCCCGCAATTTGGACGACATGGTGGAGACTGCGCTGCATCAGGCGAAGATCGACGGCTTTGCGGAAAGCGACGACCGCATCGTCGTCACCGCCGGCGTGCCCTTCGGGACGCCCGGCAAGACCAACCTGCTTCGGATCGCGCGGCTGCCTTAAACCCTGGCGTTGGCGTCGACCCAATCCTTGACGATCGCCGTCCAGCGCTCCGCCTGTTCGATATTGGCGAGGTGGGCGGCGTCCTCGACCACCTCGATCCGGGCGCCGGGCAGATGTTCGGCGATGACCTGGCCGGCCTCGACCGTCGTCCCCGGATCCTCGCGCCCCTGCACGACGAGCGCGGGCTTGCGGATTTCGGGCAAGCGCTCGGTGAAGCGCCATTGTTTGATCGCGCCGCAGCAGGCGACGAAGCCCTCGACGGACGTGTTCGCGATCATCCGTCGGACGGGCGCGATCTCCGGCAGGGCGGCGGTGCGGGCGGCCCGGGTGAACCAGCGCTCGATCGTGCCCTCGACCAGGGCCTCCATGCCTTCCTGTTTCGCCTTGGCGATGCGCTCGTCCCACATCGGCGCCGCCTCCGCGGGAACCGCGCTGGCGGTGCTGGTCAGCGTCAAGCTCTCGACCCGGTCCGGATGGCGCAGCCCCATCATCTGACCGATCATGCCGCCGATCGACAGGCCGACCCAATGGGCGCGCGCGATTCCCAGACGATCCATCAGCGCGACCGCGTCGTCCGCCAAATCCTCCATCGTGATGCGCCGCTGCGCCGGCGCGGGGGGCGGGCTCTTGCCGTGCCCGCGCATGTCGTAGCGCAGGATGCGATAGCCGCCGGCGCGAAACGCGCTCATCTGCGCGTCGAACATGGTCAGGTCCGCGGCGAGCGAGTGGCTGAACAGCACGACCGGCGCGTCGCCCGGTCCCTCCAGCTCGTAGTTGAGTGCGATGCGCTCCATCTCGGCCAGCATGGCGTCCTCCTAACCCTTGGAGCCGTGCGTCAGGCGGTGACGAACTCCTCGAAGCGATAGCCCTGATAGTAAAGCAGGGTCGACAGATCGGTGTGATCGATCCGATGGGGGGCTTGCGCGCGCACGATCGGCTTGGCGCGGTAGCCGACGCCCAGGCCCGCGGCCTGCAGCATGTCCAGATCGTTCGCGCCGTCGCCGACGGTTGCGGCCTCGCGCAAATCGGCCTTCATCTCCTGCGCTAACGCCTCAAGCGTCTCCCGCTTGGTGGCGCGGCCGACGATCGATCCTTTGACCCGTCCGGTGAAGCGGCCGTCGACCACTTCCAGCACATTGGCTTTATGGGCGTGGAAGCCGAGCGCGCGATGGACGACCTCGGTCGTGAAGGTGAAGCCGCCGGAGACCAGCAGGCAGCGCGCCCCGTTCGCCGCCATGGTGCGCACCAGCGTCTCGCCGCCCTGGGTGTAGGTGACGCGCGCCATCACTTGGGCCAGCGTCTCGTCGGCCGGGTGGTCCGCCAGCAGCGCCACCCGCTCGACCAGGCTCTCCTCGAAGCCGATCTCGCCGTTCATCGAGCGGCGCGTGATCTCGGCCACTTCCTCGCCGAAGCCCAGCAGGCTCGCGATCGTATCCAGCGTCTCGATCTCGATCATGGTGCTGTCCATGTCGGCGATCAGCATGCGCTTCCGGCGCCCCGCGGCGGCTTGCGCCGCGCGGTCCAGGCGCACCAGCGCCGCCGCCTCGTCGACCGCGGCGTGCGCGGCGGCGCGCTCCAGCCCCTCGAAGGGCAGATCGACGGCGAGGCCCTCGCACAGCCAGCGGGGCGCGCCGACGCGGCTTGCGCCAGCCTGGGACAGCGCCGCCGCGGCGGCCTCGCAATCGGCGTCCGTCAAACCCCGGTCGCCGGGGGCGACGAGGGTGAGGACCTGCGCGAGGGCGGGGGAGAGAGCGGAATCGTTCATCACGGGGAAGGGACCTACCGCCCCGTCGCCCGCCCGGCAAGTGACGATTGCGCGACGCGGTGCTAGCGTTACGGGCGCTCAGCCGACCCCCGCTCTTCAGATGGCGGGCTGGCGGCGCCGCCCTTAGGTCCGGATCGTCCAGATGCCCGCCACCCCCGCCCTCGTCATCCTCGGCCCGACCGCTAGCGGAAAGTCCGCGCTGGCGCTCGACGCGGCCGAGGCGTTCGACGGGACGATCGTCAACGCCGACAGCATGCAGATATACCGGGAACTGCCCTTGCTGACCGCCCGGCCGAGCGCCGCGGAGGAGGCGCGGGTTCCCCATCGGCTCTATGGCGTCCTGGGGGCGGGAGAGACCTGTTCGGCGCATCGTTGGCGGGCGCTGGCGGTGGCGGCGATGGAAGAGGCGGCGGCCGTGGGGCGGCTGCCGATCCTGGCCGGCGGTACGGGCTTTTACGTTAAGGCCATGCTAGAGGGCCTGTCGCCGATGCCGGAGGTGCCTGACGCCCTGCGCGAGGGCCTGCGCGCGCGCGTCGAGAGGCAAGGGCCCGAGGCGCTGCATCGGGAGCTTGCGGAGATCGATCCGCCTGCGGCGGCGCGCATCGCGCCCGCCGACCGCCAGCGCATCGCCCGCGCGCTGGAGGTCTATGAGGCGAGCGGGCGCACGTTGTCGTCCTGGCAGGCGGAGCCGCCCTCCGGCCCGCCGCCGGGCTTCGCCTTCACCGTGATCGTGCTGGCGCCGCCGCGCGAGGCGCTGGTCCGCCGGATCGAGGAGCGCTTCGACGCCATGATCGCGGCCGGGGCGCTTGCGGAGCTGCGCGCGCTGCTGGCCGCCGATCCGCCCGCCGACGCGCCGCTCTTGAAGGCGGTGGGCGCGCCGGAACTGGCGGCGGCCGCACGCGGCCAGATGTCGCTGGCCGAGGCGGCCGAGGCGGCCAAAATCGCCACCCGGCAATACGCCAAACGGCAGACGACTTGGCTCAAGAGACAGATCCTTCCGGATTTGATCCTTAATGAGCAATATTCGGAAAAACTGATGGAAAGAGTTTTTGCATTTATTCGCGATAAGCGCTTGACCCCCTAGGAGGCCGGGCCTATGGTGCGCCGCCGCAAGAGGCGGTAAAAGCCCGATTTTCCGGGCCTTTAGACGGAATTTCAGTGAGGATCGGGGGCGCGGCGCGGGTGAGCGCGCGACGCCCGACGGCGAAAAGAGGAAGGCGAGACATGAGCACGACTACGATGTCCGGGGCCGCGATGGTGATCAAAAGCCTGGTCGATCAGGGCGTCGAGGTCGTCTTCGGCTATCCTGGCGGCGCGGTCCTTCCGATCTATGACGAACTGTTCAAGCAGAACCGCATCCGCCACATCCTGGTCCGCCACGAGCAGGGCGCCGTCCACGCCGCCGAAGGCTATGCGCGCGCCACCGGCAAGCCGGGCGTCGTGCTGGTGACGTCCGGCCCCGGCGCGACCAATGCGGTGACGGGGCTGACCGACGCGCTGATGGATTCCATCCCGCTGATCTGCCTGACCGGCCAGGTGCCGACCCACCTGATCGGCAACGACGCGTTTCAGGAATGCGATACGACCGGTATCACGCGCCCCTGCACCAAGCACAACTATCTGGTCAAAAGCGTCGACCGTCTCTCGAAGACGATGCACGAGGCCTTCTATGTCGCGACCGCCGGGCGGCCCGGTCCGGTCGTGATCGACATCCCCAAGGACGTGCAGTTCGCGGAGGGCGAGTACACCGCCCCGAACGGCAAGCAGCAACACAAGACCTATCGGCCGCAGGTGAAGCCCGAGCGCGATCGTATCGAGGCCGCGGTCGACATGCTGCTGTCGGCCAAGAAGCCCGTCGTCTACGCCGGCGGGGGCGTCGTGAACGCGGGTCCCGCGGCGAGCCAACTGCTGACGGAGTTCGTGAAGATGACGAACTTCCCTTGCACGCTGACGTTGATGGGCCTCGGGGCCTTCCCGGCGAGTGAGCCGCAATTCCTCGGCATGCTGGGCATGCACGGGACCTATGAGGCCAATTGGGCGATGCATGACTGCGACGTCATGTTGTGCGTGGGCGCGCGCTTCGACGATCGGATCACCGGCAAACTGGACGAATTCTCGCCCGGCAGCCGCAAGATCCACATCGACATTGATCCCAGTTCGATCAACAAGAACGTAGCGGTGGAACTGCCGATCGTGGCCGACTGCGGTTATGCGTTGGAAGATCTGATCAAGGTCTTCCGCGCGCGGCACAAGCGCCCGGACGAGAACGCGCTCGCCGCCTGGTGGGAGCAGATTGACGAGTGGCGGGCCAAGCAATGCCTGTCCTTCCAGAATTCGGACGAGATCATAAAGCCCCAGCACGCCATAAAGCGGCTCTACGAGGTGACGCGCGATCGCGGGGACGACGTTTACATCACCACCGAGGTCGGCCAGCACCAAATGTGGGCGGCGCAACATTTCAGCTTCCACAAACCCAATCGCTGGATGACCTCCGGCGGCCTGGGGACGATGGGATACGGGCTGCCGGCGGCGATCGGCGCGCAGCTCGGCCATCCCGAAGGGCTGGTGGTCGACATCGCCGGCGAAGCGTCGATCCTGATGAACATCCAGGAGCTGTCGACGGCCGTGCAGTACCGCCTGCCGGTCAAGATTTTCATCCTGAACAACAAGTACATGGGCATGGTGCGCCAATGGCAGGAGCTGCTGCACGGCGGCCGCTATTCGGAGAGCTATTCCGAGGCGCTGCCCGACTTCGTGAAGCTGGCCGAGGCGTACGGCCTCAAGGGCCTGCGCGCGACCACGCCGGGCGAACTCGACGACATGATCGCCGAGATGCTGGCCCATGACGGTCCGGTTCTATGCGACGTCGCCGTCGACCCGGCCGAAAACTGTTATCCGATGATTCCGTCGGGCGCCGCGCACAACGACATGCTGCTGGCCCCGCTGGGCGAGGGACACGAGGCGGTCAGCGCCGAAGGCCGGGTGCTGGTGTAAGCCGATGCCGGACGGATACAGCAAGAACGGGCCGCGGACGGGCGGCGAGGGGTCGAGGAAACAAGGTATGGCGAAGAGCGGGACCGTGGGTCAGCCGGGAGCGGCCTACACCTTCGAGAAACAGGATCAGGCGGTGCGCCGCCACACCTTCGCGGTCATCGTCGACAACGAGCCGGGCGTGCTGGCGCGCGTGATCGGTCTGTTTTCGGGGCGCGGCTACAATATCGAAAGCCTGACCGTCTCGACCGTCACCGAAGACGAGACGGTGAGCCGCATCAACATCGTCACGACCGGCACCGAGATGGTGATCGAACAGATCAAGGCGCAGCTGCAGCGTCTGGTCCCGGTCCACAACGTGCACGATCTGACGCTTGAGGGTCCGCACGTCGAGAAGGAGCTGGCGCTGGTCAAGGTGAAGGCCTCCGACCACTATCGGCGCGAGAGCCTGCGCATCGCGGACGTCTACGGCGCCAAGGTGGCGGACACCACGCTGGAGAGCTTCGTCTTCCTGATCCAAGGCTCGCCCGACAAGGTCGACAGTTTCATCGAGCTGATGCAGGCGTTGGGCGATATCGAAGTCGCGCGCTCCGGCGTCGTCGCGATCTCTCGCGGGTCCGCAATCACGCCGGTGTGACGGCGTGATCGCCCAAGTCTGGAAAACCGAACTGCTGCTGCCCGACGAGGCGACGGCTGACGCCTTCGGCGCCGCCGTCGACGGCTTCGTGCTGGGTCAGGCGACGTTCGAGGCGCCCGACGGCGCTGGCGCGGGGCCGGCCAAGCGCTGGTCGCTTGAGTTCTATACCGACGGCATGCCCGACTGGGGCGTTCTCGGTCCCCGGATCGCGCTGGCCGCGGCGGAGTGCGGGGTCGCCGAGCCGGAGCCTCACGCCGCGCCGCTGCCGGAAATCGATTGGGTCGCCGAGAATCAGAAAAGCTTCAGCCCGATCCGCGCCGGCCGGTTCTACGTGCACCAGGAGTTTTCGACTGAGAATCCGCCGCCGGGCGCGGTGGAACTGATCGTCAACGCCGGCACCGCCTTCGGCACCGGCACGCACGCTACGACCCGCGCCTGCCTGTTGATGCTGGATGCGCTCTTGAAGCGCACGCGCCCGCGAAACGCGCTGGACCTCGGCTGCGGGACGGGCATTCTAGCAATGGGGCTCGCCCGGACGACGCACCGTCCGGTCGCCGCCAGCGACATCGATCCCGAGGCGGTGCGGGTCGCGGCGGAGAACGCCCGGCTCAACGGCCTTGCCGCCTATCTCCGGCCGGTGACGGCGGCGGGACTCCAGGATCGCCGCCTTCGCGCCGGCGGCCCGTACGATCTGATCGTCGCCAACATTCTGGCCAAACCGCTGCGCGCGCTCGCCCCCGCGATCGCGCGGGCTTGCGCGCCGGGCGGGCGGGTGATCCTGTCCGGCTTGCTGATCGAGCAGGAGGCGATGGTCCTCAACGCCTACCGAACGCAAGGGCTGCGCCTCCTCGGTCGGCGTCGGATCGACGGCTGGAGCGCCTTGCTGCTGGCGGGCTGACGCGGCGCCGGCCCCCCGCAAACGAAGCGGCCGGTCCCGGGGGAGGGAGGCCGGCCGCTTGACCCGGTGTTCCGGGCGGCGGATGCGGATTTTCGGGGGCTCCGCATCCGCCCGGGGAAGGGCGCCGCCGCCGACGGGGGAGGAGGGGGAACGGCGACGTCGCCCTGTTATTCCCGATATGAGCGTGAACTGCGACGCTAAGGATTGTCAGTTTTGCATTCCCCATTTGCACGCGGCGCATAGCTTTGGGGGCCTACGACCGGCTTCTTGCCAAGGCCCGCGCGCGCTCCTAGCTTTCTGGTCGTCCGTTCAAGCCGATAAGGATCGCCCCATGACAGCGCCTGACGCCGATCGCCCCGCCGACGCCTGCTCGGAGCCCGGCGGCCTGGGCGTGCAACCGGCTCCGCCCGACCGGCTGGCGGCTTTGCGCGCCGAGCTTCAACGGCGCGGACTGGACGGTTTCCTGGCCCCCCGCACCGACGAATTCATGGGCGAGTACATGCCGGCCTACGCCGAGCGGGTGCAGTGGCTGACCGGCTTTTCCGGATCGGCCGGGTTCCTCGGCGTCGCGCGCGACCGCGCCGCGATCTTCGTCGACGGGCGTTACACGCTGCAGGTGCGCGATCAGGTCGACCCCCAGACCTTTACGCCCCGCCACCTGATGGAGGAGCCGCCGACGGCCTGGATCCGCGAGACCTTCGTCGAGGGCGAACGGATCGGCTACGACCCGTGGCTGCACACCCGCGCGGGCCTCGGCCATCTGAAACGCGCCGCGGACGAGGTGGGCGCCGAATTGGTTGCGGTCGACGGCAACCCGGTCGACGCCGTCTGGACCGATCAGCCCGCCCCGCCTGCAGCGCCGATCGCGCCCCATGCGATCGAGTATGCGGGCGAGACCAGCCTCGCCAAAAGGCTGCGCCTGGGCGCCGATCTCGCGCGGCGGAAGATCGCGGCCGCGGTGTTGACGGCGAGCGACTCGATCGCCTGGCTGTTGAACGTGCGCGGCGGCGACGTGCCCAATTGTCCGCTGGCCTTGAGCTATGCGGTGTTGAAAAGCGACGGCTCGGTCGATTGGTTTCTCGACGCCCGCAAGCTGACGGACGCCGCGCGGGAGGCGTTGGACGAGGGCGTGGCGCTGCACCCGATGGACGGCTTCGCCGCGGCGCTTCAGGCGTTGGGCCGCGCCGAGCCCGGCGTTCGCGTCCTGGCCGACGCCGTCGGCGGGCCGGCGGCCGTCGTCGATCATCTGTCGAAGGGCGGCGCGCAGGTGGTGGAGGGCGAGGATCCCTGCCAATTGCCCAAGGCCCTGAAGAACGAGGTGGAGATCGAGGGCGCGCGCTTGGCCCACCGCCGCGACGGCGCGGCGCTCGCCCGGTTCCTGCACTGGTTGGAGTCGGTGAGCGAGAACGGGTCGATCACCGAGCTCGACGCCATCGACAAATTGTACGAATTCCGGACGCGCGGCGTGCGGTTCAACGGTCCAAGCTTCGAGACCATCGCAGGCTACGGCCCGAACGGGGCGATCGTCCATTACCGCGCCGCGCCGACCACCAACCGACGGATAGAGCCGGGCTCCCTCCTGCTGGTCGACAGCGGCGGCCAGTATGACGAGGGCACCACCGACGTCACCCGCACGATTCCGATCGGCGCGCCGACGGCGGAGATGCGCACGCGCTTCACCCAAGTGTTGAAAGGCCATATCGCGATTGCGACGGCGCGTTTCCCCAAGGGCGTGACCGGCAGTCAGCTCGATCCCTTCGCGCGCCAAGCCTTATGGGCGGCGGGCGTCGATTACGACCACGGCACCGGGCACGGGGTCGGCAGTTACTTGAACGTCCATGAAGGGCCGCAGCGAATCTCGAAGAGCCACAGCGCGGTTCCTCTGCAGCCCGGCATGATCGTCTCGAACGAGCCCGGCTACTACAAGACCGGGGCCTTCGGCATCCGCATCGAAAACCTCGTGGCGGTCTACCCGGTGGTGAATCCGGCGGAGGGCGCCGAGAAGGAGCTGTACGGCTTCGAGACCCTTACGTTGGCGCCGATC
This sequence comes from Marivibrio sp., assembly GCF_040218065.1. NCBI lineage: Bacteria > Pseudomonadati > Pseudomonadota > Alphaproteobacteria > Rhodospirillales > Aestuariispiraceae > Marivibrio > Marivibrio sp. Next base: position 160,937 of record NZ_JAVJQE010000009.1, on the reverse strand, counting down.
GACCGGCGGCTCATCGAACCGGCGCTGCTGGCGGTCCACGAGGTCGCGTGGCTAGACGGCTACCACGCTCGCGTCTTGGAAGAGATCGGCCCGATCGTGGAGGCCGACGTTCGCCGCTGGCTGGAAGACGCCTGCGCCCCGATTTGAGGGGGCGTCAGCCGCATTGCGGGCGGATGCGCACCAGTCCCCAGCCGTATTCCGGGTCGCGTCCCTTGTCGCCGAGATCGTGGACGTAGCGTTTCATGCTCTCCCGAATGCGGTCTGGATCCGCGGGGAAGCCCGCCTGCAGGTGCAGCGCTACGACGGCGGTGATGAAGGGCGTCGCCATTGAGGTGCCGCTTTGCTCGCGCAGACCGCGCGGGGTCTCGGTCACCAAATCGACGCCGGGCGCGGCGAAGTCGATGTAGCCGCCCCGATTTGCGAAGCGGTAGAGGCCGAGCCCGCGGTCGATTGCGGTGACGGCCAGGCTCTTCGGATCTGCGGCCGGCCAGGCGGCCTGGGCGCCGGCTCCCTTGTTGCCGGCGGCGGCGACGATGATCAGCCCCTTAGCCGAGGCGCGCGCGACCGCAAGGCGCATCAGGACGTTTTCCCCGCCCGCGACGGAGAAGTTCGCCACCTGTACGCCGTTCGACACCAACCAGTCGACGGCGCGTATCATCGCGGCCAGATTGCCGCGCGCTCGTCCGCCCCACGTCTCGAATATGTTGGCGGCGTAGAGGGTCGCGCCCGGCAGCAGGCCGCCTGAGCGTCCGGGTCGCGGCTTTCCGACCATCAGCACGGCGATGGCGGTGCCGTGATCCTCCGCCGCCGGCTCGCGGTCTTGCTTGATCAGGCTCTTGTAGATCACATCCCGGTCGGCCAGCGCCGGGTGGCCGACATCCACGGCCCCGTCGATCTGACCCAATTTGACGCCGGCCCCGCATGTGTCGGGAACGACGCCCCAGCCGACCGTGTCGCGCGCGAAATCCTGGGCCCCTTGAGCCAGCTGAGGGCGAGCCGCCTGCACACCGCGCCCCGACGAGAGGTCCAACAGATCGTTGGTGTCTATCAGCGAGTCCGGCAGGGCTTCGCGCGCCCGTCGCAGCGCCTCCGGCAGGGCGACGCCTTCGGGCGTCTCGACCCGCCACATTTCGATCTCCAACGCGTCGAGTTGAGAGCGCTCGAGGATCCGGAAGCCGAGGCCGCGCAGCGTCGCGTCGGCCCCCGCTGGCGGTTCGGCGATCAGCAGTTCGCCGCTTTCGACCTGCTTCTCGACCGGCGTTTCCGAGCCCGGCGCGCCGTCCTCGGCCGAGCCGGAGCGCGCGCCGATGACGCGCCCTTTCGAATCATATTCGAGGATGGTCCAACTTGACTCGCGCTCGCCGTCGGTCTGCGCAGCGGCCGGTCCGACCGCCCCCAGCCCGAGAAGGGCGCAGACGAGAAGGCTCGTCGTCGCCCGCCGCCAGCGCGCCGCTCCCCGCCGAGCGCGCCGCTGATCCGCCGTTCTCATGTCCCGTCACCTCATGGCCGACGGGACGGCTTCACAACAAACGCCCTTGCGAGGCGCCGCCGGAGCCGCCGTCCGCATCCTCCTGTTTCGAATCGGCGGCCTTCCCAGGGGCCGCCGACCCGTCGATCAGTGTAAGCCAATCCTCTTCGCTCAGCATAGTCACGCCGAGCTCTTTCGCTTTCTTCGCCTTGGAGCCTGCGTCAGCCCCGATCACAACGTAGTCGGTTTTTTTCGAAACGGAGCCCGAGACCTTCGCGCCCAACCGTTCCGCGCGTTCCTTCGCCTCGCTGCGGGTCATTTTCTCAAGCGAGCCGGTGAAGACGACGGTCTTGCCCGCGACGGGCGAGTCGCTCGTCGGCGCCGCGACGTCTTTCACCGTCAGTTCCTTCTCCAACTCGTCCAGGACGTCCAGATTGTGCCGTTCGCCGAAGAAGGCCGCGAGACTGTCGGCCGCCGTCATCCCGACCGTGTCGATGCCGCACAGCTCGGCGTAGGCGTCGCCCACCTCCTCGGGCTTCTTGGGCGCGTGTGAGACCTGCTTGCGCTCGGCTGCGACCTGCTCCATCGCCGTCCGCCAGGCGTCCAGGCGATTGTAGGTTCGCGCCAGCAGTTTCGACGTCGTTTGCCCGACATGCCGAACGCCGAGAGCGAAGATGAATCGGTCGAGCGGAATCTCCCGGCGCTCTTCTATCGCCTCCAGCAAATTGCCGACTTTCTGATCGGCCCAACGATCGCGCGCCTTGATCGCGTCCTTGCGCTTGGACAGGCGGAAGATGTCGGCCGGCTGTTTGATGAGCTCGTCGGCCCAGAACTCCTCAATCACCTTCGCGCCCATGCCTTCTATGTCGAAGGCGTCCCGGCTGACGAAATGCTTCAGGCGCTCGACGGCCTGGGCGTCGCAGATCAGCCCGCCCGTGCAGCGCCAGACGACCTCGCCCTCGTCGCGCTCCACGTCGCTGCCGCAGACGGGGCATTCCTTTGGAAATTTGAAGGGCTTGCCGCCGCCGTCCTTCACCACCTCCAGCACCTGCGGGATGACGTCGCCCGCGCGCTGGATTTTGACCGTGTCGCCTTCCTTGACGCCGAGGCGTTCGATTTCGTCCTCGTTGTGCAGCGTGGCCCGGCTGACGACCACGCCGCCGACCGTCACCGGCTCCAGGTTGGCGACCGGCGTCAACGCGCCGGTGCGGCCCACCTGGACGGTGATCCGATTGACGAGCGTCTGCGCCTTCTCGGCGGGAAACTTGTGGGCGATCGCCCAGCGCGGGGCGCGGCTGACCTGTCCAAGGCGCTCCTGCCAGTCGAGGCGGTTCACCTTGTAGACCACGCCGTCGATGTCGAACGCCAGGTCGGCCCGCCGGCGTTCGATCTTGCGGTAATGGTCCAGCATGCCCTTGACGGTTTTGCACAGCGCCGCGGGTTCGTTGAGCGTGAAACCGAGATCTGCGATCGCCTGACGCGCCTCGGCCTGGGTCTCGCCCAACGGTCGCGAAACCTCCCCCCACGCGTAGCCGAAGAAATGCAGCGGCCGCTCAGCGGATATTTTGGGGTCGAGCTGGCGCAGGCTGCCGGCGGCGGCGTTGCGCGGGTTGGCGAACACCTTGGCGCCGCGTTCCTCCTGGCGCTTGTTCAGGTCCAGAAAGTCCGACTTCGCCATATAGACCTCGCCGCGGACCTCGAGCACATCCGGCCAGTCTCGGCCCGGCAGCGCTTCGGGTACGTCGTCGAGGGTCAGCATGTTGCGGGTGACGTCCTCCCCCTCCGCCCCGTCGCCCCGGGTGGCGGCGTAGACCAGCTTGCCGTCTTCGTAGCGCAGCGAGGCCGAGAGGCCGTCGATCTTCGGCTCGGCCACGATCTCGACGTCGTCCTCACCTTTGAGCCCCAGGAAGCGGCGCACGCGCTCGACGAACTCCTCAACCTCCTCGTCCGAAAAGGCGTTGCCGAGCGAGAGCATCGGGATCGCATGCTTGATCTTGGCGAAGCCGCTCTTGATCTTGGCGCCGACGCGCTCCGAGGGGCTGTCGGCCCGTTTCAGATCGGGGAAGCGTTCCTCGATCGCGCGGTTGCGCTCGCGCAGCGCGTCATACGCGGCGTCGGAGATCGCCGGCGCGTCCTCCTGAAAGTAGAGCGCGTCGTGATGGGCGATCTCCATCGCAAGGCGCGCGAGTTCGCGGCGCGCCTCCTCCTTCGTCAGGTCGTCGACCGCCTTATCCGACAAATCGCGGGTCACGCTCCGGCTCCCTCGCGTTTCGCCCCCTCGCGCAGGCGGTCGGCCGCCGCGCGCGCCTCGTCCGTGATCTCCGCGCCGGACAGCATGCGTGCGATCTCTTCGCGCCGCGCGCCGTCGTCCAGGCGTTCGACCGCCGTCGACATCTGGCCGCCGCGCTCCGTCTTGGCGACCCGCCAATGGTCGGCGCCGCGGGCGGCGACCTGCGGACTGTGCGTGACGACAAGCAGCTGCACGCGTTCGGACAGACGCGTCAGTCGTTCGCCCACCGCCGCGGCGGTCGCGCCGCCGACGCCGCTGTCGACCTCGTCGAAGACCAGCGTCGGGATCGTCCCAACTTCCGCCAGGGAGACCTTGATCGCCAATAAGAAGCGGCTGAGTTCGCCGCCCGAGGCGATCTTGTCCAGCGGGCCGGCCGGCATGCCGGGATTGGTGCGCACCGTGAACGCAACCCGGTCGGTCCCCCGCGGACCCCAATCCGTCTCTTGAAGGGCCGAGATCTCGGTCGTGAAGCGCGCTTTCTCAAGTTTCAGCGGCGGCAGTTCGCGGTTGACCGCATCGTCCAGCGCCTCGGCCGCTTTCGCGCGCGCCGCCGACAGGGCGTCGGCCGCCCGCTTGTAGGAAGCCTTCGCGCGCGCGGCTTCTTTTTCGAGCGTCGACAGCGTTTCCTCGCCCGACTCCAGCAGCTGCAGTCGACCGCTCAACTCCTCGCGCAGGCCGGGCAGGGCGTCGACCGGGACCTGATGCTTGCGCGCTGCGTCGCGCAGGGCGAAAAGCCGTTCTTCGACCGCCTCCACGTCCTCGCCGCCGACGTCCAGGTCCGCTCCGGCGCGGTTCAGGGCGGAGAGGGCCTCCTCCGCCTCCACCGCGGCGCGGCCGAGCGCCGAGACGGCGTCGTCCAATCGCCCGCCCGCCTTGTCGGCGATCCGGTCAAGCGAGCGTTGGGCGGCCATGATGCGGGCCTCTGCGCCCTCAGAGCCGCCGATATCCTCCAGGGCCTGATTGATCGCCTCGGTGATCTGCTCAGCGCTTTGCAGGAAGGTCCGCTTGTCCGCCAGCTCGCCCTCTTCGCCGGGCTTCGGGGCGAGCCGGTCGAGTTCGTCGACGGCGTAGCGCAGGAACTCCTCCTCGGCCCGGGCCTTCTGTGCGCCGGCGCGCGCGTCGGCGAGCGCGCGCTCGGCCGTCCGCCAGAGATCATGCGCCGCGCGCACCGCGCGGACGTCGCCCCCCAGGCGCCCGTAAGCGTCCAGCATGCGGATATGGGTGGCGGCGTCCATCAACCCCTGCTGATCGAACTGGCCTTGGATTTCGACGAGCGTCTCGCCGATCTGCTTCAGCAGGCCGACGCCGCAGGGCGAGTCGTTGACGAAGGCCTTGCTGCGGCCGTCGGCGGAGAGCACGCGCTTCAGAGTGACCTGGTCTTCCGGAGCGATTTCATGCTCGTCGAGCAAGGCCCAGACCGGATGGCCCTCGGGCGGCCGGAAGGCGGCCGTGACGCTCGCCTTCTCGGCGTCGGGTCGCACCAGTTTTGCGTCGGCGCGCCGGCCGAGGGCCAGGCCCAGCGAATCCAACAGGATCGACTTGCCGGCGCCCGTCTCGCCGGTCAGCACCGCGAGTCCTGGGGTGAAATCGAGGTCAAGCCGGTCGATCAGCACCACGTCGCGAATGGAGAGATCGGTCAGCATGAAGAGGTTCGCGGCTCCGCGCTCAGAAGATCCAGTCCCAGGCCGCGCCCAGCCAGGATCGCTCGCTGCGCGCCTCCGTCAGGTCCCGGCCTTCAAGCAGGGCGTAGGAATCCTGGTACCATTCGCTGCCGGGGAAGTTGTGGCCGAGCACGGCGGCGGCCATCTGCGCCTCCTGGGTGATTCCGAGCGCCAGATAACTCTCGACCAGGCGGTGCAGCGCCTCCGGCACATGCGTGGTGGTCTGGTACTGCTCGATCACCGTCTTGAAGCGGTTGATGGCGGCGAAATGCTCGCGATCGGTCAGGTAATAGCGTCCAATCGCCATTTCCTTGCCGGCCAGATGGTCGCGCGTGAGATCGATCTTGAGCGAGGCGTCACGGGCGTATTCGCTATTGGGGAACCGTTGGACGACCTGTTGCAGCGAATCAAGGGCCAGCTGGGTCACCCGCTGATCGCGCTGAACGTCGATGATCTGCTCGTAATAGCTGATGGCGCGCAGATAGTAGGCGTAGGCGATGTCGCGGTTGCCCGGATGCAGGTCGATGAAGCGGTCCAACGCGATGATCGCTTCGTCGTATTGGTCGGCTAGGTAGTTGGTGTAGGCGCTCATCAATTGCGCCTTGGTCGCCCAGACGGAATAGGGGTGTTGGCGGTCGACCTCCTCAAAGGCCTGATTCGCCTGCTCGTAGTTCTCCGCCTCCAGCTGATCCATCGCGTCGTTGTAGAGCTCCTCCACCGGGCGCTCCACATATTCGGGCTCTTCGTCGCCAGAGCACGCGACGGCGCCGAGCGCCAGCAACCCGATCAGGGCCGCGCGCAGCAGGCGCGCCGCCGCGCCCAACCCGTCTTCGCTCCGCATCTTTCGCGTCACACGCCGTCCCCGTCGCCGGACCAAGTTCTCGTCACCCTGTCATAGTGCGTGCGCGCGTTCGGGAAAAGGGGGGAGCGAAGGTTTCGCGCCGGAGTTTCGGCGAGCGGACCCTTGAGTGCGTCTTGGCGCCCGGCCTTGCGGGGCGCAGTTCGCAGCGCGTCCCCGAGCGAACAGGGATCCGCAAAACGCCTGGACTGCAATCGACGCCGGCCGCGACCGGGCGCTGTGCGCGCACGCGAGCCTTAAGGGCGCCGGATCGCGCGCAAGGGCCGTGTCTTAGGCGACTCGAGAAAGGGGGCGTCACTCCGCGGCGGCGGCGAGCTCCGTCACGGGCGCGAGCATGTAGTTCTCGCGGTCGGCGAACAGCGCGCGCAGCAGACGGTTGTTCAACCCGTGGCCCGTGCGACGTCCGCGCAGACGCCCGGCGATCGGCGCGCCGGCAAGAGCCATGTCGCCGATGCAGTCCAGCACCTTGTGGCGCACGAACTCGTCCTCAAAGCGCAAGCCCTCTTGGTTCAGCACCGTGTCGCCGTCGACGACGACGGCGTTGTCCAGGCTGCCGCCGCGCGCAAGCCCGGCGGCGCGCAGGGCCTCGACCTCATGCAGGAAGCCGAAGGTGCGCGCACGGCTGATCTCGCGCTTGAAGGAAAGGTCGCAGACGTCCAGATGCAGCTCCTGCCGGCCGATCGCGCGGCTGGCGAAGTCGATGTCCAGACTGATGGTGAAGCCGTCGGACGGCTCAAGCGAGGCGCGGGCGTCGCCTTCCTCGACCGCGACCGGGCGGCGCACAACAAGGGTGCGGCGCGCGGCCGCCTGATCGACCACGCCGGCGCACTCGATCAGGAAGACGAAAGGCTCGCTGCTGCCGTCCATGACCGGAACTTCGGGCGCGTCGATCTCGACGATCGCATTGTCGACCCCGCAGCCGGCGAGCGCAGCCATCAGATGCTCGACCGTCGCGACGCGAGTCCCATGGTCGTTGCCGAGCGTGGTGCACAGCCGCGTGTCGACGACGGCGTCGAACCGCGCCGGGATGTCGCGGGCCCCGTTTTTCAGATCGGTGCGGCGGAAGACGATCCCGACATCCGGTTCGGCGGGGGTGAGGGTCATGGTGACCGTCTCGCCGCTGTGCAGGCCGACGCCGCTGCAGCAGATGGCCGAGCGCAGGGTGCGCTGCAGGCCGTCGGTCGGCGAGGCGACGGCCCGATCGGTCGACCCGTTAGCGGCCGACCAGCGCGCGCCGATCCCGTTTGCCTCGCTCATACCGTCCAGCATCGGATCCCCCAAACCTTCACCCGTTGATCGAAACGCCAAAACCCTACCCCCAACTGTCCGCCGCCTGCGCCCGTCCGCCTAACGTCAGCGGCTTACGGCCGGCGCGGAGGCTCGTCTTCTTCGCGAGCGTTCGTGGTGTAGCAGCGGCGATTCAAGCCCTCAAATCAAATAGTGTTACGAAATGTTGCATTGCGCCGCATTCGAGACGTTTCCCCGTCATCCGTAAAAAGCGTCGCAGAAATAAAGGGTTGATCGGCGCTTGGCGAGACCGCGACGGCGGCCGGCCGGATCGCCTTTGCAACAAGACCTAGCGTCCTCTGATCCAGTTCGGCCGTCCCCGATCGCTCGGGGACGGCCGCACCGGTCCTGGCTCCGATGTTTAGCGCCCTCGCGGGCGGACCCGGTTGCGGTCGGTCAGACCGACGTCCAGGTCGTCAGTTCGCCTGACGGCGCAGGAAGGCCGGAATCTCCAGCATTTCCTCTTCGGCGCGCGTGGGAGCCAGATCCTCCTGCGGCTCCGCTTTCTGGGCGGGCTGCGCGGCGGCGGGCGCCGGCTCGCTTGCGGCGCGTTCGGCGCGGGCGGCTTCCTCCGGGGTCTTGCCGTCCGCCCGCTTCAGCAGGGTGGGCTCAGCCGGTTTGGCCGGCCGGGCCGGCTGCGCCGCCTCGCCCCGCGCGCCGAGTCCGAGGCCGGTCATCCGGCTGAACAGGCTGGGCTTCGCCTTCGGCTTGGCCTCGTCCCGCTCGCGCGCGCTGCCGTTGGCCATGGCGGCCTCGGCGAACGCGTCGGCGCGGCCTGCGCGGGGATCCTTCATTTCGCCCGGGCTGGCGGGCTTCGGCGGGATGAAGGCCTCGCGCGGGCGGACCGGCGCCGGGGCCTCGGTCTGCGTCTCAGCCCGCGGCTCGGCCTTCGGCTGGGGCGCAGGCTCGCCGGCCGGCTCGTCGATCGGGAACAACTCCGCCTCGCGCGGGGCGGGGGCGATCGCTTCCGGCGCGGCCTCTTCGGCGGCCGTCTCGTCGACCTCGGCGTCCTCCATCGCGGGCGCCTCGGGCTCCTCGACGGCGGCGGGGAACTCCGCTCCGCCGGTCGGGTCGATGCTCGGGGCGGCGTCCGCGGTTTCGAAGGACGGGGCCTCGGCGGCCTCCGACTCTTCGACCTCGGCGACGGCCGGGGCCGCTTCCTCGGTCGCGGCGGCCGGGGCCTCCGCCTGGCGGCTCGCGCGCAGCGGGGTCACGCTGGCGGTCTTGCGCGGCTGGACGGCGTAGGCTTCGCCGTCGATGCCGGTCGCGACGACAGAGACCCGCATCAGACCCTCAAGGCTCTCGTCGAAGGTGGAGCCGAAGATGATGTTGGCGTCGGCGTCGACCTCCTCGCGGATACGGTTGGCGGCCTCGTCCACCTCGAACAGCGTCATGTCGGCGCCGCCCGTGATGTTGATCAGCACGCCGCGCGCGCCCTTCATCGAAACGTCTTCCAGCAACGGGTTGGAGATGGCGCTTTCGGCGGCGACGATGGCGCGGTTCTCGCCTTCGGCCTCGCCGGTGCCCATCATGGCCTTGCCCATCTCGCTCATCACGGTGCGGATGTCGGCGAAATCGAGATTGATCAGGCCGGGCATGATCATCAGGTCGGTGACGCCGCGCACGCCGGAATAGAGCACGTCGTCCGCCATCTTGAACGCGTCGGCGAAGGTGGTCTTCTCATTGGCGACGCGGAACAGGTTCTGGTTCGGGATGATGATCAGGGTGTCGACGAACTGCTGCAGTTCGCTGATGCCCTGCTCAGCCGCCTTCATGCGGTGCACGCCTTCGAAGTGGAAGGGACGCGTCACCACGCCGACGGTCAGCAAGCCGGCCTCGCGGGCGGCTTCGGCGATCACGGGCGCCGCGCCCGTGCCCGTCCCGCCGCCCATGCCGGCGGTGATGAAGACCATGTTGGCGCCCTGCAGATGGTCGAGCACCTCGTCCATCGTCTCGATCGCCGCGTCGCGCCCGATCTCAGGCCGCGCGCCGGCGCCGAGACCCTTGGTCACGGCCGCGCCGAGCTGGATCTTCCGGTCCGCTTGGCTCTGCTTGAGAGCTTGGGCGTCGGTGTTCGCCACGATGAATTCGACCCCCTCCAGATTGGAGCGGATCATATTGTTCACGGCGTTCCCGCCGGCGCCGCCGACGCCGACGACCACGATTCTCGGCTTCAAATCCCCCTCCACTTGCGGGGCTTCGATTCTAATGGTCATGACTGACCTCCTTTCGAGTCTATCAGAGCCAGGATGGACGGCGCCAGCCGCTGGACGGGCGGCGGGGCCGGGTCGATCCGTCGCGCCGGACAAGCGGACGGAGCCTCGGAGGCCGCGGCGCGCGGCGCGCCGGCGGCGAAATCCATGCAGGGAAGGGCGCGGGCGTCAGAAGTTCTCACGGAACCAGCCCCCCATGCGCGTGAAGAAGCCGCCCTCGGCGGCGGATTGCGGGACGGCGGCGCTTTTGGCCTCGCCTCTGTCGTCGACGGCGAAATGCAGCAGACCTGCGGCGGTCGCGAAAGCGGGCCCGCCGGTGGCTTCCGCCAGACCGGAGACGCCGAGCGGTCGGCCGTGTCGCACCTGCTTGCCGAGGGTTCGCGACGCGACCTCGCGCACGCCGGGCAGTTGGCTCGCCCCGCCGGTCAGCACCACGCGCTGGCCGGCGAGCCCGGCCGCGCCCGACCCGTCGAGCCGGCGCTTGACCAATTCGAAGGTCTCCTCGATCCGCGCCTGGATGATCGACACCAAGAAGCTCTTCGGCACGCGGTTTGACGAGGCGTCGTCCTCTTCGCCCACCTGCGGCGCGTCGAGCAGGTCGCGATCGTCGGAGGCCGCCGGCACCGCGCTGCCGTAGAGCGTCTTGAGACGCTCCGCGTGATTGAGCGGGGTCGAGAGGCCGCGCGCGATGTCGGAGGTGACGTGATGGCCGCCGACCGGCACGCAGTCCGCATGCACCGCCGCGCCTTCATAGAAAACGCAGAAGCTCGTCGTTCCGCCGCCCATGTCGATGACGACGGCGCCGAGGTCCTTCTCGTCCTCCACCAGGGCGGAAAGGCCGGCGGCGTAGGGGGCGATCGCAAGATCGCTGACCGTCAGGTGGCAGCGCGAGATGCAGGTCGCGACGTTCTGCACGGCCGCGCGGTTTGCGGTCACCAGATGCATCTTCACGCCCAGCGTCTGGCCGTGCATGCCGCGCGGCTCGCGCAGCAGCGGCCCGCCGTCGACCGAATAGCCGACGGGGATCGCATGGACCAGCATCCGATCCTCGAGATCGACCGAGTTGCGCGCGTCCTGGAGCAGGCGGCGCAGGTCCAGGTCGCGGATCGCGCCGCCGCCGATCACCATCTCGCGCAGCAGCTGCTTGGACGTCATGTGCGGCCCGGCGACCGAGGCGATGACCTGATCGATCGTGGCGCCGGCCATCTGCTCGGCGGCGTGGACGGCGGCGAGGATCGCGCGGTAGGCCGCCTCCATGTCCACCAGGACGCCGCCGCGCACGCCGGCGGACGCGTGATGCGACATGCCGGTGACCCGGATGCGCCCTGCGTCCGTGACCTTCGCGATGAAGCAGCAGATCTTGGTCGATCCGATGTCCAGGGCGGCAATGGTGCGTTCCGTCGCCACGGTCGTCGTTCCTTCAGGTTTCCTCGCCGCTGCGGCGGGCGTTGATTTGCAAAGCGCCGTCGCGCGTCATGCGCACGATGAGGCGGTCGGGCTGACGCAGGTCGATGGCGGCGACCGCGCGGGCCAAGATCTCATGGTCGCGTTCGAGGCGGGCGAGACGCGCCCAGGCGGCTTGCGGATCGTCCTCCGGCAGGCGCACGTCGACCCCGTTGTCGAATCGCAGATTCCAACGTCGCTCGCCCATCCATACGGCGGCGCGCACCCGAGCCTTCATGGCGGGCTCAGCGTCCAGGATGTCGAGCAGCCGCGCTGCGTGCTGCGGCGCGCCCTCGCCGACCAGCACCTTCAGATGGCCGAAGCGGGGCACGTCTTGCGCGCCGATCACCGCGCCGGCGCGGTCGATCAGAACAAGCTCGCCGTCGCGCTGCCAGATGGCGGCGGCGCTGCGCTCCTCCAGGCGTACGATCAGGGCGTCGGGCAGACGGCGTTCGACGCGCGCCGCCGCGACCCAGCCCAGCCCTTCCAGCTTGGCGCGCAGGACGTCAGGATCGAGGGTCAGAATCGGCGCGCCGATCTCGACGTCGAGGGCCTCAAGAATCGCGTTCCGATCGGTTTCCTTGCGGCCCGTGACGTAGACGGCCTCCAAGGCCAAGCCGGCCTCACGGGTCGTCTCGACGCCGGCGTCTAGGACGGCCTGGCTCCACCGTGCGAGCGCGCCCGACTGTACGCTCCACGCGCTTGCGCCGACGACGGCGGCCAACGCGCACAGCCCGGCCCCGCCGGCCAGCGCCGGCTTCATCCAACGTCGGTCGATCAGGCGCGTCTCGCGCCCGCCGCGGCCTCGGGCGGCGGCGTCCCGTCGTACGAAGGGATTGAGCCGCGCCGTGAGGCCGGGGCCTTTCTTCTGAGACTTCTTGGTCTTGGCGGCGCTGCGGCTCATGCCTTGCGGTCCCCCACGCGTTTGATCTCCCACTCAAGCTCCACGCCGGCGGTTTCCTTCACGCGCCGGCGCACCTCTTCGCCCAGGTCCTCCAGATCGGCGGCGCTGGCCGCGCCGGTGTTGATCAGGAAGTTGCAGTGTTGGTCGGACACCTGGGCGCCGCCCAGCGTCAGCCCGCGGCATCCGGCCGCGTCGATCAGCTTCCAAGCCTTCGCGTCGGGCGGGTTCTTGAAGGTGGAGCCGCCGGTGCGGGTGCGGATCGGCTGGCTTTCGGCCCGCGCGCGTTGGATTTCCTCGATGCGCCGTCGGATTTCTGCCGGGTCGCCGGGCTCGGCGCGGAAACGGCCTTCGACGAAAATCCAATCGGCCGGCGCGTCGCTGTGGCGGTAACGCATGCCGAGTTCCTGCGGCCCGGCGCGATGGACGACGCCCCGCCGGTCGACGGCGGTCGCCTCGATCAGCCGGTCCTTGGTCTCGCTCCCATAAGCGCCGGCGTTCATGCGCAGCGCTCCGCCGATCGCGCCAGGCACGCCGGCGAAAAACTCGAGCCCCGCCAGCCCGTGCTTCGCCGCCGTCTTCGCCACATTGGCGTCGAGCGCCGCGGCCCCTGCGACGACCTCCTCGCCCTCGATCTCGATCCGCGCGAAGTCACCGCCCAGACGCAGCACCACGCCCGAGACGCCGCCGTCGCGGACCAGCAGATTCGAGCCCACGCCGATCGGCGTCACCGGCACGTCGTCCGGCAGATCGCGCAAGAAGGCCGCCAGATCGTCGAGATCGGCGGGCTTGAACAACACCTCCGCGGGTCCGCCGACCTGGAACCAGGTCACGCGGCTCAGCAGCGCGCCTTCGCTCAGCCGGCCGCGCACGGGCGGCAACCGGTCGGCCAGACGGCTCTCAGGGGCTTCGCCTAGACCGATCATGCGCGACCTCCCGCCTGATCGAGGTCCGCAAGCGCTTCGGGCAGAGCGTTCGCCCAAGCGGTGATCGAGCCCGCGCCGAGACACACGACCAGGTCTCCGGACTGCGCCGTCTCCGCCACGGCGGCGGCGAGGTCTTCCGGCCCGTCGATCACGCTCACCTTGCGATGGCCGCGCGCCTTCAGCCCGGCGGCCAGCGCGTCGCGGTCGGCGCCCTCGATCGGCTCTTCGCCGGCGGTATAGACGGGGGCGACGATGACGCGGTCGGCGTCGTTGAAGCAGGTGCAGAAATCCTCGAACAGATTGGCGAGACGGGTGTAGCGATGCGGCTGAACGACGGCGATGACATCGCGCTCCGTCGCCTGGCGCGCAGCCTTCAGGACGGCGGCGATCTCGACCGGGTGGTGGCCGTAATCGTCGATCACGGTGACGCCGTTCCATGCGCCGGTCTTGGTGAAACGCCGCTTCACGCCGCCGAAGGCGGCGAGCGCCCGCCGTATCGTCTGATCGTCGATGCCGAGCTCGGTGGCGAGGCCGATCGCCGCCAGCGCGTTCTGGACATTGTGGTCGCCGTGCATCGGCAGCTTCAGATCCGCGATCGTACGCTCCGCCTGGCCGCGGATCGCGATCTCGACGTCGAAGCTGAGGCCCTCAGGGTCGGCGCGCAGGTTCTCGCCGCGCACTTCCGCCTGCGGGCTGAAGCCGTAGGTGATGAGGCGGCGATCCTCGATTCGCCCGATCAGGGCCTGCACTTCCGCGTGATCGATGCAGACCATTGCGAAGCCGTAAAAGGGCAGATTGTCGATGAAGGTGCGGAAAGCCGCGCGCAGCGTATCGAAGTCCCCATAGTGATCCATATGCTCAGGATCGATGTTGGTGACGACGGCGAGCGTCGCCGGCAGCTTGATGAAGGTGCCGTCGCTCTCGTCGGCCTCGGCCACCAGCCAATCGCCTTTCCCGAGCCGCGCATTGGTCCCGTAGGCGTTGATGATGCCGCCGTTGACCACGGTCGGATCCATGCCCGCCGTCTCCAACATCTGCGCGACCAGCGAGGTGGTGGTGGTCTTGCCGTGGGTTCCGGCGATCGAGATCGACCATTTGAGCCGCATCAGTTCCGCCAGCATCTCGGCCCGGCGCACGACGGGGATCATCGCCTCGCGCGCCGCGGCGACTTCCGGATTGGTGCGCTTGACGGCGGTGGAGACGACGACGACCGCGGCGCCCTCGACGTGCTCGGCTTTGTGGCCGATCCAGATCGGGACGCCCAGCGCGCGCAGGCGCTGCACGTTGGCGTTCTCGCCCATGTCGGAGCCGGACACCTCATAGCCGAGGTTCTTCATGACCTCCGCGATTCCCGACATGCCGATGCCGCCGATCCCGATGAAATGCATGCGGCCAATGGAGAGCGGCATGCGCATCATGACCCCGCCTCCCGGCTCGCCGGCGAGCCTTTCTCGACCAGCGAGACCACCATATCGGCCAATCGTTTGGTGGCCTCCGGCATGCCGATGCGGCCGGCGGCTGCGCCGGCGCTCTCCAAAACTTGCGGTTTGGCGATCAATTGCAGCAGGCGGTCGGCCAACGCGTCGGCGGAGAGGTCCGCCTGCGGAATCGTCCAAGCGCCGGCGGCGTCGCTCATGCGCGCGGCGTTGGCCGCCTGATGGTCGTCGACGGCGAAGGGATAGGGAACCAGGATCGCCGGTCGACCGACGCAGGTCAGTTCCGCCATGGTCGAGGCGCCGGCGCGTCCGATCACCAAATGCGTTTCCGCCAGACGTTTGGGCATGTCGTCGAAGAAGGCGCGCACGTCGGCGGGCACGCCCGCCTTGCGGTAAGCGGCTGCGACGGCCTCGAGCTGCTCCGAGCGCGCTTGCTGCGCCACGCGCAGACGCTTGCGCATATCCTCGGGCAGAGAGGCGATCGCCGCCGGCACCGTCTCGCCCAGCACGTGGGCGCCTTGACTGCCGCCGATGATCAACAGGCGGATCGGACGTCCCTCCTCGATCTTCGGATAGGGTTCGCCGGCGATCGCCGCGATTTCGGGCCGTACGGGATTGCCGGTCCAGGTGGCGCGGTCGGCGTCCTGTTCGCGCAGGTCGGCCGTACGCTCGAAACTCAAGGCGATTCGCCCGACCCGCGGCGCCAAGAGCCGGTTGGCGCGGCCGAGGATGGCGTTCTGTTCGTGGATTGCGGTGCGGATCTTAAGATGGCTCGCCGCCAGTATGGTCGGCACGGACGGGTAGCCGCCAAAGCCGACGACCGCCGCCGGCGCCAGTTCCGCCAGCAGGCGTCGCGCCTGGAAATAGCCGAGGAACAGCTGGGCGAGCGCGCCGAGGCTGGCGCCCACGCCCTTGCCGGAGACGCCGGCCGCGCGGATCGTGTGCGTCTCCAGCGCCCCCAGGGGCCCGCCATAGACGTCGCCGCGCCGGTCGGTGACCAACAGCAGCTTGCAGCCGCGCGCGCCCAATTCCTCCGCCAGCGCCTGCGCGGGGAAGACGTGACCGCCGGTGCCGCCGGTCGCCAGCGCGATCGTGCGGGCGTTTGCCGGATGAGACTCCATGCGCCGCTCGCTCACGCCGTCACCCCCGGTCGTTTGCGCGTCAGCGCCAGCAGCATCCCCATCCCGATCGCCAGCGCCAGCAACGACGAGCCGCCGTAGGACACGAACGGCAGCGTCATGCCCTTGGTCGGGATCAGGCTCAAGGTGGAGGCCATGTTGATCAGCGCCTGCAGGCCGAACTGGACCAGCAGGCCCGTCGCGGCCAGGACGACGAAGAGGTCGTTGTCCTGCAGGACGCGCGCGAAACCGCGCAGCACGATGAAAGCGAAGATCGCGACGATGGCCAGGCAGGCGAACATTCCGAATTCCTCGCCGGCCACAGCGAAGATGAAGTCGGCGTGACCGTCCGGCAGCACGTTCTTGACCGTCCCTTCGCCGGGGCCGCGGCCGAGCAGCCCGCCGTTCGAGAACGCCTCCATCGCGCGGTCGACCTGATAGCTGTCGCCCGAGGCGGGGTCGAGAAACCGGTCGATTCGGCTTTGCACATGCGGGAAGACGAAATAGGCGGCGACCATGCCGACGGCCCCCAGGGCCGCCATGATGATGACGGCGAGCATCGGCATGCCGGCCAGGAAGAATTGCGCGAACCAGATCGCGGAAAGCACCGCCGCCTGGCCCACGTCCGGCTGCATCAGCAGCAACGCCAGCACCAGGGCGAACAACCCCGTCGCAATGACGAAGCCGGGAACCTCCTCGCCCAGACGCTGAGCCGAGAACATCCACGCCGCGACGACGGCGAAGGCGGGCTTCACGAACTCGCTCGGCTGAATCGAAAAGCCGCCGAGTGAAATCCAGCGCGTCGCGCCCTTGATCTCGGGGCCGATCGTCAGGGTTGCGACCAGCAGCGCGACGCTGAGCGCCAACAGGCCGACCGCGATCCGACGGACCTGCCGGAGGTCGGCGAGCGAGACGAAAATCAGCACGGCGAGCGCCGGCAGCAGGAGGATGCCCTGCTTGCGCGCGAAGTAGAACGGGTCGGCGCCGATGCGCTCTGCGACCGGCGGGCTGGCGGTGACCGTCAGCATCAAGCCGAGGCCCGCCAGCACGACCAGGGCCGCCAGCGTCCATCGGTCGACCGTCCACCACCAGCGGCCCAGGACGGAGGTGTCGTTGCGCGCGATCGCCATCACGACGCCTCCTCTCGCGCGTGGGCAAGCCGCTTCACGGCGCTGCGGAAGGCCTCGCCGCGGGCCTCGAAATCCTTGAATTGGTCGAAGGAGGCGCAGGCCGGCGACAGCAGGATCGCCGCGCCCGCACCTCCTTCGTTACCCGCCAGGGTGAAAGCCTGCTCGACCGCGCGGGCGAGTTCGCCTGAACGCGTGGTCGAGACTTTGTCTTTGAGGGTCGCCTCGAAGGCCTCTTCCGCCTCCCCGATCAAAAAGACGTGGCGGACATGAGCGAGGTGGGGCAGGGCGGCGTCGAGGCCGCCTTCCTTCGGCCGACCGCCGGCGATCCAATAGATCCGCTCGTAGGCCGCCAACGCCTTGGCGGCGGCCTCGGCGTTGGTCGCCTTGCTGTCGTTGACGAAGGCGATCCCGTCGATCTGGGCGACCAACTCCTGGCGGTGCGCCAGGCCGGGGAAGCTTTTCAGGCCTGCGGCCGCGTCGGCGGCGCTGACGCCCATCAGCCGGCAAACCGCATAGGCGGCGGCCGCGTTCTGTCGATTGTGGCGCCCCTTCAGCGCCGGGCAATCGGCAAAGGCGACGACCGGCTGCGCCGTTCCGTCAAGATCGTCGATCAGCCGATCCGGACCCTCAGCGTAGACGCCGCCGGGACAGGGCGCCTCGGCCGAGACGCGCACCAGCCGGCGGGCGCCGCGCGCGGCGATCTCATCGGCCGTCTGCGCGGTGTGGACGTCGTCGACGGCGACCACCGCCGCGCCGCCCGGCTTGTCGTTTTTGAAGATCCGCCGCTTGGCCTGCAGATAGCCTTGCAGCGAGCCGTGGCGGTCCAGATGGTCCGGCGTCAGGTTCAGGAAGACGCCGATGTCGAAGGCCGCCTCCTCAATCAGGTCGAGTTGATAGGAGGAGGTCTCCAAAACGTAGATCTCGTCGGGTCCGATCGGCTCGAGCGACAAGGCGGCCCGACCCAGATTGCCGCCAACCTCGACCCGCTTTCCGGCCGAGCTCAGCATGTGTGCGATCAACGCCGTGGTGGTCGACTTGCCGTTGGTGCCGGTGATCGCGATGAACCGCGCCGCGGTTTGCTGGCGCGCCAACAGCTCGACGTCGCCCAGGATCGGCACGCCGGCGGCGCGGGCGGCCGGCACGGCCGGATGGGGCTTCGGGTGGGTTAGCGGCACGCCCGGCGCCAGAATGAGCGCCGCCGCGCCGTT
The DNA here is from genome assembly GCF_040218065.1 of Marivibrio sp. Lineage (NCBI taxonomy): Bacteria > Pseudomonadati > Pseudomonadota > Alphaproteobacteria > Rhodospirillales > Aestuariispiraceae > Marivibrio > Marivibrio sp. Next base: position 142,997 of record NZ_JAVJQE010000009.1, on the reverse strand, counting down.
CAGCGCGCCGGGCGCGCTCGGGTCGCGAAGCGCGAAGCCCTCGGCCTGCGCCTGCGCGCGCCCGGCCTCGCCGTCGTCCCAGCACGCGACGTCCGACCCGCCCAGCGCGAGCGCGCGCGCCGCCGCCAGGCCGGAGCGGGCCATGCCCACCACCTGGATGCGTTCGCCGCGGAAGATGTCGACCGGAACCGTCATGACGGGGTTGCGTCCTTGTCCCTCAGCGCAGTTTCAGGGTGGCGAGACCGATCAACGCCAGCACGCTGGCGATGATCCAGAAACGGATGACGATGGTCGGCTCCTGCCAGCCCTTTTTCTCGAAATGATGGTGCAGCGGGGCCATCGCGAAGACGCGCTTGCCCGTCAGTTTGAAGGAGAGCACCTGTACGATGACCGACACGGTCTCCAACACGAAGAGGCCGCCGATGATCGCCAGCACGATCTCGTGCTTGGTGACCACGGACATCGCGCCCAGCGCGCCGCCCAACGAGAGCGAGCCGGTATCGCCCATGAAGACCATCGCCGGCGGCGCGTTGTACCAAAGGAAGCCGAGACCGGCTCCGATGATCGCGCCGCACAGCACGGCCAGTTCGCCCGCGCCGGCGACGTAGTGGATGCCCAGATACTCCGAATAAACCGTGTTGCCGACCAGATAGGCGATGAAGCCGAAGCAGCCGGCCGCGATCATCACCGGGACGATGGCGAGCCCGTCCAGCCCGTCCGTGAGGTTCACGGCGTTCGAGGCGCCGACGACGACGAACAGCGCGAAGGGCACGAAGAACCACCCCAAATTGATCAGCAGATCCTTGAAAAAGGGCACCGCCAGACCGGTCGCCAACGGATCCGGCGTCGTCGTCACGAACCAAACGGCCGCGGTTCCGCCGATCAGGATCTGAAACAGCAGCTTGAGCTTGCCGGGCAGGCCCTTGGAGTTGCGCTTGGTCAACTTCAGAAAGTCGTCGGCGAAGCCAATCGCGCCGAACCCGACGGTCACCAGCAGCACAAGCCAGACATAGTGCTGCGACAGATCGGCCCACAGCAGGATCGAAAACGCCATCGCCAAAAGGATCAGCACACCCCCCATGGTCGGCGTGCCGGCCTTCTTGAGGTGGCCTTCGGGGGTGTCTTCCCGGACGTTGGAGGCGCCGGCCTGCTTGGCGCGCAGCCAGCGGATCACGCCCGGCCCCAGCACGAAGGCCAGGAACAATGCGGTCATGATGGCCCCGCCCGTCCGGAAGGTCAGATAGCGGAACAGGTTGAAGACCGTGAATTCGTCGGCCAACGGGGCGAGGAGGAGATGAAGCATGGGGCCGGCGTCTCCTCTCTTAATCCGCGCGAAGGCCGGAGAAGCGCGCGCTGGCGGCGGCGACGTCGCCGCCCAGCGCCTTGACGGCCGTCAGCGCGGCGAGCGCGGCGTCCAGCCTTTCGAATCCGGGCGCGCCGATCGACATGTCGAAACTGTCGCGCCCCACCTGCAGGCAGGCCGCGGAGCAGGTGGTGTAGAACTGTGCGTCGAGAACCCGCACGGCGGCGCCGGGGCGGCGGCCGTAGGCTGCGACCCGCAACCCCGGCACGTCCTCGAGCGCGGCCAGGCAGCCGGTGCAGCGGGGGTCGTCAGCGTTCAGCACGACGGCGCCGACGCGACCCAGCCGCTCGACCGTCTCGAGCGCTAGCGAGGGGTCCACGCATTCCTCGAACAGCACGACGTCCGGGTCCAACGCGCGGGCGTGCGCGGCGCCGCGTCGCAGCGCGGCGATCTCCGCGGCCAGAACCAGGGCGGGCGCGTCGTCCGGCGCGTCCTCGAACGCGGCTTTCAGAACTTTCGGCCCGGCCAGACGCCAGTCGACGACCGGCGCCGGACGCGCGCCGCCGAGCGCGGCGGCCAGCGCATCAGCGAACGGGCCGTCCGGCGCGCCGATCGTCAGCGCCACCGGCGCTTGAAATCCGGCGCGCAGGGCCGCGATCGCTTCGATGAATTTCGCCTCGCGGCCGATCGGATGGGTTCGGCGGGTCCGGCTGGCGCGGCGGTCGCTCATTGCGCGTCCCCCCTATCATGGCCGGCCGCGCGGGCGGCGGCCTCGCGCACGACGCTCGCGTCGTCGAAGGGCAGCACGGTGTCGCCGACGGTCTGACCCTGCTCATGGCCCTTGCCGGCGACCAGCAGCACGTCGCCGGGTCGCAACTGGGCGACCGCCGCGTGGATCGCTTCACGGCGATCGCCGATCTCCTGGGCGCCGGGGCAGGCGGCGGTGATCTCGGTGCGGATGGCGGCCGGGTCTTCGCTGCGCGGATTGTCGTCGGTGACGACGGCGGCGTCGGCGAAGCGCGCTGCGATTTCGCCCATCATCGGACGCTTGCCGCGGTCCCGGTCGCCGCCGCAGCCGAACAGCGCGATCAGGCGACCGGTCACGTGCGGGCGCAGCGTCTCCAGCACCGTCTGCAGCGCATCCGGCGTATGGGCGTAGTCGACATAGATCCGGGCCTTGTCGGCGGTGACCGCCGCCGGCTCCAATCGGCCGCGCACGCCTTCCAGACGCGACAAGCACGGGACCGCGACCCGGGCGCTGGAGCCGGTGGCCAGCACGAGGCCGAGCGCCGCCAAGGCGTTCTCCACCTGGAAGCGACCGGGCAGGGGGAAGTCGACCTCGTAACGCTCCCCCATGACGTCGAGGGCGAGATCGAAGCCGCCGCCGCGGGGCTCGATCTTCAGGCACCGGATGCGCCCGTGCTCCAAGCCGTAGCTGACGAGCTCCAGCCCGCGCTCGTGCGCGATGTTGGCGAGCGCGTCGAACTCGGCGGCGCGGGCGTTGGCGACCAACGCTCCGCCGCGCGGCAGCAATTCGTCGAAAAGTCTGAGCTTGGCCGCCCGATAAGCCTCCATCGTGCCGTGATAATCCAGGTGATCGCGGCTGAGATTGGTGAAGGCCGCAGCCGCGAAGGCGACGCCGTCGAGGCGGTATTGATCCAGGCCGTGGGACGAGCATTCCATCGCCACATGCTGGATTCCGGCCTCGGCCAGTTCGCGCAGGTGGCGGTGCAAGTCGACCGGATCAGGACTGGTAAGGCCGGCCCCGCCGGGGAAGCCCGGACCCTGGACGCCGAGCGTGCCGACGCTGGCGGCCGGCGCGCCCGTCGCCTGCCAGAGCTGGCGTGTGAAGCTGGCGACCGAGGTCTTGCCGTTGGTGCCGGTCACGCCGACGCACAGGTCGGGCTGCGGGCGATAGAAGCGCGCCGCCATCTTGGCGAGACGGCGGCGGGGATTGCTGTCGGTGACGAGGGTGACGCCCGCCCCGAGGTCGTCGGCCGACAGCGCGCCGGGCGGCGCCAGCACGGCGATCGCGCCGGCGGCGACGGCGTCCTTGGCGAAACGCGCGCCGTCCGTCTTCGACCCCGGAACGGCGGCGAAGAGGTAGCCGGGCCGAACCTGGCGGCTGTCCGCGGTCAGGCCGGTGAGCGGCAGATTGGGGAGGGCGCCGTCGCCGTTCATGAGCTGGTTTTCGTCCTCTTCGTCCTGCACGGGTCGTCAGTCGTTGATCGCCGCCGTCATTGTGGCGGTGAAGGAAGCCAGGCGTTGTTGGTCGCCCGCGGGCGGAGTTAAGGCCATGGCGCGGAGAATTTCGGGCGCGTCCGGATCCTGCGGCTGAACGCCGGCGATCGGCGCGATGCGCTCGATGATCCGACCGGCCGTCGGGGCCGCGACCCAGCCGCCGGTGGCGAAGCCGAAGGTGCTCTCATTGCCCTTGGGCTCGTCGAGCACGACGTAGACCACGTAGCGCGGATCGGTCATCGGGAAGGCCGCCACGAAAGAAGAGATCAGCGCCTTGCGCGCGTAGCCGCCGCTCGCGCCGACCTTTTCCGCCGTCCCGGTCTTGCCGCCGACCAGATAGCCCGGCACGTCCGCCTTGCCGCCGGATCCGTCCGGATGCGTCGCGTTGAGGCGCATCAGCTTTGCGACCGCCTCGGCCGCGGCGGAGGAGACGACGCGCTCGCCCTGCGGGCGGGCGGTGCGCTTCAGCAAGGTCGGCTGCAGCTTCACCCCGTCGTTGAGCATCGCGGCGACGCCGTTCGCCAGATGCAGCGGCGTCACCGACAGGCCGTGACCGAAGCTGATGGTCATCGTGTTGATCGGGCGCCAGGTGCGCGGGTACATCGGCCGCCCGGCCTCGTTCAACTCCATATCCAGGCGGTCAAGGAAGCCGAGCCGGCGCATGAAGTCTTTCTGGCCCGCCGGACCGACCTCCAGCGCCATCTTCGCCGACCCGATGTTGGAGGAGTGGATGAAGATCTCCGGTACGGAGAGCCAGCGGTTCTCGGCGTGGAAGTCGTTGATCGCGTAGCGCGCGACCCGCAGCGGCTCGCTGGCGTCGTACCCGCCGGCGAGCGTTACCGTGCCGGCGTCGAGCGCCATGGCGGTGTTGAAGATCTTGAAGGTGGAGCCGAGTTCGTAGACGCCCAGCGTTGTGCGATTGAAGCGCGCGTCGGCCGGCGTCGCGGTCGGATGGTTCGGATCGAAATCGGGCAACGAGACCAGCGCCGCGACCTCACCCGTCTTGACGTCGAGCACAACGCCCGCGCCGCCGATCGCCTTGAACTCCTCGACCGCCGCCGACAACTCGTCGTGCAGCACATGCTGCATGCGCAGGTCGATCGAAAGCGCGACCGGCTCGTCGCTCGCCAGCAGCCGGTCCTCCAGACTTTTCTCCAGGCCCGAGAGGCCCTTGTTGTCGATGTCGGTATAGCCGAGAACGTGGCTCAGCAGCGGGCCTTGCGGGTAGACCCGCGTCTCGCGCCGATGGAAGTCGACCCCGGCGACGCCCAGCCGATTGATCTCGTGCTGCTGGCGGGGCGTCAGGTTGCGATGCACCCACACGAAGCCGGCGTCCTTGGATAGCGTCTCGGTCAGCCGGTTTTCGTCCAACTCCGGCAGCACGGAGGCGAGCTTGCGCGCCGCGTCCTGCGGGTCCAACAGGCGGCGCGGATTGGCGCTCAGCGCGACTGTCTGAAGGCTGGTGGCCAGCAGTTCGCCGTTCCGGTCGACGATGTCCGCGCGCTCGGTGTCCACCTTTTCGGCGCGTACGGCCGTCAGGCTCTTCGGCTCGTGCGGGTCGGCTAGGGCCGAGACTTCGACCACGCGGCTCCCGACGGCCATGAAAGCCAACGCCATGACCGCGCCGGTGATCAGCAGGCGCGTGCGCCCGGTTTCGATCGCCTGACGGAAGACGCCGTCGGTGCGCGCGGGCGCGCAGTCGACCACGCTCTTCGGCTTGCGCTCGGCGCGATAGTCGGCGCCGCGCGGGCGCTGCTCCAACGGATGGACCGGCGTCGGCCGCCGGGTTCTCTTCAAAAGCCCGAACATCTTAGGTCCCCCCTTCTGAGGTTCGCAGGCTCGCCGGCAGGGCTTCTGCCCCGCGCTTGTCGGCGTCGGCCGCAGGGCCGATCGGCGGCGCCGGCGCGCCGGGCGCGTCGTCGCCGTCGTTCTCTTCGGTCGCGCGGCGCATCGGCAGCGCGTCGAGCGTCATCACCTGGCCCGGATGAATGCGGTCGAGCATCGGCAGCCAGTCGGCGCTCAACTGCTCCAGCCGCGCCGGACGGTTCTGGTAGGACCATTCGGCCTCCAGCACGTGGACGGCCTCCTGCTCCTCGACGATCTCGTTATTGAGGCGGGTCAGCTCGGATTCGAGCGCCTCCACCTCGAAGGTGATGTGGAACAGCGTGGCGCCTGTCGCGCCCAGCAACAGAACCCAAACGACCAGAAGGACGGCTCTCATCGCCGGCCCCCTTTCCGGCGGACGTCCGCCGTCTCAATCGGCCAGGCCGGCGCTTCGGTGCGCAGCGCATAGCGCAGCCGGGCGGAGCGGGCGCGGGGATTGACCGCCGTCTCGTCCGCCTTCGGCTTGTCGACGCCGCCCGACGGTAGCGTGAAGGAGGGCGCGCGGGCCTGTTCCGGGCGCTCCGGCAGATGGCGGCTGCCGCCGCCGGCGCGGCCGCTGCGCGCCTTCAGGAAGGTTTTGACCCGGCGGTCCTCAAGGCTGTGGAAGGAGACCACCACCAGACGCCCGCCCGGCGCCAGCAGCCGCTCGGCGGCGATCAGCGCGCGATCCAGCTCGCCGAGTTCGTCGTTCACTTCAATGCGCAGGGCCTGGAAGGTCCGCGTCGCGGGGTCGATCCCGTCCTTCGACTTCGGCGTGACCGAGCGCACGATGTCGGCGAGGCGCGCGGTGGTCTCGATCCGCGCGTCGGCGCGTGCGGCGACGATCGCCTTGGCGATCCGGCGCGAGAAGCGCTCCTCGCCGTATTCGAAGATCACGCGGGCGAGGTCGGCCTCGGCCCAGCCGTTGACCACGTCCGCCGCGGTCGGCCCCTCCAGCGACATCCGCATATCGAGCGGCCCGTCGAACCGGAAGGAGAAGCCGCGCGCGGCTTCGTCCAGCTGCGGCGAGGAGACGCCGAGGTCGAGAACCACGCCGTCTAGGCGCTCGACGCCGACCTCGGCCAACAGCCGGTCCATCTCGCCGAAGCGGCCCTGCAGCAGGGTGAAGCGGGTCGGGAAATCCTCAGCCAGGGGCGCGCCGCGGGCGATCGCGGCGGGGTCGCGGTCGACGGCGTAAAGCCGGCACGCCGCCGCGTCCAGGATCGCGCGACTGTAACCGCCGGCGCCGAAGGTGCCGTCCAGATGCACCTCCCCGTCCGCGGGCGCGAGGCGGGCGATCACCTCGCGCAGCATGACGGGGGCGTGCGGGCCGGGGGCGCGGGGGAGGACGGCTTGCATGGCTCAGCCCTCCCCGTTTCCGCCGCCCTTGGGGCGGAGCGGCAGGGTGCGCCCCTTCACCCGCTGGCGGGCGCGGTCCGAATGCTCGGCGAAGCGCTGGGGCGACCAGATCTGGAAGCGCGAGCCGCGGCCGACGAAGGTGGCGGCGCCGTCGATCCCGGCCAGACGGGCGAAGTCCGGGGGCAGGACCAGACGGCCGGTCTCGTCCAGCTGCGCCTTGCGGGCGTTGGCGACGATGCTGGCGCCGAGATCGTCTTCTTCGTCGGAATAGAGGGGGGCGTCCTCGATGGAATCGACGATGCGCTGCATGAACTGCTTGTCGCAGGCCTCGAGCGCCTCGTCCCGGGGCGAGGGATAGATGTAGACCACGCGCTGCCCTTCGTCGGGCAGCTCGGCGCGGAAGTCGGCCGGAAGGGACACGCGCCCCTTCTTGTCGACTTTGTTTTCGAAGGTGCCGGTGAACAGCGCCATCGCCCGCGGGTCCAATCCCCAGTGCCGCCTGCCGGCGGCGTTCGCCCAGACGCCGGCCCGACCCGTCGGTCGGCGGCGTCGCCCTGGAAGTCGATCCTGCGCCCGTCCCCAAACGCCCCTTGCGGGAACGGGCCCATTACGCGGATCATCTTTCATGGGCATTTATGGGATATCATGGGATCAAGTGACCCGTCAACGACAATACAGGTAATAATCCGGTCAGAAGAAATCCTCGTGCGGGTTTTGAAAGTAGTGAGGGGTCGAGTGAAAGCCCTGGCGCCCGCTGTCGGCGCCCGTTTACTCCGGTCGATCTTCTTTTGTTCTATTTTATCTAAAAAGAACGAAAACAGAACTCGGAATGCGCCCACGAAATCCCATTCGGGCCCGGTCGCGTCCCCTTATAGAGGGAGGGCGCCGGCGGACCGGCGGCGTTCGGACTTGCAGCCCCCACCCCTCTCCCCTGTGAAGAGGAGAGGGAGAAGAAAAGCCCTCGCCCCCTTTATAGGGGGAGAGGGAGGGGCCCGCGGGCGCGCGAGCGGCCGGGGGAGGGTGAGGGGATGGCGGCAGTTAAGCGCCGTCGCCGGGACTTACAGCTCCCACTCCACACCCCGGCTCTCTCCCCTGTGAAGGGGAGAGGGAGAAGAAAAGCCCTCGCCCCTTTATAGGGGGAGAGGGAGGGGCCCGCGGGCGCGCGAGCGGCCGGGGGAGGGTGAGGGGATGGCGGCAGTTAAGCGCCGTCGCCGGGACTTACAGTTCCCACCCCACACCCCGCCCCGCCCCTCTCCCCTGTGAAGAGGAGAAGGAGAGGGGGCGCCGGTCGTTCGGGTGGAGAATCCGCAGAGGCGCGCCGGCCGCGGGGCGGCCCCGGCCTATTTCGAGACCCGCACCTCCGGCACGGGATAGCCCATGCCGCCCTGGTGGGCGAAGGTCTCCTGGTGGCACTGGCTGCAGGCCGTGTAGACGTTGATCGCCATCGGCTGGCCGCCCGGCGCGACCATCATGTAATACCAATCGTCGGTCTCGGGCGAGACGCCGGCCTCGACCTTCTGCATAAAGAAGAGCGGACCCTTCCGGGCCGCGCCGTCCTCGGTCACCGTGAAGCTTTCCTTGGCGATGACGGTCCCGGCCGGGACCGTGACGTCGTCGCCTTCCGCGAACTCGGTGTAAGCGTCGAAGCCGGTCTCGTTGACGTAGGTCAGCAGATAGCGCCCGCTGTGGAAGCCCGGGTCGGCGGGCAGCGTGCTGGCCAGTCCCCAATCGCGATAGTCTTCGACGAACGCTTTCGGGATCCAGCGCTTCGGTCCGGCGTTGTAGCCGGCGTAAAGATCGTCCTTCAGGCACTCCCAGACGGCCTGGGCGTCCTCATAGCTCATCTCGGCGCGCGGCTTGTCGACGTCGCAGGCCGCGTGCGCGCGGTCCGCCCCGAGAACGGCGAGGCCGACGCCGGCGGCGACGGAGGCGAGGCAGGCGGCGCGAAGAAAACGGGTCATGATCAAGGTCCCCCAACTGGCGTTGCTGATAACGGCGGGGCGATCATGGGGCGGCCCGGCGGGGCCTGGGAAATCAAGGGCGAACACTGATGCGTGAGCCGGCGGTGAGCGCGGTCCCGGCGCCTCGACGCCGGCGGCGCGCGTCACGATGCGGCGATATCCTCCCGCCACAAATCCGGATTCTCGGCCTGGAAGCGGCGCATGAGGGAGATTGAGGGGGCGTGGGGGACGACCGCGACCGCGACGCCGCGGCTCTCCAGAAAGGGGACGTCGCCTTCGAAATTCTCGACGTCGGCGATCACGACGCGCGGGACGCCGAATTGTATGATCGTGCCGGAGCACATCATGCAGGGGCTGAGCGTCGTGTAGAGGGTCGTATCCCGGTAGCTCGCCCGCCGTCCGGCGTTCGCCAGGCAATCCATCTCGCCGTGCAGGATGGGGCTGCCCTTCTGGACGCGCTGATTATGGCCGCGGCCGATCACCTGGCCCGCAGAATCGACGAGGACGGCCCCGATCGGGAGACCGCCCTCGTCATAACTCTTCTGCGCCTCGGCAAAGGCGGCGTCGAGAAAGGGGGCGTGTTTGGCTAGTACTTTCATCGTTTAACCTCAACGATTCCCGGTGCGAAACGCACTCGTGTGATTGGAATATTGGAAAATGATACGTATTATGATTGCACATATTATCATCTACATGGAGCCGGAGTACTCCGATGAACTCAGCATCGACGCCAATCGCTCTCTATCTCGATCTTGCCCCTGACCGACATCCAGACATTGAAACGGTCGCAAGAGCGATGATCGAGTTTAAATCCGGGCTTAAGGAAATAACAGATATCCTCGACCCAAACGTAGTAGTCTCGGTTGGTCTGGTTAAGACCGATGAAGGTAGCTTATCGATCCAAGCTCTTATTACCTTCGTTAAAAGAAATTCGAAAAAATACACCGATAAAAGAACTATTGCTGGTGTTGTTATTGCAACCGGATTCTGGTTCGGCGCTGGTGTTGCGGAATACATTGTAGAAAACGCACTTGATGCGGCTGGCGTGGGCGAGGCAATCGAGAATGTCGTTAAAGATATGGGGTTGGCTTCAGATGATGAAAATACCGAACAAGAAGAAATCTCAGAAGAGCAAATCCAAAGGATTATTGAGAAAACTTTGGAACTGATCGAAAAGCGTGATCGCGCGCCCACACCTCAGCGTACCTTTCGCATCCTTCAGCGTGACGATGCAGTTATTGGTGCCGGGATTAGGTTGAGTTCGGATCCCGCCGGGCCTGTTACTATTGTCCCGCGCTCGGAGTTCGCACGGCGATCAGGAGCGGGTGAGGATATTCATATCGAGAGTGATACCAAAAGAGTTAGCCACTCTGAAGAGTGGGTCTATCTAATCAGCCCTGTTCTCGTCCAAGAGAAACGCCGATGGAAATTCTCCGGTAGTCGCGGTGAATTTGGTGCATATGTAAAAGACGAAGAGTTTTTATCAAAACTGCTAAGAGGAGATTTCCACCTTGAAATGGTTACCGGAATCAAAATGTATGTCCAAATGGAAACTGTAGAGAAAAGAGAGGATGGCGTCTGGAATGTTCAAGAAACAACAATCATAAAGATTTTAGATTGTCAGCCTCCCGCCGAACAATCGGAAATCAACTATTAATTTCTTCTGAACAGCAGCAGAAGCGTTCCACCTATTAGTCCTGCGAGTGCTGTAAATATAGAAGCTTCATGGCCGAAAATTATGCGCACAAAAAGCAGTATAAATAATGCACTAACTACGCCTAGTAGCATTAAATGAACTGTTTGCGTTTTTTTGGGCGACCATCTCATTTTCGATGCTGCCCGTTAAAGGTAGGGCGTGCGCACGAGAACGCATAGGCATCCTCGTGCGCACATATCTCTTACCGCCCCTCGACCGGCGCCGGGTCTTTGCCGCCGGCGGGCGTGCCGCCGCCTTCGTCCCCGGCGTCCGGGCCGGCGTCGGGGCCGGACTTCTTGGCCGAGGCCTTTTTAGCGCCGGTCTTCTTGGCCGCGCTCTTCTTCGCGGTCCCGGTCTCCGGGAAGGCGAATTTGAGCGCGTCGGCCTCGCGGTCCAGATCGACCAGCACCGAGCCGCCGTTGGAGAGCTTGCCGAACAAGAGCTCCTCGGCCAGCGGGCGCTTGATCTGCTCCTGGATGACGCGGGCCAGCGGCCGTGCGCCGTAGAGCTCGTCATAGCCCTTCTCGCCCAACCAGGCGCGCGCCTCGTCCGTCAGCTCGATCGCCACGTCGCGGTCGGCCAGCTGGGTCTCCAACTGGATCACGAACTTGTCGACCACGCGGCCGATCACGTCCTGGCTCAACGGCGCGAAGGGGATGACGGCGTCGAGGCGGTTTCGGAACTCCGGCGTAAACATCCGCTCGATCGCCTCGGTGTCGTCGCCCTCGCGCTTCGCCCGGCCGAAGCCGATGGCCGGCTTGGCGAGGTCGGCGGCGCCCGCGTTCGTGGTCATGATCAGGACCACGTTGCGGAAATCCACCGTCTTGCCGTTGTTGTCGGTCAGCTTCCCATAGTCCATCACCTGCAACAGGATGTTGAACAGATCCGGGTGCGCCTTCTCGATCTCGTCCAGCAGCAGCACGCAGTGCGGCGTCTGGTCGATCGCGTCGGTCAGCAGGCCCCCCTGATCGAAGCCGACATAGCCCGGCGGCGCGCCGATCAGGCGGCTGACCGTGTGACGCTCCATATACTCCGACATGTCGAAGCGCTTCAGATCGACGCCGAGCGAGCGGGCGAGCTGACGCGCCACCTCGGTCTTGCCGACGCCCGTGGGGCCGGAGAACAGGTAGGAGCCGATCGGCTTGTCCGGCTCGCGCAGCCCCGCACGGGAGAGCTTGATCGCGGCCGAAAGCGCGTCGATCGCCTTGTCCTGGCCGTAGACCATGGTCTTCAGCTCGCCCTCGAGGTTCTTGAGCGCGGCGCGGTCGTCGCGGCTCACCTGCTTCGGCGGGATGCGCGCGATCTTGGCGACCACGCCCTCCACGTCGCGCGGGCCGATCTGCTTTTTCCGCCGGCTTTCGGGCAGCAGCATCTGGGAGGCGCCGACCTCGTCGATCACGTCGATCGCCTTGTCGGGCAGCTTCCGGTCGTTGATGTAGCGCGCCGAGAGCTCCACCGCCGTCTTGATGGCGTCCTGGGTGTACTTCACCTTGTGGTGATCCTCATAGTAGGGCTTGAGCCCGATGAGGATCTTGATGGCGTCGGCGACCGTCGGCTCGTTCACGTCGATCTTCTGGAAGCGCCGCGCCAACGCGCGGTCCTTCTCGAAATGGCCGCGGAACTCCTTATAGGTGGTCGAGCCGATGCAGCGCAGCGCGCCCGAGGCGAGCGCAGGCTTCAACAGGTTCGACGCGTCCATCGCGCCGCCGGTCGTCGACCCGGCGCCGATCACGGTGTGGATCTCGTCGATGAACAGGATGGCGCCGTCGGTCGCCTCCAGCTCCTTCATCACGGCCTTGAGCCGCTCCTCGAAATCGCCGCGATAGCGCGTGCCGGCCAGCAGCGCGCCCATGTCGAGCGCGAAGATGGTGCAGTCCTCCAGCACCGCCGGCACGTCCTTCTCGACGATGCGCTTGGCCAGACCCTCCGCGATCGCCGTTTTGCCGACGCCCGGGTCGCCGACCAGAAGCGGGTTGTTCTTGGTGCGCCGGCACAGGATCTGGATCACCCGCTCGACCTCGCTGGTCCGGCCGATCAGGGGATCGATCTTGCCGGCCCCGGCCTTCACGTTGAGGTCGATGCAATAGGCGTCGAGCGCCTCATGGCCGTCCTTGTTGACCTCCTCGGCCTTCGCGCCCTCCTCGGTGCCGGACGGCGTCTTCTTCTCCGGCGCGTCGTGGCCGGGAACCTTGGCGATGCCGTGGCTGATGTAATTGACGGCGTCGAAGCGCGTCATGTCCTGCAACTGCAGGAAGTAGACCGCATGGCTCTCGCGCTCCGAGAAGATCGCGATCAGCACGTTGGCGCCGGTCACCTCTTCGCGCCCGGAGCTCTGCACGTGGATCGCCGCGCGCTGCAGGACGCGCTGGAAGCCGGCGGTCGGCTTCGGGTCCTCGGTTAGAACCGTCACCAGGTTGGAGAGGTCGTTGTCGAGATACTCCGTCACGTCGGCGCGCAGCTTCTCCATGTCGACGCCGCAGGCGCGCATGACGGCGACCGAATCCTGATCCTCGGTGAGCGACAGCAGGAGGTGCTCCAGCGTCGCGTATTCATGGTTGCGCGTGCTGGCGTAGGCCAGCGCCCGGTGCAGGGTCTCTTCCAGGGTTTTCGACAGCATCTGGGCGCCTCTATCCTTTCTGACCGACGGGCCGCGGCCGGCCGGCCTTCAGCAACATCCAACTCCGTTCCGATCCGAATCGTACGCCGCAGGCGTCGTCCGCCGCAAGGGCGTCGCCGGATCGATCGTCGCCCGCCGCCGCGTCACGCATCCTTCTCGAGCGTGCATTGCAGCGGGTGGCCTTCCTTGCGCGCGGTGTCCATCACCTGCGTGACCTTGGTCTCGGCCACCTCGTAGGTGTAGACGCCGCACACGCCCACGCCGCGATGGTGGACGTGCAGCATAATCTGAGTCGCCTGGTCGCGGCTCTTGCCGAAAAACCGCTCCAGCACATAGACGACGAACTCCATCGGCGTGTAGTCGTCGTTCAGCATCAGCACCTTGTACATGCTGGGCTTTTTGGTCTTCGGTTTGGTTTTGGTGACGACCGCGCCGCCCGGGCCTTTGGGCGCGCCGACGTCGTCGTCGCCGTCGTCCGCCTTGATCAGCGGAGCGGGGGCCGGCGCTGCGGGCCGGCGGAAATCCTGTCGATCGCTGCGATCCTGCCTCATGACCTACCCGAAAAGGATGCGTGGCGCGTGAAGCCCGGCGAACGCATCCGCCGCGCGCCCCGGAGCTTGGCGATGGGCCGGTCGGCGGACCAGCGTGACGCCGCCGACGGCTTAGCTTGTCTGTCAGAGGTTAATATTGTGCGAAGGTTAAGGGAAGGGAAGGGCGCCCTCCGGAAAGAATCAGGGCGGTTTCAAGGCGCGCGCTTGGGCCGGGGCCGGGGCGCGGCCCCGCGCTGCGCCGAGCCGAAGAGAGCGGCCGGATCCGTCTTTTTCGGTCGGTCGTTTCGACCGGGAGCGGAGAATAGATCTGAAGAATGGTGCTGCAGGGCGGATTCGAACCGCCGACCTCGCCCTTACCAAGGGCGCGCTCTACCGCTGGAGCTACTGCAGCCCAGAGCGGCGGACGGCGGAAAATCGGGCCGTCCCCGTCGGTGCGCGCGGTGTATGCCACAGGCGTTCGCGCCCTGCAAGCGCGCCGGCTCGGGTTTTTGAGGCGGATTGACGGGCGCGTCCGCCCCGGGCTACCACCGCACTCATGAGCCCCGCGTCCGTAGACGATCAAGCCCGACGCCGCCAGGAAACGCTGGCGGCGAAGCTGCGTGAGAATCTCGCCCGTCGAAAGGCCCAAAAGCGCGCGCGCCGCGACGCAGACGCCGCCTCTCCTCCGGGCGATTCGCAGGAGTCCGCCTCGGCCCCGGAGGCCGGCGGCGGGCAAAACCCTTCCGCCTCAGGGTCATGATTTCGCCCTCTTGTTGATCGAGGCTCACCGGCCTAGACAAGAGAATGCTCGCTCGATCCCGCCCGTCCCCCTTCCGTCGTTTCAATTGGAGCGCCTTTCATGACGCCGCACGATCTATCCGCCTTGATGGAGCGCGAGCGCGCGGAGACCGCCGGGATGGATAGCATTCGCATCCAGGGCGGCCGGCCGCTGAAGGGCGAGATCCGCATCGGCGGCGCGAAGAACGCCGCCCTGCCGCTGATGGCGGCGGCGCTGCTGACCGACAAGCCGCTCGTCCTGCGCAACATGCCGCGGTTGGCCGACATCGCGACGATGGGCCAGCTGCTGGCGCAGCATGGCGTCGCGATCGATCTGGCGGAGCCGGCGGACGGCGTCTCCGGCCGGGTCGCGACGCTGAACGCGGCCGGCGTCGACAACACCACCGCGCCCTACGACATCGTTCGCAAGATGCGCGCCTCGGTGCTGGTGCTCGGTCCGCTGTTGGCGCGCTTCGGGCGGGCGCGGGTCTCGCTGCCCGGCGGCTGCGCCATCGGCACCCGGCCCGTCGACCTCCACCTCAAGGGGTTGGAGCAGTTGGGCGCCGAGATCGAGCTCAATCAGGGTTATATCGTCGCCACGGCGCCGAACGGGCTGATCGGGGCCGACGTCGTCTTTCCCTTCGTCTCGGTCGGCGCGACCGAAAATCTGCTGACCGCGGCGGCGCTGGCCAAGGGGACGACGCGGCTCAGAAACGCGGCGCGCGAGCCGGAAGTCAGCGACCTCGCCGAGTGTCTCGTCGCCATGGGCGCCAAAATCGAGGGGATCGGCACCGACACGCTGACGATCGACGGAGTGGAGGCGCTTCACGGCGCCGATCACGAGGTGCCGCCCGATCGGATCGAGACCGGCAGCCTCGCGATGGCCGCCGCGGCGACCGGCGGCGACGTGACGCTGCTCGGCGCGCGACCCGACATGCTGGAGCAAGTCTTTCGCACCATGGGGCAGGCCGGCGCCGTGCTCGACGTCGAGCCGGACCGCGTACGCGTACGCTGCCCGCGCGTCGTCGGCGTCGACGTGATGACCGAGCCCTATCCCGGATTCCCGACCGATCTGCAGGCGCAGATGATGGCGATGCTGACCCGCGCCGAGGGCGCCTCGATGATCACGGAATCGATCTTCGAGAACCGCTTCATGCACGTGCCCGAATTGACCCGCATGGGGGCGAACATCAATCTCCACAGCCGCTCGGCGATGGTGCGCGGCGTGCGGCGCCTGACGGGGGCGGAGGTGATGGCGACCGATCTGCGCGCCTCGGTCTCGCTGGTGATCGCGGGGCTGGTGGCGGAGGGCGAGACGATCGTCAACCGCGTCTACCACCTGGATCGCGGTTACGAGCGTCTGGAGCACAAGCTCGCCGCCTGCGGCGCGCAGATCGAGCGCGTGTCGCGCTGATCTGGACGCGTCCGCCTGCGGCGTTATAGTTCGACGCTCTGAACCACGCCGTTTCTCGATCCGATGGAAAGGCCCGATCACCACCCATGACGACCGGCGCGAAAGACACCGGCCCGCTCAAGCTCGTCGCCCGCGATCTCGAGGATCTCTCGGTGATTTCCTCAATGGTGCAGGATGCGATCGTGCCGCCCGTGGATATGACCTATCTGCCGGACGAGGGGACGTTCGCGTTGGCGCTCAACCGCTTCCGTTGGGAGACGGCGGGCGACGGGCCGCCCTATCAGCGCACCCATGCGGGCCTGCGCGTCGGCCATGTCACCGCGGTCCGGCGCAAGGGCGTCGACCCGCAGGGCGACAAGGACCGCCTGCTGGATCTGCTGGCGATCGCCTATGCGGAGGCCGACGGCGACAAACCCGCAGCCGTCCACTTGCAGTTCGCCGACGATCGCGCGATTCGGCTTGAGGTCTCGGAGCTCGCCGTCGCGCTCGCCGATCTGGGGGAGCCGTGGCCGACGCAATGGAAACCCGGCCACGAGATGGGCGAATAGCCGCCGCGTCGCGCCGGCGTTAGCCGAACAGCTTCGTCAGCGTCGTGCGGTAATCCGCGCTGGCGTCGACGCCGAGCGCGTGGCGCCGGCCCGATATGACCCGCTTGCCGGAGACATAGACGTCCCAGACCGGCGTCCCTTCTGCGGCGAACAGCCAGCCGTCCAGGATCGCGTCGCCCGTTCGCTCTGCGATGTCGGGATGCGCGCCGTCGAGGACGACCAGATCCGCCTCCGCCCCGACCTCGATCCGCCCGCACGCGCGTCCGGCCGCCTGTGCGCCGCCTTCGGCCGCGGCGGCGAACAGCGCGGCCCCGGCGGACGGGCGCGCCGGTCGGGGCGCGATCAGGCGGCGGCGCTCCACCAGTCGCTGGCCGTATTCCAGCAGCGCCAATTCGCGCGCCGGGTCGCGCATGACGTGACTGTCCGTGCCGACGCCGAAGCGCCCGCCCGCCGCCAGATAGGCCGACAGCGGGAAAAGCCCGTCCCCCAGATTGGCCTCCGTCGCGGGGCACAGGCCTGCGACCGCGCCGCTGGCCGCCAACAAACGCACCTCCGCCGCGTCCAGATGCGTGGCGTGCACGGCGCACCAGCGAGGGTCGAGGCCGACCCGCTCCGCCAGCAGCGCGAGCGGACGAGAGCCGGTGGCGGCCAGGCAGTCCTCGACCTCCTTAACCTGCTCGGCGACATGGATGTGGATCGGCGCGTCGCCGTCCATCGCGCGCAGGCCCTCAACCGCCTCCTTTATCATCGGCGTCGGTGCGGCGCGCACGCTATGCGGCGCGATCCCGATGCGCACCGACGGGTCGTGCGCGTAAGCCGCCCGAAGGGTCTCGACGATCGCCAACAGGCTCTGCGGGTCGGTCTTGAAGCGGCGCTGACGGTCGGCCAACGGGGCGTCTTGGAAGCCGCCGGTCGCGTATAGCACCGGCAGATGCGCGACCGCGATCCCCGCTTCGCGCAGGCCGTCGATCACCGCCTTACTCATCGCCGCCGGATCGTCGTAGGGCCGACCGTCCGGATTATGATGCAAGTAATGGAACTCGCAGACCCCGGTGAAACCGCGGCGCAAACATTCGACGGCCAACTGCCGGGCGATCGCCGAGGCGTCTTCCGGTTGCAAGGTCTGAGCCAGGCGATACATCGTCTCCCGCCAGCCCCAGAAATCGTCGCCGCCGCCGTCCGTGCGCTCTTCGGCCCGACCGGCCATGGCGCGCTGGAAGCTGTGGCTGTGCAAATTGACGAGACCCGGCACGACGGGGCCGACGGCGCGCGGCGCGCGGCCGGGCTCGGCGTTCGGTTCGATCGCACCGATGCGCCCCTGCGCGTCCCAGCGGATAAGGGCCCGATCGACCCACCCCTCAGGGGTCAGAACGCAGGGGACGAAGAGTTCGGACATGCAATCGCTCCGGATCGGGTGGCGGGGCTGGCGCGGCGGCGGCGCTTGTGGCTTGCTGAAGGACAGGAAAACTGACCCGGCCGCTCGGAAGACGCAAGCCGATCGGGACGGGCGGGAAAGGTGGGTGCGCGATGTGGGATCAACTTTGGCTGAACGCGGATCTGGCGACGATGGAGCCGTCCTCGCGCCCTTACGGCGCGATCGAGGACGGCGCGCTGGCGGTCGAGGCCGGGCGCATCGCCTGGGTGGGACCGCGGGCCAATCTGCCCGACGCGCCCGAGGCGCTGGCCTCTCAGGTGCGCGACGCCGGCGGGCGCTGGATCACGCCTGGGCTGGTCGACTGCCACACCCACCTGGTTTACGGCGGCGACCGAGCGCGGGAATTCGAACTGCGCCTGGAAGGAGCGAGCTACGAGGAGATCGCCGAGGCCGGCGGCGGCATCGTCTCCACCGTCGAGGCGACGCGCGCGGCGGACGAGTCCGCGCTGCTGGAGAGCGCGGGCGCGCGCCTCGACGATCTGTTGGCCGAGGGCGTCACCACGGTCGAGATCAAGTCCGGCTACGGCCTCGATCCCGAGAACGAGGCCAAGATGCTGCGCGTCGCGCGGGCGTTGGGGGAAAGCCGGCCGGTGACGGTGAGGACGACCTTTCTTGGCGCGCACGCGCTGCCGGCCGCCTTCAAGCAGGACGCCGACGGCTATATCGACCAGGTGATCGAGGAGCAGTTGCCCCGCGTCATCGCTGAAGGCCTGGCCGACGCGGTCGACGCCTTCTGCGAGACGATCGCCTTTTCGCCGGATCAGACGCGGCGCGTCTTTGACGCCGCCAAGGCCGCCGGGCTGCCCGTCAAGCTGCACGCCGACCAGCTCTCCGATCTGGGCGGGGCGGCGCTGGCGGCGGAATACGGGGCGCTCAGCGCCGATCATCTGGAATACACGACCGAGGCGGGCGTCGCTGCAATGGCGCAGGCCGGGACCGTCGCCGTGCTGTTGCCGGGCGCCTTCTACACCCTGCGCGAAACCCAACTGCCCCCGATGACGGCCTTCCGCGCGCACAAGGTCCCGATGGCGCTGGCGAGCGACGTCAATCCGGGCTCCTCGCCGATCACCTCGCTGCGGCTCGTGCTCAACATGGCCTGCACGCTCTTCCGCATGACGCCGGAAGAGGCGCTGGCGGGCGTGACGCTGAACGGCGCGAAGGCGCTGGGGCTCGACCAAGAGTGCGGCAGCCTGCGCGTCGGAAAGCGCGCGGATTTCGTGCTGTGGGATATCGAGACGCCGGCGACGCTCGCCTACAGGCTGGGGGGCGATCCGTGCGCGGGCGTTGTGCGCGGCGGGCTCGTAGTGCGATGAAGGCGTCGGCGCTCGCGGCCTTGCTGACGTTGGCCGCCCTCGGCGCGGCCGCGGCGGAAGAGGCGCTGCCCCCGCCCGGGGAGCGCTTCCGCGATTGCGCCGACTGCCCGGAGATGGTCGTCCTGCCGCCCGGGACGTTCATCCTGGGCAAGCAGGGCGGGCGGCGTGCGGAGGCGCCCGCCACGCCGGCTGCGATCGACGCGCCCTTCGCCATCGCCCGAACCGAGACGACCTTCGATCAGTATCAGGCCTGCGTCGACGACGGCGGCTGCGCGGAGATCCCGTGGGATCGCGACTGGGGCCGCGCGGACCGGCCGGCGATCTACGTCACTTTCGACGAGGCGCAGGCCTATGCCGATTGGTTGGCGGCGCGCACCGGCCGCGCCTACCGTCTGCCCAGCGAGCGGGAGTGGGAGTACGCCGCGTTGGGCGGCGCGCCGGCCCCGTCGACCGGCGCGGGGATCGCCAACTGCGACGGGTGTCTGTCGGCGGCGCCCGGGCGCACGCTGCCGGTCGGATCGTTGCCGCCGAACGGCTTCGGCCTCCACGATATGCTGGGCAACGTGATGGAATGGACGCGCGACTGCTGGCGGCCGAGCCACGCCGCCGAGGCGGCGCAAGACTGCCGCGCGCGCGTGCGAAAGGGCGGCAGCTGGTACTTCGACCGCACCGTCTCGACCCCCAGCTACCGCGCGTCGGGCCGGCTGACCCATGAGGCCTACGACGTCGGATTCCGAGTGGTCGCGACGACGGAATAGAGAGGAGGCGCGCATCGTGAGGACGGCCGGGTGAAGCTCGGCCATAAGGGCCAAGGATTTTCTTGGATGCGGGAAGAGAAGGAGCGTCAAGCCCGGGCTTGACCCCGAGATCTCGCGGAGTCCGCGCTAAGCGTCAGGGGCGCCAGGCCTGCGCCGTCTCCAGGAGCGCACGCAGGACCGGACGCAGCCGCTCCGCCTTTGCCGGCTGGTAGGGGAAGGGCGGCGCTTCGTCCATGTAGAGGTCCTGGGTCAGCTCCAACTGCACCGCGTGCCAGCCCTGCGCGGGGCGGCCGTATTGACGCGTGGTGTAGCCGCCCTTGAAGCGCCCGTTCCAGACCTGCGTGAACGCGCCGCCGGCCTCCTCCGCCGTCGCGGCCAGCGCTTTGGCGAGGCCCGGGTCGCAGGCGCCGCCGCCCGCCGTCCCGAAGTTGAGGTCGGGCAGCCTGCCCTCAAAGAGTCGCGGCACGCGAGAGCGGATTGAATGCGCCTCCCACAGGACCGCAAAGCCGTGGACGCCGACGAGGCGCGTCATCTCCGCCTGAAGGGCCTCGTGATAGGGCGTCCAGAAGCCGTCGACGCGCGCGAAGGTCTCCGCCATGTCGGGGCCGCAGTCGTCGATATAGATCGGCCGCTTGTCGAAGGTGTCGATGGGAATGAGGCCGGTGGTGTTCTGGCCCGGATAGAGATTTTCGTCGTCCGGCGGTCGGTTGAGATCGACCACATAACGCGAATAGTTCGCCGCCAGCGCCGAGCAGCCGAGATCGGCGGCGAAGTCGTACAACCGGTCGACATGCCAGTCGGTATCGGGAAGCCGGCGCGCTTCGGGGGTGAAGCGCGCCAGAATTTCGTCGGGAACGGCCAAGCCGGCATGGGGGATGCTGACCAGCACCGGCCCCGCGCCCTGGTTGAATCGGTAGGGTTTCATGCCGGCTTCTATAGGCCGTCGCCGCGCTTCTGTCGACGCGGCGTTTTTTTCGCCGTGCGTCTAGGTCGCCAGATGCCTCTCCAGGAAGTCGATGGTGCGGCCCCAGCTGGTCTCAGCGGCGTTCTTGTCGTAGGCCTCGACCTGATCGTTGAAGAAGGCGTGCTGCGCTTCGTAGCGGTGCAATTCCGCCACCGGCGCCGGCGCCTGCTTCAACTCCGCCTCCAATTGGCCGACGGCCTCGGGCGTGCACCAATCGTCCTGCGTTGCGAAATGGCCTTGGAAGGGGACCCGAATCTGCGCGGGGTCGGCCTGCTCCTTCGGCGGGATGCCGTAGAAGCAGACGGCGACATCGCATTCGTCCAGCTTCACGCCCGAAATGATGGTGAGCGCCCCACCCATGCAAAAGCCCATGACGCAAACCTTCAGGCCCTTGGCCTTGAGCGCCTGGGCGGCGCCGCGCACCTCCTGCGTGACCGCGCCGCCCCAGTCGAGATTGCTCATGATGTGGTTGGCCTCATCGGCGTCGCCGGCGATGCGGCCTTCATAGAGGTCGGGCGCGAGCGCCGTGTAGCCTGCGGCGGCGAACCGCTCGGCCGTGCGCTTGATCTGGTCGTTCAGCCCCCACCATTCCTGGATGACGATGACGCCGCCTTTGGGCGCGTCGGCTTCCGCCAGATAGCCGTCGACCTGATGGCCGTCCGGACAGTCGATCTTGATCATGTCGCCCATAAGCTCGCTCCTCTTGTTCGTCGCGCGGCGCGTCTCGTCGGCGTCGCTGAGCTTAAGACATAGGCGGCGCGTCGGGACGTGAAAAGACGCGGCTCCCGCTTACGTCAAATAGTCGAGCGGCAGTTCCGTCGTGTTCTTGATCTCCTCCATCGCGAAGGACGAGGAGACGTCTGTCATGTCGACCGAGGCGATCAGGCGCTTATAGAAGCGGTCGAACGCCGGGATGTCCGGGATCGCGACCTTCAGCATGTAGTCGATCTCGCCCGACATGCGGTAGAACTCCACGACCTCGGGAAACTGCTTCACGGCCTCCGCGAAACGCGATAGCCAGTCGGCGTTGTGGTGGGCCGTGCGAACGGCGACGAACACCGTGACCCCCAGACCGATCTTGGACGGATCCAACACCGCCACCCGTCCCCGGATCACGCCCCTTTCCTCCAAGGCTTTGACCCGACGCCAGCAGGGCGTGGTGGACAGGCCGACGCGCTCCGCCAACTCGCTCATCGACAGCGCGGCGTCGCGCTGCAGTTCGGCCAGAATCCGTCGGTCGATTGCGTCCACTGTTTCTTCTTTCGGGGCAGGGGTGCGATAGCATACCAGTAAACGCTTTTATTATAAAATCTTTTTCTAAGACCATCCAGGATCGGCGCGATGTTCGCAAAGATTTGTCCCGCCGATCGCATTAGGCTGGTCGCGTCATCCTGAGAGCGAGAGAGGAGAGCGCGCCATGACCGATCTCAAGCGGTTGTTCACCGAGCACCCGGCGAGCGTCGGAGAAAGCTACGGCGAGCATATGGGGCAGGCGCTGAGCTTCGCCGGCGGGTGCTTCTTGGCCGGCCTCGCCTGCCTGATTCACGCCTTACTTCCCTTCGCTTGCGTCAAGACGGGC
The DNA here is from genome assembly GCF_040218065.1 of Marivibrio sp. Taxonomy (NCBI): domain Bacteria; kingdom Pseudomonadati; phylum Pseudomonadota; class Alphaproteobacteria; order Rhodospirillales; family Aestuariispiraceae; genus Marivibrio; species Marivibrio sp. The sequence continues at coordinate 120,639 of NZ_JAVJQE010000009.1, read as the reverse complement.
AGCCGGCGGATCGCAGCGCTGTATGAGCGGATGGTGACCAACCGGGTGCGCGCCGAGCGCCGGAGCGTCGCCGCGCCGGCGGAGTAGCGCTCACCCCGGCGGCTCGGCCGCCAGCGGGACGCACGGCGCCCAAAGATACCAGTCCGGATCGAACAGATAGCACTCGCGCAGCCCGTGGGGCTTGTCGATCGTCCCGTCGAGGACGGTGTAGCCCCATTCGCGCGCACGCGCTTCGCAGACGTCAGGGTCGAGCCCGTAGAGCCGGAATTCCGCGCCGACGCCCCGCCCCTGGACGGAGCGCACGAGGCCGCTCATCCGATGATCCGAATAGGTGTGGTCGGCGTGGAGCATCCACTGAGCGCCGATCGCGGGCAGGCGCAGGAAGGCGAAATCCTCGTCCCAATAGACCGGCTCCGCCTGAAAGACGTGCTGGGCGAAGCCGACCGACGCTTCTACGTCGCGAACCAGCAGATTTAGGCCGAGCCCGGGCGGCAGGCCGCGACCGAAATCCGGGGCGGGCATCCAGGGCGTCTTGGTGCTTTTCTTAGTCATGGGGCGGTGATCCTGAAACGGCGCGCGAACCGCGGCTATGATGCCCATGGCGACGCCGTTCGCTCCAGCCCCATTTTCGGGACTGCGGCGGGGCCGATCACCCTCCGGCCTCGCCCTTCAGCGCTTCCGCCCGGGCCTGCAGTTTGGCGAGCGCGGCGTCGAGCGCCGCGCGCTCCTCATCGCCCAATCCCTCCAGCAGATCCGCTTCCCAGGCCAGCGCCAGCGGCGCGATGCGCTGATAGACGCTTCGCCCGCGCTTCGAGAGCCTGAGGACGATCAATCGATTATCGCGCGAATCGGTCTCCCGGGTGATGAGACCGGCCTCCGTCAGGCGGGCGACCGCCCGGCTGACCTTGGCCTTGTCCATCGAGCCGCGCTCGGCCAAGCGATTGGACGAACTCGGCTCTTCCCGCCCGAGATTCGCCAGCACCCGCCATTCCGGAATCGTCAGGTCGAAGCGATCGCGATAGATCGTCGACAAGGCGCCGCTCACCGTGTGCGCCAAGACGGCGAGGCGATAGGGTAGGAAGCGCTCCAACACCAGCGCGTCGTCTTTCCCGGAGGAAGGAGCGGCTTGATCCATCCTGACCCTCTTCGGCGTTCGACCTCTCGATCGTTTCATATAAAACGAGGGCGACGGACGGCGCAACCGACGCTCACGCGTCCGAGGCGATGCGCAATACGGCGAGGCTGTAGGGATTGAAGAGGTTCGAGCCGGCCTGGTTCAGAACCAGTTCTTCGATCGCGAACAGGCCGTCCGCCTCGCCGCGCCGGATCAGTGAGAAGAGGTTCATATTGTAGCAGCAGCAAAGCGCCCAAACGCTTGCGTTCGCGTTCAGGACGGCGTCGTCCAGATCGAAGCGGTAGCGCTCCGCGATCGCGGAAAGCGGCGCATTGTCCCGCACTGCGGTCAAGCAGCGGCCGAGCGTCGCCTGGGCCAACGCCGCATCCGCCTGCCAGCCGAACGGCTCGAACAGTACGAGGCGGCATCCGGGCGCGCGCTTGGCGAGATCGACCAGGAAAGACGGCGGCAGAAACGCGATTTGCTCGACGGCCGCGCAGCTGAAGATCACGGGATTTTTTAGCCCCTCCAAGAAGGAGAAGTCGGGTGCGTAGAAGTCGAAAGCGGCCGCCGTGAAGCGTCCGCCGCCGGGCTTCGCCATCAGGGCTTGGGCCGCCTGGCGGCCGCTGTGCGATTGTTCCGCGCCCACATAGTGCAGGTCGGGCCGCCCCAGGCGCGCGGCGATCGCGGCGAGATTCCGCCCCCAGCCGCAGCCCAGTTCGACGACGGCGTCGACACGCGGGTCGATCGCCGCGACGACGGCGTCGCGATAGCGTTCGTCCCGGCAGGCGGCGCGCGGCGCCTGGCGATAACGTCCGTCGCTAACGACGACGAGATGTCCCGGCTTGGGAACAAACGCGCCCGGCGCTATGCGTACCGGAAAGCTCTGACGTCGGATGAAGGCGCTGACGAGACCGTCGCTTTCGGGCGGAGGGTCCATCTCGGCCAGAACGTCCGCCGCACTCGCCGCGGCGTCGAGCACCCGTTCGAGCCGGTTCAGCAGTTCCGCCCAATTGGCCTCATAGTGCCGCTTCTGGTGGGCGTTCAGGCGCATGAAGCGGCCCGCAAGAACGCTCAACGCGCTCGACGAGCCGTCGACCGTCAGGCCGGCGATCGACAGCGCGCGGCCCAGCATGGGTCCGTCCAAGCCGGCGCCGCCGGTCGCCTCCGTCAAATCACCTTGTCCTCGCCCACGATCTCTGCGAGCCATTTCAGGTGGCCTCGAAGCTCGCGCCGGCGGGTCAGTTTTTCGCGCGCGGTGGCTGGCAGTTCGGCGGCGTCCAGCACGCCCTTGCGGATCAGAAGGTCGACCAGATCCTCCAACACCCGGCTCATTTCCAGATCGCTCTGCGTCAGCAGATTCTGGGGATCGCGCGCGCCCGAGCCGAGGCCCAGCTCTTCGAGAAAGGCGGCAAGCTCAGGGTCGTCCGCCGCCATATAGTGCGGGCAGCGTTCCGACTTCCGCGCCTCCACGGCGACCACTGCGCCCCGGCCGTCGCGCCTGACGAATGGCATGATCCGCTCCGCTCGTCCTCGTTGCGGCCGGACCTGCGCCCGGCGGCGTGGCGATGAGCTTAGCGTCGCCTGCGTCCGCGCGAAAGCGCCGCCGCAGGGTAGCGCGAGACGTCCCGCAGCAGGTCGCGCAGCCGAGCCGCCTCGCCGCCGCTCGCGGAAAGCTCCGGCCGCTTGGCCAACTCGCGCGCCGCGTCGGCCGGGTCGACGCCGCCCGGCAGCGCGATCAGCCAGCCCAACAACGCGTCCTCCGCGAGGCCCGTCGGCGGATCGTCGAGCGCCAGCAGCCCGCGCAGCGCAGCGCTGGGATCAAGCCGCGCCCAGTCGCGGTCATGCGCGCGCAGGGAGTCTCCGTCATGCGCCCGCATGGAGTCGCCGTCGTGCGATCGCGCGGCGCTGCCCCGCGTCGCGAAGGAAGGGGCCGAATCGAAATACGCCATAAAAACCTCCTCCCGGGGCACCCCGCCCGGTCGTCGACTAGGGTTGGGAGGCGGCAGGTCTCCTGGCTCGCGGGTCAGGGCTTCGTCGCCGGCCTTCCCGCGGTCCGCCGGTCCCTCGATCGGTTGCGATCGGGACCCGAGCGGACGCCGCAGTGGCGCGCTGGGGCGACGAGGCTCGCCGCTTACAGTTGCGGGGGCAGCTTCGGCATAGGCCCGACGTCAGACGGGCCGCACCGAATTCCCTCTTCGTCCCCGTCTCCGGGGAACCGCCTCGATGAAGAAAAAGGCTACACCAGTTCGAGGCTTTGACCAGCGCGAAAACGACGGCGCCCGTTCCGTCGGCGGCGAATTGACCGCGGGCGGGGCTTCGGGCGATGATCGGTCTTCGCCCGTCCGGTTCCGCGACGAAGGTCTCGCGCTCATTATGTTCGACACGTTGCGCCAAGCCATCGCCGACACGTTGGAGCGCCATCGCCAGCAACCGTTCCTGGACGCGGCGATGGCGGCGTGCGCGCTCGTGGCGATGGCGGACGGCGAGGTCTCGCTATCGGAACAAAGCCGCGTCGACGACGTGCTGGAGGCGATAGACCGGCTGGCGCTGTTCGACGTGCATGAGGCCGTCGACCTCTTCAACGAGTATGTCGAGGGCGTGACCGCAAACCCGACAAAAGGCCGAAAGCGCGCCCTGGATGCGGTCGCGCGCATGAAGGACGACGCTGAGGCGGGGGATCTTTTGGTCAAAGTCTGCCTCGCCGTCAGTCGGGCCGACGGAGAATACGCGCCCGGCGAGCGCGACCAGATCGCGGCCGTGTGCCGGCGCCTCGGGCGGGATCTCGCCGATTACGAATGAGGAGCGTCGAGCGCCGCGCGGGCGCTCCCCGGGATCGGCACCGTGCGATGCACCACGGGGCGCAAGGCGACGTTGGATTGGATGCGCTGAACATGCGGCAAGCGCGAGAGGTGCTGCTGGTGGATGCGCTCGAAATCCCGCATGTCGGCGACAACCACGCGCAGCAGATAATCCGCCTCGCCCGCCAGCAGGAAGCAGTCGACGACGCCCGGACAGGCGGCGACCGCGCCCTCGAACGCCTTCAAGTGGGTTTCGGTCTGCGACGCGAGCGTCACCTTGACGAAGACGCTCGACTGATACCCGAGCCGCGCTTCGTTCAACACCGCCGTGTAGCGTTCCACGACGCCGTCCTGCTCAAGACGCTGCAGCCGGCGCTGGCAACTCGACGCGGAGAGGCCGACACGCTCCGCCAACTCGGCCAGCGTCGCGCGGGCGTGATCCTGGATCGCCTCCAGGATGCGGATATCGGCGGCGTCAAAGGTCATTTTTGCAAGATATATGCGGATACATCGCTTGCAACGCAAATTTTCTGCAAAACAAGCCGATTGGTCCGCTCAGGACGAAAGGACATTCCCCGGCCGCAGGCTTACACTGGTCTGTGCAATCAACAACCGGTTTCAAGCCGAAGAGAAGGGGTGAAGGCGATGCTGGTCGGCGTGCCGAAGGAAGTGAAGAACCACGAGTACCGGGTGGGGCTGACCCCCACCAGCGTGCGCGAATTGGTCCATCACGGCCATCAGGTGATGGTGGAGACCGGGGCCGGCGGCGGCGTCGGCGCGCCGGACGCGGATTATGAGGCCGCGGGCGCGCGCATCGTCGACGGAGCCGACGCCGTTTTCGCGGAGGCCGAGATGATCGTGAAGGTCAAGGAGCCGCAAGCCTTCGAATGCGCCAAACTGCGCGCGGGCCAAGTGCTGTTCACCTATCTCCACCTTGCGCCCGATCCCGAGCAGACTAAAGGCCTGAAAGAAAGCGGCGCCATCGCCATCGCCTACGAGACGGTGAGCGACGCGCGCGGCGGCCTGCCGCTGCTGGCGCCGATGAGCGAGGTGGCCGGCCGCATGGCCGCCCAGGCCGGCGCGCATTGCCTGGAGAAGGCTCAGGGCGGGCGCGGCGTGCTGATGGGCGGCGTGCCGGGCGTGCCGCCGGCCAAGGTCATGGTCATCGGCGGCGGCGTCTCCGGCGCGAACGCGGCGCGCATGGCGGTCGGCATGGGCGCGGACGTCACCATCCTCGAACGCCGCGCAAGCCGGCTGGCGGAGCTGGACGAGCTGTTCCAGGGCCGAGCCAAGACGCTGTATTCGACAGTCGACGCCATCGAGAAGGGCGTCCAGGAGGCGGATCTGGTGATCGGCGCGGTGTTGGTGCCCGGCGCGGCGGCGCCCAAGCTCATCACCCGCGAGATGCTGAAGACGATGCCGGAAGGCTCCGTGGTCGTCGACATTGCGATCGACCAAGGCGGCTGCCTGGAGACCTCGCGTCCGACGACCCACGCCGAGCCGACCTATATCGAGGAAGGCGTGGTTCATTACTGCGTCGCCAACATGCCGGGCGCAGTGGCCCGCACATCGACCTTTGCGCTCAACAACGCAACGCTCCCCTTTACGCTGGCGCTCGCCGACAAAGGCTATCGTCAGGCGTTGGCCGAGGACAAACACCTGCGCGCCGGCTTGAACGTGCACGAAGGGGCGATCACCTATAAAGCGGTCGCGGAGACGCTCGGCTACGATTACACGGCGCCCGAGGAGGCGCTGGGCATCTCCTACTGAGCGACACGGCGCCGCGCGCCGTGCGCTCAGCCTGCGCGCCCGAGCGCGGGCGAAGAGGGCGTCGATCTCCCGTCCTTCGAAGCGTCGGCGGAGGGCGTGGCTTGGCCGTATACTGGGATCGTCCGCTCGCCGCGCCCCGGCCGCCTGCGAGGTCTTCGTGGAGCGGAAGCGCTCCTCTCGTCATCGTCGCCGCGTTCGCTCAACCGCCTTCACGGCGCGGCGACCTCGTGCGTGGGCCTCGGGCGTCGGCCCGCCCCGCCCCTGCGGGACCCGCGCGACGCAGAAACCCTCTTCCGCTTTTTGCCACTTTAGATATTATAATAGCTGCGTACCTACTAAAGCGTTTATCCGAAACTCAATCACACAAGGGGGACTCGAGATATGTCACGGGCGAATTTGGAGGCGGCGTCGAAGGCGCTGCAGGAGTTGAAGAGCAATCCGGAGGCGCTGAAGCGTCTGGACGTGGCCTTCACGGGCTTGCGTCACGACCTCGGCATGGACGTGGATGACGATACCTTCCGCTACATCCTGAACGCTCTGGTCAACCAGAAGGTCATGGGCGGCGTCGATCTGTTCGAGGGCAAAGCGAAGACCCGTCTTCCGGGCGGTTTCCAGATCATGGCCAACATCAAGGAGGTGTCGGCCTAGTCTGCGCGCGCGCCCCAGGGGCCTTTCAAGAAAAACGCACTGTCGCGGGGTCGGCTCCGATGACCGCAACCGCCTTCAAGATCAACTCAATGGCCGTCGATCCCGGCGGCCGTTTTCTTGTCGGCGGGTTGCAGTCGGGCGAGATCGCCCTGTTCGAGCCGACGGCGCTTCACGAAATCGCGCGGCTGCAAACGAATCTCGGAGACCTCTACGCCGTGGCGGCGCATCCGAACCGCCCCCTTCTCGCGACACGCGGAATGGACAGCCAAATCGCCCTGGTGGACGTCGAGGATCCGACGCAGCCGCGGCTGATCGATCGCTTCTCGACCCGTCTCCTGCGCCCCTGGAACGATGTGGTCGATGTGCCGCGCAACAACAGCCAGAGCCAGGCCCTCTGCTTCCATCCGACCGAGCCGCGGCTCGCGACCCGGTCGGCGAGCGCCGGGGTCTTGGAACTCGACTATGGGGGCGATCGGTTCGAGCTCATACATTGCACCCGGCTGCACGGCTTGGAGGATTTCGCGACGGCGTTTTATCCGGATGCGAGATCGCACGTGCTGGCGACGGGGGCGCTCGGCCTGGTCGTCTTCTCGCGCGACGGTCTGACGTTGGAGGAAGTTCGCATCGGCTCCAACAACGTGCACTGGTTCGAAGCGGTGGGGGATAACCGCTATCTCGTCGCGACCGACGATCGACGGGTGCTGCGCTTCGACATGATGCAGCGCTCGGTCGAACGCGCGGGGCCGGTCTTCACTTTGGACGACCTTGAGCATGTGCATTTCAACAAGACCTCAGGGCGTGCCTTCGCCGTCGGGTTCGATCGCCGCGTCTACGAAATCGACCCGGAGACATGCGCGCCCATAGGCGTCGTCTACCAGGCGCCCTTCAAGATGCGCTGGTTCAAGACGTTGCCCGACGCGCCTGATGTCGGCTACGCGCAGTGTTTCGACGGGGCGATCTACAAGGTGGATCTCGCCGCCGGCGGCCCGGTCGCCAAGACCCGTCGCACGCCGCCGCCCCTATGGAGCGTCTGTCGGTTGCCGGACGGCCGGCTCGCCGCGACGGGGGAGGGCGACGAAATCGTGATCCTGCACGTCGGCGGCGACCCGGACGAGAAGCGGCTGCACCTGACCCCGACGGCCGTGCTGCGCAAGACGGAGCGCGCGTCCTACACCAAACGGATGACGGCTTCGGAAGACGGCGTCCTGTTCCTGGCGCAGACGTCCGGCAAGCTGTTGCGCGCGCCGACGGACGGCGGCCCGTGCGTCGAACTCGCCGACTTGGGGAGCGCCGTGCGCGACGTGGCCGTAAGCGCCGACGGGACGGCGGCTTTCGTCTGCCTGGAAGACGGTCGGGCCCTGCGCCTGCATGGCGAGAGCGGGGCGGTCGAGGCGCAGTGGCGCTCGCCCGCCGACATGCCGCTCTGGGCGTTGGCGTACAATCCCGCCCGCGATCTGCTGGCGGTGGGGGAGCGTCACGGCCGCATTCGTCTGCTCGACGCGCGCACGTTGGAGGAGCGTCATCCGGGACCCGTCAGCAAGCGGGTCAAGCGGGTGCAATGGCTTGATGAGGGGACGCTCGCCTACAATCAGGAGGATTCGTTGTATCGGTATCGGCTGGAGGAGGATCACGCGGAGGAATGGGTGACCGCGGTCGGCAATACGATCGAGGACTTCTGCTGGAGCGCGCGGTACGGCTATCTGATCTTCATCAGCTATACGACGCAGATCGGTTTGTGCGATTTCGCCAGCGGCGAGCGGCTCTATCTCGGGGCCGACCAAGAAGACTACTCGAAAGGCGTCCTGTGCCTGGAGGACGAGGTCGAGGGGGCGTATCCGTTGGAGGTCCTCACCTACGGGCGCAGCGGCCGCCTGCACGGCTTTCGGCCCCATAGCGAAATGCTGAGCGCGCACGGTGCGGTGACCGAGCGCCTGCTGAGCTCCAGCTACAATGAGTGAGCCGCGCACGGCGCGCGTCCCTGGCGGGCGGCTTCAGCGCGGCAGCACCGCTGAAGAGGTTGAGGCGTGCGTCGCCGATTGGACGGGCAGGCTGGTCGATCCGTCCTACGCCGAGAATTTCCGCGACTGGATCATGAAGGAGCATCCGCGTCATCCGGTTCTGGTGGCCGGTTTCGAGGCGATGGTCTATCCGGTCGACAACGCGCTCTTCGCCGACTTCTGCGCCGAGACGGCGACGCCTCTGCCGGAATCGCTTCAGGTCAACGCGCCCGCCGACCACCCCGTCTGGGGCGTCACGCTCGACCAAGCGGAGGCCTTCGCGCGATGGCTGGAAGGGCGGGACGGGCGGCCCTGGCGGCTGCCGCGGGAGGCGGAGTGGGAGTGGATGGCGCGCGGACCCGACGGCCGCGCCTATCCGTTCGGCGAGCGCTTCGATCCCGCCTGCTGCAACACCGTCGAGAGCGGGCGGGGCGAAACGACGCCGGTCGACGCCTTCGCCCGGAATCCCTCCTGGTGCGGCGTCGTCGATCTGGCGGGCAATGTCGAGGAATGGACCGCCAGCCGGTACGCCCCCTATCCCGGCGGCCGGTTCATCGCGGACGACCTGATCAAGCTGGTGGGGCCGCGGTATCCGATCTTGCGCGGCGGCTCCTTCCTGTTGGGCGGAGATCTGTGTCGGGGCGCGCGCCGACACGGGCCGCATCCGGGGCCGCAATTCCGCATCACCGGCTTTCGTCTGGTGCATGACGCGCCCCGCGCCGGCGGGTGAGGGGAGGGCGCAGGCCGTGGCGCGCATTCTGATCGCCTACGCAAGCGACAAGGGGGCGACCGCGCGCCTCGCCGAAGCGCTGGCGGAGGGCGCGCGCGAGTCGCCCTCGACCACGGTGCATGCGGCGGATGTGGACGCGCTGTGCGGCGAGGACGTGCTTCAGGCCGACGGCGTGCTGTTCGGCAGTCCGGTGCACATGGGCGCGATGCATTGGCGGGCCAAGCGTTTCATCGATCAGCAGTGCGGCCCGCTGTGGCGCCAGGTCGATCTCAGCGACCGGCATTGCGGCGTCTTCGCCACCGGCGGCGGCTACGGCGGGGCGGGCGGCGGCGCTGATCTGGCGATGCTGGCGATGCTGAGCAACTTCGCCCAGCTCGGCATGGCGATCGTCCCGTTGCCCCGCGCCACGCCGGGCTTCGCTGAGGGCGGCTGTCACTGGGGACCGTACGCCCGGACCAACGCGCCAGACGGAACGCCTGTCCCCGTGCCAGAGGGCGCGTTGACGTGCGCCCGCCGGTACGGCTTCAACTTTGCGGAGCGCGTCGCCGCGGTCCGCGAAGTCCTGCGCCGCTGAAGCCGCCCCGAGCGCGCCGTGCGGCGGAGCGTCGCGGCGGCGGCGGGCGGCGCGAAAACGCCAATCGCCCGTCGCACATCGGCAAGCGAGCCGGTTGACCCCGTTTCATTGTGCCGCCGATATCGCGGTCGGAGAGACGCTTCGGCCGAAGTCCCATATCTGGCGGACGACTGCGGTTTCATCGCCTCGCCCTGAGGCGCCGCAGGCTCGGGGAGCGGAACAGCAATGAAGTCACATGCGCGTGTGGTGGTGGTCGGCGGCGGCGTCGTCGGGGTCTCGACCCTTTATCATCTGGCCAAGAAGGGTTGGAGCGACGTCGTCCTGGTCGAGCGCAAGGAGCTGACGAGCGGCTCCACCTGGCACGCGGCCGGTCTGCTGCCGCTGTTCAACATGAGCTACTCGGTGGGGCAGATCCACAAGTACTCCGTCAAGATGTACCACGAGCTTCAGGAGGAGACCGGCCAGGACGTCGGCTTCTCCGTCGTCTCCAACATCCGGCTCGCGGAAAATCAGGACCGGATGGACGAGTATCGCCAGTACGCCGGCGTCGCCGAGACGATCGGCGTGAAGGTCGACTTCATGACGCCGGAGGAGGTCCAGGAGATCTGGCCGCTGATGTCGACCGAGGGGCTGGTCGGCGCGATCCGCCATCCGGAGGACGGCTACATCCAGCCGGCGGACCTGACCCAGGCCTTCGCCAAGGGCGCGCGCGCCCGGGGCGCGGAGATCTACCGCAACACCTGCGTCACCGGCTTCGAGCGCACGCCGTCCGGCGAGTGGGTCGTGAAGACCGACCAGGGCGACATCACCTGCGAGCATGTGGTGAGCGCCACCGGTTCGTTCGCGCGCCAGACGGGCAAGATGATCGGCCTCGACATCCCCGTGATGCCGGTCGAGCACCAGTACATCGTCACCGACGCCCATCCCGAGATCCTGAAACGCAAGGAGCAGGGGCTGCCCGAGATGGGCGTGCTGCGCGGCTCCGACGGCGAATGGTACATGCGCGAGGAGCGCGGCGGCTTGATCCTCGGCCCCTATGAGCACGGCGCGCCCGCCTGCTACGTCGACGGGCCGAGCGAGGATTGCGAATACGAGCTCTTCCAGGAGGATCTGGAGCGCCTGGAGCCGCATATCGAGCACGCCATGATGCGCGTCCCCGCCTTCGGCGAAGTGGGCGTGAAGCAGGTCTACAACGGCGCCATCGCCTACACGCCGGACGGCAACCCGATCGTCGGCCCGGCCTGGGACGTGCCGAACTTCTGGCTATCCGAAGGGCACAGCTTCGGCATCACGGCCGCCGGCGGGGCCGGCTGGCAGCTCGCCGAATGGATTGTCGAGGGCGAGCCCTCGATCGACATGCTGGGCGTCGATCCGCGGCGGTTCGGCGACTACGTCAGCAAGGGCTACCTCATCACCAAGGCGGAGGAGGCCTACGCCCACGTCTTCATCAATCACTTCCCGGACGAAGAGCGCCCGGCCGCCCGGCCGCTGCGCAAATCGCCGGTCTACGATCGCCTGAAGGCGATGGGCGCCGTCTTCGGCCAGGCCTTCGGCTGGGAGCGTGCGAACTTCTTCGCGACCGACGGCGAGGCCCAGGAGGACGACTACTCCTTCCGTCGCTCGCGCTACATGGAAAGCGTGCGCAAGGAGTGTCTGAACGTCACCGAGAATGTCGGCGTCCTCGACATGACCGCCTTCGCGAAGGCGCGCGTCTCGGGTCCCGGAGCGGAGGCGTTCCTCGATCATTTCGTCGCCAACAAGATCCCGAAGAAGGTGGGGCGCGTCGCGCTGGCGCACTCGCTCTCGCCGGGCGGCGGCGTGCATTCCGAATTCACCATCATGCGCGAAGGCGTCGACCGCTACGGCGATCCCAGCTTCTATCTGGTCTCGGCCGGGGCGTTCCAGCGGCTCGACCATGACTGGCTGTGGAAGCACATGCCGAAGGACGGCTCGGTCCGCTTCGAGAACCTCACCGGCGCGATGGGCGTCCTGGTGGTCGCCGGACCCAAGGCGCGCGAGCTGATGAAGCGCGTCGCCCCGCGCGTCGATTTCTCGAACAAGGCCTTCCCATGGCTGTCGGCGCAGGACATCGACGTCGCGATGGCGCCCTGCCGGGCGATGCGCGTGAACTTTGTCGGCGAGCTGGGCTGGGAGCTGCACCACCCGATCGAGTATCAGCTCACCATCTTCGACGCGCTGATGGAGGCGGGGGCCGACCTCGGCGTGAAGCCCTTCGGCATCCGGGCGATGGACTCGATGCGCATCGAGAAGAGCTACCGCCTGCCGGGCAAGGAGCTGTCGATCGAGTACGCGGCGCTGGAAAGCGGCCTCGATCGCTTCGTGCATCTCAACAAGGGCGAGTTCCTGGGCCGCGACGCGCTCTCCCGCTGGCGGGAAAAGGGCTTCGCCAACCAGTTCGTGACGCTGGAGGTGACCGACGTCCCGCCGATCGGCCCGAACGGCGAAGGGCTGGTCAAGCGCGACTCGGACGGCTACGGCGACGGCGAAAGTCCCGCCGACGCGCTCGGCTCCAACCCGATCTACAAGGACGGGGAGTTGGTCGGCCGCGCCACCTCGGGCAATTACGGCTTCCGTACGGGCAAGTCGCTGGTCCTCGCGATGGTCCGGCCGAGCCTCGCCGAGGTCGGCACGGAGCTCGAGATCGACATCCTGCGCACCCTGCACAAATGCGTCGTGATCGACGAGAGCCCGTTCGACCCCGATAACGAGCGGCTGCGCGCGGACGGCTGATCGCAGGCCCGCCCGCCCCCCGGCAAGGGGCGGCGCGACCTGGCCCGGCAGGGGCGCCCGCGCACCGCGCGGGCGCCCCTCGCACTATTGGCGCATTTCCGAAGGCGGCTCGCCAAAAAGGAGTATTTTCAACAATTTATCGGCGCAGCGCTTGATCATCCCGCCCCAGAGGGCCGATACTAGGGGAAACAAACCCCAGGTGGTGGACCTATGAGTCGGCGGGCTGAATATCTGGAGCGACAAATCACCCGGTTGATGACCGATCGAGTCGGCGTTTCCGACGCCCGCAAGCGCGTCATCGTGCAGGAGACCGCGCGCGCGGCCCACGCCGAATTGTTGCTGACCTATTGGCTGCGCGAGACCATCGGCGCGGACGATCTGGAGAGGATTTCGGGCGCCGATCTCGACCGGGCGCTGCGCTATATCCGAACCGTTGCGGCCATGCTGCAGGAACGGGCGGACGGGCGTCGCGCAGTCGGCGAGAGCTGAACGCGGGCGAAGGAAAAGGCGGGCCGAAACGTGGGCGTGCGCATCGAAACCCTCACTCTGGACGATCTGGCGGGTCGGAATTCGATCTTCCAGCCGGCGATCGATTTTCATCGCCTGGGCGGGCACGCCGGCCAGCAGCCCAAGCGGTTTGAGGCGCTGCTGGACCGGCTGCAGATCTTCGCGCCGATGCGCGACGGGTGCCCCTATCTCCATTGCGGGGCGAACTCCACCACCAGCGAACTTTTCGGTCGCGACTTTGCGGCCGGCCTGGTCGGCGAGCCCGGTCTGTCCGACGAGGCGTTCGAGCGCACCGTCCAGATGGCCTATCACCATGTTGCGGTCAGCGGCCGTCCGGTGAGCCAGCGGGTGACCGCCGGCCTCACCGTGGACGGCTTGAAGCACATCGTCTCCTATTATCAAATGGTGTTCCCGATGACGCTGGGCTCCAAACGGGTGGTCGCCTGCCTGACCCGGTTCAGCTGAGCGTCCCGGGCGATCAGCTTGCGCAAGGTCTCGCGGCCTGCGTAGACCAGCCAATCGCTTTCCAGCAAGAACGGCGCGCCGCGCCGCCACCCCGCGCCCAGCGGTTCGATGTTGAAATACCCCTCTCGGAAGAAGAAGCCTTTCCCCGCCAACGGCTGCTCCATGAAGCCGAAGACGTGATCCGGGTCGAAGGTCAGCATCGCCAGCGCGACCCCGAGCGCGCCCAGCCGCTCGCCCGCGCCGGTTCCGCGCAGCCGGGCGTCGCACCATAGATCGCCGTGATAGACCGCGCGCCCGCGCATCGCCTCCAACGCGTCAGCGATGCGCCCGGGCGGATAGCTCGGCTTGCCGAACAGGCGGGCGAACTCGCACCCCAGCGCCCGCTCGGCGGAGGCTTCGCCGGTCTCGATCAGGCGCACCGCCTGAACGTGGACGACCGTCTCGCCCATCCGCCCGCAGATCCAGCGCGCCTTTTCCTCCAGCAAATCGTAATGCCGGGGCGAGAACATCGGCGACAGCGCCTTGCCCGGCAAGTCCAGATCGTAAAGCGTCTCGAAGTCGCGCCGGGTCTCCACGACGAGGCCCAGCGCCCGCAATTCCTCGCGTCGCCGCGCGACGAAATCGGCCAAATCCATCGGATCGTACTGCATGCTCTTCCTCCTGTTTCTTTTCCCCATGAGTTGGGGAGGAAGAGCCTATCCGCGGGGTTTATTTTAAGTAGCGATATGCAAGCATAACCCCCAAAAATAGCATACCTGAATATGCCGACGCGGCGATGTTAAACCGATGGTAAAGTTACCTATGGGCGAAGAACCCGGCGCGCGAGCATAACGCGGCGTGTAGGAGCGAATCGATTGCGTTACGCCAACGCATCCTGCAGCCGGTACCACAGCATCCCCAGCGACAGGAGCGGGGTGCGGAAGCGCCCGCCGGGGAAGATCGGGTGCTTGACGGCGGCCATGACGTCGAAGCGTTCCTGCTGGCCGCGGATCGCCTCGGCCAGGAGCTTGCCGCAGAGGTTCGAGAGCGCGAGCCCGTGGCCGGAATAGCCCTGGGAGAAGTAGCAGCGCTGTCCGAGCCGCCCGACATGCGGCATGCGGTCCATCGTGATGCCGATATAACCGCCCCAGGCGTAGTCGATCTTCGATTCTGACAGTTGCGGGAAGACGTCCAGCATGCGCGGGCGTACGAAGCCGGCGAGATCCTTCGGATCGAGCCCGGAATAGGTCGCCCGCCCGCCGTAGAGCATGCGGTTGTCGGCCGAGAGGCGATAGTAGTCGACGATGTGGCGCATGTTGGCCACCGCCTCCCGGTCGCGGATCAGCTCGCGCGCCATGTTGTCGCCCAAGGGCTCCGTCGCCACGATGTAGGAGCCGACCGGCATCAGCCGGCGGAACAGGAACGGCTGCGTCTCCTGCAGATAGGCGTTGCCGGCCAGCACCATGAAGTCCGCGGCGACCGTCCCGTCCGCCGTGGTCGCCCGCACGGTGCCGCCGGCTTCGCCGGTCTCCAGCGTCACGACGCGGCTGTTCTCGAAGATCCGCGCGCCGGCGGCCGTCGCCGCGCGGGCGAGGCCCCTGCAGAAGTTGAGCGGGTGGAGGTGGCCCGCGCGCGGATCGTGCAGCGCGGCGTGATAGCGCTCCGTGCCGAGGCGCGCGCGCAGATCCGCCCCCTCGATCAGGGTCTGGCCGTCATAGCCCCAGGCGGCGGCCTCGTCGCGATGGGCCTTCAGATCCTCGACATGGCTTTTCTTGTCGGCCGCGTGCAGATAGCCCCAGGTGAGGTCGCAATCGATCTCGTACTTCTCGACCCGCTCGCCGACCAGACGCGTGGTCTCCTGGCCGAGATCCCAGGCGATCTGCGCCATGTCGCGGCCGATATGCTTCTCGAGATAGCTCATGGACTTGTTGAAGTCCGGACAGACGTGCCCGCCGTTGCGTCCCGAGGCGCCGTAGCCGACGGTCTCCGCCTCCAGCACGACCACGTCCATCCCGGCCTCGGCCAATTCCAGCGCGGCCGACAGGCCGGTGTAGCCGGCGCCGATCACCACGACGTCCGCCTTGATCTCGCCGGTGAGGGCCGGATGGCGGGTCTCGTCGTTGCAGGTCGCCTGATAATAGGACGGACGGGTCTGATCGAGGGCCATTTAGAAACCTCTGGATGATGGACGGGATGCGACGCGTCGCCTAGACGGTGCGCAGATACCAGTTGTAGTCCAGCGCCGGGATGTGGGCGGCGAAGTTGTCGTTCTCGAAGCTGCGCGCGGCGACATAGCAGTCGCGATAATGCTCGCCGATATAGCGCGGCAGGATCTCGCCCTCATCCATCCGCAGCAGCGCCTGCCACCAGCGAAGCGGCAGGCCCGAAGGCGGTTTGTCGTAGGCGTTCTCGCGCTCGATCGGGCCGGGGTCGAGCTGGTTCGCGATGCCGTGATGCAGACCCGCCAGCACGGCCGCGACGGTCAGATAGGGGTTGGCGTCCGCGCCGGCGACGCGGTGCTCGACCCGCATGTCCCGCTTCTCCGCCCGCGGGATGCGCAGACTGACCGTGCGGTTGTCGACGCCCCAGGCGGTGTTGATCGGCGCATAGGAGTTCGCCTGGAAGCGGCGGTAGGAATTGGCGTTGGGCGCGAAGATCGCCATCGCCTCCGGCATCGTGGCTTTCAGGCCGGCGATCGCGTGCTTCAGCGCGGGCGCGACGGGCAGGCCGGTCTCCTCGTCGCGTGCGTCCGCCCCGAAGATGTTGCGGCCGGCCTCGTCGACCAGACTGACATGGACGTGCAGGCCGCAGCCGGCCAGCTCCTCGAAGGGCTTCGCCATGAAGCTCGCCGTCATGCCGTGCTTGCGCGCGACGCCCTTGATCAGGCGCTTCAGCATCAGCGCGTCGTCGCAGGCGTCCACCGCGTCGGCGACGTGATGAAGGTTGATCTCGTACTGGCCGGGCGCGTATTCGCTGGTCGCGGTGTCGGCCGGGACATTCTGGGCTTGGCAGGCGGTCTCGACGTCGATCAGGAAGGCTTCGAAGTCGTACAGCTCCTCGATGCCGTAGACCTGCGTCGTCGATTGGCGCTGCGCCGGCGCGGGCGGACGCGCCGGTTGCGGTCGGCCCGTCGCGTCGAACTCCGCGTCGATCAGGTAGAACTCCAGCTCGATCGCGACGACGGGCGTCAGGCCCATGTCCTTCAGCGGCTGCGCGGCGCGGGTCAGCACCTGACGCGGATCGGCGAAAAAAGGTTCGCCCTCGGCGTCCAGCATGGTGGCGATCACCTGGCCCGTCGGCTGCGAGGCCCAGGGCACCGGCTTCAGCGTCTCTGCGACGCCGAAGCAGGGATAGTCGGGGTCGCCGTCGCTGGTGCCGTAGACCAGCGTCTCGCAGTTCTGTCCGGTGGCGTCGAGCAAATAGGTCGAGCCGGGCATCTGCACGCCCTTCTCGTAGAGCTTGTCCAGCGCCTCCGCCCCGATGCGCTTGCCGCGCAAGATCCCGCACATGTCGGGCAGCAGCATGTCGACGCCCTTGAGGTCCGGATGGTCCTCGAGGAAGGCGTCGACCTCCGCCTTTGTCAGCCGTTCGGTCATCGTCGACCCCGTTTCATTCCCGCGCTATCGTTCGCGCCGGTTGCGGGGCGGGAGTATAGGCAATAGAAATGTGATCACAATTTCAAAATGGCGGGCGCTCGAAGGGCTTCGCGCTTCGGGGTTCGCTGGCAGGGGAACATGACGAACGAAGAATTGGCGGAATGGGTGACGTCGCGCACGATCGACGAGGTCGAATGTCTTGTGCCGGATATGGCCGGCATCGCGCGGGGCAAGATCCTGCCCTGCGCGAAATTCGTGAAGGGTCTGGGCGGGCGCGATCTGCGCATGCCCGACAGCGTCTTCATCCAGACGGTGACGGGCGACTTCGTCCAGGAGACGGAGGTGGCGAGCGACCAGAGCCTCGACGTCTATCTGAAGCCCGACCCGGGCACGATAAGACTGGTGCCCTGGTATCCGACGCCGGTGGCGCAGGTGGTGTGCGACGCCGTCTATCTGAACGACAAACCGGTCGACTACGCCCCGCGCGCGGTGCTGCGCCGGGTGGTCGAGCTGTTCGCCAAGAAGGGGCTTAAGCCCGTCGTCGCGCCGGAACTCGAATTCTATCTGGTGAAGAAGAACGTCGATCCGGACTACCCGCTGGAGCCGCCGATCGGGCTTTCCGGCCGCCAGGAATCCGGCCGCCAAGCCTACGGCATCGAGGCGGCGAACGAGTTCGACCCGATCGTCGAGGACATCTACGACTATTGCGAGGCCGCCGACATCGACATCGACACGCTGGCCCATGAGGCGGGCGCGGCGCAGCTCGAGATCAACTTCAACCACGGCGATCCGATGGAGCTCGCCGATCAGGTCTTCCTGTTCAAGCGTCTGGTGCGGCAGGCGGCGCTCAAGCACGGCGTCCACGCCACCTTCATGGCGAAGCCGCACCAGAATCAGCCCGGCAGCTCGATGCACGTCCACCAGTCGTTGCTCGACATCGAGACGGGCCGGAACGTTTTCAGCACCAAGGCGGGCAAGGAATCGAAGCAGTTCCTGCATTATATCGGGGGCTTGCAGCGCTACCTCTCGCCCTCGATGCCGCTGTTGGCGCCGAACGTGAACAGCTACCGGCGCATCGCGCGCTATTCCGACGCGCCGATCAACGTCCATTGGGGCCGCGACAACCGCACGGTCGGCCTGCGCGTGCCGGAAAGCGGGCCGGAAGCGCGGCGCGTCGAGAACCGCGTCGCCGGCTCCGACGCCAATCCCTACCTCGCGATCGCCGCGACGCTGGCCTGCGGCTATCTCGGGCTGACCGAGAAGCTGGAGCCCCAGAAGCCGGTCGAAGGCGACGCCTACCGGTTCGCCTTCTCGCTGCCCCGCCACCAGGGCGACGCGCTCTACAAGTTCAACTACGCCAAGCCCCTGAAGGAGGCGCTCGGCGAGCGCTTCGCCAAAGCCTACATCGAGGTCAAGAACACCGAATACGACCTCTACCAGCAGGTGATCTCCTCCTGGGAGCGCGAGAATTTGCTGCTGAACGTGTGAGCGGCGCGCTGAAAGAACCACCCGCCCCAAGGCTTTACCCTAAGCCCTAATGCGGCGCGCCCACGGCGACCTTCTCAGGATCAGGGTCCGACGCGTTTTCTCGCCATCGCATCCTGGCCTATCACGCCAGCCGCCGCGACTCGGGCAGGGAGGGCAAGGCCTCTTCGACCTCCTCCAGCGTCGGGGCGGAGGCCTGGGTGCCGGCCTTCTGGCAGCTTAAGCCCGCGGCGGCGGCGGCGAAGCGGGTGGCGGCCTGCTGGTCGTCGCCGCGGTCGAGGGCGGCGGCCAGCGCGCCGACGAAGACGTCGCCCGCGCCGGTCGTGTCGACGGCCGAGATCGGCAGCCCCGGCACCGACCAGCCGCCGTCCGGCCCGAAGCTGATCAGCCCCGCGCCGCCCAGCGTGATGATGCAGGTGAGCGCGTAGCGCTGGGCGAGCGCGCGGGGAATGCGGCTGGCCGGCGCGACCTCGAGGCCCACTTCGCGCGCGACGGCGGCGCCCTCCACCTCGTTCGCGACCAGCACGTCGATCGACTGCAGCACGGATTCGGGCACCATGCCGGCGGGGGCGACGTTCAGGATGACGCGGGCGCCGCGCTTCTTCGCGCGCTCCACAAGGCGCCAGTTCTCGCTCTCCGTCACCTCCATCTGGAGGAGCAGCGTCGTCTCCGGCGTCAGCGCCGAATCCGGCACCTGATCGGCGCGCGCTTCAAGGTTCGCGCCGGCGCCGACGGTGATGCAGTTCTCGCCCGTCGGCTCCACCAGGACGGTGGCGACGCCGGTGTGGGCGGCGGCGGCGCTGACGCCCGCCAGATCGACGTTGGCGGCGATCAGATATTCGGTCGCGCTGTCGGCGAAGCTGTCGTCGCCAACCTTGCCGAACATCCGCACCTTGGCGCCGGTCAGCGCCGCCGCGCGGGCCTGGTTCGCGCCCTTGCCGCCGGGGATCAGCAGATAGTCGCGGCACAGCAACGTCTCGCCCGAGCGCGGCAGCCGCTCCACCTGCATTTCGATGTCGATGTTGATCGATCCGAAGACGACGATCATCGGCCGTAGTCCCTCCCCCGCATGGCGATCTGTTCGCGCGGGCGATCCGTCGCCGCCCCAGCGTCGTTTGACGGGGGTTATAGCACGGGCGTTTTCTCGCGCCAGGGGCGGGCGGCGCGGCCAAGCGTCCGCTTGCCGGGCCGGGCGACCCGGGTGTAGCGTCGCGCATAGACCGTGACGTTTAGGAGACCCGCCATGAGCACCGACGCCCCCGCCGACGCGCCCGGCAACTCGCCCGCCGCCAAGGACGTGCGCTATCTGCTGCACCCCTACACCAACGGCGTGAAGCATCGCGACCGCGGCCCGCTGATCATGCAGAAGGGGGGCGGCTGCTGGGTCACGGACGATTCCGGCAAGCGTTATCTCGAAGGCATGGCGGGTCTGTGGTGCACCTCGCTCGGCTTCGGCGAGGAGCGGCTGATCGAGGCCGCCGCCCATCAGATGCGCCAGCTCCCTTACTATCACCTCTTCGCGCACAAGAGCCACGATCCGGCGATCGAACTGGCGGAACGGCTGTGCGCGATGAGCCCGCCCTCGCACGACGGGCCGATGGACAAGGTCTTCTTCGCCAATTCCGGCTCGGAGGCGAACGACACCGCGATCAAGCTGATCTGGTACTACAACAACGCGATCGGCCGGCCTGAGAAGAAGAAGATCATCGCCCGCATCAAGGGCTATCACGGCGTCACCGTGGCGAGCGCGAGCCTCACCGGCCTGCCGGCGAACCACAAGGACTTCGACCTGCCGATCGCGAACATCCTGCACACCGGCTGTCCGCACCATTATTTCGAGGCGCATGAGGGCGAGAGCGAGGAGGACTTCGCGACGCGGCGCGCCGAGGAGCTGGATCAGATGATCCAGGAGGAGGGGCCGGAGACCGTGGCCGCCTTCTTCGCCGAGCCGGTGATGGGGGCGGGCGGGGTGATCGTCCCGCCGCCGACCTATTTCGAGAAGATCCAGAAGGTCTTGCAGAAGCACGACGTGCTGTTCGTCGCGGACGAGGTGATCTGCGGCTTCGGGCGCACCGGCGAGATGTTCGGCTGCGAGACCTACGGCATCGTCCCCGACATGGTCAGCGTCGCCAAGGCGCTGTCGTCGGCCTATCTGCCCATCTCGGCCGTGATGGCGAACAAGACGATCTCGGACGCCGTCATCGACAATTCGGGCAAGATCGGCACCTTCGGCCACGGCTACACCTATTCCGGCCACCCGGCCGCCGCGGCCGTCGCGCTGGAGACCTTGAAGATCTACGAAGAGCGCGACGTCATCAGCCATGTGAAGCAGGTCGCGCCGCGCCTGCAAGCGGGCCTGCGCGAGCGATTCGCCGGCCACCCGCTGGTCGGCGAGGTGCGCGGCGTCGGTCTGATCGGCGCCGTGCAGCTGGTCGCCGACAAGGCGGCCAAGACGCCCTTTGAGGCGTCGCAGGGCGTGGCGCTGAAATGCGCCGATCTCGCCCATGATCACGGGCTTGTCGTCCGTCCGTTGCCGGGCGACGCGGTGGCCTTCTCGCCGCCCCTGGTGATCTCGGAAGAGGAGATCGACCAGCTGCTGGAGCGCTTCGGCCGCGCGCTCGACGACACCGCCGCGTGGCTGTCGCAGGCGGCGGCGTGAAGGGAAGGGCGTCGGGCGCCGCCGGCCGCGTGACGCCGACGGCCCGGAACGGATCCGGGCCGAGGGGCCTCGCCTCGGCGTGACACGAAGGCGTTCGGCGAGCGCCGCCCCCTGCTTCCAACCGCCCCTGCTTCCAACCGCCCCCTGCTTCCAACCGCCCCCTGCGGCCAACCGCCCCACCGGTCGACGGGTCCGGCCGGGCGCGTTAAGTTGGGCGGTGTCGACAAGCAGACGGTTGGACCGCGTATGAATTTCGAAGAGTTTTTCGCCGAGCGGCTGCAGACCCTTAAGAGCGCCGGCGACTATCGCATCTTTGCGGAGTTGGAGCGGTGCGCGGGAGATTTTCCGCGCGCGCGCCGGCACGCCGACGGCGCCGTCGAGGATGTCACCGTCTGGTGCTCCAACGACTACATGGGCATGGGCCAGCACCCCGAGGTGCTGGCCGCCATGAAGGCGGCGATCGACCAGCACGGCGCCGGCGCCGGCGGGACCCGCAACATCTCGGGCACCAATCATCTGCACATTCTTCTGGAGCGGGCGCTCGCCGACCTGCACGGCAAGCAAGCGGCGTTGATCTTCACGTCGGGGTACGTCGCGAACATGACGGCGCTCTCGACCCTGGCGGCGAAGACGCCCGACTGCATCGTCTATTCGGACGCGCTGAACCACAATTCGATGATCGAAGGGCTGCGCCACAGCCGCGCCGAGAAGCGCATCTTCAAGCATAACGACGCCGCCGACCTGGACCGCCTGATGGCGGCGGACGATCCGGCGCGCCCGAAGCTCGTCATGTTCGAAAGCGTCTACTCGATGGACGGCGACGTCGCGCCGTTGGACGAGATTCTGAGCGTGTGCGAGGCGCACGGCGCGCTCAGCTATCTGGACGAGGTCCATGCGGTCGGTATGTACGGCCCGCGCGGCGGCGGCGTGGCCGAGCGTGAGGGCGTGATGGACCGGGTCTCCGTCATCCAGGGAACGCTCGCCAAGGCGTTCGGGGTGATCGGCGGCTATGTCGCCGCCTCGGCCAACACGATCGACTTTATCCGCTCCTTCGGCGCCGGCTTCATCTTCACGACGGCGCTGCCGCCGGCGGTTGCGGCGGGCGCGCTGAAAAGCGTCGAGATCGTCAAGCAGGCCCCCGAGCTGCGGGCGCGCCATCAGGAGCGGGCCGCGCGTCTCAAACAGAAGCTGCGCGCCGCGGGCCTGCCGGTCATGCCCTCCGAATGTCACATCGTGCCGGTTCTGGTGGGCGACCCGATCGCGTGCCGGCGCGCCTCCGATTTGCTGTTGGAACGCCACGCGATCTACGTCCAGCCGATCAATTATCCGACCGTCGCGCACGGCACGGAGCGGCTGCGCCTCACGCCGACGCCGTTTCACACGGACGCCCAGATGGATGCGCTCACGGCCGCTTTGTGCGACGTCTGGCGCGACCTCGACCTGCAGCATGCGGCGTGAAGGCGTGACGCAAAACCGCAGACTGAATGGCGCAATCGTAAAAAGT
Source organism: Marivibrio sp. (assembly GCF_040218065.1). Taxonomy (NCBI): domain Bacteria; kingdom Pseudomonadati; phylum Pseudomonadota; class Alphaproteobacteria; order Rhodospirillales; family Aestuariispiraceae; genus Marivibrio; species Marivibrio sp. Next base: position 98,059 of record NZ_JAVJQE010000009.1, on the reverse strand, counting down.
TGCGACGCAAGCTTTGAGATTGTTGGGATTTTATCCTTCACATTTGGGGTGCGAACGCGCTAGGCTTCGGTCAACGATGCATTGAAACAACAAGGCGTCGGGAAAAAACGGCGATAAGAACAACGCGAAACAGCGGCCGGTATGAACAGGGTTTGGCAGGGTTTTTTCAATCGACAACACAACGCCGGCTGTCGTCCGGGAGGAGGCAGCGCCGATGTGGGAGGCCTTCTCGAACGCATGACCAAGGTTCGTCTTGGATCGGAGCGAGTGCGTTCTTTGGGATCCTCGGGCGCTGTGTGAGCTATTTTTGGGCGGTCGGCTGCGGGCGATCGTCCGGCGGCGCGCCGAACCGGCGCGGGGAACGCCAGCCGCCGAGCGCAAAGGGCGGCGTTTAGGCCGACGCGAGGTCGGCCGATCCCGAGAGCGTCCGGCGCGGATGAGCGCGCTTCGGGCGCGGCGGTCGCACGGTCTTCGGGGGCCGCGTCGACCGACGGGTCCGGCGACGCCGGACCGCATCGGGAGGACGAGCGGCGCGAGGTCCGGCCCATAAGGGACCCGCGCGGGGGAAGTCAGGCCATAGGTCGGAACTGTCCGGCCGGCCGGGAGACATAGGGGGCGAGCGGAGCGTATGCCAAACGACGCCGCGGGCGATTACATCGTCCGATTCGAGAACGTTCAGAAGAGCTACGACGGCGAATCGCTCGTCGTTAAGAATCTCAACCTGAATGTGGAGACGGGTGAGTTCCTCACCATGCTCGGGCCGTCGGGCTCCGGCAAAACCACCTGCCTGATGATGCTGGCGGGCTTTGAGCCGGCCACCAACGGCGAGATCTATCTGAAGGACACGCCGATCAACAAGGTGCCGCCGCACAAGCGCGGCATCGGCATGGTGTTCCAGAACTATGCGCTGTTCCCGCACATGACGGTTGCCGAGAACCTGGCCTTTCCGCTGGAAGTGCGCGGGATGAGCAAGTCGGACATCGAAGCCAAGGTGAAGCGCGCGCTCGACATGGTGCAGCTGCCGCAGATGGCGGGGCGTCGGCCCGGCCAGCTTTCCGGCGGTCAGCAGCAGCGCGTCGCGGTCGCCCGCGCGCTGGTCTTCGAGCCGGATCTGGTGCTGATGGACGAGCCGCTGGGCGCGCTCGACAAGAACCTCCGCGAGGAGATGCAGTACGAGATCAAGCACATTCATGAAAATCTCGGCGTCTCCGTCGTCTACGTGACCCACGATCAGACCGAGGCGCTCACCATGTCGAACCGCATCGCGGTGTTCGACGACGGGATCATTCAACAGCTGGCCCCGCCGGACGTGCTCTATGAAGAGCCGGTCAACGCGTTCTGCGCCTACTTCATCGGCGAGAACAACCGGCTCTACGGGACGATCAAGGAAATCAAGGACGGAACCTGCACGGTCGAGCTCGACGGCTCCGGCAAGATGGTCAAGGCCAAGCAGGTGAATGTCGAGAAGGCGGGCGAGCGCACCACGCTCTCGCTGCGGCCCGAACGGGTGATCGTCGACCCGGAGGGCGAGGCCGCGACCAACGCCCTCACCGGCAAGGTTCAGGAACTGATTTATCTGGGAGACCACATCCGCACCCGCATGCAGGTCAGCGGCAACGAGGATTTCATCGTGAAAATCCCTAACGCTCACGGTCATGCGGCGCTGAAGGTCGGCGAAGAGGCCACCGTCGGCTGGGTGACGGAAGATTGCCGGGCGCTTGACGCGACCGCGCATGAGGCCATCCCGGATTGACGCCGACCCCGCGCGTCTGCGCGTCGCCCTAGCCCGCTTCGCGCGGACGCCGGGGCGACGCTTTTGGACGGCGGGGCGATCGAGCGTCGGGGCGCAGCTTTCGGGTCGCCCTGACGGAAGCGGACGGTCGGTTTCGCGCGTTCGGCGCGGCGTCGGACGATCCGTTCAGTAAACGAGGCGCCCGGTTCGGGCGTCGGGGAGTTAAAATGAAAAGTATGTTGCGGAGTACGGCCATTGCGATCGCGCTGAGCGCGACGGCGGCGGGCGCGGCGAGCGCCGACACCACGCTGACCATCGTGTCCTGGGGCGGCGCCTACACGGAGAGCCAGCAGAAGGCTTATCACGAGCCGTACATGGAGAAGAATCCGGAGGTCTCGATCCTGAACGACGATTCGGCCGCCGAGGGTCTCGCCAAGCTGCGCGCCCAGGTCGAGTCCGGGAACATCACCTGGGACATCGTCGACATGATCGCGTCCGATTCGATCGCTGCCTGCGACGAAGGGCTGGTGCATCGCATCGACCCGAACGAGTGGCTGGCCCCCGCGCCGGACGGCACGCCCGCCTCGGAGGACTTCTTCGAGGGCACGCTCTCGATCGGCGGCACCGATTGCTTCATCCCGCAGATCGTCTACTCGACGACCTTCGGCTATCGCACGGACATGGTCGACGAGGCGCCGACCTCGATCGGCGACGTCTTCGATATGGAGGCCTATCCGGGTAAGCGTGCGCTTGAGCGTCGCCCGATGAACAACATCGAGTGGGCCCTGATGGCTGACGGCGTCCCGGGCGACAAGGTCTACGAGGCGATGGACGAGGACGAGAACATCGACCGCGCCTTCGCCAAGCTCGGCGAGATCAAGGACCAGACGATCTGGTGGTCGAAGGGCGCGCGCCCGCCGCAGCTGCTCGCCGACGGCGAAGTCGTGATGGCCTCGGCCTACAACGGTCGTCTGTTCAACGCCATCGCGGTTGAGAAGCAGCCGATCGGCATGATGTGGGATTGGCAGTCCTACAACCTCGACGGTTGGGTGATCCCCAACAAGGAAGAGAAGCTCGAGGTCATCAAGGACTACATCTACTTCGCGACCGACACGCAGCGTCTCGCGGATCAGGCCAAGTACATCTCGTACGGTCCGGCCCGTAAGTCGTCGGCGCCGCTGGTCGGCAAGCACGCCGATCTCGGCATCGACATGAAGCCGCATATGCCGACGGATCCGGACAATGCGGACAATGTTCTGAACTTCGATTTCGTCTGGTGGGCCGACCACGAGGCGGAGATGGCCGAGCGCTTCAACGCTTGGCTCGCACGGTAACCGGCGGCCAGATGGGCCAGCCGGCCTAGGCGAAGGCGTCGGGACGACGCATGCGGTCAGGCCTTTGACCGCACCGATCGTCCCGGCGTCCGCGCCCCGGTCGAACGCTCGCAAGGCTGCCGTTTCGGGGGGATTGCCGGATCGTCATGAGGGCGCCCGGCGGTACTGGTGAAACAGGGAGTAACAAGATGAAAATGATGCTTCGCAGCACGGCGGTCGCCGTCGGCATGGGCGTTGCCGCCTCGGCCGGGGCCTCCGCGGACACGACTCTTACGATCGTCTCCTGGGGCGGCGCGTATACGGAAAGCCAGCAGAAGGCTTACCACGAGCCGTATATGGAGAAGAATCCAGAAGTCACGATCCTGAACGACGATTCGGCCGCCGAGGGTCTCGCCAAGCTGCGCGCCCAGGTCGAGTCCGGGAACGTCACCTGGGACATCGTCGACATGATCGCGTCCGACTCGATCACGGCCTGCGACGAAGGGCTGATCTACCGGATCGATCCGGACGAGTGGCTGGCGCCGGCGCCGGACGGCACGCCCGCCTCGGAGGACTTCTTCGAGGGCACGCTGTCGCCGGGCGGCACCGACTGCTTCATCCCGCAGATCGTCTACTCGACGACCTTCGGGTATCGCACGGACATGGTCGACACCGCGCCGCAGACCATCGGCGACGTGTTCGACCTGGAGAAGATCCCGGGCAAGCGTTCGCTGCAGCAGCGGCCGCTCAACAATCTCGAGTGGGCGCTGATCTCCGACGGCGTGCCGGGCGACAAGGTCTATGAGGCCCTCGACGAGGACGGCGGCGTCGACCGCGCCTTCTCGATCCTCGATACGGTCAAGACCGACACCGTCTGGTGGTCGAAAGGCGCGCGCCCGCCGCAGCTTCTGGCGGACGGCGAAGTCGTGATGGCCTCCGCCTACAACGGTCGTCTGTTCAACGCCATCGCGGTGGAGAAGCAGCCGATCGCCATGATGTGGGACTGGCAGTCGTTCGACCTGGACGGTTGGACCATCCCGCTGAAGGACGCGAAGATCGACGTCATCAAGGACTACATCTACTTCGCGACCGACACGCAGCGTCTCGCGGATCAGGCCAAGTTCATCTCTTACGGCCCGGCCCGTAAGTCTTCGGCCCCGCTCGTCGGCAACCACGCCGAGCTCGGCATCGACATGAAGCCGCACATGCCGACGGATCCGAAGAACGCCGAGAACGTCCTCCAGTTCGACTACGTCTGGTGGGCTGACAACGGCGCCGAGATGGACGAGCGCTTCAACGCCTGGCTCGCCCAGTAAGACGGGCGACGCCTAAAGCGGGCGTCTTCAGACGGGGCGGGCTTCGCCGCCCGCCCCGTCGACCCGCCGCGGGCCCCGCCCGGTCGACTGGCAGCCGTTGCGGGACGCCCTGACTGCTTTGCATTAGTCGATTTATGACGACAGGCGTCGCCGGCCGGGCCGCATTGAGCCCAAAAGAGCCGGGAGCCGAGGGGAGAAAAGAGATCCGGGCGGCCGACGGGGGCGGTTTCGGGTCGACGATGAACGGGGGCCGCGCGTCCGACGGCGAATGCGCCGCGGCCTCGACACCGAGGGAGACGGACGAGAATGGCGCAGGCTGACATGACCGCATCGGGGGGCAGGAGGACGCCGGCTCGGGCAAGCAGGAAATGGTCACCGCCGACGGCGTGCCGCTGAAGGTCAGCCTTCGGCGCGCGATGCGGCGCAAGCGGAATACGGCGCTTTTGCTGACGGCGCCGCTTTTCATGTTTCTGCTGATCACCTTCATCCTGCCGATCGGCGACATGCTGTTCAAATCGATCGACAATTCGGTCGTGCCGGAGCAACTGCCGCGTACGGTCCAGGCGGTGCAGAGCTGGAACCCGGACGCGGAGCCGGTGCCGCCGGAACCCGTTTACGAGGCCATCGTCCAGGACATCGCGGAAGGCTACGAAAACCGCACCATCGGCCGGGTGGCGCGGCGCCTGAACTACGAGGTGCCGGGCGCGAGCTCGCTGTTCCGCAAGACCCAGCGCCGAGCCGACCGGCTGGAGCCGCCCTACAAGGAGGCGCTGCTCGACATCGACGAGGATTGGGCCGATCCGGAGATCTGGCGCCTGATCAAGCGCGAAAGCGACTTCACGACGTTGTCCCACTACATCGCCGCCGTCGACATGACCTACGACGAGCAGGGGAACATCACGGCCGTCCCGGACGAGCGCCAGATCTATCTGCCGCTGTTCTGGCGCACCTTATGGATGAGCGCGGCGATCACCGGGCTCTGCCTGCTGCTGGGCTTTCCGGTCGCGTTCCTGATGGCGACGCTGCCGCTCAGGCTATCCAACCTGTTGATGATCCTGGTGCTGCTGCCCTTCTGGACCAGTTTGCTGGTGCGCACCTCGTCCTGGATCGCGCTGTTGCAGACGGAGGGCGTGATCAACGACATCCTGGTGAAGATCGGGCTCGTGTCAGACGACGGACGATTGCAGCTTATCTACAACCAAACCGGCACGATGATCGCGATGACGCACATTCTGCTGCCGTTCATGATCCTGCCGCTCTATTCGGTGATGAAGACGATCCCGCCGAGCTACATGCGCGCGGCGAAGTCGTTGGGCGCCAATCCGCTGACCGCCTTCGTGCGCGTCTACGTGCCGAACACGGTCGCGGGCATGGGCGCCGGCGGCATTCTGGTCTTCATCTTGGCCATCGGCTATTACATCACGCCGAACCTGGTCGGCGGCCGGACCGGCATCTTCATCTCCAACTTCATCGCGCAGTACATCAGCGGCTCGACCCAGAACTGGGGTCTGGCGGCGGCGCTTGGCGTGCTGTTGCTGGGGATCGTGATGATTATGTTCCTGCTGTACGACAAGATCGTCGGCGTCGACAACATGAAGCTCGGGTAAGGGGGAGTAGAGAACAATGGCGCCACCGATTTACGCCGGACCGGTCGAAAAGACCTGGTACTACTCCTTCCGCGTGATCTGCGCTCTGATCTTCATCTTCCTGATCGGACCGCTGTTCATCATCGTGCCGCTCAGCTTCAACGCGGAGCCGTACTTCAACTTCACCCCGGAGATGCTGTCGCTCGACCCGGCCGGCTTTTCGACGCGCTGGTACGTCGACTTCTGGTCGGACGCCAACTGGCGGCTCGCGGTGCAGAACAGTTTTGTGATCGCGATCTTTGCGACGCTGATCTCGACCACGCTCGGCACGCTGGCCGCGCTTGGCCTCAGCCGGTCGGAAATGCCGTTCAAGACGCTGGTGATGGCGCTGATGATCTCGCCGATGATCGTGCCGCTGATCATCTCGGCGGCCGGCATGTACTTCTTCTACAGCCGGATCGGGCTCGCCTCGACCCATGTCGGGGTGATCCTGGCGCACGCCGCGTTGGGGACGCCCTTCGTCGTCATCACGGTGACGGCGACGCTGGTGGGCTTCGATCATTCCTTGACCCGCGCGGCCGCCAATCTGGGAGCCCATCCGACGACGGTGTTCTTCAAGGTCATCGTCCCGCTGATTCTGCCGGGCGTGATCTCGGGCGCGTTGTTCGCCTTCATCACCTCGTTCGACGAGGTGGTGGTCGTGCTCTTCGTCGGCTCAGTCGAACAGCGCACAATTCCTTGGGCGATGTTCTCCGGCATTCGAGAGGAGATCAGTCCCACCATCCTTGCGGTGGCGACGCTGCTGATCACCCTGTCGATTCTGCTGCTGACGACGCTGGAACTGCTTCGGCGGCGCAACGAACGGCTGCGCGGCCTCTCGCCCGGCTGAGCCCGGCGACGGCGACGGCGGGGCGAAAGACGGCGCGCGAGGCTCCCTCGCGCGCCGTTTTCTTTTGGGCGGCGCCGTTCAGTTGAAAATCGTTCGCAACGCTGGCGTCCCGGCGCGCGCCCCGTTACAGTCGCTGGGCCTGTGACCTTCCGGTGAAAGGACGCCGCGCCCGATGTTTCGCGATCGCTCGCTGACCCCGACCGAAGCCGTGCGCCTCGCCGCGCTGGGCGGCCTGATGGAGCGCCCGCGCCGCTATGGGGAGCTGGCGGAGGAGATCCGCTTCTTCACCGCGCGCGTCGTCGGTCCGTCGCTCGACCTCTTGGGATCCTCGCTGGAACTGTTGCTGATCGAGGGCTTGGCGGAGGAGACCGGCGCCGGCGGCGCCGCCGAGGACCGCGAGTTCGCCGTGACCGACGCCGGACGCCGCAACTTTCATCAGCTCATGGACGCAGTCCTGCGCGCGCCGCTCAACGACATGAGCCGGCTGGTGCTGCTGCTGAAGATGCGGTTTCTCGTGCTGCTCGACCCGGAGGCTCAGGAAGATCAGCTCGACATGATCGCGGACCTGGTGCGTACGGAGCGCGCGCGGCTTGACGAGTTGGCGAAGGAATACGCCGACCGCCCGATGGCCGAATGGCTCGCCTTCGACGTCGAACAGGCGGACAAGCGCCTCGCCTGGCTGGAGGCGCAGATGGACGCCCTCGTCGGCTGAGCCGATCGCGCCGCGCTAGTAGACGTGCTGCCCGCCGGTTACGAAGATCTCCGTACCGGTGACGTATCCGAAATCGGCGTTGCACAGCTGGAAGACCGCGCCGGCGACCTCCTCGGGCGCGCCCATGCGCTGCATCGGGATGCGGGGGATCAAGGGCTCGTACTCCGGGCCGATCATGCCCGTTTCGATCTCGCCCGGGGCGACCGCGTTGACCCGCACGCCGAGTTGCGCGAACTCCACCGCCAACTCCCGCGTCAGCGCCGACAGTCCCGCCTTGGAGGTCGAGTAAGCCGAGCCCGCGAACGGGTGGATCGCGTGGCCGGCGATCGAGGTGATGTTGCAGATCGCCGCGCCCGGGCGTTTGCCGTCCTCGGTCTCAAGCCGGCCGGCGCGGCCCAGCGCCGCGGCGAAGCCGCGGCACAGCGAGAGCGGTGTGAACAGGTTCAACTCATAGACCTTGCGCCATTGATCGAGGTCGCCGTTGAGGCAGCCTAACCGCTCCTTCATGGAGCTTTTCGGCGAGATGGCGGCGTTATTCACGAGCGCGTGGACCGGCTGTTTGCCCAGGATCTCGTTCGCCTGATCGATGAAGGCCTTTACCGACGCGGGGTCCGCCAGATCGGTCGGGATGTGATGGGTCCAGTTCGGATCGGCCTTGCAGTGGGCGGGGATGTCCTCGCGCGAGCAGGTGATGATGCGCCAGTTCTCGTCCGAGAACCGCTGCACCGTCGCGTGCCCGATGCCGCGGCTGGCGCCGGTCAGCACCAGCGTCTTGCGATCGTCGGTCTCTTCGCTCATCGCTCGCGTCCTTCCTCGTCGCTCTGATCGTCTCGGCCGGGCGTCGGCGGATGCGCCACGGCGCGCAGGCCGGCGGAATCTTCCTGGTCGCGGTCGGTCACGTCGGGCGGGCTCTCCGGCGTAACCGGGTCCTGGTGGACGAAGACCTCCGCGCCCGGAAACCGCTCCATCACATCCTTCTCGACCGCATCCGCGATCGTGTGCGCGCGATTGAGGCTGAGAGCGCCGTTCAAATCCAGATGCATCTGAATGAAGACGTCCGGCCCGGAGCGCCTTGTGCGCAGGTCATGCACCCCCAGCACCCCTGAATAGCCGAGCGCGATCTCCTTGATCCGTTCGCGCTCCTCGTCCGGCAATTCGCGATCCATCAGCATGTTGAAGGCGTCGCCCCCAATGTCCCAAGCGCCCTTCAGGATATAGGCGGCGATCGCGATCCCGAACAGCGGATCGACCAGCGTCAGTCCGAAGAAGCCGCTTGCGACGAGCGCCAGCATGACGCCGACATTGGCCAGCAGGTCCGCCTTGTAATGGACGCTGTCGGCCTGAATGGCGACCGATTTGGAGCGCCGCACCACATAGGTCTGAAAGCTCACCAGGGCGAGGGTGAGCACGACCGAGAGCGTCATCACGGCGAGGCCGATTTCGGTCTGCGTCACCGGCTGCGGATCGATCAGCCGGTCGATCGCCTCAATCAGCAGGAGCGCGGCCGACCCGGCGATGAAGCCGGCCTGCATCATCGCCGCCAGCGGCTCCGCCTTGCCGTGGCCGAAGCGATGGTCGGCGTCCGCCGGCGTCAGCGCCTGACGCACAGCGATCAGCGTCACCAGCGAGGCGAAGCTGTCGAGCAATGAATCAATCAGGCTGGAGAGCATCGCCACCGACTCGGTCGCGAACCAGGCGCCGGTTTTGGCGACGATCAACGTCAAGGCCGTTGCGGTCGATGCGTAGGTCGCCCAGCGCATCAGGCGGCTTTCGCGCCCGCGCATCCCGCGCAGCTTTTTGATCGGATCGGCCATGGGCGGAGTGTGGGGCCGCGGCCCCGTTAAGGGAAGGGGCTTGGGCGCGCGCCCGTCACGGATAAAGCCGGTCCACCGTCCAGGGGCCTTCGCCCGGCGTCTCGCGCGTGAACAGGAACCGATCGTGCAGACGGAAGGCGCCGTCCTTCCAAAACTCGATCCGGCGGGGCTTGATTCGAAAGCCCGACCAATGCGGCGGGCGCGGCACCTTGGACACGCCGAACTTGGCGCCGAAGCTCGCCACCTTCTTCTCCAGCGCGTAGCGTGATTCCAGCGGCCGCGACTGATCGCTGGCCCAGGCTCCGACTTGGCTGCCGCGCGCGCGGCTGGCGAAATACTCGTCCGCCTCTTCGGCCGTCACCGGCTCGACCGGTCCCTCGACGCGCACCTGCCGGCGCAGGCTCTTCCAGTGGAACAGCAGGGCGGCGTTCGCGTTCTCCGCCAATTGGGCGCCTTTGCGGCTTTCCAGATTCGTGTAGAAGACGAAGCCGTCGGCGTCGAAACCCTTCAGCAACACCATCCGCAGCGACGGGCGGCCTTCAGCGTCCGCTGTCGCAATCGCCATCGCGTTGGGGTCGTTCAGCTCGCTCTCACTCGCCTCATCCAGCCATTCCTGAAACAGCTCGAACGGGTCGCGGCCGCTCAAATCAGTCATCAAACGCTCTCTCCGCCTCGCGCGTGCGGGCCGGTTGCGGGTCTTTCAACCGGCCTTTCAATCGCCATATTCCCTGGCGAGCTTACATATAGCCTGACGCGGTCTCGGACAAAGACCAATCCGGCGGGCCGCGCCTTAGCCGTCGACGATCGCTCGGCGGCTGGCGCGGTTCTTGCTGGCTGCGCTAGGCTGCGATATCCCGCGCGTCGTCGAGTGAGGAGGGGCGGGCGGGAGACAGCGACGCCTCGGGCCGGACGCGCGGCCCGACGGGCGACCAACGGTTCAGGAGAGCGATGATGACGGCTCAGAAGACGATTTTCGGCAAGGCGGCGGTGCTCGTGGTGGCGGCGGGGCTGGCGCTCGCCGGCTGCGCCCAGGACCGCGGGACCAACGAGACGCTCGGCGGCGTCGGCGGCGCCGTGCTCGGCGGTCTGCTCGGCGCGCAGGTCGGCGGCGGCTCCGGCCGGCTGATCGCGACGGGCGCGGGCGCGGTGCTCGGCGGGCTGGTCGGCTCCTCAATCGGCCGCACGATGGACGAGGTCAGCCGCCAGAAGATGGCCCGCACCACGCAGGCGACGCTGGAGCATGTGGCGGACGACCAGACCTCCAGCTGGAGCAACCCGAACGACAACGCGCAGGGCACCGTGACGCCTGTCGAAACCTATCAGCGCAACGACGGCCGCTACTGCCGGGAGTTCCAGCAGACCGTCACCATCGGCGGCAAGACCGAGGAAGCCTACGGCACCGCCTGCCGCCAGCCCGACGGCTCCTGGGAGATCGTCAACTCCTAAAGCCGTTGTCGGGCGGCCCCCGTCGTGCGATTTCAGTCGTGCGATTTCAACGGGACGGTTGAGCACCCATGAGCGTCGGAACCGAGATGAAGGATCCCTATGAAACCCTCGGCGTGAAGAAGAACGCCGCGCCCGAGGAGATCAAGAGCGCCTATCGCCGCCTTGCGAAGGAGCTGCACCCGGATCTTAACCCTGACGATCCGATCGTCGAGCAGCGCTTCAAGGAGGTGAGCCAAGCCTACCACCTGCTCGGCGACAAGGAGAAGCGGGCGGCGTACGACCGCGGCGAGATCAACGCCGACGGCAGCCCCCGCGGCTTCGGCGGCGGGGCGGGCGGTTTCGGCGGCTTCCGCCGCGGCGCCGGCCCGCAAGGGGGCGGGGGCTTCGAGGGGTTCGGCGCCGGCGCGGCGGAGGACATCTTCGCCGATCTGTTCGGGGCCGGCGCACGGCGTCAGCGCACGCGGACCGTGCGCATGAAGGGCAAGGACGTCAATTACTCCATCCGCGTCTCCTTCCTCGACGCCGCGCTCGGCGCCAAGCGACGGGTCACCCTCTATGACGGCAAGACGATCGATGTCGGCATCCCCGCCGGGGCGACCGACGGACAGACCCTGCGCCTCAAAGGTCAGGGCATGCCCGGCATGGGCGGCGGCGAGGCCGGCGACGCCTATGTCGAGGTGCAGGTTGATCCGCACCGGTTCTTCGAACGCGACGGCGACGACGTCTTCCTGGACGTGCCGGTGACGCTGTCGGAGGCCGTGCTGGGCGCCAAGATCACGGTGCCGACGATCCACGGGATGGTGGCGGTGACGGTGCCCACCGGCTCCAACACCGGCTCCACGCTGCGCCTGCGCGGCAAGGGCGTCGCGCGCAAGGGGGCGGCGGCCGGCGATCAGTTCGTGCGCCTCAAGGTCATGCTGCCCGACAAGCCGGACAAGGACTTGGTCGACTTCGTGAAGGACTGGTCGAAGGACTTCGATTACGACGTGCGCAAGCGCTCGGGCCTGGACAAGCCGTAACGCCGACGCGAAAAAGGCCGCGCCCGCTTGATCCGGATCAAGGACCGAGGCCCCGACGCCCTCTAGCGTCGGGACGTCGGTCATTCAGGCCAAAACGGATCGAGGGTTTCGATGAATCACAAACACCGCAAAGTGCTGCATTCGCTGTTCTCCCACCCGATGAACGACAACATCGATTTCGGGCAGGTCGAGAGCGTTCTGCGCGAGCTGGGGGCCGAGATCGAAGAGCGCAGCGGCTCGAAGATCTCCGTCTCCCTCAACGGCAAGAAGCACGCCTTCAAGCACCCCAAGCACAGCATCCCGCGCGACGAGGTGGTGGAGCTTCGCCACTTCCTAACCGAAGCGGGCGTCGACCCGGAGCGCGACTACCCGCTCTGAGGCGCGAGCGCCTGATCCTTTATCCCTACAGACCCTGTTACCCGCACCCCCACCCGCGCGCCCTTCCAACGAAGGCGCGCGGTTTTTTCTCCAATTCGGCCTTGAGCGGCCTGCGCGGCCGGCCTCACCCCGCCTGACCGACGGTCCCAAGCCCGATCAGGGCCAGCACGCGGGCGTTGAAGCTGCGGCGCGGGGTTTCGTCGGCGTTTTCGCCCTCCGCATCGGGGGCGAGGGCGGGGTCGTCGCCGACGTCGGGGGGCGCGAGAAGATCCTTGAGGCGCGTCTCCATGGTTTCTTCCTCGGCCGTCTCAAGCCGGTCGACGGCCTGGGCGAAGCGCCGACCCCAGGCGGTGCGCAGATGCACCGGCGGGATGCGCGGCCCCAGATCGAGGCCGAGGTCGCGGTACAGGTCGACCAGCCGCACCGTCTCGAGATCCCGGCTCAGGCACCAGCCGCCGCGCGCCGTGCGGGTGACGTATTTCCTCTTCTCCAGCCGGCGCAGCGCCCAGCCCAACGCCTCCGGCCCGACATGGCTCGACTGCGTCAGGCGGCGTTCGGAGAGCGTCTCGCCGGCCCGCGCGCCGCGCGAGAGTGCGTGCAGCACGGCGAGCGCGGAGGAGAGCTTCTGGACGGGGGAGAGCCCCTCGCGTCCGATGCGTCGGGCGCCGGCGCGCCATTCGGGCAGGCTGGCCGCGAACTCCGCGCCGAACAGCACCACCATCCAACTGAGATAGACCCAGAGCAAGAAGATCGGCACCGTCGCCATGACGCCGTAGATCGTCTCGTAGGTCGGGAAATAGGTGATGTAGAGGCCGAAGCCGCGCTTCAGCGCCTCCAACAGCACAGAGGCGATCAATCCGCCCATCACCGCATCGCGCCGGCGCACCGGGGCGTTCGGCATCACCAGGAACAGGATGGTGAAGCCCGCCGCCTGGAACAGAAAGGGCAGCGCGAAGGCGAAGCGGGTGAGGCCGCCCGTCAGCGTCTCCACGCCGGTGGACTTGGCGGCGGCGAACAGCACGCTGGACAAGGAGATCGACGCGCCGAACAGCAGCGGCGTCAGCGTCAGCACCGACCAGAAGACGAGGAGGCGCATGACCAGTCCGCGCGTCTGGCGCGCCCGCCAGATATGGTTCAGCGCCCCGTTCACGTTCATCAGCAGCAGAACGGCGGTCACCGCCAGGAAGACCACGCCGACGGCGCTCAACTTGCCCGTCTGGGCGGTGAAGTCGGTGATGTAGTTCTGCACCTCCGCGCCGACCTGCGGTACGAAATTCTCGAAGATGTAGTCTTGCACCTTCGCCTGCAGATCGTCGTAGGCCGGAAAGGCGGCGAAGATCGCGAAGCTGACCGCCAGCAGCGGCACCATCGCCAGCAGAAACGAGAAAGTCAGGCCGGCCGCGCGCTGCGGGCAGCCGTCGCGGGCGAATCGCTCCCCCGCATAGAGCAGGAATTTGGCGAAATGGCCGATCGGATTGGGGGCGCGAGCGGGCGCCGGCGCGCCCCCGTCGTCGGGCGGGCCGCCGGTCGCGTCAGCGCGCTTTACAGGCCGGTCCGTCATGCACTATCCCCTGCGTTCCATAAGTATAGCCTTTACGGGGTTTTCAAGGAACAAGCGCGCGGCCGGGGCCGGCGCGCCGGGTCGCGGGGCCGGCTTTGACCGGCCGGGGGCATGGTGTAGGATGCGCGCGGCTTCGCCGTCGCGCGCGCCGACCACAGGGATTTCGAGGAGAGTTTCGGCATGGACGGTTCCGGGCCCATTCAGTCGGGCGCGCTGATGAAGGGGAAGAAGGGGGTCATCCTCGGAGTCGCCAACGACAAATCGATCGCCTGGGGCATCGCGAAGGCGATCGCGGCCCAGGGCGCGGAGATCGCCTTCACCTATCAAGGCGACGCGCTGAAGAAGCGGGTGGTCCCGCTGGCCGAAAGTCTGGGGTGCTCGCCCAACATGGTGCTGCCCTGCGACGTCACCGACGAGGAGAGCGTCGAGGCCGTCTTCAAGACGATCGAGGCGGAGTGGGGCGAGATCGACTTTCTGGTCCACGCCATCGCCTATTCCGACAAGGATGAGCTGAAGGGCGAGTATCTGGCGACCACGCGCGCCAACTTCCTGCGCACGATGGACATCTCCTGCTACAGCTTCACTGCGCTGTGTCAGCGCGCCATGCCGCTGATGACAAGCGGCGGCTCGGTGCTGACGCTGACTTATTTCGGGGCGGAGCGGGTGATGCCCCACTACAATGTCATGGGCGTCGCCAAAGCCGCGCTGGAGGCGAGCGTGCGTTATCTCGCCGTCGACATGGGCAAGCGCAACGTGCGGGTGAACGCGATTTCCGCCGGCCCGATCAAAACCCTGGCGGCGAGCGGCATCGGCGATTTCCGCTATATCCTGAAGTGGAACGAGCTGAATTCGCCGATGCGCCGGAACGTGACGATCGACGAGGTCGGCGGCGCCGGCCTCTATTTCCTCTCCGATCTCTCGACCGGCGCGACCGGTGAAGTGCATCACGTCGATTGCGGCTATCACACTGTCGGCATGGTCCGCGAGGACGCCGCCGATCAGATCTCGGAGCTGCTGCAGGGTCTGCGGCGGGGCTGAGGGACGACCTCATGTCCTCCAACGCCTTCGGCGCGCTGTTTCGCTTCACCACCTGGGGGGAAAGCCACGGGCCGGCCATCGGCTGCGTCGTCGACGGCTGCCCGCCGCGCATTCCGCTCGCCGCAGCCGACATCCAGAAATATCTCGACCGCCGCAAGCCCGGTCAGTCGAAATACACGACCCAACGCCGCGAGCCGGACGAGGTCGAGATCCAGTCCGGCGTCTTCGACGGCCTCACCACCGGCACGCCGATCAGTCTGGTGATCCGCAACGTCGACCAGCGCTCCAAGGACTATTCGGACATCGCGCCGAAGTTTCGCCCCGGCCACGCCGACTACACCTACGACATGAAGTACGGGATCCGCGACTATCGCGGCGGCGGGCGGTCCAGCGCGCGCGAGACCGCTATGCGCGTCGCCGCCGGCGCGGTCGCGCGCAAGGTGCTGGAGAGCCAGGTCGAAGGCGGGGTGCAGATCCGCGCGGCGCTGGTCCAGATGGGGCCGCACGGGATCGACCGCGACCGTTGGAACTGGGATCAGGTGGACGAAAATCCGTTCTTCTGTCCCGACGCCGAGGCGGCCCGGCGCTGGGCCGATTATCTCGACGGCGTGCGCAAGGCCGGCTCCTCTTGCGGCGCGGTGATCGAGGTTGTCGCGGAGGGCGTCCCGGTCGGCCTCGGCGCGCCGATCTACGGCAAGCTGGACGCCGATTTGGCGGCCGCGATGATGTCGATCAACGCGGTGAAGGGCGTCGAGGTCGGCGCCGGCTTCGAGGCCGCGGCCCTCAGCGGCGAGGAGAACGCCGACGAGATCCGAATGGGGAATGACGGCCGGCCGATCTTTCGCTCCAACAAGGCGGGCGGCGTGCTGGGCGGCATCTCAACCGGTCAGCCGGTGGTCGCGCGCTTCGCGGTGAAGCCGACCAGTTCCATCCTGCAGCCGCGCGATACGGTCACCCGCGACGGCGAGGAGACCGAGATCGTCACCAAGGGCCGCCATGATCCGTGCGTCGGCATCCGCGCCGTGCCGGTGGGCGAGGCGATGATGGCCCTCGTTCTCGCCGATCATCTCCTGCGCCACCGCGCGCAATGCGGCCCGCCGCTGCCCGCGGCGGCGCCGCTGAGGTCATGAGCGCGGAGCCCGGCGAGCCGGCGCGGCCGACGCGCCTCGGCTGGGGGGATTTGGCCCAGCTTCACGCGCTCAGTCGGACGCTCGCCTGGGATCACACCCAGGATGATTGGGCGAGCTTTCTGAAATGCGGCTTGATCTACGGCCTGCGCCGCGACGGCGGCGACGAGCCGGGCGCGCCGATCGACGCCTGCGCCGCGGTCTTCCCATACGGCCCGCACACGGCCGTCATCGGCATGGCGATGGTCGCGCCGGACCGTCAGCGCCGGGGCCTGGGCCGCGCAGTCGTCGCGCGCTGTCTGCAGGGCAAGCCGGACGATACGGCGGTCTATCTGGCGGCCACGCGCGAAGGTCTGGGCCTCTACGAGCGGCTCGGCTTCCGCCATGTCGGCGGCTTGCGCAAATTCATGCACCAGGGCGGCTTGGCGGAAGAGGCCGACGCGGCGGCGGAGATCCGCGATCAGATCGCGATCGCCCATCTGGCGCCCGTCCTGCGCCTGGACCGCACGGCCTTCGGCGCGCCCCGCGACGCCTTCTTGAAAGCGCGGTTGAGTCAGGCGGCGACCCGCGCCGCCGCGGTGGACGCCGAGGGGAACGTCGTCGGCTACGGCCTGGGCGTCGACCAGGGGGATCTGCGCATCTTGGGGCCGATCGCGGCCGCAGACGATGCGGTGGCGGCGGCGCTGGCGGCGCGTCTGGCGCGCGACTGGCGGGGGCGCTTGCGCATCGACCTGCCCGATCATCGCGACGGCTTGTCCAAGCGGCTTGAGGCGTTAGGCTTCATCCAGGTCGACGCGCCGCCGATCCTGGCGCGCGACGGAGCGGCCTATCCGGGCGAGGCGGGATGGCGCGACTACGCGGCGATCTCATGCCAGGCCTGTCTGTAAGTCGGAGAGAAACGTCATGGCGAATCAGCCGCCGATCAGCGCCCTGCCGATCCCGGAGGAGGGCGAGCTAGACCCCGAGCTGCAGAAGTATTTCGCGATCTGCCGCGAGAAGCTGGGCCTCGTCCCCAATGTGCTGAAGGCCTATTCCTTTCGCCCGGAGCGGCTGCGCCGCTTCATCGACAGCTACAACGAGATCATGCTGTCCGAGGGGCCGCTCTCCAAGCTTGAGCGCGAGATGATCGCGGTCGTCGTCTCCGCCTACAATCGCTGCACCTACTGCCTGGTCGCACATGGCCAGGCGGTGCGGCGGCTCTCCGGCGATCCGATCCTGGGCGAGATGCTGGTGATGAACTACCGCATGGCGGATCTCTCCGCGCGCCATCGCGCGATGCTGGACTACGCCTGGACGCTGACCGCCGACCCGATGGCGCTTTCCGAGGCGGATCGCGCGCGGCTGCGCGAGGCGGGCTTCGACGACGCCGCGCTGTGGGACGTCGCCGAGACCGCAAGCTTCTTCAACTACACGAACCGCATGGCCCACGCGCTCGAGATGCAGCCGAACCGGGAGTATCACGCGATGGACCGGGAGCCGCCCGATGCCGATTGAGATCGACGCATGGGGCCAGGAGACGACGGCGGCCAACGCGCTGGCGGTCGAGCGCCTGGACGGCGCGATCCTGGCCTATTGCGGCATGCGCACCGATATCGGCGATCGCATGAAGACGGTCTTCGAGGCCGATCCCGAGATGCCGATGGCGCTGGCGGCCAAGGGCGCGTTCCTGAAGATGTTCGCGACCGAGAAGATGGACGCGGCCGCCGCCAAGAGCGCCGAGCAACTGCGCGAGCGTCTGGCCGCCGGCGACGGGACGACGCGCGAGCGCGGGCATCTGGATGCGCTCGCCGCCTGGGTCGCGGGCGATCTGGAGGGGGCGTGTCGTGCGTGGGAGGCGCTCACGATCGATCATCCGCGCGATCTGCTGGCGCTCAAGCTCGCCCAGCTGAACCGCTTCTATCTCGGCGATCCGGCGGGCATGCGCGGCGCGATTGCGCGCGCGCTCTACGCCTGGGACGAGGACGCGCCGGGCTACGGCTATCTGATGGGCTCCTACGCCTTCGCGCTGGAGGAGGACGGCGCCTATCATGAGGCGGAGCTGAAGGGGCGCGAGGCGATCGAGATCGACCGCACCGACGTCTGGGCCGCCCACGCGGTCGCCCACGTCATGGAGATGCAGGGCCGCGTGGGTCAGGGCCTCGGCTGGCTCGACCACCTGAAGAGCGACTGGGACGGCGTTCACAATTTCAAACACCACGCCCACTGGCACCGCGCGCTGTTCGCGCTGGAGCTCGGTCGGCTCGACCAGGCGCTGGAGATTTACGATCAGGACGTCTGGACCGAGATCGCGGGCGACTATCTCGACGTCTCCAACGCCGCCTCGCTGCTATGGCGCCTGGAGGAGGAAGGGGTCGCGGTCGGCGATCGGTGGGCGCCGATCGCCGATCTTGCAGCGGAGCGCGCGGCGGAGCACGCCCTCGTCTTCGCGACCGGGCATTTCGCGATGGCGCTGGCCGCCGACGGGCGCGGCGACGATCTTGAGCGCTTGAAGCACGCGCAGGAGGCGCATGCCTGCACCGCCGACGATACCTACGCCCAGGTGTGGCAGGCGTGCGGCCGCGCGCTGGTCGGCGCGGCCGAGGCGGTGCGCGCCGGGCGGCCCGGCCGCGCGGTCGACCTGCTGGCGCCGGTGCGCGACCGGGTGCGCCTGATCGGCGGGAGCTGGGCCCAGCGCGACCTGTTCGAGCGGCTGTTGATCGACGCCGCGCTCGCCGACGATCGCCGCACGCTCGCCCGGGCGCTGGTGTCCGAACGCCTGGAGCGGCGGCCGGGCAACCGGTTCGGCCGCGATCGCCTGGGCCGCCTATCGGGTTGAGCGTCGGGCGCTTGCATCGCTCGCCGCACGCTTTACCTATTGCGACGTCCCGGCGGCGCGGGCCGCCAGTCTGAAGTCGGGAGTTTTTCTGGTGCGCAAAGTCGGTCGTATTCTGCTGTGGGCCTTCGCCGTGGTCGGCGTCCTGACGATCTCGATCGTCGCGGCGGTGACGCTCTTCACCCTCTCGGTCCGCGGCGACGCGCCGACGTTGCCGGATCAGGCGGTGCTCAGCCTCGATCTTACGCTCGCGCCGCTGGAGCAGCGCACCACGCAGCCGTTGTTCGACCCCGAGCCCGAGCCGACGCTGCAGGAAATGCTGGCGGCGATTGAGGCCGCAGCCGACGATCCGCAGATCAAGGCCCTGCGCGCCGAAGTCGGCGGCGCGGGCCTGGGCGTCGCCCAAGCGCAGGAGCTGGCCGAGGCGATCCGCACCTTCCGGGAGAGCGGCAAGCCGGCGCTGGCCTTCGCCAGCGACCTTGGCGCGCTCGGCGACGAGATGGCGGACGTCGCCGTGGCCACCGCCTTCTCGGAGCTTTGGCTGCAGCCGTCGGGCGGCGTCGGCCTGTCAGGAATCGCGCTGGAGGCGCCGTTCTTCGCCGAAGCCCTCAACGATCTGGAGATCGACCCGCAGGTCGGTCAGCGGCACGAATTCAAGGGCGGGATCGACCCGCTGATCCGCCAAGGCTATTCCGAGCCCGTACGGCGCTCGTTGCAGCGCGTCGTCGACGGCTGGGTCGACCAGCTGGCGGGCGAGATCGCCGCCAACCGCGGCATGGCGCCGGACGCGGTGCGCGCGCTGGTCGACCGCGGGCCGCTGTTGGCGCGCGAGGCGTTCGAGGCGGGGTTGGTCGATCGCATCGGCTACCGTGACGAAGCCGGCCTGGCGCTGGACGAGGCCTTGGGCGCGGAGGCCGATCCGGTCTCCGTCGCCCACTACCGCGCCGCGCGGGCCGATGCGGAGGCGCCGGCGCGCACCGTCGCGCTGATCTACGGCGTCGGACCGATCGAGGCGGTTGAGGAACCCGATCCTTTCTTCGGCGACGACAGCTTCGGGCCGGCGCGCGTCGCGCAGGCGATGGAGGACGCGCTGGCCGACGATCAGATCGCGGCCGTGCTGTTTCGCGTGACCAGTCCCGGCGGCGCCTACGGCCCCTCCGACGAGGTGCGCCGCGCCGTGCGTCGGCTGCGCGAGGCGGGCAAGCCCGTGATCGTCTCGATGGGCGATGTCGCGGCCTCTGGCGGCTATATGGTGAGCCTGGACGCCGACCGGATTCTGGCCTCGCCCGGCACGCTCACCGGCTCGATCGGGGTCTATTCCGGCAAGCTCGCCACCCGCGGTTTCTGGGACAGCCTCGGCGTGCAGTGGGGCGAAGTCTCCGCCGGAGAGAACGCCGGGATGTGGAGCTTTATCGACCGCTTCGATCCGGCCGAGCGGGAGCGCTTCGAGGCGATGCTCGACTTCGTCTACGACGATTTCACGGGCCATGTGGCGCGCGCCCGCAATTTCTCGCCCGAGCAGCTGGATCAAGCCGCGCGCGGGCGCATCTGGCTCGGCTCGGACGCGCTGGAGGCCGGCCTGGTCGATCGGGTGGGCGGCTTCAAGGCGGCGCTCGAGGAGACGCGCGCGCTCCTCGACCTGCCGGCGGACGCGCCGCTGGACCTGCGCCTCATGCCGGAGCCGAAATCGCCCTTCGAAGCGGTGATGGAATGGATCGACGGCGGCGGCGGCGTCGAGGAGTTCGCCGACGCCCTGATCACCTCGGTCGTCGCGCGCCGGGTCGAGCCCGTGACCGGCGATCTCACGACCCTTCGGGCCCTGATGGCGGGGCCCGTCGCCATGCCGCCGATCCGCCGGGTGGAGTAGGGGAGGGCGATTGAGCCCGCTTCTCGCGCCCCCGCGGACCGCAGGACGTCGCTGCGCAATCGGCCGGGCTGGCGAGGCCGGCGGGCGACCTGTCCCTACCCCTCGAAGGGAAACAGGCGCACGGTCGAACGAGGCGACGCGTCGCGCCTGTTTCAGGGGGCGGTCATTGTCGTCGTAAAGACGGATCGCCCATCGCCGACGTTCGCGGCCGTCGCGAGGAGGCGACAATACATTGACGATCACTGGAGACCGCTCAATTAGGTTGGGCGCGCCGTTTGGCTTGCAGCCGTCTGATATTTAGATACGCTCGCACCAATCACGCGGTGTTGTGGAGCGTTTGTGTGCGTCCTGTCTCCGTTTCCTTAGAAACGACTGCTGGCTCGGTATCTGTTTACGATAGTCAGGGGCAAGGACCGTGCGTCGTTCTCCTCCACGGAAATTCACTCTCTGCGAGCCTATTTTCTGAGCAATTGACCGGATCTTTCGGCGACAGCCTTCGGGTTGTCGCGTTTGATCTGCCGGGCCACGGACGCTCCCAGAACGCCCGGCGGCCCGAGACGGATTATTCGCTGCCGGGATACGCGCGAATCCTAGAAGAGGTCGCGGACGGCCTTGATCTGGACCCCTTCGTGCTCGTCGGCGTTAGTTTAGGGGGGCATATCGCGCTTGAGTATTCGGCCACGGCCGACACGCGGCTCAAAGCGGTGGCGGCGTTCGGAACGCCGCCGGTCTCTCGGGAGCCAGAGGACCTAGACCGCGCCTTCAAGCGATCGGAGGAAATAGGCTACCTCTTTCAGGAACATCTCACCGACGCGGAGGCGAGACAGTTCTTGCACGCGGTGACAGGCGCTTCATCTGGCGCGCTGTTTGAGACCCTACTGAGCGATGTAGAACGGAGCGATGGGCGCGCCAGGCGCAATTTGGCGAGCAGCCTCCAGCGCGGCGAGTTCGTTGACGAGGCGGCCTTGACGCACACGTCGCGCGTCCCCCTCTTGATGGCTGTGGGCGAGCGCGACGCATTCGTCAGCCAGGATTATGTGGCGGCTCTGCGGCCTTCCAAGTTGTTCGGCGGCCGGTTTCGCATCGTCGAGGGCGCGCACCATTCCGTCGTCTTCGATTCTAGGGAACGCTTTGAGGGGCTTCTTCGGGAATTTTTGGGGCGCATCCTTTAGCGCACAATCACGCTCAGTCGGCGCTCCGTCATCGTGCGGGCAACGCAGCGAATACGCGTCCGACGAGGTCGTGCTGGGAACGGGCGCCTGTTTTGGTCAGAATGTTTTTCACATATTGGCGCGCGCTGTTTTCGGTCAGTCCCATTTGACGCGCGACCTCCTTTATGGTCCGACCGTGCAACAGGCCGACAATGACTTCGGCTTCGCGTGTTGAGACTCCGCAAAGGGCGGCGACGTCTTCCCGAGCGACATCCAGGTCCGCGTCCGGATCGCGAACGAAAAGAATGGCGGTCGCCCGCGGATGCGCGATCGAAAGCGCGCCGGCCATAGGCTCATTGACCGGCGATATAAGAACGCTCAATGGACGGCGGCCGTTGGGACGCTCAAGCCGTAAGACGCAGCCCGTCTGTTCGGCTGGGGCGACATCCGTGCGCGCGACATCGCGCAAGGCTCGCTGTAAGGCGGCGTTTGAGTCGCGGATAGAAGCGACGAGGATACCGCCTTTCGTTATGGAAATCCCGTCGCGCTCTTGCACCAACTGTTCCGCGCGGCGGTTCATATGAAGAAGGCGGCGCTCGTCATTGATGAGAAAGACCCCTGCCCCCAAAAGGTCCATTGAACGCGCCAGGGCGTGTTTGAGGCTCTCGGCTTCGCCGAGACAAGTTTGGATATGCGCAATCTGCCGCACATGCGGGGCGAGGAGGGAAAACATCATTCTATCGTCTTCCCGGTAATGACCGCCGCCGCCGCCGCGGCGAACCCCGATATAGGTCACAGAATCGCCGGCGACGGTCAACGGGGCCAGAATCGCTTTATCCATTTCCCTGGGTGCGAAGAACTCTCGAACCACGGGGGCGGTGGTGTAAAGGCGCCGCGCGTCAGCGCTCAAGTCCGTGTCGAGGTAGGGCGAATCTCCACACCCGCTCAGCATCACCCGCGTCAGCGGCGTCCCGGGTCCGAACTGAGCGTACTCGGCGTCCATCGTTGGGGAGCCGCCGGCCGAAACAGTCGTTTGTTGCGCGGAAGAGATATCGAAGCGGCCGACGAAACCAAGATTCGAAGAAAAGATGCGCCGCATTTTCTCGGCGACTTTCCGTAGAGCGTCCTCTTCGAGCGCCGAGGTATATAGGCCTTCAATCGCCTGACTCAGTGTCCACTGATCCATAGGAACTAACCCGAAAGTCCCAGTCTATTCGGCATCCTAAATAGAGTATGGGGAAGAGTTTCGGCGCGCAATGTTGGATTGCGTGTTTTGCCGTTAGCCGCGCCTTAGCGACGTTTGGCGGTGTCTTTCTCCTCCCCCTTTCCATATGGAAACTGTACGCCAATGAAGATTTCGTCACTCTTTGATTAGCAAAAGGCGGTCGCCAACCGTCTGCCACTCAATGGAGGTGACCTGTGATTTTCAACCGCCGTTTTTCCGCAGCCTGCTTCGCCGCTTTCGCGCTAAGCGCCTGTCAAACGACCGGGTCTGGTTCAGGGGCCGGCGGCGGGGAGGAGATCAGCTTTCAGACCTACACGCCGGACGGCTATGTCCAAATCCTGGATGGGAGCTACACCGGCGAGGTCGATGAGATCGACGGCGTGCTGCGCCTGCCGGAGGGGGCTGAGGGGCCGGTTCCGGCCGTCATCCTGATGCACGGCAGCGGCGGCATCCGCTCAGAGATCGAAGGCTCGGTGAGCGACGCTCTCCTGGAAGCCGGCTTCGCCGCCTTCATCGTCGACAGTTTCTCCGGACGGGGGCTGTCCAGCACCGGACGCGATCAAGGCAAGCTGCCGATCCCGGCAAACGTCGTGGACGGCCTCCAGGCGCTCAAGGCGCTGCGCCAACGCCCGGAGATCGATCCCGAGCGAGTGGGGATCACCGGCTTCTCGCGCGGCGGCATCGTTGCGATGTACGACGCGCTGGCCCCGATCAAGCAGGCGATCCTGGGCGACGCGCCGCCGTTCGCCGCCTACGCGCCGGTCTATCCCGGATGCGCGATGCAGTGGGACACTGTGAAGACCGTCGGCGGTCCGATTCATTTTTTCCTCGGGGCCGAAGACGATCAGACGCCGGCAGCCAACTGCGAGATCACCGCGGACCGGATGCGCGCGCAGGGCGCCCAGGACGTGTCGGTGACCGTCTACCCCGACGCCTCCCACCAGTTTCTCATACCCAGAAAGAGCCGGGTCTCCACAGCGGCGACGTTCGCCGACTGCCAGTTCGAGATCCGCGATTCGGGTCTGATGGTTTACGAGCCGCTCGACATCACCTCGGAGATGGGCTGGGGCCCCTTCGTGCGAACGGTCTTCAAGGATTGCGGCAAGCGCGGCTTCACCCGCGGCGGCACGCCGGAGGTGCGCGCGCAGGCGCTTGCCGACATCACCGCCTTCTTCACGCGCACCCTGAAGGGTCCGACTTCATAAGCGCGCCCCTCCAACGTTAAAGAAGAATCATGAAGCCCTCACTATTCTTCGCCGCCGCTCTCTTCGTGCTGGCCGCCTGTCAGACCAGCGGGAGCGGGACGCAAACCGCCGCCGCGCCCGAAATGAAAGGCGAACCGGTGAGTTCTGAACAACTCGCCGCGCTCGTCTACGGCAAGCGCATCCAGGACCTGGACCGCGCGGATCATTGGGTGGAGTTCTCCGCCGACGGGACGGCCGTTGGGGCCTCGCGCGGCAAAATGTTCGACATGACCTATGAATTGGAGGATGGCGGCTGGTGCCGCGTGATCCGGCCGGAAGGGGCGGACCCTGACGATCTGGACCGGTACACCAAGTGCCAGAAGATCCGTTACGACGGCGAGCGGCTTTACTTCTACGACGCGGACGGTTCGCTCAGCACCCAGTACGCGATCGAAAGCTAGACGCTGTCGCGGCGTATGGCCCGGGACGGATCGCGCACGGTCGTGCGAGCCGTCCCGGGCGCCTTTTCCTACGATCTCAGGCGCCGCCGGCCGCGGAGCGCGAGGTCGGCGGGTCGACGTAGATGAAGGAAGTCCTCATGAAAATGTCCAACCATCGCCTTCTAGCGGCGTCGCTGATCGCGGTCGCCCTAACGTTGGGGGCCTGCGCGGAGCGACGCGCCTCGCTCTCCGACGGAGCGACAGGGACCTTCAAATATCCGTCTCCGACGAGCTACTGGCGGGGCGATCAGGTGGATCCGATCGGCACGCTGACCATGCCGGAGGGCGTCGAGGGGAAGGTTCCCGTGATGCTGATTCTCCACGGCAGCGGCGGCCAAGGCTATCGCGATTGGACCTGGAGCGCCTTTCTGAACGAGTTGGGCGTCGCAACCTTCCGCATCAATTATTATCAGCCGCGCGGTCTGGTTCCGCCGATCGGTCCCGGCGGACCGACGCCGATCCAGGACGTGCAGGGCGCATTGCCCTTCTTGGCGACGCATCCGCAGATCGACGCCGAGCGGATGGGGATCATGGGCTTCTCCCGCGGGGGCTCGGTCACGTTGGGAACAATGCGGCTGCGTCCGTATCCGACGGGCGACATCACGCCGAAACTCTATGTCGGCCTCTACCCAGGCTGCATGCGGGTCAATGTCGACCGGCAGACGACCGATGAGAAAGTTCTGATCATTGTCGGCACCTCAGATACGCTCTCCTATCCGGAAGCCTGCGTCGATCTCGGCCAACAGGCGGAGAAGCTGGGTAAGAATTTCGAAATTGTCGTCATCGACGGCGCGACCCACGGCTTCGACGGGAATAAACGGGGCGCGGTCCGGTTCGGCGGTGCGACCTATCATCTAAAGCCGGACCAGGCGCACACCGAAATTGCGCGGGAGGCTGTAAAGCGGGCCGCCTACGAGGCGTTTGGTCTGGCGCATGCAAGCGACTGATCAGTCGCCGGGAAAAGGGTGAAGGTCCGAGACGGCTTAAAAAAAGCGCCCGCGGTGGCGGGGCCGAGGGGAAAAGACGCCCGCCGTGCGGCGCAGGGCCGGGCGCGGGGGTCGCTGAGGAGGAGACCCGCGATCTGAGGGCCGCGCCGACGACTATCCGGAGAGCGGCGCGAGCGTGGCGGGACGACAAAGGGGGCCCCTAACCCTTCCGCCCGCCCAGCAGGAACTCGACGTTCCCCGAGGGCCCGGTGATCGGGCTTTCCACGATGTCGAGGGCGCGCCAGCCGGGTTGGGCGTCCAGCCAGGCGCGGGCTTCGGCGCACACGCGCTCGTGCAGCGCCGGGTCCCGCACGACCCCGCCCTTGCCGACCTCGCCTTTGCCGACCTGGAATTGCGGCTTGATCAGCGCCGCCAGCCAGGCTTCGGGCTTGGTGAGCGCGAGGGCCGCCGGCAGCACCTTCTCCAGCCCGATGAAGCTCGCGTCGCAGACGACGATGTCGGCGGGCTCGGGGATTTGCTCGGCGCTCAGCGCGCGGGCGTTCGTCGCTTCAAGAACCACGACGCGCGCGTCGCTGCGCAGCTTCCAATGCAGCTGGCCGCGCCCGACGTCGACGGCGTAGACCCTGGCGGCCCCGCGTTGCAGCAGCACGTCCGTGAAGCCGCCGGTGGACGCGCCCACATCGATCGCGACCATCCCCGTCGGGTCGATCCCGAAGGCGGCGAGCCCCATCTCCAGCTTCAGGCCGCCTCGGCTCACCCAGGGGTGGTCCTGGCCGCGCACCTCGAGCGGTTTGTCGGGCGCGATCGGCTGCCCGGGCTTTTCGATGCGCTGTTCGCCGGTGAAGACCTTGCCGGCCATGATCAGCGCCTGCGCCTTGGCGCGGGTCTCGACCAGGCCGCGTTCGACCAGCGCTTGGTCGGCGCGTTGTTTCTTCTGCGCGGCGGTCATGACGGCGGCGCCTCTTGCATCAGGCGTCGGAAGGCGTGCGCCGCGTCGCGAGTCATCAGGTGGAAGCGCAGCAGGGCGAGCGCGGCGACGATCGCCAATCCGACGGCCAATCCCCACCAGACCCCGGCCCCGCCCCATCCCAGCGGAAAGGCGAACAGATAAGCGAAGCCCGAGCCCGCCGCGATATAGCCGACGAGCCCCAGCCAGAACGCGGCCATCGTGTCGTTCAACCCGCGCAGCGCCCCGCAGGCGACGATCTGCAGCCCGTCGACCAACTGAAACAGGGCGGCGATCGCCAGATAGCCGGCGCCCAGCGCGATCAGCTCGGCCGCGTTCGTCTGCTCACCCCCGACGAACAGGCGCATCAGCGCCTCCGCCCAGACCCAAAGCCCGACCCCGGCCGCGCCCATGACCAGAACCGTCAGGCCGAGGACCGTGCGCCCCCGCGCGCGCACGGCCGCCAGATCCCGGCCCCCTGCCGCCTGACCGATGCGGATCGTGGCGGCCTGCGCGAGCGCGAAGGGCGCAACGAACAGGATCGAGCAGATCTGGATCGCGATGTGGTAGGCCGCGAGCTCCCGCGTGCCGATCCAGCCCATCAGAAGGGCGGCGCTCAGGAACATCGCATGCTCCAAGACGGCGAGCCCGCCGGCGGGCGCGCCCACGCGCGCCAGGCTGCGGAAGCGCGGCCAGTCGGGACGGTGGAGATTCTTCAGGAACTCGAACCGCCGGAAGCGCTTCGCGCGGGTCATATAGAGCAGCAGGGCTAGAAGGCCGGCGCCCTCGATCACCAAGGTTCCCAGGCCCGCCCCCGGCAGGCCCATCGGCGCGACCAGGCCCAACCCGCCGAACATGAAGATCCAGTTGAACAGGATGTTGAGCGGCACCAGCGCAAAGGTCATCAGCATGGGCGTGCGCACGCACTCCAGCGCAGCCATGGTGTTGCGCAGCACCAGGATCAGGAAGATCGGAAAGGGAACCCAGGCCATGTAGTCCAGATAGGTCTGCGCCAAGGCCGACAGCTGCGGATCCTGGCCCAGCGCGATCAGGATGCGATCGCCCTGGCTCAGCGCCGCCGCGCAAGGCGCCGCCGCCAGGAGGGCGAGCCACAGCCCCTGCCGGAAGGTGCGGCGCACGCCCGCCTCGTCGCCCGCGCCCAATGCTTGCGCGCTCAGGCCCGAGACCGCGCTGCTGGCGCCCACGCCGAACAGCAGGAACAGGATGAATAGATTGAAGCCGAGCGCGCCGGCCGCCAGCTGCTCCTCGCCCAGGCGTGCGATCATCAGCACGTCCGTCGTCTCGACCAGGATGATCGCCAGCATCGAGGCCGCCAACGGCCAGGCGAGCCGCAGCATCGCGCGGGTCTCCCCGCGCGCGCCGGTCTCAAGGTGCTGGGTTCGTGCGCTCATGAGCCGGCTTATGCGGGAATTCGAGCGATCGGGAAAGAGGCGCCCTAAACCTCCGCCCCCGGCGGCGGATAGGACGGGCGCGTCAGGATGTAGGCGGCGACCAATCCCATGCCGATCGCCGCCCCGACCACGGCCCACATCGGGATCGTGGTGAAGATCGTCGTCAGCGTGAGCCCGCCCGCCATGGCGACGACCGTCCAAACCTTGGCGACCGGCGGGACGACGCGGTACTTGTCCCAGCGCCTGAGGGTCGGCCCGTAGGTCGGGTGATTGTAGAGCCAGTCGTGGAACCGCTGGCTGGAGCGCGAGAAGGCCCAGACCGCCACGATCAGGAACGGGACCGTCGGCATGATGGGCAGCACCGCGCCGACGAAGCCAAGGCCGGTCGAGACGAGGCCGAGGGCGAAAAACAAGTAACGCTTGCCCTTGTCGGTCACGGCGCCGGCCTTCCCATTCGCCCGCGCCCGCGCCCGCGCCGCCGCCGGTCGACGAGCTCCGGCAGGGAGACGCCCAGCGTCACCAAGGCTGCGCCCAGCGCCAGCGCCAGATCGGCCTCTAGCTCCGTCCAGGCGACGATCAGCGCGGTCGAAAGCACTGGCACGCCGTAGCTCAGGAGAGCCGCCCGCCCGCTTTCGCCGGAGCGGATCGCGACGTCCCAGGCGGAATTGGCGAGCGCGATCGGGATCAGGCCGATCGCTAGGGCGGCGATCAGGACGTCCGGCGAGGGGAGGAGCGCGTCGCCGCGCATGAGCGCGGTCGCGCCGGCGCCCGCCGCGCAGACCGCGAAGCTGACGGCGAGCGTCGGCGCCGTCTCGTCCGGCGCGAAGCGGCGCAGCAGCGAATAGGCCGCCCAGCTTCCCCCGCAGGCGAGCGCGAGCAGGTAGCCCGCCGGCTCGCCCGAACGCTGAAGCGCCCCCGGCTCCCAGATCAGCACGGCGACGCCGGCGAAGCCCAGCAGCGCGCCCAACCCGGCGGCGGGTCGAAAGGGCGTGCGCTCGATCAAGGGCAGGGCCAGGACGACCATCGCCGGCCAGAGATAGGCGGTTAGATTGACATGCGTCGTCGGTGCGAAGGGCAGGGCGGCCAGAAAGAAGACGTTGAAGCCGAATTGCCCCACGCTTGCGATCGCGACGGAGCGGGGCGTGGTCTTGAACGGCCGCCCGGCGCGTCTGGCCAGGAACAGCGCGACGAGAAAGGTCCCGATCGCGGCCGCGACGAACTCCCACAGCAGCACCGTGTAGACCGGCGCGCCCTTAACGCCGTGGGCCAGCGTCGCGTAGACGGACCAGCCGAGCACGGCGACGACGGCGGCGACGAGGCCGGTCATGGCTTAGGGGCTCCCGCCTGACGCGTCACGCCCGCGCGGGCGCGTCCTCGCCGTCGGCGTCGGCGGCGCCGACGCCGAGCGCGTCGAGCGCGGTGGCGACGATCGCATCCGCATCGAGGCCGGCTTCGGCGACCTGTTTCTCCGGCTTGTCCTGGTCGAGGAAGCGGTCGGGCATCGCCATCGGGCGGACCTTCAGGCCCTGCGTCAGATCGTTCTTCGCCAGGAAATCCAGCACGTGGCTGCCGAAGCCGCCGATGGAGGCCTCTTCGATCACGATCAGCAACTCGTGGTTCTCGGCCAACTGGCGGATCAGCGCCTCGTCCAGCGGCTTGGCGAAGCGCGCGTCGGCGACCGTGGTGGCGAGGCCCTTGGCGCCCAGCCGGTCGGCTGCGGCCAGCGCATCCTGCAGACGCGAGCCGAGCGAGAGGATCGCGACCGCGCCGCGCCCGCCCTTCGCGCCCTCACGCACGATGCGGCCCTGGCCGATCGCAAGCGGCTGCGGCGTCTCCGGCATCTCCACGCCGACGCCCTCGCCGCGCGGATAGCGCACGGCCGACGGCCGGTCGTCGATCTGAACCTGCGTCGCGATCATGGCGGCGAGTTCGGCCTCGTCCGACGGCGCCATGACGACGAAGTTCGGCAGGCAGGCGAGATAGGCGATATCGAAGGCGCCGCAATGTGTCTGGCCGTCGGCGCCGACATAGCCCGCGCGGTCGATCGCGAAGCGCACCGGCAGCGACTGGATCGCCACGTCGTGGACCACCTGGTCGTAGGCGCGCTGCAGGAAGGTCGAATAGATCGCGGCGAACGGCTTGTAGCCCTCGCTCGCCAGGCCCGCGGCGAAGGTGACGCCGTGCTGTTCGGCGATGCCGACGTCGAAGGCGCGGCTGGGATGCGCCTTTTCGAATAGGTCTACGCCGGTGCCCGACGGCATTGCGGCGGTCAGCGCGACGATCTTGTCGTCGCTCTCCGCCAATTTGGCGAGCGTATTGCCGAACACCTTGGTGTAGGCCGGCGCGTTGGGCTTGCCTTTGTGCTGGGTTCCGGTGACGACGTCGAACTTGGCGACGCCGTGGTACTTGTCCGCCGACTGCTCGGCCGGATCGTAGCCCTTGCCCTTCTGCGTGACCACGTGGATCAGCACAGGGCCCGCGTCCTTGGCGTTGCGCACGTTCTTCAGGACGGGCAGCAGGTGGTCGAGGTTATGGCCGTCGATCGGGCCGATGTAGTAGAAGCCCATCTCCTCGAACAGCGTGCCGCCGGTGACGAGGCCGCGCGCGTACTCCTCCCACTTCTCCATCGCCCGTTCGAGGCGCTTGGGAAAGCGTTCGGCGACGCCTTTGCCCAGTTCGCGCAACGACAGATACTGCTTGGAGGACAGGAGGCGCGAGAGATAGGCGCTCATCGCGCCGACCGGCGGGGCGATCGACATGTCGTTGTCATTCAGGATGACGGTGAGGCGCGAATGCATGGCGCCGGCGTTGTTCAGCGCCTCATAGGCCATGCCGGCCGACATCGCCCCGTCGCCGATGACCGCGACCACATGATTGTCGTCCTGCGACAGGTCGCGCGCCGTCGCCATGCCGAGCCCGGCCGAGATCGAGGTCGAGCTGTGCGCCGCGCCGAAGGGGTCGTACTCGCTCTCGTCGCGTTTGGTGAAGCCGGAGAGGCCGCCGCCCTGGCGCAGCGTCTCGATCCGGTCGCGTCGGCCGGTCAGGATCTTGTGCGGATAGCATTGATGCCCGACGTCCCAGATCAGCCGATCGCGCGGCGTGTCGTAGACGTAATGCAGCGCCACCGTGAGCTCCACCACGCCGAGGCCCGCGCCCAGATGCCCGCCGGTCTTGGAGACCGCATGGATCGTGGCCTGGCGCAATTCGTCGGCGAGCGGCTTCAGCTCTTCCGGCTTGAAGCGGCGTAGGTCGGCCGGGAACGTGACGCGGTCCAGATGCGGGGTCTTTAAGGTCAAAGGCTCGCTCCTCATCGCCCGGTGCGGGCGTACGCTACCCCCGCGATGTAACGCGACGGGAAGGGTTTTTCCAGTGCGAAGGGGCGCCGGTGCGCGCTGCCGCCGTCGTTCGGGACGCCATATCCTCTCGAATCGCCCCTCTCGGATTCCTCCTCTCGGATTCCTCCTCTCGGATTCTGGGACCGCAGCAAAATACCCTCGCGCTCATCCCGGGCTTGTCTAGGGCGCGACAGCGACGCGCGCAGCCCGACGGCCTATGGTCCCGTCCCACGGATCGACGGGACGACGGTCAGTCTCCGAGGCGCGCGGCGGACGCCCGCTAACTCTTCCGCTCCACCACGAAGCGCGCCAGCGCGCGGAGATTGTCCGCCTCCGGGCCGAAGACGCCGAGGTGCGCGGCCGCCTGATCGGCCAGCCGGCCCGCCTGGTCGCGCGCGCGATCAGGCCCCAGGATCGAGACGAAAGTCGCCTTGCCGGCGTCGGCGTCCTTGAAGAGCTTCTTGCCCACCTGCGCCTCGTCGCCTTCGACGTCGAGCAGATCGTCGGCGATCTGGAAGGCGAGGCCGAGATCGTGCGTGTAGCCCCGAAGCGCGCCGCGCGCCGTCTCCTGCGCGCGCCCCAGCGTCGCACCCGCCAGGCAGGCGAAGTCGATCAAGGCGCCGGTCTTCAGGCGCTGCAGCCGCGTGATCCCGCCGATGTCCAACTGTTCGCCCCGCTTCGCGGCCTCCGCGGCGGCGAGGTCGATCATCTGGCCGCCGACCATGCCGTGGGCCCCGGCGGCCTTCGCCAACAGCTGGGTGAGTTCGATCCGCACCGACGGGTTCGCATGCGTCGCCGGATGGGCCAGCACCTCGAAGGCGAGCGTCAACAGCGCGTCGCCCGCCAGGATCGCCGTCGCCTCGTCATAGGCCTTGTGCACCGTCGGTCGGCCGCGGCGCACGTCGTCGTCGTCCATCGCCGGCAGATCGTCGTGGACGAGCGAGTAGCAGTGCACCAGCTCCAGCGCCGCCGCGGTGCGCAGACGCGCCTGCTCGGCGACGCCGAACAGCGTCGCCGTCTCCATCACCAGGAACGGGCGCACCCGCTTGCCGCCGCCGAGAACGGCGTGGCGCATCGCCTCCACCAGCCGCTTTTCCGGCGCGTCCTCGCGGGCGAGCAGCCGGTCTAGCTCCGCTTCGACCGCCTCAGCGCTCGCGGCGAGCGCGTCGTCGAGATCCGTCATGCCGGTCAGCCCAGATCGGCGTCTTCGGCGGACACGCCGCCGTCGGCGCCCACCGTGATCTTCTCGACCCGCGCCTTGGCCTCTTTCAGCTTGGCCTCGCAGTGGCGCTTGAGCTGCGCGCCGCGGGTGTAGCGGTCGATGGCCTCGTCCAGGCCGGCGTCGCCGCGCTCCATCGCCTGAACGATCTCTTCCAGCTCGTGCATCGCCTGCTCGAAGCTCATCGCCTGGATGTCGTCCGGGATCGCGTCCGCCTTCTTCTCGGCCATCGAGGGCTCCCTTCGCCTGGGTCTAGGTGGGCGCGGCGAGCATAGACGCGAGGGCGCAGGGCTTCAACGGGGCCGGCGCGGTCGCTGGCTGTGCGGTCCGCTTCAACCCGGCGCGCCCGAGTCCGGACGTCGTACGCTTTTCGCCGTTGATCCCGCTTGTCCGCGCCCGCGCCCGCCGATAGCGTACGGGCCATGACCGACTGCCTGATCTTCACCCATCCGGCCTGCGCCGATCATGACATGGGCCACGGCCATCCGGAGAGTCCTGCGCGGCTGAAAGCCGTCATGCAGGCGCTCGACGCAGACGAATTCCGGGCGCTTGAGCGCCGGGAGGCGCCGATCTGCGCGCGCGATCGGCTGGCGCTGGTCCATCCGGGCCTTTATCTGGACCGGATCGAGGGGATTTTCGCCCGCGCGAAAGAGGAAGAGGATCTGGTGCGCCTGGACGCCGACACCTCGGTCGGGCCAGGCTCTCAGGAAGCCGCGCTGCGCGCCGCGGGGGCCGCCGTCGCGGCCGTCGACGCGGTGATGGGCGGCGAAGTCTTCCGCGCCTTCTGCGCGGTGCGCCCGCCCGGGCACCACGCGGAGCCCGACCGCTCGATGGGCTTCTGCGTCTATTCCAACGCCGCGATCGCGGCCATGCACGCCCACACAAAGCACGGCGCGCATCGGGTCGCCGTGGTCGATTTCGACGTTCACCACGGCAACGGCACCGAGGCCTGTTTTGAGAACGAGCCGGGGCTTTTCTACGCCTCCACCCACCAATGGCCGCTCTATCCCGGCACCGGGCGGCCCGGCGTCTCCGGCGTGGCGGAGAACATCCTGAACGCGCCGATGCCGCCGGGCGCGGGCTCGGCCGAATTCCGCCAGTCGATGGCGGATCGCGTCCTGCCGATGCTGGAGCGCTTTCAGCCCGATCTGCTGATCATCTCCGCCGGTTTCGATGCGCATCGCGACGATCCGCTCGCCGACTGCGACCTGGAGGACGAGGATTACGGCTGGGCGACCGAAAAGCTGGTCGGCGTCGCCAAGCGGACCTGTAACGGCAAAGTCGTCTCCCTGCTGGAGGGCGGCTACGACCTCGGCGCGCTGACGCGCTCCACGACGCATCATCTCAGGGCGCTGATCGCAGACTGACCGGCCCGTCGTAAACGGTTCGTCGCAGAATCTTCCCTCGCCAAGTCATCCGGCAGGGGGCATAACCCCGTACATCTTAGGTATGGTGATTGACTCGATGTGAAACGTCGACGCGCGCTTATGCGCCGACGGCGCCAAGGAGCCGTTAGACCATGACACGTATAATCGCCTGGACCGCCGGCGTTCTGATCGCTTTCGGCCTCGTCGCCGGGCCTGCATCGGCGCAGGGCGGCGAGCGTCCGGCGCCGGTCGAGGTGGACGAGGTGGTGAGCGAACCGCTTGCTCAGACCGCCCCCGTGATCGGCCGGATCGTCGCGCGCCAGCGCGGCGTGGTGGCGAGCCTGAGCCGCGGGCCGGTCTACGAAGTTCTGGTCGAGGTCGGAGACCGGGTGCGCGAAGGCGACGTTCTCGTCCGCCTGGCCGCCGACCGGCTGGAGGAGGCGGTCAACGCCGGCCGGGCCGAGGTGGCACGCCAGCAGGCGGCGCTGGGCACCGCGCGCTCCCAGCTCGACCTCGCCCAGCAGGAGTTGGAACGGCTCGAGCGGTTGCAGGACAGTCCCGCGTTCAGCCCGGCGCGCTATGACGACAAGCGTCGCGAAGTCGCCACCGCCCGCGCGCGCGTCGGCGAGGCGCAGGCTGCGATCGAGGCGGCGCGCGCCCAGGTGCGGCTCAGCGAGATCGACCTGACCCTGGCGGTCATCAAGGCGCCGTTCAACGGCGTGGTGATCGAAAAACACATGGTTCGCGGCGGTTACGCTAATGTGGGCGAGCCGGCGGTTACGCTTTTGAACGACGAGGATCTGGAGATCGAGGCCGATGTGCCGGCCCGCCTTCTGAGCGGGTTGAGTGAAGGGCGGCTCGTCAGCTTCGAACTGCGCGAGGGCGGCGCCCGCTACGACGCCGTCGTTCGCGCGACCATCCCCGAGGAGAACGCCCGCACGCGCACCCGCGCGGTTCGCTTCCTGCCCGCCATGAACGGGGCCGAGCTCGCCCGCGATCTGGCGCCGGGCGCGACCATCACGGTGCGCGTGCCGGTGGGCGAATCCCGCGAGGTTGTCACCGTGCACAAGGACGCCGTTCTGCCCCAAGGCGGCGACAGCGTTTTCGTGGTGGTCGACGGCAAGGCGCAACCGCGTCCGGTCGATCTGGGCGAAGCGGCGGGAACCCGGCTCGTCGTGAAGGGCGGGCTCCAGCCCGGCGAGATGGTCGTCACCATGGGCAATGAACGGCTGCGCCCGGGCCAGGCGGTCTCTATCGCCGAGCCGCCGGAGGCCGCCGGCGACGGGGCCGGTGAGAGCGGCGAGCAGGGCGGCGCAGACGGCTCGCAAAGCGGCGCGCCGTCGGACGGCGGCGGCGAGACGGCCAAATCCGGCGCAACCGCCGGCTGAGCGTCCGGCGACTATTAGCTGAAGAGCGAGGCGAGCCCGCCCCATGAACATCATCCGCACCGCGATCGATCGGCCGACCGCCGTCATCTCCGCCGTCATCATGGCCGTGCTGTTCGGCTGGGTCGCGTTGCAGACCATTCCGATTCAACTGGCGCCGGACGTCTCGCGCCCCGTCATCACGATCGAAACGCCCTGGTTCGGCGCGGCGCCCGAGGAAATCGAGCGCGAAATCGTCAAGGAGCAGGAAGAGGTCCTCAAGGGCCTCGAAGGGCTGGAGCGCATGGTCTCTCAGGCGCGTGACGGGCGCGCCGAGGTCGAGCTCGAGTTCGCCGTCGGCACCGACATGTCGCGCGCGCTGCTGTTGACCGCGAACCGGCTGGACCGCGTGCCGAGCTACCCGCCCGAAGCCGAGGAGCCGACGCTCGACACCGCGGGCACGGACGACAACGCGATCGCCTGGTTCCGTCTGGTCCGGATCGGCGACAACGCGACGCCGATCCACAATTACGGAGACTTCGCCGAGGATTTCATCAAGGCGCGAATCGAGCGCGTGCCGGGCGTCGGGGGGGTCAACATATTCGGCGGCGGCGCCCGCGAGATGCAGGTCGTCGTCGATCCGGCGCTGATGGCCGAGTTCGGCCTGACGGTCGGCGAGATCGTCGACACGCTCTCAGCGGCGAACGCCACCATCTCCGGCGGCGAAGTGGACGAAGGCAAGCGCCGATACATCGTGCGCACCGACAACGAGTTCGACACTCTGGACAGCGTGCGCGACGTTGTTCTGCGCACTGACGCGGACGCGCAGACGGGCCGCGTCGCGCGCGTGACCGTCGGCGACGTGGCCGACGTGCGCTTCGGCTACAAGGACGCGACCGCCTACATCCGGGGCAACGGCGAAGAGGCGATCGCCATCAACGCCACCCGCGAGATCGGCGCCAACGTCATCGAGATCATGGCCGGCATCAAGGAGACCGTGGCCGACCTGAACGAGGGGGAGCTTGCGCGCGAGAACCTCCGCCTGGAGCAGGTCTATGACGAGACCGTCTACATCAACTCCGCCATCGATCTGGTGATCCAGAACATCTGGGTGGGCGGCGCGCTGGCGGTGGTGATCCTGCTGATCTTCTTGCGCTCCGTGCGGGCGACGGCGGTGGTGGCGTTGGCGATCCCGGTTTCGGTCATCGCAAGCTTCGTCGCCATGGCCTTCATGGGCCGCTCGCTGAACGTCGTCAGTCTGGCGGGCATCGCCTTTGCGGTCGGCATGGTGGTCGACGCCGCCATCGTTGTGCTGGAGAACATCTACCGGCACCGCCAGCTCGGCAAACCCGCCCACGAGGCCGCCTTCATCGGCGCCAATCAGGTCTGGGGCGCCATCATGGTCTCGGCGCTGACGACGGTGATGGTCTTCATCCCGATCCTCGTTATGCAGTTGGAGGTCGGTCAGCTCT
The DNA here is from genome assembly GCF_040218065.1 of Marivibrio sp. Classification (NCBI taxonomy): domain Bacteria; kingdom Pseudomonadati; phylum Pseudomonadota; class Alphaproteobacteria; order Rhodospirillales; family Aestuariispiraceae; genus Marivibrio; species Marivibrio sp. The sequence goes on along the minus strand of NZ_JAVJQE010000009.1, from coordinate 61,327 downwards.
TCCGGGACATCGCGGTCGCGATTTCGGTCGCGGTCATCCTGTCGCTGCTGGTTTCGGTGACGGTGATCCCCGCGCTGTCGCGCCGCTTGCTGGCCGGCAAGGTGGGCGGCGAAAACAAGCGCCAGCTCAGCCTTCCCGGGATCGATCATTTCGGCCGCGCCTTCCTGCGCGGCGTCACCGCGATGGCGCGCCTTGTGGTGAAGAGCCGCGCCGTCGCGGCGGGGATGGTGCTGTGCATCACCCTGGCGGCCGGCGGCATGACTTACAAGCTGTTGCCGGATCTGGAATATCTGCCGGAAGGCAACCGCAACTTCGTCTTCGGCATCATCTTCCCCCCGCCGGGCTACAACCTCGACACCATGCGCGAGATGGCGGGCCGCGTGGAAAGCGCGGTGAAGCCGCTGTGGGACTTCGACTATCCTGGCCGGCCGGAGGGAGAACAAGGGCCGAGCCAACGCGCCGAGGCGGGCGCGGAGCAGGGTCCTCCCGGCATCGAGACCTTCTTCTTCGTCGCCACCAATTCGCGCACCTTCATGGGCGCGCGCGCGACCGACCCCTTCCGGGTGGGCGAGTTGATCCCGGTCCTGACGGGACCTGTCTTTCGGGAGCCCGGCACCTTCGGCTTCTTCACCCAACCGTCGATCTTCGGGCGCGGCGTAGGCGGCACCCGTTCGATCGACATGGACATCCGCGGCGCGGATCTGGTGCAGGTGATCCAGACCGCGCAACGCGCGGCCGGCCTTGTCGGACAGTACTTCCCGCGCAGCGAGGGCAATCAGTTGCGCCCGCAACCGGGGCTCGAGCTCGGCGCGCCGGAGGTGCGCGTGAAGCCCGATCCGGTCGCGCTCTCGGATGCGGGCGTGACCGCGCGCGAGTTGGGCCTCACGGTCGACGCCTTCAACGACGGTTTGCGGGTGGAGGAGATCACGGTCGACGGGCAGTTGATGGACCTGATGCTGAAGGGCGCGGATTCCTATGTCACCGACACGCAGGGCGTCGGCCAATTGCCGGTCGTCACGCGCCAGGGCGTCATCCTGCCGGCGGAGTCGCTGGCGCAGGTCAGCCTGACCGCCGGGCCTACGGAAATCCGCCACACCGAACGCCAGCGCACCGTCACGTTGCAGATCCGCCCGAACAATTCGATTCCGCTGGGCGCGGCCGTACAGACCCTGGAGCGCGACGTGATCGACGCCCTCGAGGCCGAGGGGCTGCCGCCGGGGATCGAGATCGAGCTGTCCGGCACCGCCGACAAGCTGGCGGAGACGTGGGCGGCGATGCAACTCGACCTGCTCCTGGCGCTGGTCATCGTCTATCTGGTTATGGCGATCCTGTTCGAGAGCTTCGCCTATCCGCTGATCATGGTGCTCTCGGTGCCGCTGGCGACGGCGGGCGGGGTGCTGGGCCTGTGGGTGTTGAACCAGTTCACCTTCCAGGCGCTCGACATGCTGACGCTTCTCGGCTTCGTGATCTTGATCGGCATCGTGGTGAACAACGCGATCCTGTTGGTTCACCAAACCTTGTATTTGGTGCGCGACGAGGGCTCCACGCCGGAAGAGGCGATCGTGGAGGCGACCCGAAATCGCGTGCGGCCGATCTTCATGTCGACGCTGACCAGCGTCTTCGGGATGCTGCCGTTGGTGATGTTCCCCGGCGCGGGTTCGGAGATCTACCGCGGCCTCGGCTCGGTCGTCGTCGGCGGGCTGGCGCTGTCGGCCGTGCTGACGCTGACGATCATCCCGCCGCTTCTGGCGCTCTTCTTGAAGACCTTGGAGGGTGCGCGCACCAATCGAATGAAGGGCGAGAAGGCGGCCGCGGGGACGGCGGGCCAAGCGGCGGAGTAAGGCTCAGCCGTCGGACCCGCAGGTCTCGCAATCGCGCATCGGCAGGCCGCGGCTGATCCAGCCGCTGTCAGGACCCCGACCGAGCACGCCTTCCTTCACGTTGTAGACCGCGCTGTAGCCGTTGGCCGTCAGAAAGCGGCTGGCCCACGTGGTGCGCACACCCGACGCGCAGATCAGCGCCACCGGCCGGTCGCGGTCTCCCGCGACCGCGGCGTCGACCGCGCGGAGGAAAGCGCGCGGTCCGCCCTCCAGATGCATCGTCACCTCGCGCGCCGGGGTCGGCACGCCGGTCGCCGCCCATTCGCTGGGGCGGCGGATGTCGAGCAGCAGCATCTCGCCGCCTTCGACCCGCGCCAACGTCTCCTCCGGGGTCATCACCGATTCCGCCGTCGCCGGCGCGGCCGCGCCGAGGCTGAGCGTCAGGGCCGCAGCGGCGGCGCAAGCGATCGCCGCGCGGCGGGACGGGTTGGCGCAGACCGGTCTGTCGGGAACGGCGCGGTTGGGAACCGGGCGTGTGGGAACGGGGCGTGTGGGAACGGGGCGGGCGGGAACGGGACGGGCGTCCGGCATCGTGGAAATCCTCGGTCTGCTCAGCGGTCTGAGCCGCTCGGAGAGTAAGACATGCGGGAGACGCGCGCCCTCGGCAAGAGCCGACCGCCGGGGTTTGGCTCAAAATTCCGTGAAATCAATATCTTGTGCAATTAATCGGCGCTGGCCTTTCCCGGCTCGCCCGCCTATCCTTTTAAGAGAGGCGGGATGGGGCCGACCCTTGCCGGGAGCAGAAAGCCTGAGGCCATGGCCAAATACGAATTGAGCGCCGCCGATGTGCAGCGGCTGATGACCGATCCGTCGGCGGACGCGCGCGTCGACGCCGCCGACAAGGTCTCGGGCGCGTTCGGCGAGGGCGCGCTGAGCGCCGAAGCCCGGTCGATCGCCGAAGACATCCTGCGCGTCCTGGTGCAGGACGCCGAGGAGCGGGTGCGCGCCGCGCTTTCTCAAAATTTGAGCCGTGCGCCGAATGCGCCGGGGGATCTCGCCGCCGCGCTCGCCGCCGACGAAAGCGATCGGGTCGCCCTGCCGGTGCTGAAGACCAGCGCGGCGCTTTCGGACGCCGATCTGATCGGGATCCTGAAAGCCGCCTCGCCCGCACGCCAAGTCGCAATCGCGGAGCGGCCGACGGTCTCCGACGCGCTCGCCTCCGCGATTGTCGACACCGGCAACGAGGACGCCGTCGTAAGCCTGGTCGGCAACGACGGGGCGGAACTCTCGGAGCCCACGCTCACCCGCGTGGTCGACGATTTCGGTCACGTGGAGCGCGTGCACGCGCCGCTCGTCAACCGCGAGTCCTTGCCGGTGACGGTGGCTGAGAAGCTGGTGAACCTGGTCTCCGACGCGCTGAAGGAGCATCTGGTCACGCATCACGCTCTGCCGGAGGAGACGGCGAGCGATCTGATCCTGCACAGTCGGGAGCGGGCGACGGTGCAGCTGGCCGCCGAGAACAGCGCCGACGTCGGCGTGTTGGCGGATCAGTTGGCCGCCAACGGGCGGCTCTCGGCCTCGCTGGTGCTGCGCAGCCTGTGCCTCGGCGACGTCAGTTTCTTCGAGGCGGCGATGGCGCGACTCGCAGGCGTCCCGCTCAACAACGCCCGCGTTCTGATCCATGACGAAGGGCGGCTCGGGCTGCAATCCCTCTACGATAAGGCAGGGCTTCCGAAGGCGCTTTTCCCGGCTTTCCAGTCGGCCGTCCAGCAGGCTCGCGCCGTCGAGGGCGAACGGACCGACGAAGATCCCGAGGCCCGGATGCGCCGTCTGCTCGAGCATGTGCTGACCGAGCATGAGGAGATCGTCGAGGATTTCGGCGTCGATACGGTCGACTACCTGCTGACCAAGTTCAACAAGCTGACGGCGGACCGCCCGGCGGCGTAGCCGGGCGGACGCGCCCGTCGAAAGCCGGCGCCGCGCCCGTCGCGCGCCCTGTCTTGCCGCCGTTATCCGCGCATGGTATGAGTATTGCGTGCCAGAAGGGCGCGGGATCGGCTCCAGCCGTGCTGAACAGACGGCGGCGAGCCCGTCGAAAGGTCGTAGAAATGGCGTCGGATATTGGGGCGGCCAACGCGAGCGCGATCCTCAAGGCCTCGCAGCGCAAGCCCGGCGAATTCAAAATCCGCAACGACGCCGCGGTGAACATCCGCGGGACGATCGACCAGTTGGGCGCGCAGGCTGCGCGCCAGCAGATGATCGGGTCGGCGGTCAATCGCTTGAACGGCGTCGCGCAGGGGATCATCGATCCCTCCAACGATTGGGAGCGCGTCGGCGGCTTCCTGCAGATCACCGGCCAGCCCTTCACGCTCTCGATCGGCGACAAGGGCGAGATCCAAGTGCAGGCGCAAGCCGAAAGCGATTTGGCCGATTTCAACCCCCGCCAGCAAAAGATGATCCGCGACGCAATCGAGCGGATGAACGAGTTGGTCCAACAGGTTGACTTTGAAGACAAGAAGACGGAGCTGCGCGGCGAACTTGCGTTCGCCATGCTGCGTGTCGAGGAGATGAAGCGCTTCTCGCCGGCGGAGGAGTTCTGGGAGCGGCAGTTCCAATCGCTGGAGGCCGCCGGCCGTCCGGTCAAGATCGCGCTCGACGCGGACGGCGCGGTCACGGCGCTCGATCAGCTCACGCACGACTTCTCCGAGATCGAGGATCTCGACGACCGGCGGACGCTGCTCAACGCGCGCAACGAACTTCAGGACATCCTGTCCGGCCAACGCGCGGCGACCAAGGGGTGGCACTTCACCGCGCTCGGCAACAAGTCGAGCGGTGAGGACTATTTCCTGGACCTCGATGAGAACGGCGCGGTCACGATCAGCCGCAACAATATCGGCACGGTGATTCCGGAGTTCCTTCAACCGGACCCGGACGGGCCGCAGACTGAGGCGGCCTGGGAGGAGGAAGCGCTGGCGCTCTATGAGAATCGCCGGGGCTTCCAGTTCGCCTTCAGCCCCGACGGCCAGTCTTTGGTCGTGAAGGAGAACACCTTCCAGACCCTGACCCAGGGCGTTGACATTCAGGCCGGGCAGGAACGCATCCGCGCCGCGCTGGTCTCACTGCTCGCCTGACGCTTGGGCTCAGCTCGCGCGGGCGCGCGGCTCCGCGTCGAGGTCTCGAGCGATCCCCAGATAATGCGTGTGGGCCCCGTCGGGCGCGTGCAGCGGCTCCAAGGTCAGATCGCAGCGATAGGGCTCGCCGTTCTTTCGGTAGTTTAGGAACACGGCGTGCGCCCCGTCGCCTGAATCCAAGGCGCGCCGGATCGCCGCACGCGCGCTCGCCTCCGTGCCCGCTCCCTGCAGCATCTTGGGGCTGCGCCCGATCACCTCCGCGCGATCGTAGCCGGTCAGCCGCTCGAACGCCCCATTGGCGGCGAGCACGACCGGCTGGGCGCCCGGCGCCGGCGCGTCCGTCAAGAGCGCCGCGTCGCCCAGCCGCTCCAACAGCGCGTTCGCCCAGGAGGGCGCGCCGGCGGCCGCCGCGTGAGCCCCGCCCGCATAGGCGGCGCGATAGCAGGAGTCCACCTCCGCCGACAGGTCTTCCATCAAGATGTGGAACGCGGGCGTGGGCTCAACCAGCCGTTGACGGCCGTCGCCCGGGCTCGGCCGGAAATCGACCAGTCCTCGCGCCGCCAGCGTTTCGAGCGCCCGGCGGACGGTGGTGCGCGGCAAGCCTGTCGCGCGCGCGACGGCGGCGATGTCCGGGCCCGCCCCCGTTTCGGCCCCCGCGGCGCGGGCCGCACACAGCCGAGCGACGGCCAAGGCGGCCGGCCAGGCGGCCCCGCGATCGATCTCGAAGCCGCGCGCGCGCAGCGCCTCAGCGGCCGCGAAGTCCGCGCGCTGCAGCCGCGCTATGCGCTGGGTGGTGTCGCGAGTCGTCGGGTCCACGGGCCCTCCTGCGCTCCGCTCGGTCCAAACCTCGCAGCACGATAAGCCGCGCCGTCCCGCTTTGCAAAGCGCGGACGGCGCCGCGACCCCCGAAACGACGAAACCCCCAGGTTTCCCTGGGGGTTTCGGTGGTGGGCGCGGCTGGGATTGAACCAGCGACCCCTGCCGTGTGAAGACAGTGCTCTCCCGCTGAGCTACGCGCCCGGGCGCGGGCGTCCGGCTGGGCGGCCCGGCGTCGGGATCGGTCGTTTACGCCGCCCCGCCCGGGGTTGTCAAGCGGCGGCGGCCGGCTCTCTCATTGGCCCGTCAGCACGTCCTTCAGGACGTCGACGACGATGCGTGTGCCTTCCTCGACGATGGTGACGTCGTCGCCGACGATGATGCGCTCCAGACCCTCGCGCAGCGGCGGCAGCCGACCCTCAAGATCGGACGGCAGGCCGCGCTTGGCGATCCCGGGGGGCAGCGGCTTGCCGCGCGCGACGTTCTTGGCGATTCCGGGCGGCAGATCGGTCGGGCGCAACTCGCGCTCGCGGGCGTAGCGTTCGATGATGTCGCGCTCGTCCTCGCCGAAGACCCCGTCCAGAACTTCATCGACGATCTCGTCTTCGAGACGTTCTTCGGCGGCGTCGTCCGCCTCGGCGCCGCCGCCCGCGCGCGCCGGTTTCCCCTGACCCTCGGGCGGGCCGCCCTTGGCCTTGTCGCTTTTCGCGTAGGCCGGGGCGAGGCTCAGCCAAACGGACCCCTCCTGCGGCGCGGGGCTCAGCGCGAAAGCGCTCAGCGTCATCGCGACGCCGACGACGGACAAGCCCGCGCGACGCAGGCTGCGGCGCTGTTCTGTCACACTCATGAAGTACTCCTCTGTCGATCGGCGCCGGCCGCGTCGATCCGTCGTGCGCCCGTCCCGCATTTATAGTGGAAAGCGCCGCGCCGGCGCGCAAGGGGGCCGCCCCGCCGATCCGCCCCGCCGATCCGCCCGCCCGCTCAGAAGGCCTTTTGGCGGGCTCTGGCTTTCGGCGCGCGGGCGCCTACATCTATGACGCGCCGGAAAACGCGCCCGTCATCCAACACGGAGAGTCGCCGCCATGACCTCGTTCGAGCAAGGCCCCGCGTCGCGGTCCCTACGCCGTCTGGGACTCGGCCTCGGTTTCGCGGCGTCGCTCGGCGTCGCGGCCGGCGCGTTGGCCAGCACCGACGGCGGCGCGGCGCGGGATGCGGAGGCGCTCGGGACCCAGCCCATCGAGGTTCCGTTGGAGAGCGGTCTGCGTCTCGAATACGAAGGCTATTTCGGCGGGTTGCATGTCGGCTCCGCCCGCGCCGTTCTCGTGCGCGAGGGGTCGCGCTACCGCGTCAGCGCCGAAGCCCGCGCGCGCGGGATACTGGAGTGGTTCTCCGAATGGCGCGGTCAGGCGGAGACGCGCGGGCGGCTGTCGGACGAAGACGTGCGCAACGCCGCCAAGCTTGCGCCCAAGCCGGCGATGCACCGCAACCGCGGCGAATGGCGAGGCGACCCGCGCTGGTCGGTGTTGAGCTATGACGAGGAGGGGCGCGTCTCAAAGGCCGAAGGCTCCCCGCCCGACGAGGACGAATTGACCCCTATCCCGGAGGGAACGACGCAAAACACGATCGACCCCATCAGCGCGATCGTCGCCATGGCCGAAGTGCTGGACGAAGGCGGGCGGTGCGAGGCGGAGCTGCAGCTCTATGACGGGCGCCGGCGCTACAATGTGCAGCTCACCGACGAGGGCGAGCGGACCTTCGCGCCGAACGACTACACCATCTTCGACGGGACGGCGCGGGCCTGTCGCATCGAGATCGAACGCCTCGGCGGCTTCCGGGTCGAGCGCTCGAAATACTCCGAGACGGCGCGCGACCGCACGGTCTATGTCGGCCGCCCGATTCCCGGCGGCCCGGCGGTTCCCGTGCGGGTCGAGATCGAAACCGCCCTGGGCGAGGCGGTGGTGCATCTGGTGGGCGCGTATCTGGCGGATCAGCGCATTGCGCTGGAGCCCGGCCGGGACGTCATGGCGGACGAGGATTGAGCGCGCTTCAGCCTCGCGCGATCATCGCGTCGAGCGCGGCCGGCAAGTCGCTGAACCCCGCGAGCACCAGATCCGCGCCTAGCTCTGCGGCGGGTTCCTGGGTGTAGCCGTAGGCGACGGCCACGCAGGCGACGCCGGCGGCCCGGGCCGCGTCGACGTCGGCGGCGCTGTCGCCGACCAAGATCGTCCGCGCCGCCGGTACGCCGGCCGCGGTCATAAGCGCTATCAGGCCGGCCGGGTCCGGCTTCTTGGCCGGCGCCGCATCGCCGCCCAGCACGAGGCCCGCCTCGAACCACCCGTTCAATCCAAGCTCCGCCAGAATAGCTTCGCTCGGCGCTTGCGGTTTGTTGGTCAGCAGGGCGAAGCGGGCCCCCGCGCCGCGCAGACGTTCGAGCGTCTCGGGGACGCCCGGATAGGGTCGAGTGTGGCAGGCCAGCGCCCGGCCGTAGATTGCGAGAAAGCGGGCGGTCGCGGCCTCCAGGTCCGCCGGCGGGCCCCCGGTCGCCGCGAAACCGCGCGCGACCAGCTTCTGCGCGCCCCGCCCGATCATCGCGCGGACCTGCCGGAAAGGCAGCATCGCGCGCCCCTCGGCAGCCAGCAGCCGGTTCAGCGCCGCAGCGAGATCCGGGGCGCTGTCGATCAGGGTGCCGTCGAGATCGAAGACGATCAGCCGGTCGGCGAGCGAGGAAAGAGGCGGCGTCATGGGCGCACTATTGACGCGCCTGAGCGCGGCTAGCAACGTTCTTCACAGCGTGCGCGCTGGCGAAAAGCAGCCTTCGGTTGCGGGGCGCGCGATTTATTCTCCGTTGCGCGCACGGCGGACTCGGGTACCGTTACGGGGTGAATCCGGGGGTGAGGGCGGCGATGGGTCAGTCGGATAAGGACGCGCTTCCTTTGCTGGAGGACAAGCTCGCCGCGATCGTCGGCGAAGATTTGGCCGGCAGCCTGATTCGCGCTGCTATGCAGCGCGGCGAATGGGGACTCGACATGCAGCTCGCCATCAATGACGGGCTGGAGCGGCTCGACGGCGAGCGGCGCGAACGGGCGCTCGGCCTGATCGACTCGCTTCTCGCCGAAGGGCGGGAAAAGATCGCCCGCGGCGGCCACTGAGCGCCTCGCGCCGCCGGACGGCTCGACCGTCATAGACCGCAACAAATCGCAACAAATCGCAATGGATCGAAACAGCTTGTGACTTGGCGCGAAGGGCGGCCTGTGGCAGGGTCTGCGCCGTTCCACAACAGGCTGACGGCCGCCTCGACGCCCGCGTGAGCGCCAGCCGTCGGCCCGTCGCCTCGCCCTCTCGCGGAGCCCGCCCAACGGATGTCCGATCCGGTCAAGTTCGATCCCGCCGCGTTGAGCGAACCCGTCGCCGCCGTGCTTCTCGGCGCGGGGCTCGGCACGCGCATGAAGTCGGACCGACCGAAGGTGCTCCAGCCTTTGGCGGGGCGGCCGATGATCCTTTACGTCCTCGACGCCGTCGCCCCCCTGGAGGCGGAGCGTCGCGTCGTGGTGGTCGGCCCTGAGATGGCGGAGAGCGTCGGCGCGGCGGTGGCGCCCGCCGAGATCGCGGTTCAGCGCGAACGCCTTGGGACGGCCGACGCGGTGAAGGCGGCGCGCGAGGCGCTGCGCGATTTCGGGCGCGGCACGTTGTTCGTCCTGTTCGGCGACACCCCCTTCATCCGCCCGGAGACGTTGGCGGACATGGCGGCGACCCGCGAGGGCGGGGCCGCGGTGGTGGTTTTGGGCTTCGAGGCGGAGGATCCCACGGGCTACGGCCGCCTGATCACCGACGAGACGGGCGCCCTCATTCGTATCGTGGAGCATCGCGACGCGAGCGAGGCGGAGCGCGCCGTCCGTCTGTGCAATTCCGGCGTCATGGCGTTGGACGCGGCGCGGGCCTGGGCGTTGATCGAGCGCATCGACAACCAAAACGCCAAGGGCGAGTATTATCTGACCGACGTGGTCGGGCTGGCGCGCGCCGAGGGGCTCTCCTGCGCCGCGATTCGCGCCTCGGAGGACGAACTTCTCGGGGTCGACAGCAAGGTCGATCTCGCCGACGCCGAGGCGCGTTGGCAACGCGCGCGCCGGCTGCATGCGATGGCCGAAGAGGGCGCCGTTCTGAGCGATCCCGCAAGCGTCTGGTTCAGCTGGGACACGATCCTCGATCGGGACGTGACGGTGGGGCAGAACGTCGTCTTCGGTCCCGGCGTGCGGGTCGAAGCGGGGGCGTCGATCAAGCCCTTCAGTCATCTTGAGGGCTGCGTCGTGAAAGCCGGCGCGGAGGTCGGCCCCTACGCCCGCCTGCGCCCTGGCGCGGATATCGGCGAGGGCGCGCGGATCGGCAATTTCGTCGAGGTTAAGAATGCGACGCTCGCCCCCGGGGCCAAGGCCAATCACCTGACCTATCTAGGCGACGCCGCGGTGGGCGAGGGGGCGAACATCGGCGCCGGGACGATCACCTGCAACTACGACGGCTATCTGAAGCATCGCACGATCATCGGACCGAAGGCCTTCATCGGCTCCAATACGGCGCTTGTGGCGCCGGTTGAAATCGGCGCGGGCGCGGTGGTCGGCGCCGGCTCGACCGTCACGCAGGACGTGCCGGCCGACGCGCTGACCGTCGCGCGCGGCGCGCAGACGACCGTGGCGGGCGGCGGAAAGCGCTTGGCGGAACGCAAGTCGGCCGAAAAAGCGGCGCGCAAGAAAGGCGAGTGACGGTATGTGCGGCATCATCGGAATCCTGGGGCGGGAAGAGGCGGCTCCGCGGCTGCTGGACGGGCTGAAGCGGCTTGAATATCGCGGCTACGATTCGGCCGGGATCGCGACGCTGACGAACGGCCGGATCGATCGGCGCCGGGCCGAGGGAAAGCTTGAGAACCTGGCGCGCGTGCTGGAGCGCGACCCGCTGCCGGGTGCGGTCGGGCTCGGCCACACCCGTTGGGCGACGCACGGCGTGCCGAACGAGACCAACGCCCACCCGCACGCGACCGACCGGGTGGCGATCGTCCACAACGGCATCATCGAGAATTACCAGAGCCTGCGCGAGCGCGTCGGCGATCCGGCGAGCTTCACCTCCGAGACCGACACCGAGGTCGTGGCCCATCTGGTCACCGCCTATCTGGAGCAGGGCATGAGCCCGCAGGAGGCGGTGGAGTGCACGCTGCCGCTGCTGGAAGGCGCCTTCGGCTTCGTCATGATCTTCGCCGGCCGGCACGACCTGATGATCGGGGCGCGCCGGGGCAGCCCGCTCGCCGTCGGCTACGGCGAGGGGGAGATGTACTTCGGCTCCGACGCCTTGGCGCTGGCGCCGCTGACGAAACGCATCTGCTATCTGGAGGAGGGCGACTGGGCCGTCGTCACCCCGGACGGCGCGGAGATCTTCCAGACCGACGCTGACGGCCGGACCGAAAAAGTCGAGCGCCCGGTGCGCGAGACCGCGGTCAGCGGCGCCATGATCGGCAAGGGCGAATACCGCCACTTCATGGAGAAGGAGATCCATGAGCAGCCGGCGGTGATCGGCGACACTCTGCACAGCTATCTCAACCCCGCCGAGGGGACGATCACGCTGCCCGAACTGCCGTTCGACGCGGCCAAGCCGCCGAAGGTGACGATCTGCGCCTGCGGCACGGCCTCCTACGCCGGCATGGTGGCGAAGTACTGGCTGGAGGGGCTGGCGCGCCTGCCGACCGAGGTCGATATCGGCTCCGAGCTGCGCTACCGCGAGACGCCGCTGCCTGACGGGGGGCTGGCGCTCTTCATCAGCCAGTCGGGCGAGACGATGGATACGCTGGAGGCGCTGCGCTACGCGAAGTCCCAGGGTCAGACGATCCTCTCCGTCGTCAACGTGCCGGAAAGCACCATCGCGCGGGAATCCGACGCGGTGCTGCTGACCCAGGCCGGACCCGAGATCGGCGTCGCCTCCACCAAGGCCTTCACGACGCAGCTGACCGTTTTGGCCGCGCTGGCGATGGCGTTCGCCAAGGCCCGCGGGACGCTCGATCGTCCGCGCGAGGCCGCGCTCGCCGCCGCGCTCGCGGAAGTGCCGGGCCGCGCCGCCGAGGTCTTGAACCATGACGCCCACATCGCCCAGATCGCCCGCGGCCTGGCGGAGGCGCGCGACGTCTTCTACATGGGGCGCGGGACCGGGTTCCCGATCGCGCTGGAGGGGGCGCTTAAGCTGAAGGAGATCTCCTACATCCACGCCGAAGGCTACGCCGCCGGCGAGATGAAGCACGGCCCCATCGCGCTGATCGAAGAGGATGTGCCGGTGGTGATGATCGCTCCCTCCGGCCCGCTTTTCGACAAGACCGCCTCAAACGTGCAGGAAATGGTGAGCCGCGGCGGCAAGGTCATTTTCCTGTCCGACGAGGAGGGCTTGACCCGCATGCGCAAGATGGCGAAGCCGTTCGCCGAGATCGAGCTGCCGAAGGTCGACCCCTTCGTCGCGCCGATCCTCTACGCCATCCCGATTCAACTGCTCGCCTATCACACCGCCGTCACCAAGGGGACCGACGTCGACCAGCCTCGGAACCTGGCGAAGAGCGTGACGGTCGAATAGGGGAAGGGGCGGGCCGTGCGTGATCTCGAGGCCGTGCGCGCGCTCGACGCCGCCGATCCGCTGGCCGGCTTTCGCGACCGCTTCATCCTGCCCGCGGGAGAGATCTATCTCGACGGCAATTCGCTGGGACCCGCCCCGAAGGCGGCGCTGGACGCGCTGCGCACCGCGGCCGAGGCGGAATGGGCCCAAGGCCTGATCCGCAGCTGGAACGAGGCCGACTGGTTCACGCTGACCGACCGGCTGGGCGCCCGGATCGGCCGGCTGATCGGCGCGGCCGAAGGCGAGACCGTCGTCTGCGACAGCACCTCGATCAACATCTTCAAGGCCGTGCAGGCGGCGCTGGCGCTCAATCCCGACCGGCCCGTCATCGTGGCGGAAGGCGACGGCTTTCCGACCGACCTCTACATCCTGGAGGGGATCAGGAGCCTGCGGCCGGATCTGGAGATCCGCCGGGCGGAGGCCGGGGGACCGACGCTTGAATACCTGCTGGACGACCGCGTCGCCGTGCTGCTGGTGAATCAGGTGGATTACCGCAGCGGGGCGCGGCGCGACGTGGCGGCCGTGACCGCGGCGGCGCACGCCGTCGGCGCGCTGGTCGTCTGGGACCTGTGCCACAGCGCGGGCGTCATGCCGGTGGACTTCGCCGGGTCCGGCGCCGACTTCGCGGTGGGGTGCAGCTACAAATACCTGAACGGCGGGCCGGGGGCGCCGGCCTTCGTCGCGGCGGCGACCAAGCATCACGGCCGCATGCGCCAGCCCTTGTCCGGCTGGTGGGGGCACGCCGCGCCCTTCGCCTTCGCGCCGGACTATGACGGCGATCCCGGAATCCGCCGCATGCTGTGCGGCACCCAGCCGATCCTTTCGCTCCGCGCGATGGAGGCGGGCCTGGAGATCGCGGAGGAGGCCGACCTCGCCGCCGTCCGCGCCAAGAGCGAGGCGCTGACCGACCTTTTCGTCGAGGCGGCGGAGACGCTCTGCGCCGGCCACGGGCTCACGCTCGCCAGCCCGCGCGTGGCGGCCGAGCGCGGCTCTCAGGTCGCCTTCCGCCACGCCGACGGCTACCCGATCATGCAGGCGCTGATCGCCGCCGGCGTCATCGGCGACTTCCGCAGCCCCGACATCCTGCGCTTCGGCTTCGCGCCGCTCTATCTGGGCTACGCCGACGTCGTCGAGGCGGTCGACCGTTTGGCCGACATCCTTGAGACCGGCCGCTGGAAAGAGCCGCGATTCCAGAAGCGCGCGGCGGTGACGTGAGGGGCGCTGCGCGCCGCTTTCATCACGGCGACAGGCCGTCATCCCGGCCGACGCGCAGCGGAGAGCCGGAATCTCGATGTCGAAGCGCCTCTCGCGAGATCCCGGATCGGCCTAACGGCCGCCCGGGATGACATGCTTCCCGAAGCGGAAAAACAGGCGCCCGCTTTCGCGGGGCTTCCCAAACGACAGACTGACTTGACGACGGCCGACCGGGAGCGTCGGCCGGACCGCCGCCCGCCCTCACCACGTCACCGGCGTCACGTAGACCTTGCACTCGCTGGTGCCGTCGAGCTCGAAGAGATAGCCCTGGTTCTGGGCCGCGAGGCCTTTCGGGTCGCGCAGGTTGAGGCCGTTGGAGCCGGCGAAGCCGAAGCGCTTCACCTCGCCGTCGGGCATGCGCAGGTCAAGGAAGTAGCGCCCGCGGCGCGCTTGGTTGAAGCGATCGATGGAGCAGGCGGCCGACAGCGGCCGCGACAGGCTCTCGCGAAGGCGGGCGGCGTCGACGCCGGCCAGCACGCGCGTGCCCAACCGATCGAAATCGGGGATCTCGTGCGGCTCCGGCGCGGACAGGCGCGGGATCTGTTTCCCTTGGTCGTTTCGCAAAGGGGCGGTCTGCGCCGCCGCCGGCCCGACGGCGAGGACCAGCGCCAGCGTCAGCGCAGCGAGCGCAGCGGCGCGGGTCATCCCCGCTCCTCCGCCAGCGGATCGGGATAGGCGGCGACGAGGGCCGCGACGTCGCCGACCGCGATCCGGTCCAGGACCCATTGCGCGTCCGACGGAGCGACGCCGACTAGGTGCGGTCCGCGCGGCGAGAGACGCAGCGCCGGGCCCAGATGGCAGCGCCCCAGACAATGCACCTTCTGGATCTTGAGGTTCGGCGCCGCGTCCGGTTGTGCGGCGTCGAGGGCCGCGGCCAACTCCTTCGAGCCCCGCGCGCCGCATGAGGGCAGCATGTCGCCCGCGCGGAAATTCACGCAAACGCGCAGCGTATCATAGGTCGCCTCTTCCACATCGTCTCGATCAGCGGTTTTTGGGCCGTCAGCCATGCGAATCCGTCACAAATCATTAGCCCATCGCCGGGGCTTGCCGTTCCGGCATATAGGCCCATCTAAGCGGCAGACAGCCGGTAGCGTCAGCAAAAATCGGGCCGCAGGGCGTTTCCGGCACGGCTTGCGCCCGTTAGGATCACCGCCCGATCACCCCGGTCAAGGAGCATGGAACGATGAGCGACACCGCGAGCCATTCCTACGACTACGACCTCTTCGTCATCGGCGCCGGCTCCGGCGGCGTGCGGGCGGCGCGGATGTCGTCCGCCAACGGCGCGCGCGTCGCCATCGCCGAGGAGCGTTTTCTCGGCGGGACCTGCGTCAATGTGGGCTGCGTGCCGAAAAAGCTCTTCACCTACGCCGCCCATGTCCCGGACGAGGTGAAGGACGCCGCCGGCTACGGCTGGACGGTGGGCGCGCCCCGCTTCGACTGGCCGACTCTGCGCGACAACAAGACGGCCGAGATCGAGCGCCTCAACGGCATCTATGAAAAGCTGCTCTCGAACGCCGGCGTCACGCTCTACAATGCGCGCGCCACGTTGGTCGACGCCCACACGCTCGACGTGGGCGGCGAGACGGTGACGGCCGAACGGATCCTGATCGCCGTCGGCGGGCGGCCGAACCGCCCGTCCGAACCGGGGGCGGAGTACGGCGTCGTCTCCGACGACATGTTCTATTTGGACGAGCTGCCGAAGCGCGCGATCGTCGCCGGCGGGGGCTACATCGCGGTCGAGTTCGCGGGCATCCTGCACGGCCTCGGCGTCGAGACGACGCAGCTTTATCGCGGCGATATGTTCCTGCGCGGCTTCGACGACGACGTGCGCGCGCACCTGGCTGAAGAGATGCGCAAGAAGGGCGTGGATCTGCGCTTCAACACGATCATCGAGAAGACGGAGAAACGTGAGGACGGCACGCTGGTCGCCCATCTCTCGGGCGGCGAGACGCTTGAGACCGACCTTATCCTCTACGCCATCGGCCGCTCGCCCAACACGGACGGGCTGGGCCTCGAGGCGGCGGGCGTCGAGACCGACGCCAAGGGCGCGATCAAGGTCGACGACG
Organism: Marivibrio sp.; assembly: GCF_040218065.1. NCBI lineage: Bacteria > Pseudomonadati > Pseudomonadota > Alphaproteobacteria > Rhodospirillales > Aestuariispiraceae > Marivibrio > Marivibrio sp. Next base: position 45,604 of record NZ_JAVJQE010000009.1, on the reverse strand, counting down.
ATTATCGGACCACCGCGTCGAGCGTCTACGCCATCGGCGACGTGATCGACCGGGTGCAGCTGACCCCGGTCGCGATCGGCGAGGGAATGGTCTTCGCCTTCAACACCTTCGCCGGGCAGAGCCGCAAGATGGACTATCGCGACATCCCGAGCGCCGTCTTCAGCCATCCGCCGATCGGCAGCGTCGGGTTGAGCGAGGCCGAGGCGGTCGCCGAATACGGCGCCGTCGACGTCTATCAGGCGAGCTTCCGGCCGATGAAGAACACGCTGAGCGGCAATCAGGAAAAGGCGCTGATGAAGCTGCTGGTCGAGCCCAAGTCCGACCGCGTCGTCGGCCTGCACATGGTCGGCCCCGAGGCGGGCGAGATCGCGCAAGGCTTCGCCGTCGCCTTCCGGGCCGGCGCGACGAAGGCGGACTTCGACAGCACCGTCGGCATCCACCCGACCAGCGCGGAGGAGTTCGTCACCATGCGCGAACCGACCCGTCGGGCCGAGGCGTCGAAGGCGGCGGAATAAGTCCCTCTTCGCCCTCGTCCTTCAAGACCCGGCCGCGCTCGGAAAGCGCGCCCGGGCGCTTGCCGCCCCGGCGCTGTCGCCGTACCTTCCGCGCGATCTCAAGGTTTAGCCCCGAGCGGAAGGACGGCCCCATGCGTTTCACCGGCACCGACTCCTACGTCGCCTCCGAGGATCTTTCCGCCGCGGTCAATGCGGCGGTGACGTTGGAGCGCCCGCTGCTGGTGAAGGGCGAGCCCGGCACCGGCAAGACGCAGTTGGCGGCGGAGATCGCGCGCGCCCTCGACCGGCCGCTGATCCAGTGGCACGTCAAATCCACCACCAAGGCGCAGCAGGGCCTTTACGAGTACGACGCCGTCAGCCGCCTGCGCGACAGCCAGCTGGGCGACGAGCGGGTGCACGACATCGCCAACTACATCGTGCGCGGCAAGCTGTGGGAGGCCTTCACCACGACGCCCGCGCCGGTTCTGCTGATCGACGAGATCGACAAAGCGGACATCGAGTTCCCGAACGATCTGCTGCTGGAGCTCGATCGGATGGAGTTCCATGTCTACGAGACCGGCGAGGTGGTGCGCGCCGAGAACCGGCCGATCGTCATCATCACGTCGAACAATGAGAAGGAGCTCCCGGACGCCTTTCTGCGGCGCTGCTTTTTCCACTACATCCGCTTCCCCGACGCCGAGACGATGGCGCAGATCGTCGAGGTGCATTTCCCCGAGCTGAAGAAGCGGCTGCTCAAGGAAGCGCTCGGCCTTTTCTTTGAGCTGCGCGAGGTGAAGGGGCTGAAGAAGCGGCCGTCGACCTCCGAGCTGCTCGACTGGATCAAGCTCCTGATGGCGGAGGACGTCGATCCTTCGGTGCTGCGCGAAAGCGATCCGACCAAGGCGATTCCGCCGCTGCACGGCGCGCTCCTCAAGAATGAACAGGACGTGCATCTGTTCGAGCGTCTGGCCTTCATGGCCCGGCGCGAGGCGGGCCGCGGCTGACGGGGGCGGGCGTCATGGCCGAGATCATCCTGAAGCCGCTCGACCCGGTCGATGACGTCGACTGGTATTTCGATCTCAACGAGGCCTGCGTGCCGGAGGTGAATTCGCTGCCGAAAGCGGAGCTCGCCCGGCTGATTGACGCGGCCGCCTACGCTAAAGGCGCCTGGGTCGACGATCTGCCGGCCGGCGTCATGGTCGCCTTCGGGCCGGACGCGGACTACGGCAGCCTGAACTACGCCTGGTTCAGCCGCCATTACGCGGATTTCGTCTATATGGACCGGATCATGGTTCATGAGCGCGCGCGCCGCCTCGGGGTCGGCCGGCGGCTCTACGAGGATCTGTTCGCCGACATGGCCGGCCGCTACGCCTTCGTCGGCTGCGAGGTCAACAGCCGCCCGCCCAACCCCGGCTCCATGGCCTTCCACGAAGGCCTCGGCTTCCGGCCCGTCGGCGAGCAGGAGACCGAAGGGGGCGCCAAGTCGGTGGTGCTGCTGCGCCGGGATCTGTGAGGGGGCCTTCCTAAGGGAGCGGGACCGTCATCCCCAGGCATGACCCGGGGATCTCATACAACGCGCTCTGCACCCTGCCGATCGGCAGACTGCACGCATGCCGGCGTGTCTCTACATTGTGACGAACAAACCGAACGGACTCCTCTACGTCGGCGTCACAACGAACCTGCCCCAGCGCGCCTGGCAACACCGGGCGGGCGAGGTCGACAGCTTCACTAAGAAGTACAACCTGAAACATCTTGTTCACGTCGAGCCGTTTGAAGAGGTCCGCAACGCCATTCAGCGCGAGAAGACCCGGAAGCACTGGTCGCGAGCTTGGAAGGTCGCGCTGATCGAAAGAGAAAATCCGGAATGGGAGGATCTTTTCGATCGGCTTATGTAGGAGAGGGGCGGTTGAGATCCCCGGGTCAAGCCCGGGGATGACGGTGTGTTATGACGCCAAGACAGCAAGGACACGCGTCAGCGGGCCTTGATTCGGCCCTCTCCGGCCGCGGGCCTCTAGCCCCCCGTCACGCTCATATGCCGGGCGACGGACTTGGCGCCGCGGCGGCGGTCGATGACGAAGTCGTGGCCCTTGGGCTTGCGGCTGATCGCCTCGCGGATCGCCTCTTCGAGGTCGGCGTCGTCCCCGCTGGCGCGCAGCGGGGTTTTCAGGTCGGCCGCATCGTCCTGGCCCAGACACATGTAGAGCGTGCCGGTGCAGGTGAAGCGGACCCGATTGCAGCTCTCGCAGAAATTATGGGTCAGCGGCGTGATGAAGCCGATCTTGCGGCCGGTCTCCGCGACATGGACGTAGCGCGCCGGCCCGCCGGTGACGTAGTCGCTGTCGCTCAGCGTCCAGCGCTTGGCGAGCTCGGCCCGCACCATGGTGAGCGGCCAGTACTGATCCAGGCGCTCCTCATTGCCGATGTCGCCTATCGGCATGACCTCGATGAAGGTGAGGTCGAAGCCCTCCTCGCCGCACCATTCGACCAGGCGGTGAATCTCGTCGTCGTTGACGCCCTTAAGCGCGACGCAGTTGATCTTGACCTGCAGGCCGGCCTGCTTGGCGGCCTCCAGCCCCTCCATCACCTTGTCGTATTTGCCCCAGCGGGTGATCGCCAGGAACTTGTCGGGATTGAGCGTATCCAGCGAGACGTTCACCCGGCGCACGCCCGCGGCGTAAAGCTGGTCGGCGTAGCGGGAGAGCTGGCTGCCGTTGGTGGTGAGCGTCAGCTCCTCCAAGGCGCCCGTTTCCAGGTGCCGGCCCAGCCGTTCGATCAGCCACATGATGTTTCGGCGCACCAGCGGCTCGCCGCCGGTCAGCCGCAGCTTCTTGACGCCCATCCGCACGAAGGCGGAGCAGGCGCGATCCAACTCTTCAAGCGACAGAACGTCCTGCTTGGGCAGGAACGTCATGTCCTCGGACATGCAGTAGACGCATCGGAAATCGCAGCGATCCGTGACCGAAACGCGCAGATAGGTGATCGAGCGTCCGAAGGGATCGATGATCGGCGCGTCCTGCCCCTCAGGGCCCGCGCGGTCCTGCTGCTGATCGGTGTGAGCGACGCCGCCGTCCATGACTGTGTATCTCCTACCCCGCAGGCTGTCCTTCTCCACCCCGCGCCGACGATCCCAGGCGGCGAAGTGGTGTGACCATTTGATGCCGACTATATAAGGATCACATCGCGAGTCCAACACCCCGGAGGCGCTTGGCTTGTCGCGCCGCCCCAGGCCTTCCATAGTAGGCGACATGAGCACCGAAACCGCCGCGAAGCCGACTGACGCCGCCTCCGAGAGGACGCCCGACTACGTGCTCGGCCCCGACCCGCAGGACCCCCGCCTGACCCAGGCGGTGGAGGGGGTGGACCAGGACGGCGCCCGCGTCGAGACGCGGGTCGTGGTCGAACGACCGTTGACGCTGTTTCTCAACGGGCAAGAGATCGTCACCAACATGACGATCGGCGACTTTCCGGAATATCTGGCCGTCGGCTTCCTGCTCAATCAAAACATGCTGCGCGCGGACGACGAGATCACGGGAATCGACGTCGACGAGGATCTCGATCTCGTCGTCGTGCGCACGGCTCGCGAGACCGATTACGAAGAGAAGCTGAAGAAGAAGACCCGCACCTCCGGCTGCGCCCAGGGGACGGTCTTCGGCGATCTGATGGAGAAGATCGAGGACATCCGCCTCGACGCGGCCGCGCGCCTCAAGACCTCCGACCTCTACGCGCTGACCCACAAGATCAATACGACCGACAGTCTTTATCTGACCGCCGGCGCGATTCACGGCTGCGTGCTGTGCCAGCGCGATAAGCCGTTGGTCTATATGGAGGATGTCGGCCGGCATAACGCGGTCGATAAGATCGCCGGCTACATGTTCCTCAACGGCGTCTCCCCGGAGGACAAGGTCTTCTACACCACCGGACGCCTCACCTCCGAGATGGTGATCAAGACGGTGCAGATGCGCATCCCGATCCTGATCTCGCGCTCCGGCTTCACCGCCTGGGGGGTGGAATTGGCGCGAGAGACCGGGCTGACGTTGATCGGCCGAGCGCGCGGCAAGCGCTTTCTCGCCCTCTCAGGGGCGGAGCGCATCGAGTACGACGCCGATCCCGCCCAGGCGGCGGACGAGCCCAAGGCCGCCCGGCGCAAGGCCGCGCGCGAAGGCGATGACGGCTGAACGCCGCGCCCCCTCCCAGGAAGAGGGCGCGGCCGTTCTGAAGGCCGGCGACGTGCTCGCCGCGCTCGACGACGCGTTGGAGGAGCACGAGCGCTGGATGAGCCGCTGGCGGCGCGCGTTGGTCTGCCGCATCCCGCCCGACCCGGATCTGCTGCAGGAAGACCAGCATCTCGCGACCGAGTTCGGGCGCTGGTACACGATCCACGCGGACGATCCGCTGCTGCAGCAACCGGCCTTGGGCGATCTTTGGCGTTGTTATCTGGAGGTGCACAGCCTGTCGCGCGTGCTGGCCGAGCGCGCGACCGACGCCAAACCTGTGCCGGTCGGCGAATATGACGAGTTGGTGCGCCGCGAGGATGAATTCCGAAGCCGCGCGCGCCGCCTGCGCGACGCCTTCCGCAAGGCGGTTTCCGAACTCGACCCGCTTACCGGCCTCTCGACCCGCGCGGCGATGGCGGCGGAGCTGGAGGCGGAGTACGCCCGCGCGGCGGGCGGCGGGAGCGCGACCGGCCGAGGGCTGGCGATCGCCCTTGCGGACATCGACCGCTTCAAGCAGGTAAACGACGTGCACGGCCATGCGGTCGGCGACGAGGTGCTGCGGGCCGTCGCCGGCCGATTCCTGTCGCGGCTTCGGCCGAGCGACTCCATCTACCGCTACGGCGGGGAGGAATTCCTGGTCTCGCTTCCCAACGCCTCGCCCGGCGTCGCGCGCAGCGTGTTGGAGCGTCTGCGCGAAGCCTTGGAGGAGCGGCCGGTCGGCCTTGAGAACGGCGAGGAGCTGCACGTCACGGCCTCTTTCGGCGTGGCGGCGGCGGCGCCCGGCGTGGGCCTGAAGACGGTGATTGAGCGCGCGGACGAGGCGCTCTACGAGGCGAAACGCGGCGGCAGGAACCGCGTGGTCGGCTGGCGCGCTGACGAACCTGGGAGGGACAAGATATATGACGGAGGAGACGACGGCGAGTAGCGCGGACTCGCGGGTCCGCGAGGCCGCTGAAGGCGCTGCGGAGGGCGGCGTAGTCGGCGTGGTGCTGGCCGGCGGGTTGGCGCGGCGCATGGGCGGCGGCGACAAACCGATGACCGCGCTCGCCGGCAAACCGATCCTGGAGCATATCCTGGATCGGGTGCGCCCGCAGGTGGACGCGCTCGCCCTTAACGCCAACGGCGACCCTGGACGCTTCGCCTATTACGGCATGGACGTCATCGCCGACACGATGGACGGCAATCCGGGGCCGCTGGCGGGCGTGCTGTCGGGTCTCGAATGGGCGCGCCGCGTGCATCCGCAGGCGCAGTGGCTGGCCACGTTTCCGGGCGATGCGCCGTTTCTGCCGAAGAATCTGGTCAGCCGCCTGTCCCAGGCGGTGGAGCGCGCAGGCGCCGACCTCGCCTGCGCGGCCTCGGACGGCCGCGCGCATCCGGTCGTCGGCCTCTGGCCGGTGCGCCTCGCCGACGATCTGCGCCGCGCGATGGTCGACGATGAGATCAGGAAGGTCGATCGCTGGACCGGCCGGCACAAGCTCATCCAGGTCGAATTCGCCGCCGAGCCGGTGGACCCTTTCTTCAACGCCAACAGCCCCGACGACGTCGCGACGGCCGAACGGTTGATGGCGCGGATCGGCTGAGGCGCGCATACAAGCCCGCGCGTCCGTGATACAACAGGGCGTCACGGCGGCGAGGCGGGCGATGCGACGGGGAAGACCGGTTCTGGCGGCGCTGTTAGGCGCTCTCATCCTGACGGGTCCGGGGCAAGCCGCCGCCGGCGACGGCTCGCCTGAGGATCCCTTCGTCATCACGGTGGTGACGTGGCGCGGCTGGACGGCGGTGGAGGACGGCTTCGTCGCCGGCTTTCGTGACGCCGGCCTGTCGGTCGACATCCGCCACCGCGACGTCGAGCGCGACCGAAGCCGCTTTCCGGCGCTCATCGCGGAGATCAAGGCCGACCCGCCGGACCTCGTCTACAGTTGGGGGACCGGCCCGGCGCTCGCGCTCTCAGGGCGCTATGACGCGGCCGACCCGCAGGCGCACATAACGGAGACGCCGCATGTGTTCACGATGGTGACGACCCCGCAGGGCGCGAAGCTGACCGAGAGCCTCGCCGGCTCCGGCCGCCACGTCACCGGCACGAGCCACGTCGCCGACGTCGAAGCCCAACTGCGCGCGATCCAAGCCTATCTCCCGGTCGCGCGGCTGGGGGTCCTCTACAATCCCGCCGAAAGCAACATGCTCTGGACGATGGAGCGGCTGCGCGAGGCGGCCCCGAGGCTCGGCCTTGAACTGGTGGAGCGGGCCGCGCCGCTGGACGAAGACGGCAAGGCGATCGGCGGCGAGGCGCTGACCGCCCGACTGCAGGAAATCGCAGCCGAGGGCGTCGATGCGCTCTATATCGGGCCGGACAGCTATATCGGGGCTTGGGGCGCGCTCTACGCCGAGGAGGCGAAGCGTCTGCGGCTCCCGAGCTTTGCGGCGACCGAACGCGTTATCCGGGAGCACGGGGTGATGGCGGGCCTGGTCAGCTCTTATGTCGCGCTGGGTCGCTTCACCGCCTTTAAGGCCAAGCAAATCCTGGTCGAAGGTCGCGATCCCGGCACGATCCCGATCGAGACGCTGTCGCGCTTTTCCTATGTCGTGAACATCGACACGGCCCGCGCGGTCGCGTCCTATCCGCCGCTGCCGCTCCTGCGCTTCGCGGAGATCGTCGGCGCCGAGGAGCCGGCGTGGTGAGCCGCGAGAACGCCCCGCCGGCCGCGCAGACGCCGCCTGCAGACGCGACCGTCCCCGCGGGTGATCCCACGCTGCGCGCCGCCGGCCGATTGCGCGTCGAGGGGCGGGAGGTCGCCTACGACGTACGCGCTCTCGGCCCGGACTCTCTTGAGGCGCTCGACGCCGTTCAGCAGGAAGCGGCGCGCCTGATCGGCGACGCCGATTGGGATCTCTTCCACCCGCATCCGCCGGAGGAGATCCAGCTTTTCATGGACGGGGAGGGGGCGGTCTTCGGCCTGTTCGTCGACGGCCGGCTGGAGGGCTATTGCTTCCTCGGCCTGCCGGGCGGACGACTTGAGAGCTTCGCCGATCTGCTGCCCGAAGGGTCCGGCGCCGTCCCGGCCGAGGAGCGCTCGGCCGTCGCCCACATCGACGGGGTTTACGCGCCGCCCTACCTACGCGGGCGGGGCCTGCAGCGGGTGATGATCCGCGTGCGCATGGATCACGCGCTGGCCCGCGGGTGCCGGCATTTCCTGGCCAACGCCAGCCCGCGCAACACGCCGTCCTGCCGCAACATGACGCGCGCCGGCATGGCGGTGCGCCAGATCGCCTACATGCACCCCACCCCGCGCGGGGCCAAGCTGCGCGTGCTGCTGCACAAGGATGTCGGCCGCCCCGTCACCTTCGACCCCAACGTCGCGCCCGTCGCCGTCCCGGCGATGGACGAGGCGCGGCAGCAGGACCTGCTGGCCCACGGCTATCTCGGCTGCGACTTCAAGCGCGACGCCGACGGCGATCCTTTGGTGCTGTACGCCCGGGCGTTGGCCGGCCGGCCGGAGAATGCGGCGTGACGTCGCGTGCGGCGGGGCGCGCGGGCGTACGCGGCGGCCTTGAAACCGCGTGTCGCCTGTAGGATTGCACAGGCCCGTTGCGCGTCGTTTGTGCGACAGTCGAAAAGCGAACGCTCTCTTACCTCTCGGCGAAACAAAACCACCGAAAAACCGCCGAGGAGGAAAGGTTATGCCGCGTCGTGAAGAGGTCCGTTTCGCCGTCAAGGCCCTGCCGCTCGGCGGGCCGAACCGCGCCGAGTTGATGCGCACCATGATGCCCCATCCGCTGGTCTATCAGGAACTGCCGTTCGACCCGGAATTCGGGCTCTACAACAACCGTCTCGTCGCGCTTCGCTTCCCGAGCGTCCCGGCCGAGGACATGTACTGGGCCATCCGCCGCGAGGCGGTGACCCGCCACACCGGCGAATACGCGCTGGAGATCCGCGGTCCCGACGCGGTGCGCCTGCTGAACTTCGTCTTCACCCGCGACGTCTCGAAGGTGAAGGTCGGGCGCTGCTCCTACCAGTTCGCCTGCTATGACGAGGGCGGGATGATCACCGACGGCGTGCTGGTGCGCTTGGCCGAGGATCGCTTCTGGTACGGCCAGGCCGAGGGCGACCTCTATTCCTGGCTGAAGGCCCACGGCCGCGGCCTGGACGTCGAGGTGATCGACCCCAATCTCTGGATCAGCCAGGTGCAGGGGCCGAATTCGCTGAAGATCCTGGAGGCCGCGATCGACGGCCCCTATCCGGAGCCCTTCCGTTACTTCGACAGCGCGACCGTCTCGATCGCAGGCCAGGAGCTGCTGATCACCCGCACCGGCTTCACCAACGAGCTGGGCTGGGAATACTACATGACCCCCGACATCGACGCGGAAGCCGTCGGCGACCGCATCGCCGAGGTGGGCGAGGCGTTCGGCCTGCGCCCGATCTCCATCTTCGGCGCGCGCCGGATCGAGTCCGGCCTGCTCAACGCCGGCTCCGACTTCGACGAGACGACGACTCCCTTCGACGTCGGCCTCGGCGCGATGGTCGATTTCGAGAAAGGCGAGTTCGTGGGCCGCGAGGCCCTGATGAAGGCCGATCGTCGCTGCAGGCTGTGGGGCATGAAAGTCGAGGGCGAGGGCGCCTTCCCCTGGAACGGCCGCGCCATCAAGATCGACAATGAGGAGGTGGGGCTGGTCTGCTCCAGCGCCTGGTCGCCCTATCTCCAGTGCGGCGTGGCCTTCGTGCGCATGGACGATCCCGAGCACGGGCCCGGCACGCGCGTCGACGTCGACTGTAAGGACGGCCAGGTCCATCCGGGCGAACTGTGCGAACTGCCGATGTACGACAAGGATCGCGCCATCCCGCGCGGCAAGCTGGTCGACATCCCCGAGCGCATCGGCGACTAACCGAAGCGTTTCGGGCGGCGGGCGGGCGGCGAAGGTCGCCCGCCCGTCCGCCGCTCAGCGCACCGCGGCGTAGTTGCGGACCCGGCGCACGCCTTCGGTATTGCGGACGACGGCGATCGCGCGCTCCATTTCCATCTGGCTTTTCGCGCGGCCGAGGATGTAGGCGGCGGCGAACGGGTCGACGGCGACGCGGAAATTCAAGCTTTCGACCCCTTCCGCCTGCAGCCAGTCCTTCTCGATCAGCGCCTTGACTTTCAAACCTTGCGCGAAGCCGAGCATCTCGTCCTCGCGGGCCTCCCGCTCCGCCTCGCTCATCTGCTCCACATGCCAGTAGAGGCGCTCGATCCCCTCGATCTTGCCGACGTCGTTGCGGAAGCCTTCGTAGGCGCTCTCGGTCTCCAGGATCCCGTAGATCAGCAGATGCTGCTCGTAGATCTCGGTCGACACGGAGACGGTCTCGTACTTCGCCATCAGCTTGTTGACGGCGACGACGATGCGGTTGTCCTCGCGGATGTCGGCGACCGAGCGGTCCTCCAGCGCGCGCTGGGCGACCGTGACCGGAGAACAGGCGGCGAGCCCGCCGGCCAGCAGCAGCAGGCCGGCGGCGAGCGCCTGACGGATCGGATTGGACATGATGGGGCCTCTTCTTCCTCGACAGACCGCCTCCCGGGGGCGAGCTTAGCCTCGCGCGCGCCGGATCGCCACCGCCCGCGCTCTTTCAATCCCGCTTTCGCTGTGGAAAAGTGAGGCCGGGCGCGATAGACAAGGCCCCTGGCGCAGCCGCGCGGACGGCGCGAGGCGGGCGCGAACCCTGGCTTTTTACGAGGAACGAGATCATGGCGGGTGCATGGACGCCGCAGAGCTGGCGCGACAAGCCGATCAAGCAGGTCCCGGAGTATGAGGATCCGGCGAAGCTGCAGGAGGTCGAAGCGACGCTGGCCGCCTATCCCCCGCTGGTCTTTGCGGGCGAGGCGCGCAAGCTGAAGAAGGCGCTGGGCGAGGTCGCGGAAGGCCGCGCCTTTCTGCTGCAGGGCGGCGACTGCGCCGAAAGTTTCGCCGAGTTCAGCGCCAACAACATCCGCGACACGTTCAAGGTGCTGCTGCAGATGGCGGTCGTGCTCACCTTCGGGGCGGCCTGCCCGGTTGTGAAGGTCGGGCGTCTGGCCGGTCAGTTCGCCAAGCCCCGGTCGGCTCCGCTGGAGACCCAGGACGGGGTCGAGCTGCCGAGCTATCGCGGCGACATCGTCAACGGCATCGATTTCGACCCCGCCGCCCGCAGGCCGGATCCGGAGCGCATGCTGCGCGCCTATAATCAGGCGTCGGCGACGCTGAACCTGCTGCGCGCCTTCGCCCAGGGCGGCTTCGCCGACCTGCATCAGGTGCATCAGTGGACCCAGGATTTCGTCTCCAACAGCCCCGCCGGCGAACGCTACGGCGAACTGGCGGAGCGGCTGACCGAGTGTCTGAGCTTCATGGCCGCCTGCGGCCTGACCGCCGACCGGGTGCCGCAGATCCAGGAGACCGAGTTCTACACCAGCCACGAGGCGCTGCTGCTGTGGTACGAGCAGGCGCTGACCCGGCAGGACAGCATCAGCAAGAAGCACTACGACTGCTCCGCCCACATGCTGTGGATCGGCGACCGGACGCGCGAGCCGGACAGCGCCCATGTCGAGTTCCTGCGCGGCGTCGACAATCCGATCGGCATGAAGTGCGGGCCGAGCCTGGACCCCGACGACCTGTTGCGGATGATCGACATCCTCAATCCGCACAATGAGGCGGGCCGCCTGACGCTAATCGCACGCATGGGGCACGATAAGGTGGAGAAGCATCTGCCGGCCCTTATCCGGGCGGTCGAGCGCGAGGGCCGAAAGGTCGTCTGGTCGTCCGACCCGATGCACGGCAACACGATCAAGGCGGAGAGCGGTTACAAGACGCGTCCCTTCGACCGCATCCTGGCGGAGGTGCGCAGCTTCTTTGAAGTCCACGCAGCCGAAGGCACCTACGCCGGCGGCGTGCATTTCGAAATGACGGGCCGCGACGTGACGGAGTGTCTGGGCGGGGCTCAGGCGATCACAGACGACGGGCTGTCCGCGCGCTATCACACCCATTGCGACCCGCGTCTCAACGGGCCGCAGGCGCTGGAGCTCGCCTTCCTGATCGCCGAACAGTTGAAGACCGAGCGCGCTGCGCTCGCTCAGAGCCTCGCCGCCGCGTCCTGAAGGACAGACGTACGCGTTATGTGATCGGGTCGGCGCGCAAGACGCCGATCGATGTCGGGGGAAGGGTGATGAGCGAGCGGGAGACGCACGAGTCCGGCGAGAGCCGTCAGGGCGGCGCGCTGACCGGGCGCGACGATGCGGAAGTGCGGCGTTGGACCGACGCCTACTTCAATCGCACCAAGGCGGCGATTGAGAAGTTCGGGGATTGTCAGGTGACCTACGCCGTTTTCATGCGGCGCCCGGTCGTCTCGGCGCCGCGACTGGCGATCGAATGGCTCGAGGCGACGGCTATGCGCCGGGGCGCGGCCTTTCAGATCGATCTGAACTACGCCGAAGGGCGCTGGGTCGGCGCCGGCGAGCCGATCATGTACGTCACCGGCTCGTTCCTGCATCTGGTCGATCTGGAGACGCTGCTGCTGCAGAAAATCGGCCCGGCCTCGGTCGCCGCCTACAACGCCTTCACGATGTGCCAGGAACTGCCCAAGGTCGCTTTTCTCGCGATGGACGCGCGCCATTGCGCGGGCGCCGAAATGGCGGAGCTCATGGCCTACGCCGCCAGCGTCGGGTCCGGCCGGGCGAAGCGTAAGTCGGGGGCCGTCGGCTTCGTCGGCAACGCCACCGACGCGACCGCGCATTATTTCGGCCGCGAGAGGGGCCTCGGCACCATGCCGCACGCGCTGATCGGCTACGCCAATTCCACCGTCCGCGCGGCTGAAATGTTCCACGAGGCGCACCCTGACGCCAATCTGGTGGTGCTGGTCGACTATTTCGGACGCGAGATTTCGGACTCGCTTGCGGTCGCCGAGCGGTTTCCGGAGTTGGCGGCCGAAGGCCAGCTTTCGATCCGTCTGGACACGCCCGGCGGGCGGTTTTGCGAGGGCCTGGATCCGGCGGCCTCCTACGCGGTGCTGGACCGCAACGCGCCGCGCGCCATTCGCGGGTATCGCACCGAGAATGAGTTGCGCCATCTGATCGGTCCCGGCGTTTCGGCCGCGGCCATCTGGCATCTGCGCGAGAAGCTGGACGCGGCGGGCTTTCCGCAGGTCAAGATCGTCGTCTCGTCCGGTTTCGGGCCGGAGAAATGTAAGACCATGGCGCTCGCCGACGCGCCGATCGACGTGATCGGCTCCGGCTCCTATCTGCCGGACCGTTGGTCGGAGACCTACGCGACCGCCGACATCGTCGCCTATGACGGCGAGCCGCGCGTCAAGGTCGGGCGCGAGTTTCTGCTGCAGCGCCCGCACGATGAAGAGGCGGGCGAGGACCCCTCCGAGCGCCGTGCGCGCGCGGCGATCGGCGCCGGCTATGGCGGGGCCGTCGCGGCGGGCTCCCCCGGTCGGACGGCAGGCAGCGACGCGCCGCCCGATCCCGCGCTGGGCCGCTCGCGCCGGTGAGCGAGGCCCGACGACGCGCCTTCCGCGAGGCGCTGGGTGCGACAGGCCCTCTGGTGCGGCTTTTCGCCTATTGGGAGGAAAAGGCCGGCGGCGCCGAGATGCCGCCGCGCGGCGCCATTGATCCCACCGAAATACCGGATGTGCTGTCCGCGCTCTACATCCTGGAGCCGATCGGCGAGGGCGCGTATCGCTTCCGGCTTGCCGGAACCGGTGTGCGCGAGCTGTTCAACGCCGAGCCGACGGGGCGCACCGTCGCCGAGATGCTCCCCGAGCCGCGGCTGCGCGACGCCGCGCGCCGATCCTACACCACGGTGATGCGCGACCGTCGGCCGTGGCTTACGGACACTCTCTATGAGTTGGAAAGCGGCGAGACCTTCCGGTATCGCCGCTTGTCGTTGCCGCTGGGGGAGGGCGGGCGCGTGGACCGCATTTTGGGCGCCTTCGAGCTGTCAGGCGATCCGCGCGGGCGCCGTCCCTTCCACGAGATCCTGCCGCAAGTCGTCGCCACATTGGACCGGCGCGAGCTCGCCGGCTGAGGGGACATTTTCGTAAACTGCACTTTTTTGGCGAAAACGGCAACTTTAAGCTTAACAACCTTCATCAATCACACTATCATGAGTTTTATCCGCAGCGGACGGTTTCCTCCTGTTTGCCGTCCGGCCCGCACAGGCGGCGGCGCGTGAGGATCGGCTTTTCCCAGGGGCCCCCTCAATCAACGCGCCGCCGCCGCTTTTTTTCCATCGTTTCGGCTGGTTAGGTTAGGGCTTCGCGGCTGGCTTGCGGGCCGTCAGCCAATAGCACAGCGGCGGTTGGAGCGGTTGGTCCTGATAGATGTCATGGGCCGTCGTCGTGATGTTGCGCGGAAACTCAACGAAGGCTTCGATTGCGAGCCCGGCCTTGAGGCAGGCGATCAGGATGTCGGGCGGCGTCTGGGGAAACCAGTACTGCGGCGGCCCCAGCGTCGGCTCGACGTCGTCAGAGAGGGGCGCCTGCTCTTCGATGAAGGGGGCGCCTCGGAAGTAGCTTTCCGCCAGGCGCGCAGGGTCCGACAGCGTCCAAGGGTGCGGGCGTCCAGCTCCCAATCCGGCGCGGACCCGTCCCAGGCGGCGCGGTTCGCCGCGATGAGGCGCTCGTAGTCGCCTGGGTCGATCACCGGGAAGCGGCCCTCTCGCTAGGTTCCGACATGTCGTCGATCGCGCGCCAGCGCAGAGAGCGCCTCTTCCACCATCTGTACGTTCTCTTCGCCGTAGCGCTTGACGTGCCGAATGCGGATTTCGGGTTTCTGCAACTGCGCCTCCAATTGCTCGTAGAGCGCGCCCAGCAGCAGATGAAACTCCCGGTCGCCGAAGACCCAGCGCTTCTCGCTTTCGGTCTTCGCGCTCGGCAGGCTGCGCTCCATATAGCCGGTCAGCCAGTGCCGGCGCTTGGGCGCGTCGGTGAAGTATCGCGCGATATAGACCAGGATGTCGTTCACCAGCACGTCCGCCTGCGGATGCTGGTAAAGCTTGTCCCAGGCCGCGCCGTCCCCTTCCAACGAGCGAACGGCCTCCACCAGGTTTCGCGAGCGCTCCTCATACTCGTTGAAGAGGTCGGGGCCGATCATTTGGTGCAGCGCGCCGATGAAGGCCGGGATCACGCGCCGCGACAGGGTCTCGCCGGGCGCCGGAGCCTCGTCGCGCGGGGCCAGCTTGTGTTCGAACCGCGAGACGATCAGGCGCTCCAGCGGATATTTGCGCATGCGCGCCCAGAAGGCGTGCTCGAAACTCTCCTGCAGCCGCTCCCATGTGCGCTCGTAGATCTTCTGCAGCGCCGGGTCTTCGCCGCGCGACATGCGCTCGGCGATGCTCTCCAACGCCTGCGGGTCGATCGTCGTGACGCCGGTGCGCGCCACGGCGTCCGCCACCCGGCGCATGTAAAGCGCCAGCACGTCCTGCGTCAGTTCGTTCAGGCCCTGCCGTCCGGCCTGATCCGGGCCGCCTTTGGCCGATCCGCCGTCATGATCGCGATCCCGCTCGCTCATCCGATCCACCTCACCCCGAAACCTGGCCGCAGCGCGTCTTCGCCGGACGAGGCCATGCAGGAATCGCGCCGCCGTCGCCTCGCCCGTGAGACAGTAGGCAACCGGGACGTCGCTGACCAGACCGGCGGGGCGACCGCACCCGGGTCAGCGGCGCGGCAGGGCGGGACCCGGGGCGCCCGGAGACGGACTCGGCTCTTGCGTCCTCGGGCCGGCGGACTACGCTCTGCCCCGTCCGCGCGCGCGCCGTCGCGCCTGAATCTCTGGGGATCCCATGACCGACAGCCTCACGATCGCGCTTGCGCAATTGAACCCGATCGTCGGAGACATCGCCGGCAACGCCGAGCGCGTGCGCAAGGCCCGAGCCGAGGCGGCGCAAGAGGGCGCCGAGCTGATCGTCTTTCCCGAGCTGTTCCTGAGCGGCTATCAGCCGGAGGACCTGGTCCTGAAGCCTTTCTTCCACGCCAAGCTGGAGGAGGCGATCGAGGCGCTGGCCGCCGAGACCGCCGACGGCGGGCCGGCCGTGCTGCTGCCGACGCCGCGCCGCACGGCCGACGGCGTCTTCAATGCGGCCCTGCTGTTGGACGGGGGCGAGGTTGCGGCGGAGCGCTATAAGGCCGATCTGCCGAATTACGGCGTGTTTGACGAGAAGCGGGTGTTCAAGCCGGGGCCGATGCCCGGGCCGATCAATTTTCGCGGCGTGCGCATCGGGGTCCCGATCTGCGAGGACGTCTGGACGCCGGACGTCGTCGAATGCCTGGAGGAGAGCGGGGCGGAGCTGCTGCTGGTTCCCAACGGCAGCCCCTATGAGGCGGAGAAGGAGGACCAGCGCCTTCAGCTGGTGTTGAATCGGGTCGCCGAAAGCGGCCTGCCGATGGTTTACCTGAACCAGGTCGGCGGCCAGGACGAGCTGGTCTATGACGGCGCGTCCTTCGGCGTTAACGGCGATTGCAGTCTGGCCTTCCGGATGCCGGCCTTCGAGGAGGCGCTGACGCTCACCCGCTGGACCCGCGGCGGCGACGGCTGGGTCTGCGAGGGCGGGGCGCAGGCCAAGCCGTTGGATCGGCATGCGTCAATGTATCACGCAATGGTTTTGGGGCTCCGCGACTACGTGCGCAAGAACGGCTTTCCGGGCGTGGTGCTGGGCCTATCCGGGGGCGTCGATTCGGCGCTTTCAGCTGCGGTTGCGGTCGACGCGCTCGGGCCCGACGCCGTGCATTGCGTGATGATGCCGAGCCCCTACACCAGTCAGCACAGTCTGGACGACGCGGCCGGGGCGGCCGAGATGCTGGGTTGTCTGTTGGACGAGGTGTCGATCGAGCCGGCGATGCAGGCCTTCGATCAGATGCTGGCCCCGATCTTCCAAGGCGCGCCGGCCGACATTACGGAGGAGAACATCCAGTCGCGCTCACGCGGGCTTCTGTTGATGGCGATCTCCAACAAGCAGGGGAAGATGCTGCTGACCACCGGCAACAAGTCGGAGATGTCGGTCGGCTACGCCACACTCTACGGCGACATGTGCGGCGGCTATTCCGTGCTGAAGGACATCTATAAGACCGACGTCTTCGCCATCTGCCGGCTGCGCAACGAGGGCAAGGCGGCCGTGTCGGGAGAGGGCGCGGCCCTTCTCGGCCCCGACGGCCCGGTCATGCCGGATCGGATCATCACCAAAGCCCCGTCGGCGGAACTTAAGCCGGACCAGAAGGACGAGGACACGCTGCCGCCTTACGACAAGCTGGACGACATCCTGTTCTGTCTGATCGAGCGCGAGATGAGCGTCGAGGAGATCACCGCGCGCGGCCATGAGGCGGAGACGGTGCAAAAGGTCTGGCGTCAACTCGACCTCTCGGAATACAAGCGCCGTCAGGCGCCGCCGGGCGTCAAGGTGACGCCGCGCGCCTTCGGGCGCGACCGGCGCTATCCGATCACCAACGCCTTCCGCCGCATCCTCTGAAGGTCCTGTCATGTCCGAGGTCAAAGTCCGTTTCGCGCCCAGCCCCACAGGGCGCCTGCATGTCGGCAACGCGCGCGTCGCGGTGCTGAACTGGCTTGCCGCCCGGTCCAAGGCGGGGGAATTCCTACTGCGCATGGACGACACCGACCGGGAGCGCTCGACCAAGGCCTTCGAGCGCGAGATTCTCGAGGATCTCAAATGGCTCGGTCTCGATTGGGACGACTTCGTCCGCCAATCGGCGCGCCAAGGGCGCTATGACGCGGCGGTGGCGCGCCTGAAGGCCAAGGGCCGGCTCTATCCCTGTTTCGAGACGGCGGAGGAGCTCGAGCTCAAGCGCAAGATCCAGCTGGGTCGCGGAAAGCCGCCGGTCTATGACCGGGCCGCCCTCGATCTCTCGGCGGAGGAGCAGGCGGCCCTCATGGCCGACGGGCGCGCGCCCCATTGGCGCTTCAAGTTGGCCGACCAGCCGATCGAGTGGACCGACCTCGGCCGCGGCGCGGTGCGCTTCGAGGCCGGGCACCTTTCCGACCCGGTGCTGCTGCGCGAGGACGGTCGGCCGCTTTACACGCTGTCTTCGGTCGTCGACGACGGAGAATTCTTCATCACCCACGTGATCCGCGGCGAGGATCACGTCGCCAACACGGCCGTGCAGATCGAATTGTTCCAGGCGCTCGGCTACGACGCGCCGCGCTTCGCGCATCTGCCGCTGATGGTGGGGGCGGACGGCAAGCAGCTCTCGAAACGGCTCGGCTCGCTCGCGCTCGGCGATCTGCGCGCGCAAGGCGTCCAGCCCGAGGCGTTGGTCGCCTATCTCGCGCGACTCGGCACGCCGACCGCGCCGGAAGGCTCCGATACGCTCGACAGTCTGACGCCCGGCTTCGACATCGCCGTTTTCGGGCGCGCCGCGCCGCGTTTCGATCCGAAGGAACTCGCCCAGCTCAACGCCAAGGTGCTGCACCGCAAGCCTTATGCGGCGCTGGCCGAGGCGTTGCGCCAAGCCGGCGTCGACGAAGCCTTGTGGGACGCCGTGCGCGAAAATGTGGAGAGCCTGGAGGACGCGCCGCACTGGGCCGCCGCGGCCTATGGCGAGATCGAGCCGGAGCGCGCGCCGGAGGATGAAGCCTACCTCGCGCAGGCAGCCGACCTGCTGCCGGACGAACCGTTCGACGCCGAGACCTATCCCGTCTGGATCGGGCGGCTGAAGGAGGCGAGCGGCCGCAAGGGCAAGGGACTCTTCATGCCGCTGCGCCGGGCGCTGACGGGGCGCGCGCACGGCCCCGACCTGGGCGCGCTGTTGCCGCTGATGGGACGGGCGCGCGCGGTGAGGCGGCTCAAAGGCGGATGAGGCGGCGGCGCCGTCTTCTCAGGCGCAGGCTTGAACGTCGGGCCGGACTTCTTTCCGGCCCAACGGCGACACGCGCCGACGGCGCCGGCCGCTGTTCCCCCGGCACAAGGCCGGGATGACGGGCAAGCGGACCTGAAGGGCGCCCGCGTACGGCTGACGGCCCGCCGCCCGCCGCCTTGCAACCGGCCGCGCTATGAGGCATGACACGGGCCTTCCGGCAGGCGAGGTTCGGGTCCCATGACGCTTACGATCCACGACACCGCGACGCGCGAAAAGCGGCCGTTCGAGCCGCGCGATCCGCAGGCCGTGGGGATGTATGTCTGCGGGCCGACGGTCTACGATCGCATTCATATCGGCAACGCGCGGCCGCTGATTGTCTTCGACGTGCTGTACCGGCTGTTGCGGAGGCTCTATCCGTCGGTCAAATACGTGCGCAACATCACGGACGTCGACGACAAGATCAACGCGCGCGCGGCCGAACGCGGCGTCGAGATCGGCGACCTTACGGCCGAGACCATCCGCTATTTCCACGAGGACGCGGCCGCGCTGGGCTGCCTGACGCCGGATGTGGAGCCGCGCGCGACCGAGACGATCCCGGAGATCGTCGCGCTGATCGAGCGGCTGATCGACCAGGGCCACGCCTACGCGCTCGACGACGGGCACGTGCTGTTCCATGTGCCCAGCTGGCCCGACTACGGCCGCTTCGCCAACAAGGACCGGGATGAGCAGATTTCCGGCGCGCGGGTCGACGTCGCCAGCTACAAGCGCGATCCAGCGGACTTCGTGCTGTGGAAGCCTTCCGACGAGGACCAACCCGGCTGGCCGAGCCCCTGGTGCGATAAGGGGCGCCCCGGCTGGCACATCGAATGCTCCGCCATGTCGGAGAAGCATCTGGGCGCGGACTTCGACATCCACGGCGGCGGGCTCGACCTCGTCTTCCCGCACCATCAGAACGAAATCGCGCAAAGCTGCTGCGCCCATCCGCCGGGCGCGCGCGACGGCCGTTTCGCCAAATACTGGATGCACAACGGCTATGTGATGAGCGAAGGCGAGAAGATGTCGAAGAGCCTCGGCAACTTCTACACCGTGCGCGAACTGCTGGACGAATTTCCGGGCGAGGCGCTGCGGCTGGTCATCCTGAAGACGCACTATCGCTCGCCGCTGGATTTCTCGAAAGAGAAGCTGCGCGAGGCGAAGGCGGAGTTGGACGGATTCTATCGTCGGCTGACCGGCGACGCGGCGGGCGAGCCGCCGACCGCGCTGTTGTCCGCCTTGCAGGATGATTTGAACACGCCGAAGGCGATTGCAGCGTTGCATGAATGTGACGATCCGTCCGCCTTTCGCGCCGGCGCCGACATGCTTGGATTGCTGCAACAGGACGCAGAAACCTGGTTCAAGGGCGGCGCCGACGGGCCCGACGCCGCGGAAGTCGAGCGCCTGATCGACGCGCGCAAGGCGGCGAAGAAACAAAAGGACTTCGCGACCGCCGACAAGATCCGCGACGATCTGGCCGCCAGGGGCGTCGTGCTGGAGGACAAGCCCGGCGGGGTGACGGAGTGGCGGCGGGCGTGAGGGGCGGTTAACGCCCTCTCCCTTTCCTAAGGGGAGAGGGAGGGATCCGCGGCGCGGGACTCGTCGCGGGAGGGTGAGGGGATCGATGCGGCCAAGCGCTTGCGCCCCCACTTTCCGCGACCACCCTCACCCCGCCCTCTCCCCTCTGAAGGGGAGAGGGAGCATGAGGATGACGAGACCATGAGCGAGCGTATCTACCTCTTCGACACCACGCTGCGCGACGGCGCGCAGACGCAGGGCGTCGACTTCTCCGTCGCGGACAAGGAGGCGATCGCGCGCGGATTGGACGCGTTGGGCGTGGACTATATCGAAGGCGGCTGGCCCGGGGCCAATCCGAGCGACGACGCCTTCTTTCAGGCGCCGCCCGCTTTGCAGACCGCCAAGCTGGTCGCCTTCGGCATGACGCGCCGGCCCGGGCGGTCGGCGGAGAACGATCCGGGTCTCGCCCCCATCTTGTCCTCCAAGGCGGACGCCGCCTGTCTCGTCGGCAAGAGCTGGGACTTCCACGTCGACGTGGCGCTGGAGATCGACCACGCGGAGAACGTGGCGATGATCCGCGACTCGATCGCGCTGGCCAAGGCGCGCAAGGGCGAGGCGATGTTCGACGCCGAGCATTTCTTCGACGGCTGGAAGGCGAACCGGGCCTTCGCGCTCGCCTGCATCACGGCGGCCTATGAGGCCGGCGCGCGCTGGATCGTGCTGTGCGACACCAACGGCGGAACGCTGCCCGACGAGGTGGCGCGCATTGTCGCCGAGGCGGCGGAGCATGTGCCGGGCGATCACCTCGGCATTCACGCGCACAACGACACCGGGAACGCCGTCGCCAACAGCCTGGCGGCCGTGCGCGCGGGCGCGCGCCAAGTGCAAGGCACGATCAACGGGC
This sequence comes from Marivibrio sp., assembly GCF_040218065.1. Lineage (NCBI taxonomy): Bacteria > Pseudomonadati > Pseudomonadota > Alphaproteobacteria > Rhodospirillales > Aestuariispiraceae > Marivibrio > Marivibrio sp. The sequence continues at coordinate 24,631 of NZ_JAVJQE010000009.1, read as the reverse complement.
TGGGGGAGCGCTGCGGCAACGCCGATCTGATGGCGGTGATCCCGTCGCTCGCCTTGAAGATGGGAATGGACTGCGGGGCGGCCGGCGAGCGGCTCGAGGAGCTGACAGACGTCTCGCGCCTGCTGGACGAGCGGCTGAACCGCCCCTCCGACCGCCACCGCCCGTATGTCGGCGAGGCGGCTTTCGCGCACAAGGGCGGCCTGCACGTCTCCGCCGTCGCCAAGGACCCGCGAACCTACGAGCACATCGAGCCGCATTTGGTCGGAAACCGTCGGCGCATCGTGGTCTCGGACCAAGCCGGCCGGTCCAACGTCGTCGCGATGCTCAACGAGATCGGCGTGGAGATGGAGGAGCCCGCGCTGCGCCGTCTGCTGGACGAGGTGAAGGCCCAGGCGCTTGCCGGCTTCGCGTATGACGGGGCGGAGGCCTCTTTCGAACTGCTGGCCCGCCGGACGCGCGGCGAGGTGCCGGAGTATTTCGACCTGATCCGCTTCCGGGTGATCGACGAGCGTCGGCGCAACGCGATCGGCGATCTGGTGACCGAGTCCGAGGCCACGGTGATGGTCGAGGTGGCGGGCGAACAGTCGATGCGGGTGGCCAACGGCAACGGCCCGGTGAACGCGCTGGATACGGCCTTACGCGCCGCGCTGATGAGCGTCTATCCGGATCTGGCGCAGATGCATCTGGTCGACTACAAGGTGCGGATCATGCCGCCCTCGGCCGACAGCACCGGCACCGACGCGGTGACCCGCGTCACCATCGAAAGCCAGGATCAGGACGGCGTGCGCTGGACGACCGTGGGGGCCTCCGCCAACATCATCGACGCCTCCGTCATGGCGCTCTACGACGCCTACGCCTACAAGCTGTTCCGGGCGGGCGCGCGGGGCGCCTGAGGAAGGGACGACCGTCATGACCGACCAGGAGCGCGCCCAGGCCGTGATCGACGCGGCGCTCGCCATGAACGCGGCCGGGATCAACCAGGGGAAGTCCGGCAACGTCTCGGCCCGCTCGGAAGACGGCGCGGCGATGCTGATCACGCCGTCCGGGGTCGCATACGAAGACGTGACTCCGAATTCGATCGTACGCGTACGGCTGTCCGACGGCGGGGCCGAGGGCGCGTTGCTTCCCTCCAGCGAATGGCGGATGCATCGCGACATCTATGCGGCTCGGGCGGAAGCGGGCGGGATCGTCCACACGCACGCCCCGCATTGCACAGCGCTGAGTTGCCGGCGGGAGGGGATTCCGGCGTTCCATTACATGGTGGCGGCGGCCGGCGGGATCGATATCCGCTGCGCCGACTACGCCACCTTCGGCACGCAGGCTCTGTCGGACCATATGCTGACGGCGCTGGAGGGGCGCACGGCCTGTCTGCTGGCCAATCACGGCATGATCGGTTTCGCCGCCGACCCGGCCAAGGCGCTGGCCCTGGCGGTGGAGGTCGAGGCGCTGGCCCGGCAGTACCTGCTGGCCCGCCAGCTCGGCGATCCCCATATCCTGAGCGCCGCCGAAATGGCCGAGGTGCTGGAGAAGTTCAAGACGTACGGCAAACAGCCGAAGCGAAAGTAGAACGCGCTATGGAAATCGACGGAATCCCCTATCGCACCATCTGGGTCGAGGAGCCGGGCCGATCGGTCGGGATCATCGACCAGACCAAGCTGCCGCATCGCTTCACGACGGTGACGCTCTCCTCGATGGACGAGGCGGCGCGGGCGATTTCCGACATGTTGGTGCGCGGCGCCCCGCTGATCGGGGCGACGGCGGCCTACGGTATGGCGATGGCCTGCAACGAGGATGCGAGCGACGAGGGGCTGCGCCGCGCCTACGACCGGCTCTATTCGACGCGCCCGACGGCGGTCAATCTGCGCTGGGCGTTGGATCAGATGACGGCGCTGCTCGACAACCGCGCGGTCGAGGAGCGCGCGGCGCTGGCCTGGGCGCGCGCGGCCGAGATCGGCGACGAGGATGTGGAAATCTGCAAGGCGATCGGGCGCAACGGCCTGACCTTGATCGAAGAGATTGCGGCGCAAAAACCGAAGGGCGAGCCGGTCAACGTTCTGACCCACTGCAACGCCGGTTGGCTCGCCACGGTGGATTGGGGCACGGCGACGGCGCCGATCTACATGGCCTATGAGGCCGGGATTCCGATCCACGTCTGGGTCGACGAGACGCGCCCGCGCAACCAGGGCGCGGCGCTGACGGCGTTCGAGCTCGGCCGGCACGGCGTCGACCACACGCTGGTGGCCGACAATGTCGGCGGCCATCTGATGCAGCGCGGGTTGGTCGATCTGTGCATCGTGGGCACCGACCGGACGACGGCGCGCGGCGACGTCTGCAACAAGATCGGGACCTACCTCAAGGCGTTGGCGGCCAAGGACAACGAGGTTCCGTTCTATGTCGCGCTGCCGTCGACCACGATCGACTGGACGGTCGAGGACGGCTTGGCCGAAATCCCGATCGAGCAGCGTAGCGGCCGGGAGCTGACCCGCATCGCCGGGCGCACCGAGACGGGTGAGGTGGTCGAGGTCGACATCGCCCCCGAAGGCGTCGCCGCGCGCAACGACGCTTTCGACGTGACGCCCGCGCGCCTCGTCTCCGGCCTGATCACGGAGCGCGGCGTCGCGCCCGCGACGAAGGAAGGACTGGCGGGGTTGTTCGAGCGGTAGGGGGCGAGTTCGTTCATCCCGCCGGGGCGACGACGTCATAAAGTCAGCCCGCCGGTGGGAGTCCCCGCGAAGGCGGGGACCTTTCTCAACCGGCTTCGCCGCCGGCGTGCGATCCTCCTGAGGCCCCCGCCTTCGCGGGGGCGCCGTGATTTGCAGCAAGCACCATCATCCCGGAAGGTCGTCAGGCCGACCCGGATCTCGCTGACGCCGCGCGTCGCAACCCTCACCCGCCCAGCACGCGCCCCGCCACCGCGTCGAGCTTCGCCGTCATCGCCGGATCACGCTTGTCCGGATGGGTGATGAGAGCGTTCTCCAGCGCCTCGTCGCAGCCGTCGTCGGGGCTGGTCGGGCCGGTCAGCGTCGCCGCGACGCGTTTGACGAGCGCTCTAGCCTTGTCGGCGTTGTCGAGCAGCGTCTTCACCACCATCGCCACATCGACATGGTCGTGATCGGGATGCCAGCAATCGTAATCGGTGACCATCGCGACGGTGGCGTAGCGCAGCTCCGCCTCGCGGGCGAGCTTGGCTTCGGGCATGTTGGTCATGCCGATCACGTCGCAGCCCCAGCTGCGATAGAGCGCGCTCTCGGCGGCCGTCGAGAATTGCGGCCCCTCCATCACCAGATAGGTCCCGCCGCGCTGATAGGCGATTTCAAGCTCTTTCAGCGCATCCTCGCAGCGGTCGCCGAGCCAGCGCGAGACCGGATGCGCCATCGAGACGTGCGCGACGCAGCCGGGGCCGAAGAAGCTCCTCTCGCGGGCGACGGTGCGGTCGATGAACTGATCCACGACGACGAAGCGGCCGGGCGGCAGCTCTTCCTTCAACGATCCGCATGCCGAGACGGACAGCACGTCCGTGCAGCCGAGACGCTTCAGCGCGTCGATATTGGCGCGGTAGTTGATCGAGCTCGGGGTCTGCACGTGCCCGCGGCCGTGGCGCGGCAGAAAGCGCACCGGCAGCCCGTCCAGCACGCCGCACAGCACGTGATCGGAGGGATCGCCCCACGGCGTCTCCACCGAGGTCCATTCGGCGCCGTCGAGCCCCTCAATGTCGTAGACGCCGCTGCCGCCGATCACCCCCAGCACATGCTCGCTCATCGCCGCTCTCCCCGGATTTCTTGCATAATGCGGTTCTAAAGGGGCGCCGGCCCGTTGGCAATCGAGGCCCGCCTCGTCTAAAACCGAGAGGCGAGCCCGTTTCCCCCGCAATGTAGGCAGCGCTCCGCCCGTGACCGATCCCGCCGCCGACGAGAAGCCCGTCGTAATCCTGATCGCCCCGCAGTTGGGCGAGAATATCGGGATGGTCGCGCGCGCCATGCTGAATTGCGGGCTGACCGAGCTGCGCCTCGTGCGCCCACGCGACGGCTGGCCAAGCGAGAAGGCGCGCGAGACCTCGGCCGGGGCGCTGGAGGTGATCGACGGCGCCCAGGTCTTCGAGACGACGCGCGACGCGCTCGCCGATCTGACCCGCGTCTACGCCACGACCGCGCGCCCGCGCGAGATGGTGACCCGCGTGTTGACGCCGGCGGCGGCGGCGCGTGAGATGCGGGCGGAAGCGTCGGGCGGCGGCGGTAAGGCCGGGGTGCTGTTCGGCGGCGAGCGCTCCGGCCTCGACAACGAGGACATAAGCCTCGCCGACACCATCATCACCGCCCCGCTCAACCCCGGCTTCACCTCGCTCAATCTCGCCCAGGCCGTGCTGATGCTGGCCTACGAATGGTGGATCGCCGGCGACGAGACGCCGGCGGAGCGCCTGGAAACCAATCTTTCAGAGGTCGCGACCAAGGAGAGCCTCGACAATTTCCTGATCCGGCTGGAGGAACAGCTGGACGAAGGCGGCTTCTTCCGCTCCGCGCCGATGAAGCCGACGGTGATGCGCAACATCCGCAGCCTGTTCCAGCGCGCCCGTCCCACGGAGCAGGAAATCAGCACGCTGCACGGGATCATCGTCGCCATCCGCCGGGCGGAGCGCAATGCGCCGCGCTACGATCGGCGCCGGCGGGAGGAGAGCTGATATGGCGGCGGCCTCAGGCGCGGGCGTCGAGTTGGTCCAGAACGCGGCTGTCTTCCTGGGCGCCGCCGTGGTCGCCGTGCCGATCTTCCAGCGCCTGAAGCTCGGCTCTATCCTGGGCTATCTCGCCGCCGGCGCGGTGCTGGGGCCGGCCGGCCTCGCCGTCATCGACAATGCGGAGAACGTGCTGCATTTCGCCGAATTCGGCGTGGTGCTTCTGCTGTTCGTCATCGGGCTCGAGTTGAAGCCGTCGCGGCTCTGGTCGCTCAAACGCGACATCTTCGGCCTCGGTCTGCTTCAGGTGATGATCACCGGACTTCTCCTCGCCGCGATCGCCGCCCACGGCATGGGGGTGGGGTGGAACGCCGCGCTTGCCGGCGGGTTCGCGGTCGCGCTCAGTTCGACCGCCTTCGGCGTGCAGATTCTGCGCGAGCGGGGCGACCTCAACACGCCCTACGGCACGCGCGCCTTCTCGATCCTGCTGTTTCAGGATCTGGCGATCGTGCCGCTGCTGGCGCTCGTCCCCTTGTTGGCGGTCGGGGCGGAAGGGGCGGCGCCCGATTGGTTGGCGACGCTCGAGGCCGTCGGCGTCATCGCCGCCCTGGTGCTGGCCGGCAAGTTCCTGCTGAATCCGCTGTTTCGCATCATCGCGGCGACGCGCTCGGACGAGATCAGCGTGGCGGCGGCCTTGTTCGTGGTGATCGGGGCCGCCCTGCTGATGCACATGGTCGGCATGTCGATGGCGCTGGGCGCCTTCATCGCCGGCGTGATGCTGGCCGAATCCGAATACCGCCACCAGCTCGAGGCCGACATCGATCCGTTCCGCGGATTGCTTCTCGGCCTCTTTTTCATCGCCGTCGGCATGGCGGTGGATTGGCGCATCGTGATCCAGCAATGGGGCTTCGTCCTGGGCGGGGCGGTCGCGCTGATGGCGATCAAGGGGCTGATCCTGTTCGCGCTGGCCCGGCTTTTCGGGTCCGGCCCGAAAGACGCGATCCGCATTGCGGTCACCCTGCCGCAGGGGGGAGAGTTCGGCTTCGTGCTGTTCTCCGTCGCCGCGGGCGCGGCGATCCTCTCGCCCGCCGAGGCGAATCTGATGACGGCGCTTGTGACGGTCTCGATGGCGTTGACGCCGCTCGTCGGTCTGCTCGGCGATCGGGCGATCGGCCGCCTTTTCACCTCCGACGAGACCGGCGAGATGCCCGACGCCGCCGAGGCGGATCGCAACATGGCGATCGTCGTGGGCTTTGGACGGGTGGGGCAAGTGGTGGCTCGCATTTTCATGTCCGTGGGCGTGCCGGTGACCGCGATCGACGGCGACCCCAAGCGGATCGAGGCGGCCAAGCGCTTCGGCCATAAGGTCTATTTCGGCGACGCGACGCGCGTCGACGTTCTCGCCGCCGCCGGGGCGGCGGAGGCGGACATGATCTTCGTCACCATCGACGACCAGAAGGCGTGCCTGCAGGCGATCCAGGAGATTCGAAAGCGCTTCCCCCAGATCAAGATCATGGCGCGCGCCCATGACCGGATCCACGCGCTGGAGATGATCGATTCCGACGCCGACTATTTCGTGCGGGACACCTTCGAAAGCTCGGTCGTGCTGGCGGCCGAGGGCCTGCGCCGGCTGGGCGAGGGGGAGGAGACGATCGATCGCGTGATCGAGGAGTTCCGCCGCGCGGACGCCGACATGCTGAAACAGCAGAAGGTCGACGGCCTCTACGCCGTCAGCGAGGGCGGCGAGACGATCCGGCTGGACAAGACCTGAGACCGCGCGGCGCCGGCGCGCGGCGACAGGCGATGGAGCGCTGATGGCCGTTGTCACTGGACCGTTGCTGATCGCCCTGTCGGGGCCGCCCGGCGTCGGCAAGTCTTGCGCGGCGGACGCGCTCGCCCTCTGCACGGGCGCGGTGGTGGTCCGGGTGGACGCGATCGAAGCCGGCCTTCGACGCCACGATCCGGCGCTGGCCGATACGCCGGCGGGCTACCTCGTAGGCTATGCGCTCGCCGCCGACCACCTGGACCGCAAGGCGGTCGTCATCGCGGACTGCGTCAATCCGCTGCCGGAGACGCGCGCGGCCTGGCGGGCGGTCGCCGCGGAGGCGGGCGCGCGTTTTTTGGCGGTCGAACTGCGGTGCGGCGACGAGGCGCTCTGGCGCGAGCGGGTCGAGGCGCGTCGGGAGGCGGCGGGCGCGGCGCGCGCGCCAAGCTGGGAACAGGCGCGCGCCCGGCGAACGCCGCCTTGGCCGGAGGCGGATTTGCGCTTGGACACGGCTCGCCGCGCGCCGCTGAGCGTGGCCGAGAGCATTCTGGCGGCGTTGGGCTGACGGCGCCCGCGTTCACCCATGCGGCGGCGGATGGGGCCGGACGCGCCGGCGGCGGCTGAGGCGCCAGACGGCGTGGAGCGCGACCGCGCCGAGGACGACCGCGCCGCCGATATAGGTCGGCAGGCCCGGCGCCTCGCCGATCGCCAGCCAGACCCAGAACGGACCCAGCACCGTCTCCAGCAGCATCAGCAGCGCCACCTCCGGCGCCGGCACCGTGCGCGGACCCAGCGTGATCAGGCCGAAGGCGATCGGCAGCACGACGAGGCCCAAGAGCAGCATCATGCCGAGCCGCATCCCTTCGAGCGATCCCGGATCGGCCAGCGGAATCATCGCGATCATGGTGAGGAACCCGCCCAGCGCCGTCGCCGGCACCATGTTGCGCGCCTTCGATTTGCGGATCACCGTGAAGGTGCCGGCCAGCGAGAAGGCCGTCAGCAGGGCGAACAGATCGCCGACCGACGTCCCGGCGGAGAAGCCGCCGCCCACCACGATGGCGACGCCCGCGACGCCGGCGGCGATCGCCGCCCAGGTCGGCAGCGGGACCCGCTCGCGCAGGAAAATGACCGAGAACAGCCCGGCGAACAGCGGGGCCGCGGCCAGGATCACCAACACGTTGGCGACCTTCGTGTGCTCCACCGCGAGCACGAAGCTGAGCGCGTTGACGGCGTAGATGCCCGAAACCGCGAGCCCCGCCCAGCCGAGACCGCGGATGTCGGCCCACATCTTCCCGCGCCGAACGACCCAATAGGCGATCATCAGGGCGCTGGGCATCAATAGGCCGCGCCAGAAGGTCATGGTCCATGGATCGGTGTCGATCAGACGGATCAAAAGCGTGTCCGGCGTCAGCACCATGACGCCGAACAGCGTCAGCGCGAAGCCGCGCGCGTGCGCCGCCCGTTCGGCGTCGGACGCGTCCTGGTCGATCTCGCCGCCAGCGGTCATGAACGCTCCTGAAAAAAGGCTCGTCGCGCCCGGCGCGCCGGGTTTGACAGCGTCTGCGAAATCCCTATAGTCCGCGCGCTTTCCGGGAATGCGGATCGCGGACGCTTGCTCGCCGCACGACGGTCGGGCGATCGAATCGCGATCCCGCCGCCTGACGGCCGGGTGGATGCAGGGCGCATCAACCTTAAGTGGCCATCGGGGTCGGACTACCGGGACAACGCCAACCGCCGGTCGGCATCCGATCGGGTAAACCGGGAGAGACCATATGTCAAAGCGCAACGCCGCTAAGCACAAAATTGACCGCCGTTTGGGCGTCAACCTGTGGGGTCGGCCCAAGAGCCCCGTTAACAAGCGTGAATACGGACCCGGCCAGCACGGCCAGGGCCGCAAGCGCAAGCCCTCCGACTTCGGCATCCAGCTGATGGCCAAGCAGAAGCTCAAGGGCTACTACGGCAACATCGGCGAGAAGCAGTTCCGCAAGTATTACGATGAGGCCGTGCGCCGTCGCGGCGACACCGGCGAGAACCTGATCGGCCTGCTGGAGCACCGCCTGGACGCCGTCGTCTATCGCGCGAAGTTCGTGCCGACGGTCTTCGCCGCGCGCCAGTTCGTCAATCACGGCCATGTTCTGGTCAACGGTCAGCGCGTCACAGTTCCCTCCTACGTCGTCAAGATGGGCGATGTGGTCGAGGTTCGTCAGAAGTCGAAAGAGATGCCGCTGGTGCTGGAGGCGATCCAGTCCGCCGAGCGCGAGATTCCGGATTATCTCGACGTCGATCACAAGAAGCTGGCCGCTTCGATCACCCGCACGCCGAAGCTTGAGGACGTGCCCTATCCGGTCCAGATGGAGCCGAATCTGGTGGTTGAGTTCTATTCGCGCTAACGGCGCGTCCCAAAGCCACGAAGGACGCCCGGCCGCTTCGGCCGGGCGTTTTTTTTGTCGCGGCCTAGCCCGCCGCCACATCTTCGCGCAGCAGGCGGTGCATATCATAAAATGTATAACAGGGGCGTATCGCGCGAAGCGACTGCGAGGAGGGGATGAAGCGGTTTCTGTCGCCCGCGGTTTGGATCATCGCGTGGCTGGCGATCGATGAAGAGCCTCTCGCCATTCTCGACGCCCTCAACGACTGCGTCGACGCCTATGACGGAACGCGCGTCGGCGATTACGAGGCGCGGCTGGACGCCTTGATCGCTCGCTTGCGGGTCCGCTTCGCCCATGAGGAGGAGACGATGGCCGCGCACGGCTATCCCGGCCTCCTTTGGCGCCGAGATCGCCATGCGGGCTCGCTCGCGGCGCTTGAAGATATCCGGACGGCGTGCGCGCGCAAAGGCTATGCGGATCGCGAGGACGTTGTGAGCCATTTCGATGAGGTGCCGGCCGACGCGGCGAAGGCGGACCTCCGGTTCCAATCGCATCTGCAGGATCAGGGGCGGCTCACCCAGGCGGACATCGATCGGGTGCGCAGCCTTTTCGCCGAGACCCGAGGCTCGCGCTGATCGTTGAAGGCCCCGCGGGTCAGCGCGCGCTGGGGCTGTAGCGCGGCGGCTCCGCCGGATCGTCGCCGTCAGGGGTCTCGTCCAAGCCCAGCGCTTCGTCGACGCTTTCGGCCATCGCCCGCTTCGCCCGCGGATCGAGCTGAGGAATCGCTGGACTTGTGGCGGGCAGGTTGACGAAGGGATCGCGCTCCGCCGGGGCCTTGGCGCGCCGGCGCGTCATGCGGTAGGCGACGAAGCCGGCGAGCGCCAGCGCCACCGCGGCGGCGTAGAGGAAGACCCCGCCCGGCCCTAGCCGCTCCATCGCCAGCGAGCCCGCCGTCGGCCCGATCGCCGAGCCGATGGCCCAGCCCAGGATCAGGCTGGAGCACAGCGCCACCATCTGCTCCGGCTTGGCGAAGTCGGTGGCGTGCGCGATGCAGACCGCGTAGATCGACAGCCCCACGCCGCCCCACAGCCCGACCAGCGCGAACAGCATCCAGCCGTCGCCGATCCGCCCGCCCAGCAGGCCGAGCGCCAGCGACACGGCCGCCACCGCCAGCGCGCCGCCGACGATTACCCGGCGCCGATCCATTCGATCGCTGAGCCACCCGATCGGCCATTGCAGCAGCAGCGAGCCCAATTGGAAGACCGTCAGCAGCGCGCCCGCCGCCGCGGGGGCGAGGCCGACCTGCGCGCCGTAGAGCGGCGCCAGATTGAGCACGGCGGAATTCATCAGCCCGATCGCCACGCAACCGATCAGAGCCGCAGGCGCATTGCGATAGACCGCGCGCAGGCCGAGGCGTTCCGCCGGCGGCAAGGTCGGCAGCGGCGCGTGGGTGAAGGCGACCGGGAGCATCGAGATCGAGTAGAGCGCCGAGATCAACATGAAGAAGCCCGGCCCCGCGATCTCGCCGAAGGTCAGCATCATCGGCCCGCCGGCGAGCGCCAGCTTGTTCAGGATCATGTAGCCGGACAGCACGCGGCCGCGCTGGTCCGGGGGCGTCTGGGCGGAGACCCAGCTGTCCGAGATGGTCATCAGCCCCGCCATGCACAGCCCCATGAAGGCGCGCAGGCCCGTCCACAGCCAAGGGTCGCCGCTGACGGTGAAGGCGAGCGTGGTCGCCGCCAGAACCGCCGCCAGCGCCGCGAAGGCGCGGATATGGCCGATCCAGCGCACGAACCAGGTCGCGAACAGGCAGCCCGCCATGAAGCCGGCCGCATAGCCGGTGGAGACGAAGCCGACGGATCGCGCCGGCAGGCCCGCCGCCTCCATCTTGAGCGGCATCAGCGCCAGCAGCAGGCCGGAGCCCAACTGGAGCAGCGTGATCGAACCGATGATCGCCGCGAGCGAAAGATAGGGGGAAAGGGCGGCTGAGCGCGCCATGAGAGGGGAGGTCCGGGTCCGGGAAGACGTTTTGTCGATCTGGTCCGCAGACTATACCCGCCTGCCGGCGAGCGCCCGCGAGAAAAAGGCGCCGTTTAGCTCAGATCCGCCGCATGGGCCTTCATCAGGTCGAGCGGCACGATCTCCAACGCCTTCTCGTTGGTCGCCAGCAGATGCACCTTCGGCGCGGCGTCGGCCTCGTAGGCCTGCAGCCAGCGCGCCGCGCACAGACACCATTGATCGCCAGGCTTCAGGCCGGGGAAGCCGAATTCGGGCCGCGGCGTGGAGAGGTCGTTGCCGACCGATTTGGTGAAGGTCAGAAAGTCTTCGGTCATCACCGCGCAGACGGTGTGGGAGCCGTGATCCTCCGAGCCGGTGTTGCAGCAGCCGTCGCGGTAGAAGCCGGTGATCGGATCGGCGGAGCAGGGCAGAATCGCCTCGCCGAAGACATTGCGTTGGGCGTCGTCGTTCGCGGCTCCGAACATGCAGGCGTCCCTTCTTTAGCGAGCGGTCAGGCGGGGGCCAGCGCGTGCGCGAGGCTTTCGAACAGCGGCAGCCCCTCGGTCTTCCCGAGAGCCGCGTCGGTCGCATCTTCGGGATGCGGCATCATGCCCAGTACGTTGCCGCGCGCGTTGACGACGCCGGCGATGTTGCGCTGCGAGCCGTTGAGGTTGGTTTCGGCCGACACGGCGCCGTCCGCGTCGCAGTAACGGAACACCACGCGGCCCTCGCCCTCAAGCTCGTCCAAGGTCGCCTGATCGGCGAAATAGTTGCCTTCATTATGGGCGACGGCGACTTCGGTGACCTGGCCGGGCGTCAGCGTCTGGGTGAAGGGCGCGGCGCAGCGCTCGGCCTTCAGATGGGTGTATTTGCAGATGAATTTGAGGCCGGCGTTGCGCAACAGCGCGCCGGGCAGCAACCCGGTTTCGGTCAGGATCTGGAAGCCGTTGCACACGCCAAGCACCGCGACGCCGCGTTCGGCCTCAGCCTTGACCGCGCGCATGATGGGCGAATTGCCGGCCATCGCCCCGCAGCGCAGGTAATCGCCGTAGGAGAAGCCGCCGGGCACGACGATCAGGTCGTAGCCGGCGAGGCTCGTCTCGCGATGCCAGATCAGATCCGGCCGAACGCCCGAGGCGCGCTCGATCGCATCCAGCATGTCCTTTTCGCGATTGGTGCCGGGGAACAGGATGACCGCGGATTTCATGGGTTCGTCTCCGCGGCTCAGCCGTCGATCTCGATGGCGTAATTCTCGATCACGGTGTTGGCGAGGAGCTTCTTGCACATCGCCTCCACCTCGGCCTCCGCCGCCGCGCGGTCCTTGGCGGCGAGGTCGAGTTCGATCACCTTGCCCTGGCGCACCTCGTTGACCCCCTCGAATCCGAGGCCGCCCAACGCGTGTTCGATTGCCTTGCCCTGCGGGTCGAGGACGCCTGGTTTCAGCGTGACGAAGACTTTGGCTTTCATGGGCGGGCGCTCTCTCCAGAAAGGGGCCGTGGTGCGAAACCTGGGCGACGATCGCTCAGCCTCTAGCCGATTCGCCGTGCGCGCGCCCGGCTTTTACCAGCGTCGACGCGCCGCGACAACGCCGCGCCGAGAGGCGAGGGGCGGCGTGACGGACGGGGCGCGCTCACCGTTCGTCGGTTTCCTCCTTCGCCGCGCCGTCGTCTTCGCGTTCGACCCGGCGCACGATCCGCATGCTGCCGGCCAGCGCCAGGATGATCAGCGCCAACAGGCCCAGTTCGGCGAGCGCCGCCTGGAAGGTCGGATCCTGCATGTTCACATGCGCCGTGCTTTCGGCCGTGATCACCAGCATGCGCCGGATGGCGGCGATGATGGCGACGATGAAGAAGGGCTCGGCCTCAAGCCGATGGGTGCGGGCGATCCGCCGGACGGTGTAGATGATCTCCGCCAGCATCAGGACCAGCAAGGCCCGGTCGAGCAGATTGAGCAGGGCGCCCATATGGTCGCCCGCGCTCACCCGTTGGACGGTCTCGGCAAGCGCCAAGATCAGCAATGCGCCCGCCGCGCCGACCAGGATCAGCGCGGTCGCGATGTAGATCGTGGTCTCGGAGCGCTCCAAGAGCGGGGTCAGTCGGCGATTAACTAAATCCATGAGAGCAGCGTCAACAAAAGAGACGGCGAACGCGAGCGCTGGGCGCGGGTCCGACAGGACCCGGCCCGGCGTCGCGCGCGCTGGAAACGGCGCGGATTATTGATCCATTTCGCCGTAGTCGAAGCGGCCAAGTTCGATGATCTTGTCCTGCGTGTAGGGCAAGGTCGTGTGCTCGACCGACGTATCGATCCGGTTCGGATCGTAGGGCAGGGCGTAGCCCATGCCTTCTTCGCCGTCCGGCTCGACGACGTAGGCGTCGACCTTGCCGACCACGTTCATCAGCAGATCGTCGACCCGACCGTAGGGCTCGCGCCCGTCCAGATTAACGACCATGGACAAAAGCGCCTCGCCGCGACGTTCCTGGCCGGAATCGAAGGCCGCATGGGTCGGGGCCGTCTCAAGATCGAGCACCTGGGCGACCGTGTACGGCAAGGTCACGGCCCGTTCTTGAGAGTCGAACACGAGCGTGTCCCACTCCACTTCGAAAAAGCGCCCGTTCTCCACCATGTCGCCCTTGGTTTCGACGACCACCGTGTCGATTACGCCGTTCTGGTCGAAGATCACGTCCTCGACCCAGCCGACGCGTTCGCCGGTCTCGGCGTGGACGGACGCCTCCATCAAGGAGGTGAGCCGCCAGTCGCCGTAGAGCGCATCGTAGCTCCAGTCGCTTAGAATCGTGGTTTCGATCGCCCCGTGGGCCGGCTGCGTCGGCGTCGCGAGGCCGGCGGCGGCGCCGAAGACGAAGGCGCCGGCGGCGATCAGGCTGCTCGTTCTTGCGATGGTGCGCATGGGAGAGCCTCCTTTCTATCGTCGAGTTGCAGGCAACGCGCCGCAAGGACGCGCTGCGCGCCATCGACCTGGACCTATTGGTCAATTATGGTCGTGCAACCCCTTGACGATTTCTTTAGGGCGCCTAAGCGTCGCCGCTTTCGGACAGGCGCCGCCAGCCGCGCGCGAGCGCGGCGAAATCCGCGACCGTCAGGGTTTCCGCTCGGGCCGTCGGATCCAGCCCCGTCTCGGCGATCAAGGTCTCCGCCGCCGGCGTCAAGGTCTTCAGCGACCGGCGCAGCATCTTGCGTCGCTGTCCGAACGCAGCCGCCGTCACGGCCTCCAGGTCGGCCAAGCGACAATCCTCCGGGGGCGGAACCCGCGGTTCGATGTCGACCACGGCGCTTTCCACCTTGGGCGGCGGGGTGAAGGCGCGCGGCGGCAGGGAAAAGGCGATGTGCGCATGCGCGCGCCATCCGGTCAGCACGCCCAGGCGGCCGTACGCGTCGTCGCCGGGGCGTGCGACGATCCGCTCCGCCACCTCCTTCTGGAACATCAGCACCAGGCGTTCGAAAAGCTCGGCGCGCTTCAGCCAGCCGATGAGAAGCGGCGTCGCGACATTGTAGGGCAGGTTGGCGACGATGCGCCGCGGGGGCGGCCCCAACGCCTCAACGTCCACCGTCAGGGCGTCGGCCTGCAGCAGGACGAGGCGTCCGTCCGCCGCCTCGACCAATGGCGCCAACGCCTCGATGCAGCGCGCGTCCTTCTCGATCGCGACGACGCGGGTCGCGCCCTCGCTTAACAACGCCCGGGTCAAACCGCCCGGGCCGGGGCCGACTTCGATGACGGTCCCCCGGTCGAGCGGCGCCGCCGTCCGGGCGATCTTGCCCGTCAGGTTCAGGTCGAAAAGAAAGTTCTGACCCAGCCCCTTGCGTGCGCTCAAGCCCGACCCGGCGATCACCTCGCGCAAGGGGGGAAGCGCCGCCACGCGTTCGGCGATCCGCCGTGCGTCCGGATCGCCGTCGCTCACGGCTGGTGGGCGCCGGGCGCGCGGGCGCGGTTGGCGGCGGCCCGGGCGGCCAGCCGCAGCGCGGCGATCAGGCTGTCCGGCCGCGCGACGCCCGCTCCCGCCAGGGTAAGCGCCGTGCCGTGATCCGGCGAGGTGCGAATGATCGGCAGGCCGAGGGTCATGTTGACCCCGCCGTGGAAATCCAGCGTCTTGACCGGGATCAGCGCCTGGTCGTGATACATGCCGAGCGCTGCGTCATAGGTCTCGCGGGCCTCCGCATGGAACATGGTGTCGCCCGGCAGCGGACCCAGCACGGTGATCCCGTCGGCGCGCAGGATCTCCGCGGCGGGCGCGATGATCTCGATCTCCTCGCGTCCCAGCGCGCCGCCTTCTCCAGCGTGGGGATTGAGGCCGGCGAGCGCGAGACGCGGGGCGGCGATCGCGAAGTCGCGCGCCAAAGCCGCGGCCGTAATCCGCCCCGTCTCGACGATCATATCCGTCGTCAACTCCTGCACGGCCTTCGCCAGCGGCCGGTGGATCGTCACCGGCACGGCGCGCAAACCGGGCGCGACCAGCATCATGACCGAGCGTTCGGCGCCGGTGAGCGCCGCCAGATACTCGGTATGGCCGGGATGGGTGAACCCCGCCTCGTAAAGCGCGCTTTTCTGGATAGGGTTGGTGACGACGCCGGCGGCTTCGCCGCTTTGCGCCGCGCGCACGGCCCGGTCAATCGATTCGATGACGCTCGGCGCGTGGGCCGGATGCGGTGCGCCGGGGGTTGCGTCGGCGCAGCCGCCGCGCAGCGGGAGCACGGGCAGGGCGCGCCCGAAAACGCCGGGCGCTTCCGAGGGCGCGTCGATCGCGGCCACTGGCGCATCGAGACCGATCTTGCGCGCCAATGCCGTCAGCCGGTCCGGATCGTCGATCATAAAGAACGGGGACAGGTCTTCGCCGGCGCGCCGGGTCCATGCGGCCAGCGCGATCTCTCCGCCGACGCCCGCCGGCTCGCCCATCGTCACCGCCAGCGGCGGCGTTCTCACCTCGGGGGCGCCGTCCGCCATCGCCGCCTCAAAGCCGGACGTCGACATAGGCCGCGCGCCGCAGGTCGCGCAGTTCCCGTCGGGCGCGCAGATCCAGCCGCTCAGACAGCAACCGGTTCGCCACCTCGTCGCGGCTCGGCAGGTTGGCCGTCGCCTCCTCGCGCGCGCAGATCGAGATCATCACCATCGGGCCGCCGCGGTCGATCGCGCGCGATGTCTGGCCGGTTTGAAGCGGCGCCACCGCCTCGCGCACCGCTTCCGGCAGATCGCCAAGCCGCACCCCGTCCGCACGGGCGATGCTGGCGTCGCCGCGTTCGTCTGAGTAGCGCTGCAACCCGTCGCAGCCGGCGATCGACCCGGCGCGTTGATCCAAGTCGCGCCGGACCAGGTCGCGCGCGGCCGGATCGTCGCCGTCGGGACGGACGGTCATCTGCGCCAGATCGATTGTCGCGTCGAGCGGGTCGACCCCTTCGATCCGCTCGTCCGTGACGTACAGGATGTAGTAGCCCGCCACCGTTCGGATCGGACGGGAGATCATCCCTGGGCGCAACTGCTGCAGGACTTCGTCCAACTGCGGCTCCAACTGCCCGGCGGCCACCCAACCTAAATCGCCGCCGGCCGGCGCGGTCGAACTCTGCGAGAAACTCCGCGCGATCGAGCTGAAATCCGCGCCGTTGCGGATCTGGCTGACCAGCCGTTCGGCGTTCTGCCGCACGTCCTGCTCCCGGTCCGGATTGTCGACGGACAGAAATATCTCATAGACCCGGTGCTGCGGCTGATCGGCGACGGCGGCGAGGCGGGCCAGCTCTTCGTCGATCTCGTCCTCGCCGATGCGCACGTCGCGACGCAGTCGGCGTTGCACATACTTCGCCCAAGCGATCTGCGGCTCGATCTGTTGGCGCAACGCCGTTGGGTTGACTCCGCGCTGGGCCACAAAGGCCCGAAGTTGGTCCGGGGACTGCATGTTGTTGCGCTGGGCCAGTTGTTCGATTTGCTGCTCGATTTCACGGTCGGTCACCCGCACGCCGTTCTCCGCGGCGGCCTGGAGCTGCAGCTTTTCGTCGATCATGGAGCGCATGACCTGCGGCAACAGACGCTGTTGCGTCTCCTGATCCAGCTCCAGCCCTGACGACAGCGCGACCAGCGACAGTCGGTTGGTCAGATCGTAGATCGAGATCACGTCGCCGTTCACCACCGCGGCGATGCGCAGCACATTCTCCTGCGCCGCGGCCCGTCCGTCGCGCGGGTCCGCGCCCAACGGATCGGGGGCGAAGGCGCCGCCCCCCAGCGCGACCAGTCCGGCTGCGACGACGGCGAGGGTGCGAAAGCGACGGGGGGGTTGGAACGTCATCCATCCTCCAGATGCAACAGCGCGGTCACGCCAAGCATTGTGCTGACCCCCGCCGGCATCCAGGCGGCGAGTTGCGCCGGGATGCTGGCGGACAGGCCAAGCGCGTGGACCACGTTGGTGAAGAAGTAAAGCACAAAGCCGCTGGTCACGCCGCCCACAACCATCAGTCCGGTGCGCGCGCGCCGTCCGGTTCGGATCGTGAAGCTGGCCGCGATCAGCACCATCGCGCACAGCAACAGCGGCGTCGCCAGCAACGAATGCAGATAGAGCCGGTGAATGTTGGCGTTGAATCCGGCCTCCTCCATCGTGCCGATGAACTGCGGCAGCTCCCAGAAGCTGAGACTGTCGGCGGAGGCGAAACTGTCTTGGATCTTGTCGACGGTCAGGTCCGTCGCGATCCGGTATGTTGCGTAAGGCTCCGAGGCCCGCTCGGGCTCGGAGACGAACGCGTCCTGGAGCTCCCAATAGCCCTCTCGCAGAACCGCGCGCGCGGCGTCGACGCGTCCCACGAACCGGTCCTGCTCCGCCAACCGGTAGACGGTGACGCCGATCAGCGTAGCGCCCCTGCCGTCTACGTCGTCAGCGTGGATCACCGACTGCCGGTCGCGCGTGCCCTGACGCAGCCACACGCCCGTCGGCGAAACGGCCAACTCGCTGCGTTGCTGGCTGAGATACTTCGCCTCGAGCTGTTCGTATTGGGTGCGCATGGCCGCCGCGAAGGGATTGAAGGTCGTGATCAACACCACGCCGACCAGGAAGGTGATCGCGATGGGGGCCAGCAGCAGTTGCCAGACAGACACGCCCGCGGCCCGGGCCACCACCAGTTCGTTCGCCCGCGCGAGACGCCAGAAGGTCAGCATGCCCCCGATCAGCACGGCGAAGGGCAGCATGTCCTGGACCAGATGCGGGAGCTTCAGCAGCGACATCTGCACCACGACCTCGGTGGTCACCTCCTGTTTGCCCGACGCGCGGCGCAACAGCTCCACCAAATCGAACATCGCCACGATCGCGATCAACGTCAGAAAGACCGAGGCGAGCCAAAATCCGAAATGCCGGCCCATGTAGCGGGTGAACAGCAGCGATAGGCGCATCGTCCCGCTACTCCGCCGGCTGGCCGAGCGGCTCCGCCGTCTCCGGCGGCGGGGCGCGGCGCTTGTGTTTTCGCGGCTTGTAAAGCACCGCCAGCGCGATCAGGAGCGGCGCGAGCGCGTTCGCCCAAAGCGCCGGCAGTAGGTCTAAATTGCGCCCGGCCGCGTTCAACAGCGACAGATGCCCGATCAGAACCACCGTCATGACGCCCACGGCGCACAAAACGCCGCCCAGATTGCCTCGTCGCGAGAACTGCGCGCGCAACATGAAGGCCAGCGCCAAGGCCGCATAGGTGATCGGTAGGATGGGGAGAACCAGGCGGCCATGTCCTTCGGCGATCAATTTCGGGCGGTAGTAGACGTCGTTCGGGTCGGTCTCGCTGGGATAGAGAAGACGCGGAAGGAAGCGCTCCTCAGGCTGATCCCAGTAGTTTTCGCTCGCCTTCCGGTCGCCGCCAAGGTCGATCGTACTACGGTCGAACCGCACCAGATGCATGCGCCCGTCCTCGAAGGATTGGCGGGTGCCGTTCAGGACGACGATGCGCGGACCCTGTTCGGTCTCGACCACGGCGCCGCGTTCTGCGATGACGGTGAAGGCCGTCTCGCCGGCCGCCTGACTATGATAGAGGATCCCCTGCAACTCGCCGGAGCCGGTGCGTTCGCGCACGAAAATCGTCACCTCGTCGCCGACGTTCGTGAACTTGCCCTCCTGCAACAGCGCCGCGCCCCATTGGGAACGGGTCTCTTCCAGATGAAAGCGCAACTCCTTCGCCGCCGCCGGCATCATGTAGAGCGTCATGGCGTAGCACACCGCGCTCGCCGCGACCGCGACGATCAGCGCGGGACGCGCCAACGACCAGGTGCTCAGCCCCGCCGAGCGAAGCACCACAAGCTCGCTGTCGTTGATCATCCGGTTGTAGCTGAAGAGCGTCGCTCCGAAGAGCGCGATCGGCATTACCAGCGCGACGAACCGCGGCACCATCAGCGAGGCCATATAGCCGAACTGGCTGAGGCCCACGCCGCGATTGACGATCAGATCGATCAGCCGCACTGACTGGACGAGGAGCACCGCCACGCACAAGACCACCGTCGCGAACAGGGTCACGGCCGCGATCTGTTGGCTCATGTAGAGTGTGACGCGTCGCATGTTCGATCCGTTAACGAGTCCGGTCCGTCCGGTCGAACGCCCCGCCTGCGCCGGCGCGGCGCCTGGAGCTAGAGCGTTTGTTTTCCTAGCAAAAGCGCCCCGCCCATGCACGCGCTTTCACCGGGCGCCCCGAAATCGCCCCTTTCGCCGCGCCGGCGGTTTCCCCGGCCGGGGCGCTTTTCAAGCGCGAGGGGAGGCCCTACTCTCTTGCATGGAGACGCCGGACGCAGCGCCGCTGTCGCGCGCGGGGCCGGCGGGCCAAGCGACTTAACTTGCAGGGAATTTCGGGTCCGACCATGACGAACGCGCTCAAGATCGCCTTTTCCGATGCGCCCAAGGGCGCGCCCAAGAAAGCTGGCGCGACGGGCGCCGTCGCCTGCGCGATCGAGGAGGGCCGCAAACTCGGCCCCGCCGCTCAGCGCGTCGACGAGGAGACCGGCGGCGCGATCAGTCGGGCGCTGAAAGTCAGCCGGTTCAACGGCAAAACCGGCGAATCGCTCACCGTCCTGGCCCCGTCCGACGCCGCCTACAGCCGAGTCTATCTTTACGGCGTCGGCCGCGGATTGGAGTTGCTGCAGTGGCAGGACGTCGGCGGACGGCTCGCCAAGGCGCTTAACGCCGACGGTGAGAAGGAGGCGCTGATCTGCGTCGATCTCGGCGCGGTCAGCGCGGCCGATGCGGCTGCAAACCTCGCCTATGGCGCGCTTTTGTCGGGGTATCGCTTCGACAAGTACCGCACCAAGGAGAAGGCGAGCGACAAACCGACCCTCCGGAAGCTTTCCGTCCAGTCGGAGGAGCCGGCGAAGGCCCGCAAGCTTTACAAAGACCTCGAGGCCGTCGCCGACGGCGTCTTCTTCACGCGGGACCTCGTCTCGGAGCCGCCCAACGTCCTTTACCCCGAAAGCTTCGCGAAGGAGCTACAGGCGCTCGAAGCGCTCGGCGTCGAAGTCGAAGTCATGGGCGAGAAGAAGCTCGAGAAGCTGGGCATGGGCGCGCTGCTCGCGGTCGGCCGAGGCTCGCGCCGGGAAAGCCAAGTCGTGGTCATGAAATGGAACGGCGCCGGCAAATCCTCGCGCCCGCTCTGTTTCGTCGGAAAGGGCGTCACCTTCGACACCGGCGGCATCTCGCTCAAGCCCGCCGGCGGCATGGAGGAGATGAAGTGGGACATGGGGGGCGCGGGCGCCGTCTCCGGCTTGATGAAGGCGCTGGCCGGCCGCAAGGCCAAGGCGAACGTCATCGGCGCCGTCGGTCTGGTCGAGAACATGCCCGACGGCGACGCGCAGCGTCCGGGCGACGTGGTGACCTCAATGTCCGGCCAGACGATCGAGGTGATCAACACCGACGCTGAGGGCCGCCTCGTGCTGTGCGACGTGCTGACCTATGTCCAGAAGGAGCACAAGCCGCAGTTGATCGTCGATCTGGCGACGCTGACCGGCGCCATCATCATCGGACTGGGGCATGAGCACGCCGGCCTGTTCTGCAACGACGACGAGCTGGCCGAACGTCTGCACCGCGCCGGCCAGGACAGCGCCGAGAAGGTCTGGCGGCTGCCGATGGGCGAGGATTACGACAAGCAGTTAAAATCCGACATCGCCGACATGAAGAATGTCGGCGGTCGGCCGGCGGGGTCGATCACGGCCGCGCAGTTCCTGGCGCGCTTCATCGACAACACCAAGTGGGCGCACCTGGATATCGCCGGCATGGCCTGGTCGACCAAGGAGAAGCCGACCGTCCCGAAGGGCGCGACCGGCTTCGGCGTTCGGCTGCTGAACCGCTTCGTCGCCGACCATTACGGCTGAGGCGGCGGGCGGTCGGCTCGGGCGCGGAGGCTCGGCGATGGAAATCCGCTACTATCATCTTGAGCGGGCGAGCCTGGAGGGGGCGCTTCCCATCATGTTGGAGCGCTGTCTGGAGCGCGGCTGGCGCGCGATCGTGCGTGCGCGCTCGACCGACCGGGTGGAGCAGTTGGCCGATCACCTCTGGACCTACGCCGAGCGCAGCTTCCTGCCCCACGGCTCCGCCGCGGACGGCCACGCCGCCCAACAGCCGATCTGGCTGACCGACCAGCAGGAGAACCCCAACGGCGCCTCCGTCCTATTCCTGACGGACGGGGCGGAGGCCGCGAGCGCGGAGGGCTTCGCCTTGGTCTGCCGGATCTTCGACGGCCGGGATCCAGAAGCCGTCGCCGCCGCGCGGGCCGCCTGGAAGCGCGAGATGGAGGGCGGGCGTCATCTGACCTACTGGAAGCAGACCGATCGCGGCTGGGAGCGTGCGGCGGAGAAGAACGCCCCGGACGCGGAGGCCTGAACCCCGGTCCCGCCGTTCGTCCGGGTTGATCCCCGCCCGCGAGCGCTTACATTGCGCAGGCGGGACGAGGGGGCTTTCGCGGCGTATCTGCGCCCGCCCCCGTCTTTCGCCCGAAACGAGACCCCACCGAAGCGGCGACGCGCCGCGCGAAACAGGGATAAAGCGAGGGAAAAATGGCTATCGAACTGCCCGATCTGCCCTACGGTAAGGATGCGCTCGCGCCGCACATCTCGGCCGATACGCTCAGCTTCCACCACGACAAGCACCACAACGCCTACGTCACCAAGACCAACGAGCTGATCTCCGGCACCGACCTTGAGGGCGCCTCGATCGAGGAGATCGCCCAGGCGGCCCATGACAAGGGCGATCAAGGGCTCTTCAACCAGGCCGCCCAGGTCTGGAACCACACCTTCTATTGGCACTCGATGAGCCCGAACGGCGGCGGTCAGCCGACCGGCGACATCGCCGACAAGATCAAGGAGGATTTCGGCTCCTACGAGGAGTTCGCCAACCAGTTCAAGACCGCCGGCGCGACGCAGTTCGGCTCCGGCTGGGCGTGGCTCGTCCTCGACGGCGGCAAGTTGAAGGTCGAGAAGACGCTCAACGCCGACACGCCGCTGGTGCACGGCAAGACCCCGCTCATCACCATGGATGTGTGGGAGCACGCCTACTATCTCGACTACCAGAACCGCCGTCCGGACTATATGGGCGCGTTCCTGGAGCATCTGATCAACTGGGACTTCGCCAACCAGAACCTGAAGGCCGCCTGAGGCGCCGCAGGCTCGGGTTCGTCCCGGTCGCAATGAAAACGGTCGTCCGGTCATCCGGGCGGCCGTTTTTCTTTGAGGCGGGCCGCGGCGCGGGCCGCCCGCACGCCCCTCGGCGCCCCCGCGAAAGCGGGGGCCTCGGGCGGCGAAGGGCGGGCGGCGAAGGGCGGGCGGCGGCGGCCTCCAGTTGCATGGTGCGCGCGCGGAGCGCCAGGCCCGCATAGGCCGCTTCCGAGCCCGTCAAAAGCTCTCTATAATTGAATAATGAAGAAGTTGCTCCTTTTCGCGCTGATCGCGCTGACCTTCGCCTCCGCCCGCGCCGCCGCCTTGGACGCGGCGGAGATCGCCGCGCGGGAGCGAGATAGGGCGTTGTGCAACGCCGCAATGGACGAGGTCGCGGCCGGCGTCGCGGCGCAGGACCGTTCGATCGTGCAGCCGGCGATCGATCGGCTGGAGACGTTGGTGCACCGATCGATCGTCTGCGGCTTCGCGCCCGCGATCATCGCCGCCGCCTATCGCCTCGAGCTCGCCGAGCCCGGGGAGGGGGAGCCGGACGCCGAGGCGCACTTTCGCCACCAGGCCGCGCGCTGGTGGCTTCAGCGGTGGTTGGACGACGCGCCGCCTGAGGAGTGGGACGGGTTTGCTGACATCTTCGGCCCTGCCTTCAGGGAATGGCCGACGCCGTTGCGCGACGCGCTGCTCAACGGGGTTGAGGGGGAGCGAGCCTGGGCCGCCTTGATCGTGAAG
Organism: Marivibrio sp.; assembly: GCF_040218065.1. Lineage (NCBI taxonomy): Bacteria > Pseudomonadati > Pseudomonadota > Alphaproteobacteria > Rhodospirillales > Aestuariispiraceae > Marivibrio > Marivibrio sp. The sequence goes on along the minus strand of NZ_JAVJQE010000009.1, from coordinate 1,493 downwards.
GGCGGTCCTCTTGCGCGCCTCGAACTGATGGCGCGCCTTCACTTCGGCATTGGCCAAGCCCCTTATCCAAGCTTCGCCCGAACGGTGAGCGATCCGCCCACGCCGGAAGAGATGACGCCCGCAGAGAAACGCGCAGTGGGCCAGATGCTCCTGTCGCCGGCGGCGGACCCGAGTTACCGCGCAGGCGGGCGATATTGGCTTCGGGAAGCGGTCGCGGAGCGTGATGCGATCGCCGCGCTCGTCTTGGGCGGTTTCCAAGTGCACGAGGGCGACTACACGGATGCATATTATCACATGCTCCTGGCCGCCGCGTTGGGAGCTTGGCCGAATCCGGATGATGTGGAGCGCGCCGCGGCCGCCTTGACCGCCAAAGAACGAAAAAAGGTTCGCCGTGAGGTTCACCTGTTTCTGCGATACTCGACCTCTGCAGACTGATCGGACGGAACTGCAGCGCCATGGCCTTTGTCCCGACATACACGGCGCTTTTCCTCCAGCGCTTCTATCTCGGCTTCAAGAGCTTCTAACTCCTCCCGCGCTTCGTTCATCTCTTGCTCCGCCGCGCGAAGTGCGTCTTGCGCGGTGTCCAATCTATACAATGTGAGGATAAGCGCGCCACCGGCGACGCCCGCGGTTCGTAAGATGCACGCTGCAGCTCTTGCCGCGTTCAAATTGAGCAAGCAAAGCCCAACGTCGAGCCCGGCTTTTGCGGCGTTGACTTTCTCTGTTTGGATTGAGGCTTCCGCGGCGGCCGCTTCGCGCAAACGAGCCGCAACCTTTTCTTCCGCTTCGCGGACACGCTCACGGACCTTTGCTGCGCTCGCCTTAAGCGCGTCGATCTCCTCCTGCGTCGGGCAGTCGTCTTCCGGTTCGTCGTCGTCCGGGTCGGGCGGCGGCGGCTTGTCGTCCGGCAGGGGGCGTGACCCGTCGTCGGGCGGGCCGGGGAGGCCGGGCGGGCGGCCGTCGTCATCGCCGTCTGGCGGCGGGCGAAAGCCGTCGTCGGGCGGTCCTGGATAGCCGGGCGCGCGACCGCCCCCGTCGCCGGGCATTGGCCGCGATCCGTCGTCGGGCGGTCCCGGCCGGCCAGGGGCGCGACCGTCGCCGTCGCCGGGCAGGGGGCGCGAGCCGTCGTCGGGCGGGCTTTTCGCCCGCGCGGCCCGTTCGGCGCGCAGGCGGTCGAGTTCGCGGGCGAGGATGGGCCGCGCGGTCTCCGGGTCCGTGGTGCGGGCGAGGCGGATCAGGTGGAGGCGGCCGGTGCGGCTTTCCGAAAGCGCGGCGAGGTCGTCCTCGGCGATCCGGCGGCGCCGGGCGCGGTCTTGCAAGAAGACGGCGAGGCGGTCGTCGAGCGTCTCATCCTCCGGCCGGCGGCCTTGCGCGGCCAAGCGCCAGACGCGCCGGCGGCGGTTGTCGAGCGCGGCGTCGGTCGGCCCGCCGGGCCGCGCGAGCCCGTCGACTTTCAGGCCGGCGGCGGCCTGGAAGCGGCGCAGCGCGCGGGC
>NZ_JAVJQE010000008.1:0-527565 GCF_040218065.1 Marivibrio sp. | reverse complement strand
TGTAGGTGAAGTCGTCCGGCAGGTCGCCGTTCGAATGATCCTCGCTCGGATCGGACTCATAGCTCCAAGAGCCGTCGGAATTGACCGTCAGCGTGCCGTACTGGGTGTTCATCGGCTGGCCGATGACGCCGTCCTGGGTCGAGCCGTCCTCGGCCGTGTAGGTGAAGCCGGTCACCGTGACCGAGCCGTCGGCGCCGGCGTCGTCATTGTCGAGGACGTTGCCGCCGATCTGGTTCTGACCTTCCTGGACAGCGCGGAGAGCGTCGTCTTCGGCGACGGGGCCGGCGCCGTCTGTGATCTCGATCGCCTGGGTCGCGCTAGACGTATCGCCGTCGCCGTCCGTGATCGTGTAGGTGAAGCTCTGCTGCGGGTTGCCGGAGGCGTTGTCGACGTCGGAGGTCGGCGTGAAGCTCCAGGTCCCGTCGGCGCGCACGGTCAGCTGGCCGAACTCGGCGTCGACCGTTGTCTCGCCGCCAGCCGGAACACTCGCGGAGACGGCCGCGCCGCCGCCCGCGGGCGTGTATTCGAAGCTGGTGAGCGTCGCGCCGTCGGGTCCGCCGTCGTCGTTCGCCATCACGTCGCCGGTGACCGGACCCGCGCCCTCCTGCACCGACTTCAGCGGATCGTCGACCGCGACCGGCGCGCCGTCCGTCACCGTGATGTATTGGGTCGCAGACGCCTGGCTGCCGTCCTGATCCTCGATCGTGTAGGTGAAATTGTCGGGCAGATCGCCGGAGGCGTGATTCTCGCTCGGATCGGACTCGTAGGTCCAGGAGCCGTCGGAATTGACCGTCAGCGAGCCGTATCGGGTGTCGACCGTCTGGCCGGCGTCGACGGTCTTGGAGGAGCCGTCCTCGGCCGTATAGGTGAAGCTGACGACGGTGATCGGGCCGTCCGAGCCGGCGTCGTCGTTCGCGACCACGTTGCCGCTGATCTGGTTCTCGCCCTCGACGACGCTCGCGCCGCCGTCGCCGGCGCCGGGGCCGTCGTCGTTGGCGACGGGGACGCCGGCGTCGGTGATCTCGATCCCCTGGGTCGCGCTCGACGTATCGCCGTCGCCGTCCGTGATCGTGTAGGTGAAGCCGTCCGCGACCGGGCCGTTCGACTGATCGATCCCGTCATCGGCCGTGAAGCTCCAGGAGCCGTCCGAATTGACGGTCAGCGAGCCGTACTGCGTCGCGACCGTCGCGCCGCCGCCGCTCGGGACCGTCTGGCTGACCGCCGCGCCGCCGCCCGCGGGCGTGTATTCGAAGCTGGTCACGCTCGCGCCGTCGGCGCCGAGCGCGTCGTTGGACAACACGTTCCCGCCCGTTGCGCTGTCGCCCTCCGCGAGCGAGACGGTCGCGTCGTTGACCGCCTGGGGCACGTCGTCGACCACGTCGACCGTGAAGCCGGCCTCGGCCGTGCTGCCGTCGCCGTCGGTCACCGCGACGGTGAAGGGCAGATTCTGGGCGACGTTCTCGCCCGCGCCGGCCGCATGGTCGAGCTCGCCCGCCAGCGTGAAGGTCGCGCTGTACTGGCCGCCGCTCTCGCTCAGCTGGACGGTGAAGACCGTCTCCCCGCCAGCCTCGGCCGTCAGCGTCCGGCCGTCGCCGGAGACGCTGTAGCTCAACGGCTGGCCGCCGGAGGTGAGGCCCATGACCTGCAGCGCCTGCGGAACCTGAAGCGCGACCGAATCGAGCCCGTCCGAGCCGCCGTCGATCGTCAGATCGCCGGTGACGGAAAGCGAGTCCGAGCCGTCGGCGCCGGCCGGTAGGTCGTCTTCGTCCACGGAGAATTCGTCGCCGCCCGCGCCCAGGCCGCCGCCGACATCGACGCTCGGGCCGTCGTCGGTGATCGAGATCGGCTGGGTCGCGCTCGCCGTGTCGCCGTCGCCGTCGACGATGGTGTAGCTGAAGCTGTCGTCCAGCGGCTGGCCGCCGCTGTGATCCAGATCGCCGTTCGCGGTGTAGCTCCAGCCGCCCCACGGATTGACGGTCAAGGAGCCGAACTGGGTCGTCACCGTCTGCGTCTGGCCGCCCATCGCTTGCGTCGCCGCGTCGCCGTTGGCGTCCGTGTAGGTGAAGCTCTGAATCGCCGCGCCGTCGGCGTCGGCCCCGAAGCTGTCGTTGGCGATCAGATTGGCCTCGCCCTGGGCGGTGCCGATGGTCCCGGCCCCTTCCTCGATCGAGACCGCGGGCTCGTCCGCCGCCTGCGGAACGTCGTCGATCACCTCGACATTGATTGTCCCGCGGGCCTGATCGCCGTCGGAATCGGTCACGACGACGCCGAGCGGAACGTCGGCGATCGAATTCTCGCCCTCGCCCTGCGCCTGGTCGAGATTGCCAACCAGATCAAACGTGTAGCTGTAGCCGCTGTTCGGATCGCCCGACAGCACGGCCGTGAAGATGGTGTCGCCGCCGGCCGAGCCGGTCAGCGTCGTCCCGTCGCCCGAGACGGCGTAGCTCAGCGCCTCGCCGTCGGACGTCAGGCCCTTGTCGGTCAGCGCCTGCGGGATCTCGAACTGCACCGCGTCGCTGGCGGCCGGGCCGTCGCTGCCGAAGTCGACGTTGATCGACTGGGTGAAGGAGCTGGCGCCGGCCTGATCGGTGCCGGCCTCCCGGTCGCCGCTCTCGGCGCCCAGATCGTCCTCGTCGACGGCGCCGCCGCCGTCCTGGCCGAAGGGCTGGCCGCCGAAGCCGATCTGCGGGCCGCCGTCGGTGATCGAGATCGCCTGCATGGCGGTCGCCTCGTCGCCGTCGGCGTCGCGGATCGTGTAGGTGAAGCCGTCATCCAGCGTCGATCCGGTCTGGGCGCCCGCATTCGCGGTGAAACTCCAGGAGCCGTCGCTGTTGACCTGCAGCGTGCCGTACTGGGTCGTCACCTCCTGGCCGGCCGAGGCGCTTTGCTGAACCCCGTTGGCGTCGGCGTAGGAAAAGCTGACCAGCGTCGCGCCGTCAGCGCCGAGATCGTCGTTCGAGAGCACGTTATAGCCGGTGACGCTGTCGCCGTCGCCGATCGCCAGCGCCGGCTCGTCCGTCGCGGTCGGCACGTCGTCGATCACGTCGATCTCGACGCCGGCGCGCGCGACCGTGCCGTCGCCGTCGGTCGCGACCACGGTGACCGGCAGATTCTGGATGGAGTCCTCCCCCGAGCCGTCGTGATCGAGCGGCTTGGAGAGCGTCGCGGTGTAGCTGTAGCCGGAGGCGGGATCGCCGGAGACGCTGATCGACAGCACCTCCTCGCCGCCGGCGGAGCCGACGATGCTGAGCCCGTCCGCCGACAGCGCGAAGGTGACCGGCTGCCCGCCCGCGGTCAGACCCGCGCTGGCGAGCGCAGGCGGGATCTCGAGCTGGACCGGGTCGGTCGCCGCCGGCCCGTCGTCGCCGAAATCGATCGCGATCGGCTGAGTGACGCTGGCGGACGAGATGTCGTCCTCGTCCACCGCCGCATCGCCCGTCTCGGCGTCCGGCGTCCCCGGATCGCCGTCCGGGAACCCGATCTTCGGCCCGCCGTCGGTCAGCGTTAGGCCCTGAGTCGCGCTGGACGTATCGCCGTCCGCGTCGGTGATCGTATAGGTGAAGGCGTCGCTCACCCCGTCGCCCGCCACGCTCGCGTCCGAGGAGTAGGACCAACTCCCGTCGGCGTTGACGGTGAGCGAGCCGTGCTGCGTGTCGACCGTGACGCCGTTCGTCGGATCGACGGCGGCGGTCTTGGCCGCGCCGGACTCGTCCGTGTAGGCGATTTCGGTGATCGTCGCGCCGTCGGCGCCGGTCTCGTCGTTCGCCAGCAGATTGACGCCGCCGTTCGAGGATCCGACGCTCTCACCGCCCTCGCCCAGCGTGATCGTCGCTTCGTCGACCGCCTGCGGGACGTCGTCGACGATGTCGACGGTGAAGTCGGCGCTCGCCGTGGTGCCGTCCGTGTCCGCGACCTGCACCTGGAAGGGCACGCCGGAAATGACGTTCTCACCCGCGGCGTCCGGATGATCCAGCTCGCCCTGTAAGGTGAAAGTGAAGCCGTACTGGCCGCCGCTTTCGCTGAGCGCGACGGTGAAGACAGCCTCGCCGCCGGCCGAGGCCGTCAGCGTCTGGCCGTCGCCGGAGACGCTGTAGCTCAGCGCCTGCCCGCCGGAGGTGAGCCCCATATCCTGCAGCGCCTGCGGAATCTCAAGCGCCACGCTCTCAACCCCGTCGGCCGCGCCGTCGATCGTCAGCTGACCGCTGACGGAGACGGCGTCCGAGCCGTCGGATCCGGCCGACAGATCGTCCTCGTCCACCGTGAAGCTGTCGCCGTCGGCGCCCAGGCCCCCGTCGACGTCGATCGAGGGGCCGGCGTCGGTCAGCAGGATCGGCTGCTGGCCGCTGACCGCATCGCCGTCGGCGTCCACCAGCGTGTAGCTGAAGCTGTCGAACGGGAATTCGTTGGCGTCGTGATCGGCGCCGGTCGTCGCCGTATAGGACCAGGTGCCGTCGGCGTTGACGGTGAGCGAGCCGTACTGCGTCGTCACCGTCTCGCCGGCGTTCGCGCTCTGCGTCGCGCCCGTCGCATCGGTGTAGCCGAAGCCGGTAATGGTCGCGCCGGAGGCCGGCTGGCCGTCGGCGCCGAAGGTCTCGTTCGCCAGCAGGTTGGGCGCGCCGTGATCGGTCCCGACCGCGCCTCCGTCCTCGCTGACGGTCAGCGTCTGCTCGCTCGCCCCGACCGGCGTGTCGTCGACGACGGAGACCGAGAAGGAGCCGGCGGCCGTGTCGCCGTCCGCGTCCGTGACGGTCACGGCGAAGGGCAGATCCAGGCTGTTCTCGCCGCCGCCGTAGGCGTGGTCGATCGCGCCCGACAGCGTGAAGTCGTAGCCTGAATTGTCCGACTTGACGGTCGCGGTGAAAATCGTCTCGCCGCCGGCGGAGCCGGTCAGCGTCTTACCGTCGGACGAGAGGCTGTAGGTCACCGCCTCGCCGTTCGAGGTGAGGCTCGGCAGGCCGTCGGTCCCGCTGAACTGGATGTCCGCGATCGCGTCCTGGCCGCCCGTCTGGGTGAAGGCGCCCGAGACGGTCGTGGATTCCGGGCTCGAATCCCGGCCGGCCGCCAGATCGTCCTCGTCGACGCTCGTATCCTCGGCCGCGATCGTCGCCGCGCCGGCGTCGGTGATCGAGATGTTCTGGGACGCGCTGGCGGTGTCCCCGTCGCCGTCCGTCAGGGTGTAGATGAAGCCGTCCTGCACCGCGCCGGCGGAGTGATCCAGCACGGCGTTCGGCGTGAAGCTCCAGGAGCCGTCGGCGTTCACGGTAAGCGAGCCGTTCGGCGTCGTGACGGTCTCGCCGGCGGCCGCGGTCGCGGTCGCGCCGCTCGCGGCCGTGTACTGGAACGAGGTCAGGTCGGCCCCGTCGGCGCCGACCGTGTCGTTCGTCATCACATTGCCGGTCAAGGCCGCGCCGCCTTCGGCGACCGAGGCGGTGCCGTCGGAAATCGCGGTCGGCACGTCGTCGACCACGCCGACCGTCACGGTCGCGGTCCCGGTCTCGCCGTCGTCAGCCGCGACGCTCAGCGTCAGCGGAATGTTGCTCACCGAATTCTCGCCCGCGCCCGACGGGTGGTCGAGCCCGCCGTTCAGCGTGAAAGTCAGGGAATAGGCGCCGCCCGACTGGCTGAGCGCCGCGGTGAACACAGTCTCGCCGCCGGCCGTCGCGGTCAGCGTCTGACCGTCGCCGGAGACCGAGTAGCTAAGCGCCTCGCCGCCCGACGTAAGGTTCAGCGCCTGCAGGCCGCCCCCGGCCGAGAGCGTGACGCCGGTGACGTCGCCCGACCCCTCGGTGATCGAGAGCGTCTGGCTGACCGACAGCGCGTCCGCGCCGTCCGAGCCGGCCGTCAGATCGTCCTCGTCGCGCTCGAGCGAGAAGGCGCCCAGGCTCGGCGGGCTCGACAGATCAGGCTCCGGCGGAGGCGGCGGAGGCGGCGGCGGAGGCGGAGGCGGCGGGGGCGGCGGAGGCGGCGCCGAAGAAAGCGGCGGAAGCGGCGGCGGGGCCGGCGGCAGACCGCCGCTCGCCAGCGTCGGGGCGGGGGTGTCGGCGCCCAAAGCGCTCTCGCCCGGCTGCTCGCCGGCGCCGTCGCCGTAATTGGTCACCGGGCCCACATTGGCCTGCCCGGCCGCCGTGTCGACGCCCGCCAACGCGTCGGCCAGCGCGTCGATGTTGGATCCCATGTCGATGAGCTCCTGGGAGCTCATCAGGCTGCCGTCCGGCAGCAACAGCACCGGCGGGGCCTCGGAGAAGGCGGCGTCCACCAGAGAGCTGAACGAGATCTGCGCGCCGTCGGCGAAGCTGAGCACGATGTCGCTGTCGGTCTGGATGACCTCGACCTCGTCGAGATCGAAATTGAGCTTCAGCGGCTGCCCGGGTTGGATCAGCATCTCGCTGGTTTCGCCCGCGCCGGGTTTGTCCACCTCGATCGCCCGCGCCTCGAGCTCGGCGTCGCCGGCGGCGAACTGGAACGGATTGCTCGAGTCTCCGCCGTCCGACTCATCGCTAACGGCGCGCTCGCCGCCATCTTGCGCCGCTCGATTTCGCGCGTCCTCATACTGGGAATCCGGGGTCAGCAGAAGCGGGGGATTGTCCCCGAAGCCGCCGGGTTCGGTCGAGGCGAGGGTCAAGGTGGAGCCGTCGGCGAAGGTGAGGGTCACGCCGTCCGGGCCGGAGGTCACGGCGACCTCGCCCGGGTCGAAATCCAGACGCAGCGCCTGCCCGGGCGCGACCGGGATCGTGTCCGACCCGCCGCCGAGCGGCGCGCCGATCGAGATCGCGGCGCCGGCCGCCTCGTGGCTCTCCGGGATGAAATCGAACGCGTCGTCCGCGCCGTTCTGGTATCCCGGGCTCGGGATCTGACCCTCAACCGCCATGGCTCTCGCCTTTCAGATGCCGTCCCGCTGACGTCGACCCTCTCGACGAACCGTGGCGGGGCGCTTCGCTTTCCGGTCGTGCAACCGCGTTCCGGTCGCCCAACTGGACGACGGGACGCACTTCGCCCCGCCTTATCCGAGCGCACTCTAAGGTCGCGATGGGGTGAAAATCTACAAAAATTTGAAAATCTTTTATACGAATTTAATTAAATTTTTATCGATATCATAATTATACTTTTAAAACAAATAGAAAGCATTCAACGCCCGAAGGGAAACCGACGTGTCAGCGCGCGTCGAAGGCAAGAGAAAGAGGAGCCCGGCCGCATCGATTCGACCATCGGACGCGTCGGCGCCCGTTTGCGGGGCGCCGCCGCAGTCTTGGCCGCTCACTCCGTGAACAGTCCGTACGGAGCCGCGGGCGCTTGACGAACCGGCGCGGCGCGGACGGCGGCCTCCGCCTTCTCTCGCCCGCTCCTAAGCGCGCCGGCGCCCGGTACGTCTGCGCCCTCCTCATCCGGGCCCGCCATGACGTGCAGGCGCGAGGCGGGACCGTCGGCCGCCGGATGTTTCGACGGTGCGTCGGGAAGTCGTGGGCCGCCGCCTCCCAGGGCCGTGAACTGCGCGGCGTCCGCCTCGCTGACCCGACGCAACGGCGCAACGTCCGGGAAGCTCTCCTCCATCGGCGCGCCCTGGGCGCTCGGGTCCAGCGGCGCGTTCGGATCCAATGGCGCGTTCGGATCGAGCGGAAGGCTCGGATCCAACGGAGCGGACGGGTCGAGCGGAGCGGACGGGTCGAGCGGGGCGGACGGGTCGAGCGGCGCCGAGGGGTCCACCGTCGACGCCCCCTCCCCCCCGCCGCTCGGATCAAGCGGCGCAGAGGGATCAAGCGGCGCAGAGGGATCGAGCGGCGCAGAGGGATCGAGAGGCGCGGAAGGATCGAGCGGCGCGGAGGGGTCGAGCGCCGCCCCCGGTTCGGTGAAGACAGGCGGGGCTGGCAACCCGCCGGCGGCGTCCGGCGACAGCGTCGGGTCGCCGCCCTGGCCCACGCCTCCCTCTTCAGGCGGCGCCTCCAGCTGACGCTCTAGATTGATTTGGTCCGGCGGCGTGGGATCGAGGCCGGTGCGCCCGTCGCCCAACTGCGGCACGTCAAGCGCCGCCAGAAGCACGCCGCCCGTCGCCAGAATGCGGTAGACCGAAAAAAGCTCCGTGAACTCGGAACTCACCAAATTCCCGCGCGCCAGAAAGTACTCGTTTTCAGAATCCAGCAATTCCAGAAGATTGCGCCCGCCAAGATCGAATTGCTGACGGTAGGTCTGGCGCACGCGGTCGTTCGCCTCGACTTCCCGGCGCTGCGCGCGCAGCCGATCGCGTGCGGCGGTCAGCGCATTCCAGGCCAAACGCATTTCCTCTTCGGTGAGCCGCATCGCCCGATTGTGGCGCTGCCGGGACTCCGCGATGCGATGCACCAGCTCCTGGCGTCGATTGACGTCGCGCCCGCCGTTGAAGAGATTGTAGTTGAGCCGCAACAGCGCCGACGCCCCGTAGTCGGCTCCGCGCGAGCCCTCCAGGTTCCGACTGGTCTCGCCCGAAATCTCAAGATTGACGCTCGGCATGAAGGCCGACTTCGAGGCCTTGTAGTCTTCCCGCGCTGTATCGAGATCGGCGCGGGTGACCGCGATCGTCGGATTGTTGCGCAACGCGATCTCCACCGCGCCGTCCAAGCTTTTCGGCAAGGACCAAAGCGGAGGTTGCGGCCGGAACAGCTCGCTCGGGCTTTCGCCGATGACGCGCACGTAGGTCGCGTCCGCGTCGCGCAGACGCGCCTCCGCTTCGGTCAAGGTGCTCTCCGCGGCCGCGAGGCGCGACTGCGCCTGCTGGATGTCGGCGACGGTGGCTGCGCCGCCGGCCGCCTTCGCCTCGACGAGTTCCAGCGTCTGCTCGTGGCTGCGCACGTTATCCTCGGCGATCGCCACGAGTTCCCGCTGCCGCAGGCTTTCCAGGTAGGCTTCGATGGCGTCCAGGCCGACGAACTCCGCCGTCTCCCGCACCCGACGCGAGGCCGAGACGACCCGGCTTTCCTGGCGCGAGACATCCGCGTCGGTGGCGAAGCCGTCGAAGATCGGCTGGGTCAGGGTCAGGCTCGACTCCCAGCGCGGCATGCGCACGGAGTCCGCGTCGCCGCCCGCCTTGGACCGCCCGCGGGTCGAGCGGTCGTCCGTCCACTCGTAGCCGCTCGACGCCTGGAAATCGACGGAGGGATAGTAGCCGCCCTCCGCCTGCTCCAACTCGTACTCAACAGCGCGCTTGTTCTCGGCGACGATGCCGACGTCGGGGTTGGTCTGCAGGGCGCTTCGGACGGCGTCGCTCAATTCGATCGCCCACGCCCCGGGCGCCGCGATCAGGACGGCCCAGGCCGCGCCTCCCGCGAGCAGCCGGGCGCGGCGTCGCACAATGCGGCGCGCCGCCCGCCTGACCAGACGACCGGTCGCCGCAAAACCGCGGACTCCGTATCGGTCCTCGCTCGTCACGGTCTCGGACCTACCCAGGCTCTCGCGGCCTCGGCCGCGCAGGGTTCCTATCAGCTGAGCCAAGCGCCCGCCAAACCTCGTGAGCGCGCTCTCTCCCACGGCAACATATAGTATAGACCACCATATACCCGCCAGGAAAAACCGGACGAAAAGAGCATGCTGAGAAGAACAAGCCGTGATTCGGCGCCGCAACGCAATGCGCTTGCGTCCGTTTCGGCATACCACTACGGTTTCGTTTGTATGACAGGGACGATGCGGGTCCGATCGGGGGGGACTCGCGCCGCTTAGCTCACCGGCCGACGCGCAGACGCGCACAGGATCGGCGCCAATGACGGGAGCGCGGCGAAGCCAGGGGGCTTGGAGCCACTGATGGATGGGGTGAGCCCGACCGGGGGCGGAGCCGGACCCGTCGCCGATCAGACGGTGCTGGCGGTCGACGACCTGCACAAGAGCTTCGGCGAGATCGAGGTGCTGAAAGGCGTCTCTTTGACCGCGCGGCGCGGCGACGTGATGGCCATGCTCGGCTCGTCGGGCTCGGGCAAGAGCACGTTTCTGCGGTGCCTCAATCTGCTGGAGACTCCGAACGCCGGTCAGGTGTCCGTCAACGGCGAAACCATTCGGATGACCGAAAAGCGCGGCCAACCCGTCCCGGCCGATCCCAAGCAGGTGCAGCGCATCCGCACCCAGCTCGCCATGGTGTTCCAGAGCTTCAATCTCTGGGCTCACATGACGGTTTTGGAGAATGTGATCGAAGCGCCGGTCCACGTCCTGGGCGTTCCGAAGAAACAGGCGCTGGAACGCGCGGAGGCGCTGCTCAACAAGGTCGGCATTTGGGAGCGCCGCGACTACTATCCCGCCCACATGTCCGGCGGCCAGCAGCAGCGCGCGGCGATCGCGCGCGCGCTGGCCATGGAGCCGTCGGCGCTGCTGTTCGACGAGCCGACATCCGCCCTCGATCCGGAGCTGGTGGGCGAGGTCTTGACCGTGATGCGAGATTTGGCGGAAGAAGGCCGTACGATGATCGTTGTCACGCACGAAATGGGCTTCGCCCGCGACGTCGCCTCGGAGGTCGTCTTCCTCCACCAGGGGCGCGTCGAGGAGCGGGGGCCGCCGGATGAGGTTTTCAGCAATCCGCGCTCAGACCGGTTTCGGCAGTTTCTCGCCCGCACCCGCGAGTGAGGGAGGAGCGGCCGAACGAGGGAGAACCGGCGCGACGCCGGATCAAACCACGGGCGACAAGGAGGCGGGACGCTTGGTTCCCGCGCCGTCCGCCGCCCCGATAAACGAGGAGAGTGAGCACCATGCGTTTCCCGAAATTCACCGCCGCCCTGGCCGCGGGCGTGATGGCCCTCGGCGTTTCGGCCGCCTCCGCGCAGGACACGCTGCGCATCGGCGTCGAAGGGGCCTATCCTCCGTTCTCGGAGAAGACCGCCTCCGGCGAACTGGTCGGCTTCGACATCGACATCGCCAACGCGCTCTGCGCCGAGATGAATGTCGAGTGCACGCTCGTCGAGCAGGACTGGGACGGCATCATTCCCGCCCTGCAGGCGAAGAAGTACGACGCCATCATCGCCTCCATGTCGATCACGCCGGATCGCCAGAAGGTCGTCGACTTCACCAACAAGTACTATCAGACCCCCGCCAAGTTCGCCGCCGAGGAAGGCGTGGACTGGGCGGACACGCCCGAAGGGCTGGCCGGCAAGACGATCGGCGTGCAGCGCGGCACGATTCATGACGATTACGTCAGCGCGCTCTACACCGACTCGGAGATCAAGCGCTACGCCACCCAGGACGAGGCCTATCTCGACCTGCAGGCCGGTCGCGTCGACGCCATTCTGGCCGACTCGATCGCCGTTTCGGACGGCTTCCTGAAGACCGAGGCCGGCGAGGGCTACGCCTTCTTCGGCGGCGATCACACCGATCCGCAGTATTTCGGCGAAGGCGCCGGCATCGCGGTGCGCAAGGGCGAGGACGAGCTGCGTCAGAAGTTGAACGACGCGATCGCCGCGATCCGCGAGGACGGGACCTACAAGGAAATCAACGACAAGTACTTCGAGTTCGACATCTACGGCGGCTGAACGGCCGACCGGTCGAGGACCGAGTGACGCGTTGACGGGGCCCGCCGTCTCGTCCGACCGGATGTCGGATCGGGCGGCGGGCCTTCCTGTTTCGGATCAAGCCGCGGCTTGAGGAGGCCCATGCGATGGAAAGCGTCTGGGAATATCGCTGGAACCTGCTGGACGGCGTCCTGGTGACGATCGAGGTGGCGATCGCCTCGGTCCTGATCTCGGTGCTGCTGGGCCTGCTGGGCGCGTGGGGCAAGCTGTCGGGGGCGCGCGTCCCCGGCGTGATCGCCGAGGCCTACACCACCGTGATCCGCGGCGTGCCGGACCTCGTGCTCATGCTGCTGATCTTCTTCGGCGGTCAGCTGCTGCTGAACGATCTGGGCGAACTCACCTCGCTATGGACCTATGTCGAGGTCAATCCCTTCATGGCCGGGGTGCTGACCATCGGCTTCATCTTCGGCGCCTACATGACGGAGACCTTCCGCGGCGCCTTCCTCTCCATCCCGAAGGGACAGATCGAGGCCGCGGTCGCCTGCGGCATGACGCCGAGCCTGACCTTCCGGCGGGTGATCTGGCCGCAGCTGGTGCGCTACGCGCTGCCCTCCTTCACCAACAATTGGCTGGTGCTGTTGAAGACGACGGCGCTGGTCAGCGTCATCGGCCTTCAGGACGTCGTCTACAACGCCAACGCCGGCGGCAAGGCGACGCAGGAGCCGTTCATGTTCTTCTTCGCGGTGCTGATCATCTATCTGGTGCTGACCGCGATCTCCGATTGGGGCCTCAACCGCCTCGATCGCAAATACTCCGCCGGCGTGCGGCGGGCCTGAGGGGGAGACGCAAGATGGATCTCGCCCTCGTCTTCGAGAATTGGGACTTCTTCCTGACCGGCGTCATCAACACGGTGCTGCTGGTCGCGATCGCGCTGGCGATCGGCTTCGTCCTGTCGGTCCCGCTGTCGCTGGCCCGCGCCTACCGCCATCCGGTGTGGAACCCGATCGTCTGGGCCTACACCTATTTCTTCCGCGGCACGCCGCTGCTGGTGCAGCTCTATCTGCTCTATTACGGGCTCAGCCAGTTCGAGGCGGTGCGCGACAGCGTCTTCTGGGTGGTCCTGAAGGACGCCTGGTGGTGCGCGCTGATCGCCTTCGTGCTCAACACCACCGCTTACACGACCGAGATCTTCCGCGGCGCGATCGAAGCGACCCCCTGGGGCGAGGTGGAGGCCGCGAAGGCCGCCGGCATGGCGCCCTGGACGCGGGTCCGCCGCATCATCATGCCGAGCGCGCTGCGCCGCGCGCTGCCCGCCTACGGCAACGAAGTGATCTTCATGCTGCACGGCTCGGTCGTCGCCTCGACCATCACGGTGATCGACATCCTGGGCGCGGGCCGCGTGGTGAACGCGAAATACTACGTCACCTGGGAAGGCTTCATCTCGGCCGCCGTGCTCTACGGGGTGCTGGTCTTCGGCATCACTCGGATCTTCAAGGCGCTCGAGCGCCGCTACCACGCCCATCTGCGCCCGCGCGAGACCGCCCCCGCCAAGACGCCCGCGCCGCAGCCGGCGGCGTAGGGGCGCGTCTTGTTTCTCCCTCTCCCCTTATGAAAGGGGCGAGGGGCGCCGGCTTCTAATCCTCCAACAACGCCCCCAGCTTGCGGTAGGAGAGCGGCTCGCGCCCCGCGACCTTGGCGATGCGGTCGCCGGGCTGGACCAAGCGGTGTTCGTTGAAGGCGAAGAGGCGGCCGGTCTGCTGCGTCGTCACCTCGGTGCGCGCCGCGCCGGGCTCGGCGGCCGGGTCGATGACGACGGCGACGACCTCGCCCGCCTGCACGGTCGCGCCCAGCGGCTTCAGATAGCAGGCGAGGCCTGCGACCGGCGCGTTGAGCGTGTCGACCGCATCCAGGCGGTAACCGACCGGCGTCGCGGCGGGCGCAGGGCCGGCGCGATCGGCCGCGGCCGGCGTCGTCGCGCCGACCCGCGCCAGGAAGCGCAGCAGCCCGGCCGCGTCGCGCGCCCCCAGTTCGTCGGAGACGTCCCCCTTTCCGCGCAACTCCACTGTCGCGCCGAAGCAGGCGACGGGCAGTCTCTCCGCGCCGGGGACGTCGTGCTCCTTCAGGCGCCACCAGAGCTCCACCGGCGCGGTGTCGAAGGCGCCGCCGCCGGCCTCCTCCTCCAGCAGCGCGACCTCGATCCCGAGATCCTCGGCCAGGCCCATCGCCGTCTCGCGGCGGGCTTCGTTGGCGTAGAGATGAAGCTCCGCCTCGCCGTCGCAGTGGAGGTCGAGGACGTGATCGGCGTCCGCAGAAAGGCCCATGAGGGTGCGGCGCAGCTCCATCATCGGGGTGCGGCTCGGCAGGTCGGCGACGGCGGCGCGGATCGCGCCGCGCACGCGCTCCACGTCGGCTTCGGCCTCGCCCGACAGCGGGCCGTTCAGGCGTTGGGCGATCAGCGGCGCCAAATCCGCCCAATCGCGGTTGTAGTTGCCGGAGCCGTCATAGGCGTAGCGCCCGACGATCCCGCCGCCGTAGCGCGCGTCCATGCCGAGCGGGTTGGCGTAGGGGACGACGATGATCTCTCCCTGGATCTCCCCGGCCGCGTCGGCGGCGTCGAGCAGCGGCAGCAGATGATGGATCGCCATCAGGCCCGGCCACTCGTCGGCGTGCAGCGACGCCTGGATATAGACCTTCGGGCGCCCGCCGGGCGCGCCGTATCGATGCACCATAAGATGGCGGGCCACGCCGGGCGTGGGGGAGGCGAGGGGCAGACGCTCGGTCTGGCGGGGCATGGGGACCTCTTCCAAGCTGGTCGCTGTTGCCGGGACGCAAGCATTACGCCCGGCCCTATGGACGCGCAAGGGCGCGCGCGGCTATGGTCCGCCGCCTGAGCTGACGGGTTCGAGGAAACTGAGGGATGAGCGGACGAGGCGGCGCGGTCGCAGCCGGCGATCCGGCGACGGCCGCTGCGGCGGCCGAAGTCCTGGCTGCGGGCGGAAGCGCCTGCGACGCGGCGCTGGCCGGAATGTTGGCGGCCTGCGTGGCGGAGCCGGTCTTGTGCTCGCTGGGCGGCGGCGGCTTCCTGCTGTCCGCCCCGGCGGACGGGGACGCGCCGCGGATCTTCGATTTCTTCTGTCAGACCCCGGGCGGCAAGCGGCCGCAGTCGGACCTAGACTTTCGCGAGATCGTCGCCGATTTCGGGACGGCGACCCAGGCGTTCCACATCGGCCGGGCGGCGGCCGCCGTGCCGGGGATCCCCGCAGGCTTGTTCGCCGTGCACGCTGCGCGCGGGCGCCTGCCCTTGCGCGAGATCGCGGCGCCGGCGATCCGCCTCGCCCGGGAGGGCCATCCGATCGGGCCCTTCCAGGCGCTTTTGATGCGCGTCGTCTCGCCCATCATGCTGGCGAGCGACGAGGCCCGCGCCCTGATGGCCGACGCGCATGAGCCCGGCGCGACCAAGCGCGAAGGCGCTGTGCGCCGCCTGCCCGCCTTCGCCGACGCGGTGGAGACGATGGTCGCCGAAGGCCCGCGCTGGTTCTATGAGGGCGAACCGGCCGCCGCGATCGCCGACCAGGCGCGCGACGGCGGCCTGTTGACCCGCGCCGACATGGCCGCATACGCCGCGCAAACGCGGGCGCCGCTGGAAGCGCGCGCGCTGGGGGCGCGGGCGCTGACCAACCCGGCGCCGTCCGCGGGCGGCGCGCTGATCGCCGCACAGCTGGCGGTCATCGAGCGGCTGGCCCCAGGGCGCGCCGATCTGCTGAGCGCCGTCGCCGGGGCGATGGGCGCGGCGGTCGAAGGCCGCGCGGAAAGCGGCCTGACCGGGGCCGAGGATCTGCAGGCGATCGAGAGCGCGGCCGAGCGCCTCTTGGCCCCGGCGACGCTGGACCGACTGGCGGGGCGCGCGCGCAAGATCGGCGGGACGACGCATATCTCCGTCGTCGACGCCGCGGGCGACCTGGCCGCCCTGTCGCTGTCAAACGGCGAAGGCAACGGCGAGATCATCCCCGGCGCCGAGCAGATGATGAACAACATGCTGGGCGAAGAGGACCTGAATCCCCGCGGCTTCTTCCAATGGCGCGAGGGGGAGCGGATCGCCTCGATGATGGCGCCGACGGCGCTACTGACCGACGACGGCCGGCGCGTGGCGCTGGGCAGCGGCGGGTCGAACCGCATCCGCTCCGCGATCTTTCACACGGCCGTGCGGCTTCTGGCGGAGGATTTGCCGCTTGAGGCTGCGATCGCCGCGCCGCGCCTGCATGTCGAGGGAGAGCGGCTTGAGATCGAAGGCGGCTTCCGCGACGAGGAGGCGACAGCCCTCGCCGCGCTTTGGCCGGACCACCGCCTGTGGCCAGAGCGAAACGTCTTCTTCGGGGGCGTCCACGGGGCTGAGATCGACGCCGCCGGCGCGATCAGCGCGGCCGGCGATCCGCGCCGCGGCGGCGTCGGCGAGGTGGTTCCCGGATGGAGTTGATCGAGGATCCGCTGTTCTACGCGGTCGCCATTCCGGCGGTGATGATCGCCGGGATCTCCAAGGGCGGCTTCGGCGGCGGCCTCGGCATCGTCGCGGTGCCTACGATGGCGTTAGTGATCGGGCCGATCGAAGCGGCGGCGATCATGCTGCCGATCCTGTGCGCGATGGACGTGTTCGGGCTGATCGCCTACCGACGGACGGCGGATTGGACGAACCTGGCGCGCCTGCTGCCCGGCGCGATCGCCGGGATCGTCGTCGGCGCGCTGACCTTCAGGCTGTTCGACGCGGATGCGGTGCGGCTCACGATCGGGCTGATCGCCGTGCTGTTCACGCTGCAGCATTGGACGGGTTTCGGTCCGCGCAGGGCGGACGGCGCGCCGCCCCGCCCAAGCTGGTTGAAGGGAAGCGGCTTCGGCGGCGTCGCCGGCTTTACCAGCTTCGTGGCCCACGCGGGCGGCCCGCCGGTGCAGTTCTACATGCTGCCGCAGCGGATCGACAAAACCCTCTATGTCGGAACCACCGTCTGGTTCTTCTTCGCCGTCAACGCCGCAAAGCTCGTCCCCTATTCGATGCTGGGGCTGTTCTCGGCGGAGAATCTGGGCACGTCGCTCGCGCTCGCCCCGCTGGCGCCGCTGGGGATCTGGGCCGGGGTGCGGTTGCACCGGCTGGTGAGCCAGCAGGTCTTCTACCGCATCGCCTACGGGCTGTTGTTCCTGACGGGGCTGAAGCTCTGTTGGGACGGGGCGGCGGCGCTGGTGGGGTGATCGACGTCTCGCTTGCGGACTGCGCGCCGCCGCGCGCCACCCGGCATCCTCGGTGCAACGCGTCGCGACGATCCTCCGGCGAAGACCGCGCCTCCCTCCACCCGCCCCTTCATTGCGCCGCCGCCTCGGTCAGCCAGGCCTGCAGCAATTGCGCTTCCGCGCTCAACGGACGATCGGCGCGGCGGACCAGGAAGTAGGCGCCCGGCGAGGGGATCTCGTGCTCGGTCAGGCGCAGCAGGCGACCGGCCTCCACCAACCCGCTGATCATCGAATGCCAGCCGAGCAGCGCCCCCTGCCCGTCCAACGCCGCCTCCACCGCGATGGCGTAGGAGTTGATGCGGTTGAGCCTGAGCGGCCGGGCCGGCGCGCCCGCCGTGCGCATCCAGTCCGGCCAGCCGAGCCAGCCCTCCTCGCGCACCGCGCCGATGTCGATGAGCGGCGCGGCCGCGAGATCGTCGAGCGTGCGCAACGGCCCGCGCTCGAAGGCGAACTCGGGGGAGGCCACGGGGTAGATTCGGTCCGCGAACAGCATCTGACTCTCCAGGCCCGGCCACTGGCCCTGCCCGAAACGCACCGCCAAATCGACGCGCTGCTGCGTCAGATCGATCATGAAATCGGAGATCACGTGATGCAGTTGGAACTCCGGATAGCGGCGCCAGAAATCATGGAGGCGCGGGACCAACCAGAAGCGCGCCACCGCGGCCGTCGAGCCGATCGTCACATCCTCCTCCGCCGCGCCGCGCAGCGCGCGCGCCGCGCCGGCGATCCCGGCGAAACCGGCGGCGACCGCGTCGAAAAAGGCCTCCCCCGCCTCGGTCAATTCCACCCGGCG
This sequence comes from Marivibrio sp., assembly GCF_040218065.1. Taxonomy (NCBI): domain Bacteria; kingdom Pseudomonadati; phylum Pseudomonadota; class Alphaproteobacteria; order Rhodospirillales; family Aestuariispiraceae; genus Marivibrio; species Marivibrio sp. Next base: position 510,042 of record NZ_JAVJQE010000008.1, on the reverse strand, counting down.
ATGGAGACGACGGAATAGAGGCCGCCCGAACCATTCCTCCAGCCGACGGACCTGTCGGCTGATCGCCGCAGGGGTGACGTTCAACTCCCCCGCCGCCTGCTTGAAGCTGAGCCGGCGCGCGGCCGCCTCGAAAGCGGCGACGGCGGAAAGCGGCGGCAGATCGTGCGGACTTTTTGACATTACTTGAAGTTACCTGATGGATAGGAATTTGTCAGCTTTACGGCGCCCGGGATTCGGCGCGAAAGTTCGCGCTTGAGCTCAAGGCTCATGCAGGATCCAGCGGAAGGGAGCGCAGCCGTGACCGATCTCTCGCAGCACCCGACATCGGCCCTTTCGGATAAGGCGGCGTCACTTATACCGGCGCTCCACCGCGTCGCCGCGGACGGCAGCGCCATCGGCCTGCCCAACCCCTGCTACACCGACGCCGAGGTGACGGCGCTCGAGCGCGACACGGTCTTCGGCAAGCATTGGGCGGGTCTCGGCTTCACCGCCGACATCGCCAAACCGGGCGATTGTCATCCCCTCGACTTTCTCGGCCAGCCCTTGTTGATGGTGCGCGACAAGCAGGGGCGCGCGCGCGTCTTCCACAATGTCTGCCGCCATCGCGGCATGCTGCTGGTGGAGAAGGCCGGACCGAGCAAGGGCGTGCTGCGCTGCCGCTATCACAGCTGGGCCTACGATCTGGAGGGGCGCTTGAAGCGCACTCCCTATGTCGGCGGCCCGCAGCAGGACAGCCATCCCGACTTCGACCCCAGCTGCTACGGGCTGATGGAGGTGCGCGCGCATGAATGGCTCGGCGTCATCTGGATCAATCTGGACGGAAAGGCCCCGCCGTTCGAGGAGGCGAACGCCAAGATCCTCCATCGCTGGCGCGAGTTCGCGAACGCGCCGCTCGTCCATACGGGCGACGACTGCCGCCTGACCTTCGCGCTCGAGACCAACTGGAAGCTCGCGATCGAGAATTATTGCGAGGCCTATCACCTGCCCTGGGTCCATCCGGCGCTCAACAGCTATTCGCGGATCGAGGACCACTACAACATCGTCGAACCGGGGAATTTCTCCGGGCAGGGCTCGAGCGTCTACAATCCGCTCCTTTCCCACGACGGCGTGAAGTTCCCGGCGTTGCCGGACTTGTCCGAGATGTGGGAGACGGGCGCGGAGTACGTGTCGCTGTTCCCCAATGTGATGCTCGGCGTGCATCGCGACCACAGTTTCGCGATTGTAGTGCTCCCGGACGGTCCGACCCAATGCCGGGAGCGGCTGTCGCTTTATTATTTCGACGAGGCGGTGCGCGACCCCTCCTACGCCGAGCTGCGCGCCGTCAACCAGCGCACCTGGTCCCAGGTCTTCGTCGAGGACGTCTTCGCGGTCGAAGGCATGCAGAAAGGCCGGGCCTCGCCCGGCTTCGACGGCGGCGTCTTCACGCCCGTGATGGACCCGCCGACCCGCTGCTTCCACGTCTGGGCGGCGCAGACCATGCTGGACGGGCCGCGACCCGGGCGGGAGATGGCGGCCGCGGCGGAGTAGCGACCCAGGATTTCTCCTTTCCCGTCATTGGAGACGGTCGGGTAGCGGATGGGCGCGCCGCCAAGGCGCGCGTCGACCAGCCCTCTCGGCGCTTTCCCGCCCAGGCGACGCTGACGCATCGCCCCCTCCAACCTTCCCTCGTCGAAGGAAAAAGCTTTCAGGGCCAGCCCCGCTAACGCCCCCGCAAGCTATAGACCTTTTGCTTTCCGAATTTCTTGGCGAGCGCCATGTCGCCGACATACTCGACCCGCCAGGGGCGGCCCGCGCCGCCCGCCGTCTCACCCTGCTGCACCGCCTCTGCCGCCAGCAGCGCGGTGAACTGCTCTGAGCAATAGACTTGGCCCGGCACCGTCACCGGCTCGATTCGCGCGGCGCGGTTGACGTGGCCGCCGTAGAAGTTGGGCCGTCCGGTCAGCGGATCGGTCTCGCGATAGGCGGGTCCGGCGTGCAGCGCGATGCGCAGGTCCAGCGCCGCGGCGGGACCGGTCAGCTTGGCGCGCGCCTCCAAGATCGCCGCCTGCAGGGCGAGCGCGTAGCGCGCCATCTCCTCGGCCGTGTCGGTGACGGCGAAGATCGCGTCGCCCCACGTGTTGAGGAAGACAGGCGTCGGCGCGCCCGTCATCGCGTCGGCGACATGCGTGAGGAAGCGCACGAAATCCGGCACATGCTCCTCGTCGATCTTGGAAAAGCCGACCACATCGGCGAAGAGCATCGCCTGGATGCGCCGCCGTCCGGTGTGCGTGTCGTCCTCCGAGGGCGGCGGCGCCTCCATCAGCCGTGCGATCAGCGCCTCGTCGTCCGGCGCGTCGCCGCCGGGCGCGCGCAGCGCGGTCAGGTTCACCATGCGAAGCCGTCCGGTCGGCGCCCACAAGGCGGCCATGTCGGCGGTGCCGCCGACGATGCGCGTCGGCGTCCCGTCCCACAACGCGACCAGATAAGGCTGGGCGCCCAGCAGTTCCGCGCGCAGCTCCGCCATGCCTTCCATCACCTGCGCGCCGTAGCGGAACAGCACGTCGTCCCCCAGATGCTTCTCGGTCGTCGCGTAGGAGACGGTGTCGGCGATCTTCAGCAAATTCTCGAAGCGCGCGACCCAGCGCTCCCCCGCCGCGGCGACCGAGGCGGCGACGAAGTCCGGCTTGGCGAAAGGCAGCACGATGTTGACCTCCGCCCCGCGCTCGGCCAGCGCCTCAAGGAACAGGATGTCGCCGCCGCTGGCCGCGGCCGAGTAGCCGATGCGACAGTCGATCGCCTCCAGCTCGGCCGCGATCGCCGCCTTCGCCGCCGCTTCCAGAGGCGCGGGAAAGCGCGGGCTGGCGCGATCCGGCGCGTCGATCATATGCCCCGTGAAGAGCGCGATCACCGGCGGCTTTACAGCCGCCAGCAACGCCGCAGGGACGCTGAGCCCGGCGTCGGCCAGCTGCTCCAAGCGCGCGCGCAGAGCGGCGGCCGCGCCGCGTTCCGGCGGATGGGCGGCGAGCGCCGCCTCGGCGCGCCCGACCTCGCCGGCGATCAACAAAGCCTCCAACCGCGCCTCATCCGTCGCGCTCGGGTCGGCGACGGCCTGGGCGGCGAACTCCGCGGCGCGCGCCCTTTCGCCCGCGAGATAGGCGGCAACCGCCGCTTCCGCCGCCAGATCGGCGCGTCGGGTCAGCCGCACGCCGTCGGCCAGCACGTCGGCGGCGGCCGCCAGGTTCTCAGCTCCGCCGTCACGGCGCCAAAGCGCAAGATGCAGCCGGCCGAGCAGCAGGAAGGTCTCGCCCTCGGCCGCGCCGGTTCGGCCGCGGCCCAGCTCGGCGAAGGCGCCGGCCAGGCCCGCGACCGCGTCCAACGCCTCATCCGAAGGCGCGGCGCTCGGCTCCGCCGCGCGCAAGACGTCGGCCAGTCGATCGTAGGCGGCGCGGACCTTCGGATTGCGCCGCACCAGCGCGCCCTCCAGGGGTTCCGCCAGCCGGCGCGCCTCGCCAAGCGCCCCCGCGCGCAGCGCCGCTTCCGCGGCCAGGCGGCGCAGCGCGGGATCATGCGCGAACCGCTCCAATCCGGTGCGGGCCAGATCGTGGGCGACGAAATACTGTCCGTCCGCGATCAGCGCGGCGACCGCGCCCTCGAACTCGCCGGCCTCATAGGCGGTCGGGTCGACGCCCGCCCCCGCCAGCAGCGCAAGCCGCCCCGCTTCGCTCATCATTCGTCCCCCTTCATCTCGGCGCTCTCGGCGCGGCCGCGCTCCGCCCAGGGCGGCGCGGGATAGGTCGTTTTCCCCCACGCCCAGCGGGCGGGAGCCACGACGGGAAACCGCCCGTCGTCGATCTGCGTGAACAGCATCGGCTTGGCGATGTTGCGCCCGGCCGCGTCGAAACGCACCTCGCCGAAGAGCGTTTGCAGGTCGGTCGCCCGCAGGGCCGCGCGCACGGCCGATCGGTCCAGCGCGCCGGCCCGCTCGATCGCGTCGACCAGCACCAGGACCGCCGCGCTGGACTGGGCGGCCTGATAGCTGACGGGGCGGCCCGTCGCCTCTTCGTAGAAGAAGGCGTATTCGTTCGCCGTGCCGAACCAGCGATCGCGGTAGCTGAGGAAGCGCTCCCACTGCGTGCCGCAGACGAGGTAGGCGCTCGCCTCCGGCGCCAGGTCGGCCAAGGCGGCGGGATTGCAGTGGGTCATCGCCGTCATCGGCAGATAGCGCCGGCCCGCGTAGAGCGCCTCGGCCGCGGCCGTCGAGCCGGCGGAAAAGCCGGAAAGCAGCAACGCGTCCGGCCGCTCGGCCGCCGCGCGCGCCAGCGCGTCGCCCATATTCGAGAGATCGTCGGCCAAGGTCAGGTCGGCCGCGACCCCCATCCCCCAGCGCGCCAGGGCGTCCAACACCCCGGCCCGGATCTCCTGAGTGCCGGGGTTGCTGAGGAACACAAGCGCGACGCTCGCCTCGCTCGGGTCGCGTCCGCTCGTCAGCAGTTCGCGCCCCAGCAGATCGACGGCGCCCGCCAGATAGTCGCGACTGACCGACAGCACGGCGAAGACGTTCTCACGTCCCTGATCGAACAGGAAGCTCGCAGTGCCGTTGGAGATCATGATCGGCGCGCCGGCCGCCTCCGCCTCCGCGGCCGCCGCTTCCGACAGACCGGAGCTGTAAGGGCCGAGGAGGAAGTCGACGCCGTCCTCGCTCAGCAGCGCGCGGGTCGCCTGGGCGGCGCCGTCCGGCTGCGACCCGTCGTCGCGCAGGGTCAATGAGAAGACGGCTCGACGCCCGTCGGAAAGCGCGACGCCGCCGGCTCGATTGACGGTCTCGACCGCCAGCCGGTAGCCGGCGATCACGTCCTGCGAGATCTCGGCGAAGCGTCCCGACTCAGAGATCGCGGCGCCGAGCGCTACGGTCGTCGTTTCCTGCGCCGCGACCGGGGCCGCAACCGGCGTCGCGGGCGCGAGAAGGCAGAGCGCCGCCAGGGCGCGCAGCGCGCGTTTCATCCCGCGTCCTCCACATCCAGGAACCAGCGCGCGCGCTCAGTCGGCGACAGCGGCCGACCGCGCAAGGCGCGCGCGTGATCGACCAGGCTTTGCGCATCCGGCATCAGCGGCGTCCAGTAGAGCGTCCCGTCGACGCCGCCGGCGGCGGCGGCGCGCCCGTCCGGGGCCAACGCGGCTTCCGCGAGGGGCTCGCCGCTCGCAAGCGGTCGCGCCAGGGCGACGCCGCTGGAGCGATCCCACAGGCGCAGCGTGCCGTCGGCGCCGGCGGTCAGCAGGCGCTCGCTCGGGCGCGCCGGGGAGAGGGCCTCGACCGCGCCGTCATGGCCGGCGAACGCCGTCAACGGATAGCCGGTGCGCGCGTCCCACAGACGCACGAGACCGCTTTCTCCGCCCGCCGCCAACGCCCGGCCGTCCGCCGTGAAGGCCAGGTGATGGACCGCCGCCCTATCGGCTTCGAGCTTCGCCAGAGCCCGCCCGTCGGCCGTGTCCCAGAGCGCGACCGTTCCGTCCGCGAAGGCCGCGGCCGCCATCCCGCCGTCGGGAGAGAAGGCGACCCGCGTCGCCGCGGCAGCGCTTGGCGCGGCGAGAGCGCGCGCGGTCCAATCGGCGTCCCGACTCCACAGGCTTACGCCGGCCGCGCCGCCGGCGGCGGCCAACAACCCGCCGTCGTCGCTCCACGCGAGATCCGTCACGATCCCCGCTCCTGCGCCGGTCTCAAGCGTGCGCAGCAACGCGCCTGTGCCGACGTCGTAGAGCCGCACGCGTCCGTCATCCGCTCCGGTCGCCGCGATCGCCCCGTCCGGCGCAAAGGCGAGCGCCCGAACGTCGTCTTCAGGCCCGTAAAGCACGGCGGCCGGCGCGCCGTCCGCCGCCCGCCACAAGCGCGTGCGGCCGTCGCGTCCGGCGGTGGCCAGAAGCGCGCCGTCCGGCGAGAAGGCGAGCGCCCGCACGCGCCCGGCATGGCCGCGCAGACGCCAAAGCCCCGTCGGCGGGCCGGCCGCCGCCCGCCGCCACACCGCCACCTCGCCGCGCCAATCGGCTGCCGCCAGGCGCTCACCGCGCGGATCAAAGGCCATCCGGTCCACCCGATCGCTCATCCGGGCGAAGGGCTGCGCGGCGCCGATCGGAGCGTCGCCCCGCAGACCGCGCGGCGCGACCGGCCAGAGCGCGACCGCGCCGCTCGTCTCGCCGGTGGCGACGGACCGGCCGTCGGGCGTCAAAGCGGCGGTCCTCAGCGGCGCGCCGATCTGCAAGCTGGCCAGCGGCGCGCCGTCGGCGGCGCGCCAAAGACGTGCGGCGCCGTCCGCACGCGCCGTCATGACCAGCGCGCCCGCCGGATCGAAGCCGCCGGCGACGACCGCCGCGCCGCCGCCGTCCAGTATCGCGGTTTGGCGGCCGACGGCCGGATCCCAAAGCGCCGCATTGCCCGCGCGATCGCCGGTCAAAAGCCGCTCGCCGTCAGGGCTGAAGACAAGGGTCGCAATCGCAGCGCCGCGCCCCGGGAGGCGCACAGAAAGCGCGCCCGACGTCGCCTCCAGCAGCACGATCGAGCCGTCGCGGCCGCCGACGGCCGCCCGCGCGCCGTCTTGATCGACCGCCAACGCCGTCGCCGCCGAAAGCCGAAGATCGATCGTCCGCGCCGGTCGTTGGCCGGCCTGCAGGATCGCTCCGCCGTCCCAGCCTACGGCGATCCATCCGCCGCCAGGCAGCGCCGCAAGACCCGACAGACGGCCAAGGCCGGTCTCCGCGCGCGCAAGGGCGGCCCCGCTCGACGCGTCGTGCGCTGCGACCGCGCCGTCCCAGCCGGCGCTCAAAACCTGCGCGCCGTCGGCGCTGTAGACCAGCGCGGCCACCGGCCCGTCATGCGCCGGCGCCTCCGCGGTCCTGGCCCCGTCAGCCGCGCGCCAGAAATGCAGGCGCCCGTCGGCCCCGGCCCCGACCAGCGATCGACCGTCCGGCGCGACGGCCGCCGCCGTGGCGCGTACGCCGCCGGTCTCCAGCCGAAAGATCGGACGCCCGTCGATCCCTGCGCTGGCCGCGTTCCAAAGACCGACGCTTCCGTCTGCGGAAACGCTGGCCATGCGCGTTCGGTCGGCGGAGAAGACGAACGTCTCGACGGCGCCCGCATGCCCGGCCAGCCGCTGCGGGGCGCGGCGATTGGCCAAAACGTGATAGAGCGCCGCCTCCGCTTCCGGCGCGTAGGGCCTGTCCGGCCGCGCCATGGAGCGCGGCAGCGCCGCCAGCGCCAATTCAAGCGCTGTGCGGGATCGCCCGGCGTCGGCCAGATCGCGACTGACGCGCGACAGGAACAGCGATTGCTTCACCAGCGCGCGGTCGGTCTGCTTCTCCGCCCGCTCCAGCGACACCTCGGCCGCCAGCCGCGCCGCGTCGGTGCGCCGCGCTTGATAGGCCGTCTCGTCGGCGAGCCGCAGAGCCTCGGCGCGCGCCGCCTCGGCTTCGGCCGCGCGGCTCTCTGCGACGGCGCGCTGCGCCTCCGCGGCGCGTTGACCCGTGACCCCGAGCCAACCGCCGACGCCGGCGCCGAGCGCCAGCACGGCCATCCCCGCCGCCAGCAGACGGGTGCGCTTCAGCGTGCGGCGTTGGGCGGCCTCCTCGGCCGTGCGCCGCCGCTGAAACGCGTCGTAGGACGCCTCGATGAAGGCGATCGTCGCCTCGTCGAGATCCTCGGCGCGCAGGCGCAAGAGATCGCGCGCTTCGAACAACGGCTTGCCTTCGGGCAGCAGCAGCTCGACGCTTTCCGCCTCCTCGCGCCAATGGGCCGCCTGATCGGCCAGCCGGGCGCGCAGACGCAGGAACTCCTTGTCCGCCTCAAGCCACAGCGCGAGACGCGGCCAGCGCGTCAACAGCGCCTCATGCGCGACGCGGATGTGCGGCTGGCCGCCGTCGCCGTCGACGACCAGCAGGCGCGCCTCGACGAAAGCGTCCACCAGGCCCCGGCGCGCGGCGTCGTCGCCGATCGCCTCGGCCAGCGTCGGTCGCCGCGCGGTCGGCCGGTCCTCCTCCCCCTTCGCCAGGGTCACGAGACGGCGCAGCAGCGGGTTCAGCGCCTCCTGCACCGACGGGTCGAGGGCGCTGAAGACGTCTTCGGCGCGCTTTGCAAGCGCCCCCTCCAGTCCGCCTAGCGCGTCGTAGGCGGCGAAGGTGAGATAGCCGTCCTCGGTCCGGGCCGCGAACAGCTCGTCCAGCACGAAACTCATCAAAGGCAGCGCGCCGGGATCCTTCGCAGCGGCCGCCTGCAGGGTTTCGTCCAGCCGTTCCTCGCGCTTGGGGTCGAATTCGAAACGAAGCCCGGCCGCCCGCGCCGGCTGGCGGATCATCTGACCGATCTCGGAGAAGTCGGGCGGCAGAAGGTGCACCTGGCCTTCGCCGTCCATCAGGCCCGCCAATGTACGGTGATCGGCGGTGCGGTGATAGAAGTCGTCGCGCATCGTGGCGATGACGTAGACGAGGCCGCTGCGCGCGAGCGCGTCGATCAGATCGACGAAGCGCGCGGCGCTTTCGGCGGACAAGGCCTCGGTGGTGAAGAGCTCCTCCGTCTGGTCGACGGTCAGGATCAGCCGCGCGATCGGAGGTTTCGTCAACCGCTCCGCCCTCGCCGTCGTCTCCGCCGCCTGGTCGAGCGCTGCGCGGACCGGCGCGACGACGGCGTCGGGCGCCCGGGCGATCAGCTTGGCCAGGGCCGCGCGCTCGAAGCCGGAGCGGGCAAGCTCCGGAAGCGCCGTCTCCGCGAGCAGCGCGTCGGCGAGGCCTTCGGCCGCGTCGCCGCCCCCGTCGCTGGGCCGCACCGTCGCGCGACGCCACAGGCCGACGCCGTCGATCACGCCGGGCTGGCAGACCGTCGGCACAAGGCCTGCGCGGACGAGGGACGACTTGCCGCCCCCGGACGCGCCCAGCACCATCACGAAGGCCCGACCGCGCGCGGCTTGCGCGACAAGCGCGTCCTTCACCTCGCCGATCGCGCGCGTGCGTCCGAAGAAGACTGGCGCATGTTCATACTGAAAGGCCGCGAGACCGCGGAACGGCGAGCCGCGGGTCCAGGTGACCGCCGGCGCGCCCTCGTCTTCCGAGAGACGCTGCGGCGCCTTGGCGCGCATCAGGCGGCGGAGATGCTCTTCGGCCATCTCCTCGAAGCGGTCGGGCGTCTCGAAGGGGTGGAAGGCGCTCTTGAAGCCGCTTGAATGGCTGCCGAACCACTTCTCGAGAAAGCCGTCGAGCTTCTTCTTCTGCTGCAGGCGCTCGATCAGCGCATCCTCGTCCGACATGTCGGAGACGGGCGGCGCGGTCTTCTTGTAGACCAGGATGTCGGGCTTGCCGGAGGCGCGGAAGGACTCCAGCGCATCCTCGAACTCCCACTCCGTGCCGCTGTCGTAGCGGCTGCCGTCGGCGCGGTGGAACTGGTCCGGCAGGCGGGTTCCCAGGCGCGACCACAGGATGCAGACCATCACGTCCGCGTCGGAGGGCTTCTCGATCTCCTCCTGAAAATGGGCGCTGGCCCGCAGCGGCTCATGCTCCCAAAGGATCGGTTCGATCTGCAGGAATCCGCCGAATTCGCCCTGCAGGCGCTCAAGAATGCGCGCGCAGATCAACCGCTCCTGGCCCACGTCGCCGGGCGAGGAGATGAAGACTTTGACCGCGCGTCGGCTCATCGCATCCACAAACCCCGGGCGGGCGCCGACACGCCTGCGCCGGCGCCGCCCTCCCCCATGTCAGGCGGGCAGCTTAGCCCCGACCTCGCCTCGGAACCAAGCGGAACCAAGCGCCGCAATTGCCGGGCGTCGAGCCCTGTGCTTTGCTGGGCGCCGGATCGGCGGGCCGCAGCGCCCGGCGGTCAGGCCGCAGAGGGGGACATCGGCGCCGTGGGATGGGCTTCGCGCATTCGTCAGGCCGCAGGCGCGCCTCGGCTCGCATTCGCGCTCGTCGCGACCGCCGTCATCGGCGCGTCCGCCGTACCGGCCGCGGCCGACGGCGCGCCGGGGCCGACCCCCGCCGCCGACTTCGCGCCCGCGGGGGCCGCCGAAATCCGCATCGCCCTGCCCTTTCCGCCCGGGGTGGAGTACGCCGGCTTTTACCGCGCGCAGGATTTGGGGCTATACGCCGCCGAAGGGCTGCGCGTGCGCCTGCTGCATGAACTGGACGATCCGCTGGCTCGACTGCAGCAAGGAGGGGCCGACGTCGCCGTGGCCTGGACGGCCGATCACCTGACCGCCCGCGCCGCCGGCGCCCAGACGGTGGAAATCGCGCGTCTGATCGCCGGCGCCAGCCTGACGCTGGTCTGCCGCGACGCGGACGCCTTGGCCGACGCGGGGCCTAGGGGGCTCGCCGGGTTACGCCTCGGCCGGCCGGACGGACCGACGGGGCGCGGCCTCGACCTTTGGCTGGCGACCATGGGGCTGGACGCCGCGTCCGGCGGAGGCGCCGCACGGACGACGGCGCAACCGACGAGGGTGAGCGCCGCGGACCCCGCGCTTTTCGACTGTTTGACGGTGCGCCGACATGTCGATCTGGCGGACGCGCCGGCGGGCTTCGCGCCCACGTTCGCACTCGGCAGGCTCGGCGCGCCCTTGGCTGAAGACGCGCTCTACGCCTCGCGACACGCCGTCGCCGACCCGCAGCGTCGCGACCATCTGGCGCGCCTCCTGCGCGCGTTGTCGGCCGGCTGGGCGGACGCCTTTGCGGATCCTGCGGCGGCAGCCGCGGCGGTGGGCGCGCGAACCGGGACGGCGCCGTCCCCCGCCGCGGTCGCGGAGCGACTGGCGGAGCGCCGGACTCTCGCGCCCTCTGCCGGGCCGGTGGGCGCGCCGGATCCGGCGCTGATCCAAGCGGCGGCGGTCTGGCTGCTCAACGCCGGCGCCCGCCCGCCCCTCACGCGGTTTCCGCAGGGCGGTTGGACGCATGGCGTGGCGGACGCCGTCGCGGGACCGCCCGAGACGCCACCGTCGGACGAAAGGTAGCGAGGCATGCGGCTCAGCCTCAAGATCGCGGCCGTCCTCGGGTTGGCGCTCGCCTTCGGCGTCGGCCTCACCGTCTTTCTCAGCCTGGCCAAGGTGGAGCGGACCTTGGAGGAGCTGGTCGCCTCGCGCCTCGCCGTCGCGGCCCAGGATCTCGCCCACACGGTCAACGGCGCCTTGGCGCTCGGCCTGTCGGTCGAGGAGGCGCGCAACCTGCCGGAGGCCTTGGCGGCGGCGCTGGCCGCCGACGATCAAATCTTGGCGATCCGGATCGAGAACGCCGCCGGCGACGCCGTCCTGCAGGCCGGCGCGTCGGCGCCGCCGAACGACGCGCTGGTCGCCGAGGCGCCGTTGACCACCGCCTTCGGCGCGCCGGCGGGACGGGTCGCGCTGTTCGGCGCACGCGCGGCGGTCGACCGGACGGTGGCGGATCTGACCCGACGCATGGCCGCGCTCGCCCTCGCCGCGGTGGTCGCGGCCGCCTTGATCGGCGCCGTCGCCGCCTTCGGGCTGCTGCGCGGGCCGATCAGGCTGTTCGCCGAAGCCGAAGGCGCGCTGCGCGCCATGCTGGCCGGTCGAACGCCCCCGGTCGAACCGGCCTCAGCCGAGGCGCCCGCGATAGAACAGGACTTCACGGCGTTCCGGGCCCAGGCGCGCCAAGCCTTCGTCGACATCTACCAGGCCGAACGCGACGCCGCCCGGACGCCGTCCGCCCGGACGCCGCCCGCACGGAAGGGTTGAGCGCGATGCGAGCCGAGCAAGCCGACCGCTTCGCCCGCGGGATCCATCTGAAGCTTCTCGCGCTCGCCATGGCGCTGCTGGCGGCGACGCTCGGCGGGGTCGGCGCGGCCGCCTTGTGGAGCTACGAGGGCGCGCTGGCGCCGGCGATTGAGGCGAAGGCCGATACGCTGGGTCGAACAAGCGCCCAGGCGGTCGAGCGGGCGCTGGGTCTGGGACTGCCGCTGGAGGAGATGCGCGGAGTCGAAGAATTTCTCGCGGAGCAGCGCGAGGGTCATCCGGAGGTGGTCTACCTCGCCGTCAGCGACGCGGCCGGCGCCCCGCTTTTCTCGGTCGGCGCCGCGCCGGTCGGTCAGGGCGCAGCCGAGGGGGTGATAGACCACGCCCGGGCGTTGCGCGCGCCCTCGGCGCAGGGTCCGCAAGTGGTCGGGGCCTTGCATGTCGGCGTCGACGCAGACTATGTCCGCACGGCCCTGTCGGACATCCTGTTCGACATCGCCGTGGTGATCTTCGCCGCGTTGCTGATCACCTTCGAACTGCTGCTCTACCTTGTCACCGTCGCGTTGAGCGGACCGGTCCGCCAAGCGAGCCGCGTGATCGCGGGCGTCAGCGACGGCGATCTGACCCTTCGCCCGGCCCGCGGCGGGCGCGACGAAGTGGGCCGGACGCTGGCCCGCCTCGATCAGGTGTTGGAGGCGGTCAACGCGCGCTTCGCGGCCCTGCGCGCCCGGGCGCAGGCCGGCGAGGCGGAGGCCGCCGCCGCCGTCGCGCGGCTGCGCGGGCGCTACCGCTACGCCGCGGATCGGCGCGACGGGGCCGAGCGGGTGGAGACGGATCCGATCGCCTCGATCCGCACGCCGTTGTTTCTTTTCATCTTCGCGGAATCGCTGTCGATCAGCTTCCTGCCGATATTCGTTGACAGCCTGTATCAGCCCGACGGGCCGCTGGGCGCGATCGGACGGGAGGCCGCGATCGGCCTTCCGATCGCGCTGTTCATGTTGATCTGGGCCGTCAGCCAACCCCTGGCCGGGTTCTATTCCGAAGGCGCAGGCCGCGCGCGCACGTTCGTCCTGGGCGCGACGCTGGCCGCGGGCGGACTTGCGGCGAGCGCGTTCGCCCCGGATTTGACGACCCTGATCCTGTGCCGTTTGGTCACCGCCTTCGGCTACGGCGCGGCCTATATCGCCGCGCAGGGATACGTCGTCGACAACACGACGGCCGCGAACCGGACCCAGGGTTTCAACGTCTTCGTAGTCGGCTTCTTTTCGGCGACCATCTGCGGTTCGGCCATCGGCGCCATTTTGGCGGATCGGTTGGGCTATCGGCCGACCTTCCTGTTCGCTGCGGTCCTGGCCCTCGCGGCGGTCGTCTTCGTCGCCAAGCTGGTCCGGGACCGTCGCCCCCCGTCCGACCGGCCCCGCACGCGCCTGCGGCTGGCCGACATTCGGGCCGTCTTCGCCAATCCGCGCTTCCTCGCGCTGACGCTGTTCGCGGCGATCCCGGCCAAGTTCGTGCTGGCCGCCTACATCTACTATCTCGCCCCGCTTCACTTGAACGCCCTCGGCGAAAGCCAGTCTGCGATCGGCCGCATCCTGATGCTCTACGCCGTGTTGATGGTCTTCCTGTCGCCTTGGACGGCGAAGCTGTCCGACCGCATCGGGCGGCCGTTGCCGTTCGTTGCGCTCGGCACCGCGCTGTCGGGCGCGGCGCTGCTGATCGCGCTGGGCGTGCAAGGAACGGCCGGCGTCGCGGCCAGCATCCTGGTGCTGGGACTGGGCCATGCGATCTCGGTCTCGACGCTGGCGACCATGGTCCCGTTGGCCGCCGAGGCCGAGTGCGAGCGGCTCGGCCGCGGCGCGGTGATGGGGATTTACCGGCTGGTGGAGCGGTTCGGCAGCGTCGCCGGCCCCTTCGTCGCCGGCGCGCTGCTGGCCGCGGGGGGCTACGACATGAGCGCGGCGGCGATGGGGCTGGGCCTGACGGCCTGCGCGGCGGCGCTCGCGCTCGTGTTTCTCGCGACGCGCGGGCGCGCAGGCGGCGATTCGCGCGCCGCGTGACGCCGCCGTCCCGCTATCGCGCGTGCACGTCGTTTTCTCGATGACGCCGACCCCCGGCTTGGTCTAAACGCGGCGGAGCGTTCCCTCCAAGGCCGGCGCCCTATCCATGACCCTTCTTCTCGGCATCGACACCGGCGGCACCTATACCGATGCGGTCCTCTTCGACGAGGCTGAACGTCGGGTCGTCGCCGCCGCTAAAGCGCTCACCACCAAGCACGATCTGGCGCTGGGCGTCGGCGCGGCGATCGACCGGGCGTTGGCCGAGGGTCCACAAGATGCGGCCGGACGGATCGGCTTGGTCTCGCTGTCCACCACGCTCGCCACCAACGCGATCGTGGAGCGGCACGGCTTTCCCGTGGCGCTGGTCTTGGTGGGGCAGAACCGCGAAGCGCTGGAGCGCGCCGGCCTGGCCCAGGCGCTGGGCGGCGATCCGGCGCTGTTCGTCGACGGCGGCCACAACCCGGACGGAAGCGAGCGCACGCCGCTGGACGAGGCGGCGCTGCGAGCAGCCCTGCCCGAGTTGCGCAAGAAGGCCGCCGCCGTCGCGGTCAGCGGCTATTTCGCCGTACGCAATCCGACGCACGAACAGCGCGTCCGCGACCTGATCCGTCAGGAGACCGGCATGCCCGTCAGTTGCGGGCACGAACTCGCCAACGCGCTGGACGCGCCGCGCCGGGCGCTGACGGCCCTTTTGAATGCGCGGCTCATTCCCCTGCTGCACCAGCTTATCCTAGCGGTGCGCGGCAGACTGGAGGCGCTGAGCGTCGCCGCGCCGCTGATGGTGGTGAAGGGCGACGGCTCGTTGATCGCGGCCGAGACCGCGTTGACGCGCCCGGTGGAAACCATTCTCTCCGGCCCGGCGGCGAGCGTCGTCGGCGCGCAATTCCTGGCGGGCGAAGCGGACTGCGTCGTCTCCGACATCGGGGGCACGACGACCGACATCGCGGTCTTGAAGGGCGGCCGCCCGGTGATGGATCCGGACGGCGCGGCGGTCGGCGGCTACCGCACGATGGTGGAGGCTGTGGCGGTCCGCACCGTCGGTCTTGGCGGCGACAGCGAGATCCGCCTGGACGAGGAGAAGCGCCTGGTCGCCGGACCCCGTCGGGTGCTGCCGCTCAGCCTGCTGGCGCGCGATTGGCCGGAGGCGCTGACGATCCTGCGCGGACAGGCGGCGCGCCCTTGGAACAAAAGCCACGACGGGCGTTTCGCGGTGCGCCTGCGACCGCTCGTCGGCGGCGCCCTGTCACGCAACGAGGCGTTGCTGTGGGAGCGGCTGGAAGCGGGCCCGGTTGCGCTGGAAGCGCTGTTCGCCGGTCGGCCGTCGGAACAGCCTCTGCAGCGCCTGGTCGATCGCGGATTGGTGATTCTGAGCGCCTTCACGCCGTCGGACGCGGCCCACGTTCTAGGCTTGCAGGCCGATTGGGCGGGCGAGGCGGCGGCGTTGGGCGCCGCTTTGTGGGCGCGCAGCGAACGGCGGCCCGGTCTGCCCGTCGCCGACGACGGCGCGGCCTTCGCCCGCACGGTCTACGATCTGGTGGTGCGCCAGTCGGCCGAGGCGATCCTCGAGGCCGCCTTGGCGGAAGAGGATCGGACGGCCGGGGTGCGGGCGTCCGGCCTCGGCCCCTCGGCCGCCGTCCGGCGATTCCTCGACGTGGCGCTGAGCGCGTCCGCGGGCGACGACGCGGACCGCCTCGTGTCCTTCGCGGCGACGCTCGGGCGGCCGCTGATCGGCATCGGCGCCCCGGCGGCGACCTATTATCCAGAGATCGCCCAGCGTCTGCGCACCCGCGCCGTCGCGCCGCCGAACGCGGACGTGTGCAACGCCGTCGGCGCGGTCGCCGGCGGCGTCAGTCAGCGGGAAAGCCTGCTCGTCACCCAACCTGAGGAAGGCCGCTTCCGCCTGCACACCGCGCACGGCGCGGAGGATTTTCGCTCCCTGGAGGACGCCGCCGACCGGGCCGAACGTCTGGCGCGCGAGGGCGCCGAACGCAAGGCGCGCGAGGCCGGGGCCGGCGAGATACGCGTAGAACTCACGCGCGAGGACAAGACCGCCACGGTCGCCGGCGGCTACGAAATCTTCGTCGAAAGCGTAATTTCGGCCGTCGCCTACGGCCGGCCGCGCATCGCCGCGGGCGCGGCCTAGCCGGCCAAGCGTCCCAGCAGATCGCTCAGGGCGTTGCGCTCGCGCCAATCGGCGCGCACGCGCTCGACCGTCTCGGGCGCCAGATAATGCGCGGTGCGGTCGCGCACGTGGTCGACCAGGGCCGCCTCTGAATTTTCGGCCGACCAATCCTCCGCGCTTTCCGCGGCGCGCTTGTCCGCCTTCGCCGGGCGCAGGCTCTCCACCCGCCATTTCGCGCACCAGCTGACCGACCACAGCCACATCAGCCGGCGCAGCGCCATCAGATGGTCCGCCTGCGCCTCGGCCAGGCCGGACGGCAGGGCGTCCAGCCAGGCTTGGTAGAAGCCGGCGATCTCGTCGTGACTGGGCTCCGAATAGGTCCCGACGTCCCAAGTGGTGGAGGTGTAGAGCGTCGCATGCGCGAGGTCGAAGCCGGCCGCGCCGTAGCGCGCCTTCTCCAGATCCACCAGCACGGCGCGGCCCGTATCCTCGCGGATCAGGAAGTTGCCGGGATGCGCGTCGAATGAAATCAGCGTCAGCGGCGCGGGCGCGGCCAGCGCCTCGGCGTGCGCCTCGGCGGCGGCGATCTCCGCTTCGATCGCCTTGCGGGCGGCCGGGTCCAGCGCGGCCGCATCGAAGGCGCGGGCCTGCTCTCGCACCTCCTCCAACGTCGCGGCGTACGGGTCCGCGTGATCGGCGAGCGGCGGGCGCGCCTCTTCGCCCGGCACGGGCAGCGCGTGGATCGCGGCCAGCGCCTGGGCGACCCGCCCCATATCGTCAGGAAAGACGGCGAGGGGTCCGACGATCTCTTCCACGATCAACGCGCCCATCGGCAGCGTCTCGCCAGGGCGCAATTGCCCGAAGTAGCGCGGCGCCGCCCCGCTGTCCCCGGCGCGGGTGAAACAGGCGGCCTGGTAGTCCAAGTTGCTGCGCGCGTCGAGCCGCATCTGGCTTTGCTTAGGCACGCGCAGCAGCCGGCCCGCGCCGCGGATGCGCACATGGTCGTGCGCCAGCCCCGTCGTCGGCAAGGGCTCCAAGTCGGCCGCCGTGATCCCGGCGAAGCTGGGCACCACGCCCAGCGCGCCGGCCAGCGCCGGCAGGGCGTTCTGGATCGTCACGGCGCGGGCTCCTTATCTGTCGGTGAACGAAATAGGCGCTCATAGTCGCCTCCATCGTCGACGTCTTCAAGCGTTACCAGCGTCGCAACTTTGTACGCGCGTGGAAAGGTCGCCCCCGTGTCGGCGTACGCGTACGGACTGGACCAGCGCACGCCTCGGAAAAGGGTGGGCGGCGGCGGCGCGCGGCGGCGCAATCCGATCAGCCAATATCCCCCGTCGCCGGACGGCCCCAAGACCGCGTCCGCCCGGCCCAAGGCGGCGAAGGCCGATGCGATGTGCTCCGAGTCGAGGGCGGGTATGTCGCTGCCCACGATGACCACCGGCCCCGGCGGCAGGGTGCGGAAGACCCGCGCCATCCGAGCGCCCAGGTCGCCGCGCCCTTGGCCGATCAGCCGAGAACCCGGGCGCCGCAGGGCGGGCGCGCAGGCCGCCCGGTCGGGCGTCACCGCGAGCCAGGGCGTCCAGCGCGGATCTCCGAGCGTGCGTCGCATCACCGTGAAAAGCGTTTGGCGATAGAAGGCGAGCGCCCGCTGTCGGCCGACGTCACGGGCCAACCGCCGCTTTACCGCGCCGAGACGCGGTTCACGGGCGAAGAGGACGAGATGGCGGGCGGGCGTCGGCATGCCCCGACTGTGCCCCGTCGCCGGCTCACCCGTAAAGCTTCGCCAGAAGATGGGGCGAGACGCCGAGCGAATGCAGGCCGAGCAGGCTGAGATTCTTGAGCGGCCGGCGCCAGAATCCGTCACGGCGATAGCGCGCCGCGCCGGTCACGGCGACGGCCGGCATCTCCGACAGACGCGCCTTCCCGATGCGCCGAACGAGGCGCACGTCCTCCATCAGCGGAACCGACTCAAAGCCGCCGACCGCCTCGTAAAGCGCGCGCGACAGCAAGAGCCCCTGATCGCCGTAGGGCAGACCCATCCGTCGGCACCGCCAGGCGGTCAATCGCTCGATCCGCCGGGCGGCCGGGCGCGCAGGGTCGGTCGTCGGAACGTCGAGGGCGAGGCGGAAGTAGCCCGCGCGCATGGCGTTCGCCGGCGCGGCGGCGAAGGCCCGAACCACCGCCGGCCACCCCTCGGGCGGGCGCGTATCCGCATGCAGGAACAAAAACCACGCCCCCAACGCGACGCGCGCGCCTTCAGCCAATTGCGGGCCGCGTCCCCCGTCGGCGTGGGCGATCCGCACGCCGCAGCGTTGGGCGACGTCGAGCGTCTCATCCGTCGATCCGCCGTCGACGACGACCACGTCCAGCTCGATCCCCGGCGTCGAAGTCGCCAGCGCGGCCAGCGTCGCCGGCAGCGTTCCGGCGGCGTTCAGCGTGGGGATCACGACAGAGAGCGAGAGCGGCTCGCCTCCGCTCGGCGTCGGGTTCGGCGTCATGGGACGGGTCATGCAAGGGTCGGGCCGGGCGCCGGCGTCAACGCGTCGGATCGCCGCCGTTCATCAGCGCGGCCAGCGGCCAGCCGTCCTGCACCTTGACCGGCTTGGTGACGATGTAGGTGAAATACTTCTCGATCCCCAGATCGGCGCCCAGCAGCTCGTCCACCAGCGCCTGATAGCCGGCGATCGAGGGGACGGCGATCATCAGGATGTAGTCGACCCCCCCGCCGATGGCGTAGCAGCTGAGGATCTGGGGGCGGGCCAGCATCGCGCCCTCGAACCGGTCGAAATCGACCGCGGCGTGGCGGCCCAGCGTCACCTCCGTGAAGACCAGCGAGGTGGCGACCAGCCGGTCGACGTCGATCAGCGCGCGGTAGCCCTTGATGTAGCCGGCGGATTCCAGGCGCTTCACCCGCTCGTGCGCGGGACTCGGGCTCAATCCCACCGCGTCGGCAAGGGCGAGCTTGGTCATCCGGCCGTCGCGCTGCAGCGCGGCCAGGATCTTCAGATCGATCGAATCCAGTTTCGGGGCGCGGGCGTCGCTCGGCATGGTCGACAGTTTATCCGCCTCGCCGGGCCGTGGCGAGAGCGAGGGATCGCTGAAGCCGGCGCTCGCGATAGAAGGTGTAGAGGCCGGTCCCCACCACGATCGCAGCGCCCGTCATCATGTAGACGTCCGGAACCTCCCCGAAGACGAAGAGGCCGAGCAGGATCGCCCAGATCAGATTGGTGTAGCGGAAGGGCGCGACGAAGGCGACCTCCCCCTGGCGCATGGTCATGATCGAGAACAGATAGCCGAAGAAAATGAAGACCGCCGCGCCGGCGAGCGCGGCCAGCGCGTCGACCCGGCCCGCGTCCAGCGCGGCCCACTCGCCCGTAAGCGCCACCCCCAGCCCGCCCACGATCGTGATAACGACCGCCGTCAGGCTAGCCGCCAGCAGCGAGGGCGTCTCGGGCGAAAGCCGCCGGGTCGTCAGGTCGCGCAAGACGACGAAGCCGACGGCGGCGACAGCGAACAGCGCGTAGCTGTTGAACCCCTCCGCCCCCGGCCGGACGATGATCAGCACGCCCGCGAAGCCGACCGCGATCGCGAGATAGCGCCGCCAGCCGACCGCCTCGCCCAAGAACAGCGCGCCGGCCAGCGTGACCGCCAGCGGCAGCGCCTGCAGGATGGCGGTGGCGTTCGCGATCGGCATGTTGAAGAGCGCCGTCAGGAAGCAGAGCGTCGCCCCCACCTCCCCGGCCGAGCGCAGCGCCAGGATCTTCCAATCACGCCGCGGCGGCGCGCGGCGGAAGGCGCCCAGCGCGGCGGCCAGCCCCGCGATCAGCAGGCTGGCCGCGACCCCGCGCAGCAGGATCGCCTGAAAAAGCCCCATCTCCGCGGAGGCGAGCTTGATCAACGCGTCGTTCGCCGCGAAACCGGCCATCGAGCCGATCATCAACAGCGCGCCCTTCACATTGTCGGATAGCGGACCGCGAGCCCCCGTCATCCGCCCTTCATGCCGCAAGCGGAGCGGGGCGTCCAGCGGCGGGACGGCGCGTGCGGCGGAAGACTCGGTTTTAATTGCACAGACGCCTTACGGACCGGCCCGATCGGCCCCGACTACAACAGCGCGCCCGAGGACGTGCGCGGCGCCAAGCGCGCGCTCAACCGCCTTGGGCGCTATCGACCGCCCTTCGGCGAGATCGACGAGATCCCCGATCGCGGTTTGTTCGAAGGCGTGAAGGGCTTTCAGCGCGACCGCGGGCTGAAGGTCGACGGCGTGGTGACGCCCAAGGGCGAAACCGCCCGCGCGCTCGATCGCGCCTTGGCCGGACAGCGCGCCCCGCGCGCGACCGCCGCCGATGCGATCGCCAAGACCATGAAGCCCGCCGAACCCCGGCGCGCCGACGCCCGCGCGGGGGCCAACGCCGCCGCGCGCGACGCGCGCCCTGCGTTCAAGCTGTCCCGACCCGTCGGCGCCGCGCGGGAGAACGACGCGCAGGACGTGGTCAAAGCGAAAAGCGCGCTGGCCTGGACGGGCCATTACCCGCGCGAGCGCGCCCAGCGCCCGGACCCGGGCGCAGACCGGCTCCTCACCGGCGCCCTCGCCGCCTTCCAGCGCGCGCAGGGCCTGAAAGTCGACGGCTGGATGCGCCCGGGCGGGGAGACGGAGCGCGCGTTGTCCGGACTTGTCGAAACCATGATGGGGGCGGCTCAAAACGCCGCGCCGGCGGAGAGAACCGCCGCATTTGAGAGACGCGCGCCGCAGGATGACGAGAAAGACGCCGCCCTCGCTCTAGACACGAAGGATCTGCCCCATGACGGCGAGCGGTGTCGGATTCTGTTAGAGAGAATAGAGCGCTACAGACGAGAACCGGATGAAATCGAAAAAAAATCTGCACGAATTGAAGGACGAGAAGGACCGCTTGACCGAAGAAAGGGACAGGCTGGAAACGGAGATCCGAGAAAGCCTGATGCTGCTGGTCGGCAACGCGGCGCTCGCCTCGATCCTGGCGTTGGTGCGGAGCGGCGACGCTGCGGCGGCAAAGCGTGTGCTGTCGAAGAAGCTGAGGTCCATGGCCGACATTTTGAGTATCTCTGCAAAGATAAAACGCATCTCAAAAATCCTGGAGCGTATCCGCGAAATCGTTCCTCAGATTTCCGAATTGGAAGATAAGCGCGATGACAAAAAAGACCAGCTAGACGCCGCGATCATTGAGGCCGTGAGACCCTCGCCGAGCGCCTGTCGCTGCTGCGGCTCCATAAAGCCCGCCCTCTCGGCCCGCAGCGCCCAGCGATAGACGTCATGTGAGGACCACCACTTATCTTCCTGCTGGTGAAACGCGACGAGTGTCGTAAAGGCTTCACCCACGCAGGCACTTGCAGCGATTCTAAGGGCGAGAAGAACATCCAGCTTTGAGATCGAGGACATATGGGCGAGGCGGCCGTCCAGCACCGCTTTCGCGAAGTCTAACCTCGCTCTCGGATATTCCAGCGCCAACGCCGTCAGCATTTCGCGGCCCAAGGTCTCGGCGCGCGGTATCGGCTTATCGCTCCAATCCACAGCGCTTCCTTCCATCAAGGCGATGGCGAAGGCGCTCAGCCGACCCGGCGGCCCAGTGCGCAACCGCTCCGCCCACCGGACGCCCTCCGCCAGCGGGGGGTGGGCGGGCCTGAAGAGAACGACTTCTTCGGCCCACGCCGGGGTCGGCAGCGAGAAAAACCTCAGGGCGTAGACCAGCCAGTCCCGCGTCCGCTCATAGGATCGCTCTCGATCGCGCGCTACGCCGTGCCCGAACCACTCCTTCCACGCGACCGTCAGGAAGACTATGCGGCCGTCCTCGTCGCGCGCCGCGGCGAATTCCTCATAGGCGCGGTGCGGATCGAACGGCCGGCACAGCCCCGTATCGTACAGCAGCGCGATCAGACCCCGCCGAAACGGACGCTGAAAGTCGGGCGCCGCCGCGTCGACTGCGGGCAATCGCGCGTCAAAGGCGGCGCAATCGCCGGCGCGCGCAAGATCGTAGACGTCCCAATAGGCGTGGGACGGAAAAGACGGCGGCGGATCGATCGGCCCTTCGAACCGCGCGTCGGGCGCAGCCTCACGGAGCCCGCTGACAGGGCCGTCCGGCGCGCAGGCGGACAAGGCAAGCGTCGACAGGCCGAACGCCGCCGCCAATACGGCCGATAGGCGTTTCCTCGTCATGCAATCTATGATTGCGCGCGCCGCACGCGCCGTCAATCGCACACCCGCCTTACCTCTCGCGCGGCGGAACGGGATCGTAGCCGGAGCCGCCCCAGGGGTGGCAGCGGGCGATGCGGCGCAGCGCAAGGCCGGCGCCCTTGGCGGCGCCGTGGCTGCGGATCGCGTCGGCCGCATATTCCGAGCAGGTCGGTAGGAACCGGCACTGCCGGCCCATCACCGCCGACAACGTCACGCGATAGAGGAAGATCAGGCCGAGGGCCAGGCGCTGGGCCCAATTCAGGCGCGTTGCGTCCGGGGCGGCCATCGGCGCCGCTCACCCGCCGCCGGTCTTGGCGGCGGCTTCGTCATAGGCCTTCACCGTCGCCTTGAAGGGCAGCAGGATCGAGGCGTGGCGGGACTTGTGCGCGCGCGCGGGCGTCAGCAGCTCAAGCTCCGCCCACTCGCCCTCAGGCGGGGGCGCGCCCTGCTTCAGCATCGCCTCCATCGCGTCGCGGACCTGAACCAGCTCGTCGCGCGTGCGGCCGACGGCGTGGCGCTTGAAGATGGCGGCCGCGCTTTGCCCCAGCGCGCAGGCGCGCACCTCCTGGCCGTAGGCCTTGACGCGGCCGACCTCGTCCAGCGTCAAGTCGACGCGGATGCGGCTGCCGCAGAGCGGGCTCGTCACCTGGACGCTGGCCTGCGGGTTCGCCAGCCGGTCGTCGGGGACGAGCGCCTTGGCGGCCTCCAGGATCCGATCGTTGTAGAGCTGCTCGCTCATGCCGCCTCTCTCGCCTCCGACCCGTAGCGCGCTTGTCAAATGGCCGTTACCTGCGGGGTGATATTGTTGACTCGTCCGGCTCTTACAACAATATACCCGCCTCATTCGCCGCGGCGAGGCGTCGCCGACAGACCGGCCCCGGTCGTCCGGACGCCCGACCATTCTATATGGACGCAATAGAACAGCCGCATAGTCGCGACACCGCCGACAGGAAACCGTTCGATGCCAGAGACCGCCGCCAAGCCCGCGTTCGTCGCCGACCGCCCGAGCCGCGAAGAGGCCGAAGACGCCGTGCGCACGCTGCTTTCCTTCATCGGCGAGGATGTCGAGCGCGAGGGGCTGCTGGATACGCCCAAGCGGGTGGTGAAATCCTATGAGGAATTCTACGCCGGCTACGCCAGCGACCCCGACGAGGAACTGCGTCGCACCTTCGAGGAGACCGAGGGCTACGACGAGATGGTGATGCTGCGCAACATCACCTTCGAGAGCCATTGCGAGCATCACATGGCCCCGATCATCGGCGTCGCCAACATCGCCTATCTGCCGGACCGCCGCGTCGTCGGCATCTCCAAGCTGGCGCGCGTCCTGGAGATCTACGCCAAGCGCCTGCAGACGCAGGAGACTATGACGGTCCAGATCGCTGAGACGATCGAACGCGTCCTCAAGCCGCGCGGCGTCGCCGTCGTGATCGACGCGGAACATCAGTGCATGACGACCCGCGGCATCCGCAAGCAGGGCGTCACGACGCTGACCAGCCACATGCTGGGCGCCTTCCGCAAGGATCCGGAGACGCGGCGCGAATTTCTGGCGATGATCCGAGACTGAGGCCGTCGGGCTCGCCGGTCGAAAGATCCGTCACCGCCGGTCGCGCCCCTCAGCGCCCTCCTCAGGATGCCGTTTCCGCGCGCTCTCGCGAAAGCGGGGGCCTCAGGCGGCCGGCTCCGGCGGGCGAGCGCGCCGCCGAAAGCTCCCCGCTTTCGCGGGGGCGCCAATAGGCTGAGCGCCGAACAGCCCCTCTCGACCGCACGGCCCCGCTCCGATAAAGATCGGGGACGCATCGAGGAGGAACGGCGCTATGGCGCGGAAGAGCTACGGATTCGAGACGCGGGCGCTGCACGCCGGCGCGACGCCCGACGCGGAGACCGGCGCGCGGGCGACGCCGATCTACCAGAACACCTCCTACGTCTTCGACTCGTCGGAGCATGCGGCCTCGCTGTTCAATCTGCAGGAGCCGGGCTTCATCTATTCGCGCCTGACCAATCCGACCGTCGCGGTGCTGGCGGAGCGGCTGGCCGCGCTGGACGACGGCGTGGGCGCGACCGTGACGGCGAGCGGCCATTCGGCGCAGATCCTGGCGCTGCTGCCCCTCATGGGCCCCGGCGATCATATCGTCGCGGCGAACAAGCTTTATGGCGGCTCCATCAATCAGATGGGCCACACCTTCAAGAAATGGGATTGGAGCGTCGACTTCGTCGAGGCGACGGAGCCGGACGCCTTCGCCCGCGCGATCCGACCCGAGACCAAGGCGCTGTTCGTCGAGTGTCTCGCCAATCCGGGCGGCGTGGTCGTCGATCTGGAGGCGATCGCCAAGATCGCCGCCGAGGCCGAGATCCCGCTGATCGTCGACAACACGATGGCGACGCCCTATTTGTGCCGACCGTTCGAGTGGGGGGCGAGCCTCGCGACCTACTCCACCACCAAGTTCCTGCAGGGCCAGGGCGTGGCGTTGGGCGGCGCGGTGGTCGACAGCGGACGCTTCAACTTCAACCAGCCGGACAAGTTCCCCTCGCTCGCGAAGCCCGCGCCGGAATATCACGACCTGATCTTCTGCGAGACCTTCGGCGACCTGGCCTATACGATCTACGGCCAGGCGGTGGGCCTGCGCGATCTGGGGCCGAGCCAGCAGCCGATGAACGCGTTCCTGACGCTGCTCGGCATAGAGACGCTGCCGCTGCGCATGGAGCGGCACTGCGCCAACGCGCTCGCCGTCGCCGAGTTCCTGGAGGGGCACGACCAGGTCGCGCGGGTGAATTACGCCGGCCTGAAGAGCTCGCCCTACCACGATCTTGCGCGGAAATACCTTCCGAAGGGCGCGGGCTCGGTCTTCACGGTCGAGCTGAAGGGCGGCTTCGAGGCGGCGAAGAAGCTGACCGAGAGCCTGGAGCTCTTCAGCCATCTCGCCAATATCGGCGACGCGAAGAGCCTGGTGCTGCATCCCGCGTCGACCACCCATAATCAATTGAGCCCCGAGCAGCAGACCGCCGCCGGCGCCGGGCCGGAGCTGGTGCGGCTTTCGGTCGGGCTGGAGACGGCGGCCGATCTGATCGAGGATCTGGACCGCGGCCTCGCCAAGGCCGCCAAGCTTTGACCCCTAGTGAGAGAGACAGGCCCCCGATGAGCGACGCGTCCGATAATCTGTTCCTGAAGCTGCTGGCCGAAAAACCCTATCTTATGGCCGACGGCGCGATGGGCACCAACCTGTTCGCCCGCGGTCTGCAGTCGGGCGACGCGCCGGAACTCTGGAACCTCGACCATCCCGACCGGGTGGAGAGCGTGCATCAGGAATTCGTCGACGCGGGGGCCGACATCATCCTGACCAACAGTTTCGGCGGCAACAGCTTCCGCCTGAAGCTGCATCAGGCGCAGGATCGGGCCTACGAGCTCTCAAAGGCCGCAGCCGAGCGCGCGCGCGCCGTAGCCGACAAGGCCGGCCGGCCGGTGGTCGTCGCCGGCTCCATCGGCCCGTCGGGCGAATTGTTCGTCCCCGTCGGCCCGGTCACCCATGAGGAGGGCGTCGAGGCCTTCGCCGAGCAGGCCCAGGGCCTGGTCGACGGCGGCGCCGACATCCTTTGGGTCGAGACCATGTCGAGCCGCGAGGAGGCCGCCGCCGCGGTCGAAGGCGCCGCGCGCGCCGGCCGGCCCGTGGTCAGCACCATGACCTTCGACACCGCCGGCAAGACCATGATGGGTCTGTCGCCGGAAGACGCCTACACGAGCTTGCGCGCCCTGCCCGTCCGACCGGCCGCGATCGGCGCCAATTGCGGCCTGGGCGCGACCGAGAACGTGCTGTCGATCGTCCAGATGCACGGCGTCGTCGATCCGGACGCGGTGATCGTCGCCAAGGCCAATTGCGGCGTGCCGGAGTTCAAGGACGGCCAGTTCCGCTACACCGGCACGCCGGAGCTGATGGCGGACTACGCGCGGCTCGCGCGCGACGCGGGCGCGCGCATCGTCGGCGGCTGCTGCGGCACCGACGGGACGGTGCTGAAGGCGATCCGCCAGGCGCTCGACAGCCACGAGCCGGGCCAAGTCCCGACGCTGGAGGCGATCGTCGAAAAGCTGGGCCCGCTCGCCGGCGTCACCGACCGGCCGGCCCACGTCCACGCCGGCGGCGCGGGCGAGAGCGGCGACGGGGACGACGGCGGCCGCCGCCGGCGTCGCCGGCGGGCCTGATCGCCCTATACGCCCAAAGGGTTATCGATCGGAGGGAGAGAGACCATGAGCACGCACCGCCGTTGGACAGTCTATCTGTCGGGCGAGATCCACAGCGACTGGCGCGAGCGGATCGAGACCGGCGTCGCGCAGGCCGGCTTGGCCGTCGACCTGACCACCCCCGTCACCGTGCATGAGGACAGCGACGATTGCGGCGTCGCCATCTTCGGGGCCGAGGACAGCAAATTCTGGCACGACCGCAAGGGCGCGCAGCTGAACGCGATCCGCACGCAGACCCTGATCCGGGACGCAGACGTCGTCGTCGTGCGCTTCGGCGAGAAGTACAAGCAGTGGAACGCCGCCTTCGACGCGGGCTACGCCGCGGCGCTCGGCAAGCCGATCATCACCCTCCATCCGCCCGAACACGATCACGCGCTGAAGGAGGTCGACGCGGCCGCCAACGCCGTCGCGCGCGAGCCGGAGCAGGTCGTCCAGGCGCTCGCTTACGTCATCGGCGGCGCGACGCCCAAAACCAAGGCGGAGGCGGCGGAGTAAGGCCCTTCCGGCCGTCTATCGGCTCTTCTTTCCCTTCGGCGGAGCCGGGTTCTTTTCGCAGACGTCTTCCAGGAAGCAGGCCGCGCACTGGGGCGTGCGGGATTTGCACAGGCGCTTGCCGTGCTCGAGAAGCCAGATGTGGGCGCCGAAGCCGAAGCGCTTCGGGACCCGCGGCTCGAGCTGGGCGGCCGTCTGCGCCTCCGTCTTGCCATGCGCGAGTCCGAGGCGGTTGCACACACGGTGGACGTGGGTGTCGACGGCCACCACCGGCTTCCCGAAGGTGAAGCGCAGCAGGATGTCCGCCGACTTGCGCCCCACGCCCGGCAGACTGGTCAGCGTCTTGCGATCGGCCGGGACGCGGCCGCCATGCTCCTCCAGCAGCGCGCGGCACATCTTGTGCAGGCTCTTCGCCTTCATGTTGTAAAGGCCGCAGGGCTTGATCAGTTGGGCCAAGCGGTCCTCCGGCAGGCCCAGGATCGCCTGCGGCGTACCGGCCTCGGCGAACAGCTGATCGCGGGCCTTGGCGGTCATCTCGTCACGCGATTGCGCGGAGAGCATGACCGAGACGAGGCTGCGAAAAGGGTCCTTCTCGACCTTGTCGGGGATGCGGTTCACGTCCGGGAATCGCGCCTCGAACCGCTCGAAGAGCGTTTCCACCGCCTGATCGCTCAACATCGCGTCTCGCCTCTTCTCGTCGCCGCGTGGAACGGGGGCGGATATGGCGCACAAAAAACCCGGGTCAAACGCTTGCCGCGTCGAACCCGGGTTTTTTGGTCGGTTTGAATGCGCCGCTGTGGCGCGTATCGGCTGCGCCGCTGGGGCGCGTATCGGCTGCGCCGCTGGGGCGCGTGAAGCCGGTCGCCGGCGCGTTACGCGGCCAGCGAGGAATCGTTCCAGGCGCTGGTCTGCTTGCAGTTGGAGCAAACGCGCTCGCCCGGCCAGGAGCTCTTGAACTCGTTCCGACACATCAGGCACTTACGGGGCTTCGCCTCGTACTGACGATCCGACTCCGGCTTCTTGTTCTTGCTTGAATCGCTCATCTCTCGAATCCGCTCCATCTCGTTCTTGACCATAAGGGCCCCCCGCGACGCCGGACCCCGGACTGAAATCAAACGGACACATAACCCAAACCTGTTGGTCACACCAATTCGCTTTCCGCAAATCGAACTTGCCGAAAACGCATGGCAGCCGGCTCTGTTACGCAATCCGTGCATACCTGATTACCCGAGCGCGCGAAAAAATGGCCCTGCCGCAGAGTGATCTCTGCGCGGACCCACGCCTCTCGGATTGCCCCCAATATAGGCGGAAGCCGAAATGAATGCTAGGGGCAACGGGTCGCAGCCCGTCCGGGCTGTTTTTCCCAATCGTCTCAAATCCGCGCGAGGGCGCGCGGTCCGCCTACCAGTACCGCAGCGCGTCCCGGAACAGCGTCTCAAGCTCCGGTTCGCGCACGGCTTTCGGCGCATTGTCCAGGAGCCGGCGCTGCGGCGCGGATTTGGCGACGAGATTCGCCACATCCGCCTCGGCGTAGCCGACGCCGGAGAGCCCGTTCGGCATGCCGGTCGCGCGCATCATCTCGATGATCCGATCGGCGAGCGCCGCGCCGGCGTCCGCCGGCGCTACCTCGCTGACGTCGGCCCCCATCGCCTTCGCGCCCATCAGATGACGCTCCGGACAGGCGGGTCCCATCATGCGGAAGACCGCGGGCGCGTTGACGATAACGGAAATTCCGTGCGGAACCATCGGCTCGTTGGTCGACCACCCCTCCGGCACATAGTCTTCGACCAGCCCGGCTACGGCGTAGCTCATCGCGTGCGGCACGTGACAACCGGCGTTGCCGAAGCCGATCCCCGCCAGCATGCCGGCGAACATCAGCGCCTCGTAATCCTCGTCCTGCGGATCGTTGACGGCGCGGACAAGATGCGCGCCGACAAGCCGGATCGCCTCCTGGCAGGCGATGTCGGAATAGGGGTTGGCTCCCTGGCTCAAAGGCCGCTTCATCGGATCGTCGGCTTTGGGGCGGTGTGAATAAGGGCGCGCGGTCAGGCTTTCGAAGGCGTGGCTGAAGACGTCGAAGCCGTTCGCCGCAATCACCGGCGCCGGCAGGGTCCGCAGCACGCCGGGGTCGAGCACGCCCAGCGCCGGGCGCAGCCGCGGGCTCGCGACGCCCGTCTTAGCCTCCATCTCCAACAGGTCGAAGATCGCGATTCCGGTGCATTCGGAGGCCGTGCCGAAAGTCGTCGGACAGGCGATATGCGGCTTCAAGGGCCCGGGCACGGGCTTCGCCGCCCCGATCGGCGCATTGACGTAAGCGAGGAAGTCGTCCGGATAGGTCGCGTAAAGATTGGCCGCCTTGGCCGTGTCCATCGTCGAGCCGCCGCCGAGCGAGATGTAGCCGTCGAAGCGGCCGTCGATCGCGAAATCCGCCGCCGCCTTGAACGACCCGTCGGTCGGCTCGACCTCCAAATCGGTGTAGAGGACGGCGTCGAGACCCTCCGCCCTCAGCGCCGTCTGCACCGTCTCGGCCGCCGGCAGCTCCGCGATCTTGGGATCGCAAAACAGCGCGATCCGGGTCATGCCCAGCGCCTTGGCGTCCTTGCCCACCTCGCCGAGCGCCCCGTCGCCGAACTTGATCTTGGGCGCCTCCACCGTAAAGGCGGTGTCGCCGTCGGCGGAAGGGCTGAAATAGGGGTCGAGGGGCATCGGCGCGTCTCCCGCTTGCTGCTTTACCTTTGTTCTGACGGCCGGGATGATTCCACGGGTCCGCCTGTCGGACAATGCAGGCTGTCGGGGCGCCGGCGGTCGATCGCCCTATCCCCTGCTTTCGCAGGAATGAGGATAGCCGAGGCGGCCGCCTCTTTTCTCGTCGTCCCGGCCGTAAGAGCGGGGACAACCGGAGCCTGAGAGAGGCGCGAGCGCCGGTTGGCCCGGAACAGGTCCGGGCTGACGGGAAAACGATCTTTCAGGGCGGCGATGCTCCGCCGGTCGCGGGACGATCGGCCTCAGGCCGGGATCCCCGCCGTCGCGGGGACGTGGGCGGGTTGCGTCGCCCGCACCCTTCAAGCTCCCATTGACGGAAGATATTTTAAGCTTAAAATATTTAAGCCTGAAACAATCGGCGACCGCGAAGCGAGGTGAGGCGTTCCATGAAAATCGTGTGCATCGGCGGCGGCCCGGCGGGCCTCTATTTCGCGATTTTAATGAAACTGCAGGACGGCGCGCACGACATCACGGTGGTGGAGCGCAACCGGCCCTACGACACGTTCGGCTGGGGCGTGGTGTTGTCCGACGAGACTATGGACAATCTGCGCGAGAGCGACCCGGTCAGCGCCGAGACGATCTTGGGCGAATTCGCCCACTGGGACGATATCGACGTTCATTTCAAAGGAACGTGCGTCACCTCCGGCGGCCACGGCTTCTCCGGGATCGGGCGCAAGCGTCTGCTCAATATCCTCCAGGCCCGCGCGGAGGAGCTGGGCGTGAAGCTCGAGTTCGAGGTCGAGGTCGAGGGCGTCGAGGCCTACGCCGACGCCGATCTGATCATCGCCAGCGACGGTATTAACTCCAAGATCCGCAATCAGTTCGCGGACGTCTTCGAGCCGGATATCGACGTCCGACGCAACAAGTTCATCTGGCTCGGCGTCAACAAGATCTTCGACGCCTTCACCTTCATCTTCGAGAAGACGGAGGCCGGGTGGATCTGGGTCCACGCCTACAAGTTCGACAGCGACACCTCGACCTTCATCGTCGAGTGTGCGCCGGAGACCTGGGAGGCGCTGGGCCTCGACACGGCGGACCAGGACGACTCGATCCGCATCTGCGAGGAGATTTTCGGCAAGTATCTCGACGGCTGCCGGCTTATGAGCAACGCGCGGCATCTGCGCGGCTCGGCCTGGCTCAATTTCCAACGGGTCTCCTGCAAGCGCTGGCGCCACGGCAACGTCGTGCTGATGGGCGACGCCGCGCACACGGCGCACTTCTCGATCGGGTCCGGCACCAAGCTCGCCATGGAGGATGCGATCGATCTGGCGAATATGGTGAAGACCGGCGTAATCGAGGGCGGTCGCGCCTTGGACGACGTGCTCCACGACTATCAGGAGGCGCGCCGACTTGAGGTGCTGAAGATCCAGTCCGCCGCCCGCAATTCCACCGAGTGGTTCGAGGATATCGAACGCTACTTCCATTACGAGCCGATCCAGTTCGCCTATTCGCTGCTGACCCGCTCGCAGCGGGTGAGCCACGAGAACCTGCGCCTGCGCGATCGGGCGTGGCTGGAGGGGGCGGAGCGCTGGTTCGTCGGCGCCGCGCGCGGCCGCGAGACGCAAGAGCAGATCCCGCCGATGTTCGCGCCCTTCAAGTTGCGCGACATGGAACTGGCCAATCGGGTTTGCGTCTCGCCGATGTCGATGTATTCGGCCGAGGACGGGCTGATCAACGACTTCCACATCGTCCACTACGGCGCCCGCGCCCAGGGCGGCGCCGGCCTGATCTTCACCGAGATGACAGACGTCTCCGAGGACGGCCGAATCACCCCCGGTTGCGCCGGAATCTACCGCGACGATCACGAGGCGGCGTGGAAGCGCGTCGTCGACGTCGTGCACGGTCTGGGCGCGGCCAAGATCTGCCTGCAGCTTGGTCACGCCGGCCCCAAAGGCTCCACCCAGGTGGGCTGGGAGGAGATGGACGCGCCGCTGGGCGACGGGAATTGGGAGATCATCGCCCCCTCGCCCGTTCCCTGGTCCGAGCGCAATCAGATCCCGCGTGCGATGACCCGCGCCGACATGGATCGCGTGAAGGCGGACTACGTCCAGGCGGCGGAGCGTGCTGCGCGCGCCGGCTTCGACATGATCGAACTGCACTACGCGCACGGCTATTTGATGAGCGCCTTCATAACGCCCCTGATGAACAAGCGCGACGACGAGTACGGCGGAAGCCTGGAGAACCGCCTGCGCTATCCGTTGGAGGTGTTCCAGGCGGTGCGCGCGGTCTGGCCGCAGGAGAAGCCGATCTCGGTGCGCATCTCCTCCAACGACTGGGTCGGCGATCTGGGGATCACGCCCGAGGACTCGGTCGAGATCGCCCGCATGCTGAAGGAAGCCGGCGTGGACATCGTCGACGTCTCGGCCGGCCAGACCTCGACCCAGGCGAAACCGGTCTACGGGCGGATGTTCCAGACGCCGTTCTCGGACCGCATCCGCAACGAGGTCGGCATCCCGACCATGGCCGTCGGCAACATCTACGAGATCGATCACGTGAATTCGATTCTGATGGCGGGCCGCGCTGACCTTTGCTGCCTGGCCCGCCCGCATCTGTGGGATCCGTACTGGACGCTGAAGGCGGCCGCCCACCAGGGTTACGGCGACGTCTCCTGGCCCAAGCCCTATCTGACGGGCAAGAGTCAGCTTGAGCGGCTGGCCGAAAAGCAGGCCCAGCAGGGCGATCAGACGATCCGGGTCTGAGGCGGGGAGCGTAAGAGCCGTGGGGGACGATCCGCAACCGCTTGACGGCCGTCACGCCGTCGTGACCGGCGGCTACAAGGGCATCGGCGCCGCAATCGCGGAGCGTCTGGCGGCGCAGGGCGCGCGCGTCAGCATCCTGGCGCGCGACGCGGACGCCGCCGACGCCTTCGCGAAGACGCTGCCTGACGCCAAGGCCTTCGCCTGCGACGTAACCGACGAAGCCGCAACCGCGCAGGCCTTCGCCGCCGCCCGTCAGGCCTTCGGTCCGGTCGGCGTGCTGATCGCCAACGCCGGCGGGACGACCGCGGCCGCAATCGCGCAGGAGAGCGTCGAGGGCTTTCGCCGCGGTCTCGAACTCAACTTGATCGGCGTCTTCGCCTGCCTGAAAGAGTCGCTGCCGGACATGCAGAAGGCCGGCTGGGGCCGCGTCGTCGCGGTCGCCAGCACGGCGGGCCTCAAGGCCTATCCGGGCGTCGCCGCCTATGTGGCGGCCAAGCACGGCGTCGTCGGTCTGGTTCGCGCGGCGGCGCTTGAGACCGCCGGGAGCGGCGTCACCGTCAACGCCGTCTGCCCCGGCTACACCGAAACCGATCTGGCCGCCCAAGCGATCGAGGCGCTGAGCGCCAAGGGGATGAGCGCCGACGAGGCGCGCGAGAAGCTGGCCCGCACCAACCCGATGCGCCGGCTGATCAAGCCCCGTGAAGTGGCCGACGCCGTCGGCTGGCTGATGGGCGCGGACGCGGGCGCGATCACCGGCCAAGCGATTGCGGTCGCCGGCGGGGAGGTGATGGGATGAGCGATAGCGAGCACGCGCCGCACGCAGGCTCGGCCGCGGCCGCGTTGGCGGATCGGGACGTGGCCAAGCTGAGATTGTGGCTGCGCATCCTCGACGCCTCCAATCTGGTGCAGCGGGAATTGCGCGGGCGGCTGCGCGAAGAATTCGACGTGACGCTGCCCCGCTTCGACCTGATGGCGGCGCTCGACCGCGCGGGCGACCGCGGCATGACGATGGGCCAGCTCTCGCGCCGGCTGCGCGTCTCCAACGGGAACGTGACCGCCGTTGTCGATCGCCTGGTGAAGGAAGGCGCGGTGGTGCGCCGCTCCCCGCCCAATGACCGCCGCACGCATCTGATCGCGCTGACCGACGAGGGCCGGGCTCAGTTCGTGGAGATGGCCGCCGCGCATCTGGGATGGATCGACGCGCTGTTCGCCGACCTGTCGGCGGAAGAAACGGCGCAACTGATGAGCTTGATGGAAAAGGCGCGCGGCTCGCTCCGCCGGCACGCGCAAGAGTCCGAGGAGAAAGACAAGTGACCCAGCAGGCGCCCGACGGCGGCATGGCCGCCTACCAGCCCGCCCACTTTCAACTGGAGATGCGCGGGCCGATCGCCGTCGTCACGCTGAACCGGCCCGAGAAGAAGAACCCGCTCACCTTCGAGTCCTACGCGGAGCTGCGCGACTATTTCCGCGCCCTGCGGGACGCGGAGGACGTGCAGGGCGTCGTCGTGCGCGGAGCCGGGGGCAATTTCTGCTCCGGCGGCGACGTGTTCGAGATCATCGAACCGCTGACCAAGCGCGACATGAAGGGCCTGCTGCAGTTCACCCGGATGACCGGCGATCTTGTACTGGCGATCCGCAATTGCCGCCAACCGGTGATCGCGGCCGTCGAGGGCGTGTGCGCCGGCGCCGGCGCGATGATCGCGCTCGCCTCCGACCTGCGCCTCGGGGCGCCGGACGCCAAGACGGCCTTCCTGTTCGCGCGCGTCGGGCTTGCCGGCTGCGACATGGGCGCCTGCGCCATGCTGCCGCGCGTGATCGGTCAGGGCCGGGCGAGCGAGCTGTTGTTCTCCGGCCGATCGATGAGCGCGGACGAGGGCGAGCGCTGGGGCTTTTTCAATCGGCTGGTCGACAAGGACCGGCTGACGGAGGAGGCGATCGCGCTGGCGCGAAGCCTCGCCGAGGGACCCAACTTCGCGCACATGATGACAAAGACCATGCTGAACCGCGAATGGGACATGAGCCTCGAGGCGGCGATCGAGGCCGAGGCCCAGGCCCAGGCGATCTGCATGCAGACGCAAGACTTCACCCGCGCCTTCGAGGCCTTCGCGGCCAAGCAGAAGCCGGTTTTCGAGGGAGATTGAGGATGGGGACGGAGAGATCGTCGACGCGGCCCCCGCCTTCGCGGGGGCGCCATGTCGAGATGCGGGGAGTCCCCGTGAAGGCGGGGACCTTCATCGGCTCGCTCAGAAGGACGCGCGATGCCTGACCGCAGCTTCCTCTCCTGGCCGTTCTTCGAAGACCGCCACCGCGCGTTCGCACAGGAGCTCGCGCGTTTCGCCGAGGATCTCGGCGATCTGGCGCACGCCCATGACGCGGTCGACTTCGCCTGCCGCGAGCTGGTGCGTCGGCTGGGCGGCGCAGGCTGGACCAAGCACAGCGTCGCCGGACCCGGCGGGGTCGAGACGCTGGACGCGCGCACGTTGTGCCTGGCGCGCGAGGTCCTGGCCTACCGCGGCGGCCTCGCCGACTTCTCCTTCGCCATGCAGGGGCTGGGCGCCGGTCCGATTTCGCTTTTTGGAACGAACGATCAAAAACAAGACTGGTTGCCGAAAGTCGCCGCCGGCGAGGCGATCGCAGCGTTCGCGCTGAGCGAGCCCGAGGCGGGGTCGGACGTGGCGGCGCTGAAGACGCGGGCGGTCCTGGAAGGCGACGGCTACAGTCTCGAGGGCGAGAAGACCTGGATCTCAAACGGCGGGATCGCCGATCTTTACTGCGTCTTCGCGCGAACCGGCGAAGCCCCGGGGGCCAAGGGCCTCAGCTGTTTCATCGTCCCCGGCGACGCGCCGGGGCTTGAGGTGTCGGAGCGGATCGAGACCTCGGCCCCGCATCCGCTGGCCCGTCTGCGCTTCGATCGCGTGAAGGTTCCGGCCTCGGCGCGCGTCGGCGAGAGCGGCGCGGGCTTCAAGGTGGCGATGTCCGTGCTGGACGTCTTCCGCACCACCGTCGGCGCGGCCGCGCTCGGCTTCGCGCGACGTGCGCTGGACGAGGCGACCGCGCGGGCCGCGAAGCGCGAACTGTTCGGCGGCAAGCTGGGCGATCTGCAGATGGTTCAGGGGATGCTGGCCGAGTGCGCCGTCGAGGTCGACGCGGCCGCGCTGATGATCTACCGCGCGGCCTGGGCGAAGGATCAGGGGCAGGCCCGGGTCACGCGTGAAAGCGCGATGGCCAAGCTCTACGCCACAGAGGCGGCGCAGCGCGTCGTCGACCGGGCCGTGCAGATCATGGGCGGTCACGGCGTGGTGCTGAACAGCCCGGTCGAGCGGCTCTATCGCGACGTGCGCGCGCTCAGGATCTACGAAGGCGCGAGCGAAGTGCAGAAGGTCGTCATCGCCCGCCAGCATCTGGCCGGCTTCGAGGACGAGGGAGGCTGAGAGATGATCGAAAGCGCTCACCAGGACAGCTTCGCGCGCGACAACCTGCCGCCGCGCGAAGAATGGCCGGACTTTCTGCTCGACCGCCCGGAGTTTCAGTATCCCGAGCGCCTGAACTGCGCGGTCGAGCTGTTGGACGCGATGGTCGCGGCCGGCTACGGCGAGCGGCCGTGTTTCATCGGCCCGAACGCGCAACGCTGGACCTACGCCGACGTGCTGGACCGCGCCAACCGGATCGCCCGCGTGCTGACCGAGGATCTGGGCGTGGTCCCCGGAAACCGCGTGATGATCCGCGGCGCCAACAATCCGTCCTTCATGGCCTGCTGGCTGGGGATCGCAAAAGCCGGCGGAGTCGTGGTCGCGACAATGCCGCTGCTGCGCGGCCGCGAGCTGGCCGTCATCGCCGAGAAGGCCGAGATCGCGCTGGCTCTGTGCGACGAGCGGCTGAAGGAGGAGATGGACGAGGCGCTGAAACTCGCCCCCGCCCTAAAGCGCGTATGCACCTACAACGGCTCGGGCGAGGCCGGCGCCCGCGGCGAGCTTGAGGACCGGATGGCGAGCAAGCCGGGCGATTTCGAGGCCTGCGACACCGCCGCCGACGACGTCGTGCTGATCGCCTTCACCAGCGGCACGACCGGCAAGCCCAAGGGGACGATGCATTTCCACCGCGACGTGATGGCGATCTGCGACGCCTTCCCGAAATCGGTGCTGAAGCCGACGGCGGACGACGTCTTCATCGGCAGCCCGCCGCTGGCCTTCACCTTCGGCCTCGGGGGGCTCGCGACCTTCCCGATGCGCGTCGGCGCCGCCGGCGTGCTGCTGGAGCGACTGCCGCCGGAGGAGTTGGCGAAGGCGATCGACCGGCACAAGGCCACCGTCTGCGTCACCGCGCCGACGGCCTATCGCGCGATGCTGAACGTGATCGAGCGCTATTCGCTGAAAAGCTTGCGCAAATGCGTTTCGGCCGGGGAAACCTTGCCGAAACCCACCTTCGTCGCCTGGCGCGAGGCGACGGGGATCAAGATCATCGACGGCATCGGGGCGACCGAGATGCTGCACATCTTCATTTCCGCGCCCGAAGACGAGATCAAGCCCGGCGCCACCGGCAAGCCGATCCCCGGTTACGAGGCCAAGATCGTCGACGACGACATGGCCGAGCTGCCCGCCGGCGAGGTCGGCCGTTTGGCCGTGCGCGGGCCGACGGGCTGCCGTTATTTGGCCGACCCGCGTCAACGCGACTATGTGCGCGACGGCTGGAACCTGACCGGCGACGCCTACATGAGGGATGAGGACGGCTACTTCCACTTCAAAGCGCGGGCCGACGACATGATCGTCTCGGCCGGCTACAACATCTCCGGCCCAGAGGTGGAGGAAGCCCTGATGAGCCACGCAGCCGTCGCCGAATGCGCCGTCGTCGGCGCGCCCGACGAGGAGCGCGGCGTGATCGTGAAGGCCTTCGTCGTCCTGCAGGAGGGCGAGGCCGGCGACGCCGCCCAGGTCAAGACGTTGCAGGATCATGTGAAGAAGACCATCGCCCCCTACAAATACCCCCGCGCGATCGAGTTCGTGACCGCCCTGCCGAAGACCGAGACGGGCAAGGTTCAGCGCTTCAAACTGCGCAAGATGGAGGAGGATCGGGCGGGGTCATGAGCGGCTGGTTCGAGACGCGGCTGACCGTGCTGTTCCAGCACTGCGACCCCGCCGGCATCGTCTTTTTCCCGCGCTGGTTCGAAATGCTGAACCAGGTGGTGGAGATATGGTTCGACGAAGGCCTCGGGTGCGATTTCCGGGAGCTTCACCTGACGCGTAACTGCGGAATCCCGGCAATCCGGACGGAGGCCGACTACAGGAGCCCCGGCGTGCTGGGGGAAAGCGTGCTGTGGCGCCTGGGCGTCGTGAAGCTCGGCGGCAGCTCCATCGCGCTCAAGGTCGAGGCGAGCGGCGAGGACGGCCGCGTGCGCGTCGCCTTCGACCACACCGTCATCTTCGCCGAAATGGGTCCGCCGCCGAAGGCCAAGCGCGTGCCGGACGACCTCAGGACGCGGATGGCCGACTTTGTGATCGGCGAGGAAGACGGGACGGCCGCCGCTCCTCATCCGTCGGTCCGGACTTGATCCGGGCCAACCGGCGGCGGTTTTTCGCGCCGCCGCGTCATACAGGCTCCGGTCGCCCCGGCTCTTCGGCGGGGCCGACGCCATAGGAAGAACTGATCGGCCGCAGGGCCAAAGGGAGTGACGCCATGACGATCGAACACCTCAACCCCGAAGGCTGGCCGCGCCCCAGCGGCTATTCCAACGGCACGGCCGCGAGCGGCCGCATGGTCTTCGTCGCCGGGCAGGTCGGATGGCATCCGATCAACGGCTGGGAGAGCGACGCGTTCGTCGACCAAGTCCGCCAATGCCTGGAGAACACCCGCGCCGTGCTGGAAGCCGGCGGCGCCGGGCCAGAGCATATCGTGCGCATGACCTGGTACGTCACCGACAAGCAGGAATATCTCGCGAATCTGAAGGGCGTGGGCGACGCCTATCGCGCGGTGATGGGCAAGAGCTTCCCCGCCATGGCGCTGGTGCAGGTGACCGCGCTTGTCGAGGATCGCGCAAAGGTCGAGATTGAGACGACGGCCGTCGTCGGCTGAGCGAGCCTCGACAAGGCGTCCGCGCGGCCTTACCGTCCGGCCTTCGACAACCGCTCCGAGGCCGCCCTTCATGGCTCCCCGCCCGCCGCACGCCAGCGCCGACCTGACCCTCTATATCGGCAATCGGGCCTACTCCTCCTGGTCGATGCGCGCTTGGCTGATCCTCGCCGCCTCCGGCTTGCCGTTTCGCGAGGAGATGATCCGCCTGCGCGAGGCGGGCTTCCGCGAGAAGCTGGCTCTCGCGTCCCCGGGCGCGACGGTCCCGGCGCTGCATGACCGCGATCTGGTGCTTTCCGAGACGTTGGCGATTGCGGAATACGTCGCCGAATGCGCGCCCGACGCCGGGCTTTGGCCTGAGGACCCGCGCGACCGGGCGACGGCCCGCATGATGGCGACCCGTATGGCGGTCGGCTTCCACGCGCTGCGCGAAGAATGCCCAATGAACGTAAGCCAACGATTCAAACCGGCCAAACTGCCCGGCCTGGTGCTGGAGGATGTGGCGCAGTTGGAGGCCATGTGGCGCCCGCGCTTCCTGCCCGGCGCCCAATCGCCGACGGGGCCGTTCCTGTTCGGCCGCTTCGGAATCGTCGACGCCTTTTTCGCGCCGGTGGCGATGCGTTTCTACACCTACCGCGTGCCGGTCTCACTGGACGTCGCCGGGTACGTCGACGCGTTGATCGCCCACCCTCTGGTGCATCGCTGGTTGCAGGACGCGAAGGCGGAGGCCCCGCGCGACCCCGCGCTCGTCGGCGATTTCGCGCGGCGCAAACACACGCCCGGCGCCTTCGAGATCCTGTCGCACCCCGCCCTCGCGAAACCGGGCGAAACTGAGGCCTGAGCCCGGTCCACGGCCCCGAAAAGGCCCAAAATCGGCCCCGGATCGCGCCCCGTTGGGCGGCGAGGCTTCCCCCCGCCATGAAGACGATCGCCAAACCCGCGCTGTTCACCTGCCTGCTGACGCTCTGCGTCGCTGGGCCGCTCGCGCTCATCGAGCTGTCCCGCGCGCCGGTGGAGCCGCGCGAGACGC
Organism: Marivibrio sp.; assembly: GCF_040218065.1. NCBI lineage: Bacteria > Pseudomonadati > Pseudomonadota > Alphaproteobacteria > Rhodospirillales > Aestuariispiraceae > Marivibrio > Marivibrio sp. The sequence goes on along the minus strand of NZ_JAVJQE010000008.1, from coordinate 470,693 downwards.
ATACCACGGCAAGCCGCCTCGCCGACTTCGGCCCGGCGGCCCGCGCCCGGCTGAGCGGCGTCTTCGGGCGGGCCGGCGTCCCCTACCCGCCGGCGCGCGTGCGTCTCGCCGCCTTCAAGCAGGAAGGCCGCCTCGACCTCTTCGCCGCGGCCGACGCACACGGGAGAGAGCTGCGCTTCATCAAAAGCTACGACGTCGACGCCGGCCCGCAGCCGATGCAAGCCGCCTATCGCGGCCCGAAGCTGATGGAAGGCGACCGCCGCACGCCGGAGGGCCTCTATCGTCTGGAGGGCCTAAATCCCAACTCCATAGAGCATGTCTCAATCCGCATCGGCTACCCCAACCGCCAGGACCGGGCCAGGGCGGCGGCCGCCGGGCGGCCTCCCGAGGCGCTCGGCGGCGACATCATGCTGCATGGCGGGGGACCGGGCGGGACCGAGGGCTGCCTGAAGCTAACCGACCGAGAGGTCGAGGAGCTCTTCACCCTGCTGGCCGACGCCCGCGCCGACGCGGCCCGCGCCGGCCGGCCTCTGCCCGCCGACATCCTAATCGCGCCCTACGACTTCCGCTTTGCGAGCGCCGATCACGACGTGCTGGAGGCCGCGCGCCTGGACGCAGCCCTGCCCGAGTGGGCGCCCGCGCTCTACGCCGAAATCGACCGCTCGCTCGCCGACCTGCCGACGGCGGAGCCGGGCGCGCGCTTTCGCACCTGGCTCGCCGCCGATTGACGGCGCGCGCCGCCGCGAGACGGCGGAGTCACGTCCGGCCATGTCGGCGCAGCGTTGCGAGCGGGGTGAGAGACGCCCACCCTCCAGGCCCGGCCCAGGCCGCCGGCGAGACGCCGTCGCGCGGGTGCGGCGGTTTCGTCAGGCCGGGGGCGTGCGATAAGGCCCCCCCTCAGCGCATGCCCAAGGCGGACATGTAGGTGTCGAGCAGCGCGTCCTCTTCGGCCCGGTCGTCCGGATCCTTTTTCCGAAGGCTGACGATCTTGCGCATGGTCTTGACGTCGAAGCCTTGAGCCTTGGCCTCGGCGTAGACTTCCTTGATGTCGTCGGCGAGGCCCTTCTTCTCCTCTTCCAGACGCTCCACGCGCTCGATGAAGCTGCGCAGGCGCTGACCCGTGGGCGTCTCGGAGACGGGCGTATCCTGGTCCTGTTCTTTGGGGTCGGCGTTCGGGAAACCGGCAGTCTCGGACATGCGAAGGGCCTCGCTGGATGGTGGTGTCGCTGGAGGCCGGACAGTACCGACAGCCGGCGCGCCCATCAAGCGGAGCGGCGGGCGGGCGGCGCGCTTTTCGGCGCCGTTTGACCTCGATCAACGCGCGCGGGCGTTTGCGCCCGCAAGGTTCGCTCCATGACGATGCAAACCGCCCCCGCTCCCGCCGCCGCCGCGCCCGCCCGCGCCGCTGAGGCGCCCGCAGGCCTCCTCGCCAAGTACGGCGGCCCGGCTCCGCGCTACACCAGCTATCCGACGGCGCCGCACTTCGACGCCCGCGTCGACGGGGGCGTCTACGCCAACTGGTTGGCGCAGTTGCCGGCGGATCAGGCGGTCTCGATCTACGCCCATATTCCCTTTTGCGACACGCTGTGCTGGTTCTGCGGCTGTCAGACCAAGATCACGCGGCGCTACAAGCCGGTCTCGGAATATCTCGACGTGCTAGAGACCGAAATCGCCCTGATCCGACGCGCGATCGGCGATCGACGCCTGCCCATGAGCCACATGCATTGGGGCGGCGGCTCGCCGACCATGCTGACCCCGGACGACGTTCGCCGTCTGGCGCGCGCGCTCGACGCCCATTTCGACCGCACGGCGGACTGCGTCTTCGCGGTGGAGATCGATCCGCGCGAGATGTCGAACGCCGACGTCGACGCGCTCGCCGAAGCCGGGGTGACCCGTGCGAGCCTGGGACTGCAGGATGTCGACCCCAAGGTCCAGCAGGCGATCAACCGCCTGCAGCCGATGGACGAGACCGAGGCCTTGGCCGCGCGCTTGCGCGCCGTCGGGGTGAAGGAGCTCAATCTCGACCTGATGTACGGCCTTCCCTATCAGAGCGTGGAGCATGTGCTGCGCTCGGTTGAGGCGGCGCTGACGCTTCGGCCGGACCGCATCGCGCTGTTCGGCTACGCGCACGTCCCCTGGATGAAGACGCACCAGAAGATGATCCCGGAAGAGGCGCTGCCGGGCGGAGAAGAGCGTTACGCCCAGGCGGAGGCAGCCAGCGCCGCGCTCGACGCGGCCGGCTACGTGCGCATCGGTCTCGACCATTTCGCGCGGCCCGACGATCCGATGGCGATCGCGCACACGGCCGGTACGCTGAAGCGGAATTTCCAAGGCTACACCACCGACGACGCCTCGGCGTTGATCGGGGTCGGCGCCTCGGCGATCGGCCGTCTGCCGCAGGGTTACGTCCAGAACGAGTCCGCGACCGGAACGTACGCCCGCATGGTCGCCGCCGGCCGGCTGCCGGTCGGCCGCGGCAAGGCCTTTGAAGGCGACGACCGCCTGATGGGCGCCGCCATCGAACGTCTGATGTGCGATTTCGAGGTGGATCTGGACGAGCTGGCCGCCGAGTTCGCCGTCGGACCGGAGGCGTTCGCGACGGCCGAGACGCGGCTCGTCCCGCTGGTGGCGGACGGTCTGGCCGAACGGTCCGGCGGGCTGCTGCGGGCGACGCCGGAAGGCCGCCCCTATATCCGCCACCTCGCCGCCTGTTTCGATCACTACTTCAAGGATCCGGCGCGCGCCGGGGCGGCGCGTCACTCAAGCGCCGTTTAGGCCTCGGCCTCAGTGATTGTCCTTGAAGGAAGCCGCGAACTGCGCCTCCTGCTCCGGCGTCGCCTGGGCCTGGTGCTTCGCCTTCCACTCGTCATAGGGCATGCCGTAGACGATTTCGCGCGCCTCATCCTTCGACAGCTCGACCCCTTTCGCTTGCGCGGCCTCGCCGTACCAGCGGCTGAGGCAGTTCCGGCAAAAGCCGGAAAGATTCATCAGATCGATGTTCTGCACGTCGGTGCGCTCGCGCAGATGATCGCGCAAGCGCCGGAAGGCGGCCGCCTCCAGCTCCAAGCGGGTCTGATCGTCGAGTTTCTCTGCCGCATCGCTCATCGCGCACGCTCCTGTCGTCTGTCGGGTTCCCGTTGCACGGGTCTACAGATAAGTGAGCGCGACGGCCCCGCCAACCCTTCAGGCGTGAGGCGCGGGAATCCGGCTGTTCCCGCCGGACGGATGCGATATGGTCGACCCTCGAGCGTTGTTTCGACAGGCGGAAGCCGGGTGGGGCATGGACAAAGACGATCTTGACAGGCTGCTGACATCCGGCAAGTTCCTGTGTTTCAAGCCGGCGGCGATGAAGCCGCGCCCGCCCGCGGAGACGCCGACCGGGAATAGCGGCGACGGCGCCGCGGAGGCGCCGGTCGATCCGAAAGCGCCGCCCCCCGACCTGTTCGAAAACGCCTTGCTGCAGAACGCCGTCTATTTCAAGGAAACCGCCGTGGACGAGGGCGGCGATCTGGAGACCGAAACCCGGATCATGCTGTCCTTCGATGCGGGCGACCCGATGCAGGGCGGCGTCTCCACCTCGGCGGACGCCAATCGGCTGCTGCCGACGCTGAAGAAATGGTATGGCGGGTCCGGCGAACTCGACCTTGGCGAGCATGACCGCGCGGTGCTGTCGGTGCTGTGTCGCGCGCCGACCTTCGATCCCTTCATCCTGATGTCTTATCGCGGCGAGTTGGAAATGGCGCGCGCGGTGCACCCCGCCTATTTCGAGGTGGACGACCTCACCTCGCGCGGGGTCCAGAAGGTGATCGAGAGCCGGGCCTCGCGACTGGTCAAGCTGGCGCTGGCGATGGAGGAGAGCCTCGACGTCCCGGCCGGGGAAGGACAAGCCCCCAGCCATGTCCAACCGGACGAGGCGCTGTTGGACCGCCAACGCACCGTCACGCGCGCGCTGACCGAGGCGATCTGGACCAACAGCGTCGGGCCGCAGAGCAAATCGCTGCTGCAAAGCTTCCGCATCCAGGAGGCGGACATGCCGCGGGTCCTGTTCGCCTGGAAAGGGATCAGCTATTACGAGTTCCTGTTCCGCGGCCTCGCGCAGGAGCATAAGGACTTTTTCCGCTGGCTGGGCGCCCCGGATTCGCTGCCGCGCGACGCCCACCAGATCCCAGCCGACCAGTTGCGCGCCTTGCAGGAGCGCCGCCAACGCTCGATCCAGGCGATCCGCCAGACCTATCTGCGCTGCGCCAATCTGCTGAACCGTTACGAGGACGCCTATGAGGCGCTGACCAGCCGAAACGATCCGAAGCCCTTCCAGCGCTTTCTGATGGCGGCGCCGAAACTGTTTCAGGGGCTGGGCGCCAGCATCGGGCGCTTCGGCCACGCCTCGAACGCGTGGAGCGTGCTGACCAACAAGGGGCGGCGGATGCGCCTCGGCTTCGCACGGTTGGAGCCCTTCTACGACTTCATCTTGAGCCTGCACGCCGACAAGGGATGAGGCCGCTTATTCCGCGGCGAGCGGGGCGGCCTTGTCGGGCGCGCCGCCGGTCTTCGCCGCGAGCGCGCCCGACTCGATCAGCGCCTGGGTCTCCCACAGCGCGTCGCGCATCGCCTCCCACAGCTCCGCCGTCTCGCTCGGCGGGAACCCGTCGACCGGCGCCGCCGCAGCGGCGGCGCGCAGCGGCCGAACCTTTGCGGCCACGTCAGTCAGCCCGAAGCGCTCCGCGATCACCAGGATCTGTTTCACCCGACGGCGCAGGACCGGGACCTCCTCGGTCTCGATCACCTCCCGCGCGAGTTTCCAAAGTTGGCGCACGACTTCCTTCAACGCTGGTTGAAAGACGGCCTCGCCCATATGGGCGCGCAGTGTCTCGAACCGGTCGCGGTCGATCAGGGTCTTGCTGGAAAGGCCGATCACGGCGGTCATGCTGGTGCGCTCATCCGTTGACGTCCGCCGGGACGGCGGAACGATTGGGCACACTATCGGGCGATTCGATTAACGCGGGGTTAGCGCCGCCGTCTGAAAGTCACGGGCGGCTACACGCCGACGACCGTCTCGTCGATCAGCCAATCGACCACAGTCTTCAGCGCCGATTCCTTGTCGGCGCCGGCCTCAAGCGCCTCGTTGTAGACGCGGAGCTGATTGTGGGCGGAGGTGCCGCGCTGCAGGATCGTGCGGGCGTGCTGACACTCCTGGGCGCAGCCGAGACGCTCCTGATCGGGCGCCGTCAGCTCCAGGATCTCCTCCAACAGGCCGTCGAAAGCCCCCAGCTTGCCGACGCCGAAATCGACGAGCCCCTCGTCAAAGCCGTAGCGCTGGGCCCGCCAGCGATTCTCCTGGATCAACATGTTGGAGTAGGCGCGCCAACGCTGGTTAGAGCGCCGCAGCCGCTGCAGGAACGACAGCAACACGGCGTAAAGCGCCGCGATCGCGATCCCGTCCTCCAGGCGCGTGCAGATGTCGGGGATGCGCATCTCGATCGTCGGGAACTTGAAGTGCGGGCGCACGTCCCACCAGATCTTCGAGGCGTCTTCCATAAGCCCGGCCTTCACGAGCACGCTGATATGGCGTTCGTATTCCGACCAGCTGTCAAAGCGCTCCGGCAGGCCGGTGCGCGGCAGCTCGTCGAACACCGCCAGGCGATAGCATTTGAGGCCGGTGTCCGCCCCCTGCCAGAACGGGCTGGAGGTGGACAGCGCCAGCAGGTGCGGCAGGAAGTAGGCGATCTGGCCGAGCAGATCCATGCGATGCTCGTCGTCCTTGAAGCCCACATGGACGTGCATGCCGCAGATCACCAGCCGGCGCGCGACCCCTTGCAGGTCGTTCGCCAACATGTTGTAGCGTTCCTTGTCGGTGTGCTGGACGGCCATCCAATGCGCCGTCGGATGGGTTGAGGCGGCGATCGCCGCCAGCCCCTGATTGCGCGCGGCCTTGGCCACCGCGCCGCGCAACCGGGCCAGTTTCTCCCGCACCTCGCGAATCGACCCGCAGACGGCCGTCCCCACCTCCACCTGCGCCTTCAGGAATTCGGGCGTCACCATACCGACATCCTCGCCGACGGCGGCCCTCACCTCGTCGATCACCGCCTCCTGGCGATCGGTGTGACCGGCGAGTTCCCCGGTCGCGGGGTCGACCAGCAGATACTCCTCCTCGATCCCGATGGTGAAGTCGTCCGCTCTCGTCTCGCTCTCGCCCATCGCTCCCCTCCCCGGCCGTCGCTCGCGTCTTGCGGCGCGGGCAGTCTAAGCCGATTTCGAGGCCCGCGTCAGCCGTCGAAGGCGTTGAACAGACCGGGCTCCGCGAGGCAGGGCCCCAGCGCTTCGGCCAGGATCTCGGCGAAGCGGGCTTGGCCCTCTTCGGTGCGAATCAGATCCTGGCGCACCTCGAAGAGGACGTTCGGACGGCCGTGCGGCCGGGCGTGGGTCTCGATCGTGTAACCGAAGCTGTCCAAGCCCGAATACGGCTTGTTGTCGCCGACGACGAGATCTGGATGCGCGACGGCCAGCGTCGCCATCACGCGCTCCGCCATGCGCCGGTCTTCGTTCGAGAGCACGCCGACATGCCAGGGACGTTGGACGCCCTTGTAGACGTCGGTGCAGCTGTGCACCGAAATCAGCGCCGGATGCGAGACCCGCCGGCGCTTCGCCTCCAAGGCGGCGGCCAGAGCGTCGTGATAGGGCTGGAACAGCTCCGCCGCGCGTTGCGCCCGATCGGCTGCGCTCAGCCGCCGATTGCCGGCGACCACCACCCGATCGTAGATCTCTCGGATCGAGGTGAAGTCGTCCGGATCGCGGTTGATGTCGATGACGAGCCGGGAGTAGCCCGACAGGATCGCCGGCGCGTCCAGCAGATCCGCCAGTCGCCTGGCCACCCCGGCAGCCCCGATGTCGTAGGCGATGTGGCGCTCCATCGCGGCCGCGACGGCGCCGAGATCGCCCAGCGCTTTGGGAACCCGGTTCGAGGCATGGTCGCAGCAGACGACGACGGGCGCGCCGCCGGCCTCCCGCGCCCATTCGAAGGGCGGCGGATCGTCGGGACCCAGCAGCGGCGCGCTCGCAGGTTCGGCGGGGGCGGTGGTCATGGCGGGCGCGATCATACCGAACGGCGGCGGCTTTGAAAGTCCCGCCTGGGGCGGCGGGCGGCGCCGGTGAAAGAGCCGGTCGCGGTCTGGTCCGGGATCGAATCGCCCGCTACCTTATGGGCTGGTGCGAGGATCGTCCCAACGAGGCCTGAGACAGGCGAGAGATGCAGCCCTTCGACGACAAAGCGCGCGAGCGGTTTCGCAAGATCGTCGGCGTCATGGAGCGCGCGACGATCGAGGGCGAGCGTCTGGCCGCGCGCGAAGCGGCCCAGCGCATGGCCGCCCTGCACGGGATGAGCCTCGACGAGGCGATCCTGGAGGCGCATCCCGAGCGCGACGACGGACGCGTCGACGCCGAAGAGCGCCAACGCCGGCGCGACGATTTCGAGGCCTGGGCCGCCCGACAGACCCGCATGAACGCGGCCTACGAGCGCGCCGAAAAGGCCCGGTTCGAAGAGGCGAAGCGCGAGGCGATGCGCCGCGGCTACCAGCCGGAGCCGGACGGCCCCGCCCGCCCCGGCCGCTACAACGTGCGCTCCCGCTATCGCCCCAGCAACTACAAGCCGACGCCGGAAGACCGCTTTCGTCTGATCGCCGGCCTGCTGCGCGACGGGGTCAGCCTGCGCCGCGTCGCCGACCTCGCCGACGCCAGCGCCAACGAGGTGGCGCGGGTCTGGATGCTGATCCGGTGAGCGGGGCCCTGAACGCCTAAAGTTCCGGCGCCTTGGCAAGCCCGACGCCCCCGCACTATCCTGCGGCCCGAGGGGTGCGGGGGACTGCGGTATGGATGAGCTGTCGATAGGGGGCGAGGAAGAGCCTGCGCGCGCCCGGGCGACGGAGCGCGAAAGCGTCTCTGACCGGGTCGCGGCTGACGTCTTGCGCATGGTGGCTGCGGGGGACATCGCGCCGGGCGAACGCCTGCCCTCGGAACGCCGGCTGGCCGAGCGGCTGGGGGTCAGTCGCGTCTCCGTGCGCGCGGCCCTGCAACGCCTGAAGGCGCAGGGCTTTCTGGCGGCCGTACAGGGGGGCGGCACGCGCGTCGTGAAGACGGTCAGCGACGCCGATCCGGCGCTGGCGGAACTCGTGCGCCTCGACCGCAGCAATCTTCTCGACCTGATGGAGCTGCGCGCGCAGATGGAGGTCTGGGCCGCGCGCAAGGCCGCGCTTGAGGCGCGCGCCGACGATCTAAGCGCCCTGCGCCGCGCCTTGGAGGAGATGGGAAGCGACGCCGCCCCCACCCCAGAGGCCAAGGCGCGCGCCGACGTCGCGTTTCATATGGCGGTCGCCAAGGCGTCCCACAGCGTCGTCTACCGCCACCTGCTGTCGGTCGTGCGCGAGACGCTGGTCGAGATGCTGAACTATCATCGGACCGAGCTGTTCGCGACGCCGGAGGACGACCGCGCCGTGATGGCCCACCATACCGCCATCGTCGAGGCGATCGAAGGCCGCGATCCCGACCGCGCGGAAGCCGCCATGCGCCGACACCTGGATTGGACGCGCGCGCATTACGAGGAGTGCGACGCGCGGTAACGGCGGGAGGGCCTCGTCAAGGGTGAGACCGCGGCCGCGCCCCTGACACCGCCGTCCTTAGCCGCCTGACCGAGCGAAACGCCTCCCGCAGTCGGCCGCGTCATCGGTCGCGCGCGCCCAGCGATTTCAGGTTGACCACGAAATCGCGGGCGACCGGTGCGAAGACCCCGCCGAGGAACGCGACGATCGCGTAAAAGACCAAGTCAACCGGGTCGAGAACGTCGTTCAGGAAAACCGTTCGCCAGACGCCGGCGGCCAGGATGATGCCGGCGCTTAAACCGACCGACGCGATATGCATCCAGCGCCGCCATTCATAATCCAAAGAGACCTTCCAGGCGTCGAACTGCCGCTGCGCCCGCGCGCCGACGCGCGCGCGGACGTCGCCTATCTTCTCCCCGCGCGGGCTTATCTCCTCCACGCCCCGGCGATCGGATCGCGCGTCCAGGTCCGCGAGCAGGAGGTCGGCGACATCCTTCACATCAGCGCCCTTCGCAGCCAACCAGAAGATGTCGAAGTTCGCCACGGGCTGCATCAGACTTAACTGAAAGGCTGCATCCAACTGTCCGATCATCCGCTCCGGCGGCAGCGCATAGAGCGCGCGCCAATCGCCCGCGGCGGCCTCGCGCTCAATCGCCTCCGGCCCGCAGGCGTCTCGAACGAGATTGTCGGCTTTATCATAGAGCTCAGACGCATCGCCCTGTTCCGAGCCCTGCGCCTCCTTGCGACGCTTGCGCAATTCTTCTGCGAGGTCGCGCAACGCCTCGCGCCGCTCACCGCACCTGGCCCTCATCCAGCTCCGGTGGTGCCAGCGGCGAAGCGAGAGGCCCTGTTTCAAAAGTTCGATCAGAGCCGATGCAAGCAGTCCGACGACCGCGAGAGCGGAGGCGGCCGGCAGAAGAAATTGGGCGAACTCGTCAACGATCCCCCCCAATTCTTCCCATCCCAGCAGCATTTCATCCCCCATCAAAATGACGTCGCAAGTCGAGCGGCGGCGCTCCCGGCGCGTTCGATCTCCAGAATACCCGTAAAATGACGTATTGAGATGTTAAAACACGTCTTTAATGCAATTCTGAAAGGGAAAAGGGCGCTTAAGCGCCGAGAATGCGCTCCGCAGGCAGCACGACGCGGACGACGAGCCCGCCGCCGGCCCGGTTTTCGAGCGTAAGGTCGCCGCCGTGGAGTTCTGTCAGCGATTTGGCGATGGCGAGTCCGAGCCCGGCGCCGCCGGTCGACGCCCGGCTCAACGCCGAACCGCCCGCCTGTTCGAACGGCAGCAGGATGCGCGCCAAGTCCGCCTCCGGCACGCCCGGGCCGCGGTCCTTCACCAGAATCGCGCAACCGCCGTCGTCGGCGGCGACGATCGCCGCCTCCACCTCCGCCTCCGGCGGCGTGAATTTCAGCGCATTGGAAAGCAGGTTGGACAGAATCTGGCGCAACCGGCGCGGATCCGCGCGTAAGATGGGGGAGATGTCGGCCGTCAGCCGCGTGGCGGCGATTCCCGCCCGGCCGGCGCCGCGCGCCTGGCGCAAACAGGCCGAGACTTCGGCCGTCAGATCGACCGCCTCCTCCTCGAGCGACAACTGGCCGGCCTCCACCTTGGCGATGTCGAGAATGTCGTTGATCAACGCGTGCAGCTGGACGCCGGCGGTGTGGACCGCGTCCACATAGCCGCGCACCCGTTCGCCGTCCGGGCCGAGATCGGCGCCGGCGGCGATCAGTTCGGAGAAGCCGAGGATGGAATTGAGCGGCGTCCGCAGATCGTGGCTCATCCGCGCCAGGAAGTCGGACTTCGCGTTGTTGCTGCGTTCGGCCTCGGCCTTCGCGCGCGCCATCTCCGCTTCCGCGCGCTTCAGCTCGGTCACATCGGCCTGAACGCTGACGAAGCCGCCGCCCGGGATCGCCCGATCGGTGGTCTTCAACCAGCGCCCGTCCTTCAGTTGAACGGTGAAGGACCCTTTTAAGGTGCGGCGATACTCCGCCTTTCGCGCGAGATAGGCGTCGGCGCCGCCGTATTCGTCGCCGACGACGACGTTGCCCCGCGCCACGTCGATTTCGCCCAATGCGCGGAAGTGCACGCCGGGGCGCGCCTCATCGCGGCTATAGCCGTAGATTTCCCGGAACCGGCTGTTGCAATAGACGAGGCGGCCGGCCGCGTCATAGACGACGATCGCCTCTCCCAGGACGTCGAGCGCCGCGTCGAAGTCGACCGGACGCGTCGTCTCGCTGTCCCGCCGACCGGCGGTCCCGTCAGGAGAAACGTCCGACGGAGGCCGGGTCTCCCATCGCGCCATATGCACCTAAGACGTCTCCTACTCCGCGCCGTCCGTCACCGGACCGCGTCGCCCCCCCCCTGTATAAGACCGAAGATCCAGGAGTTTGGTTAAGAATTCCCTTAGAGGTGCGCCGCGGCCTCTGGCGCGGCGGCGGCGACCGTGCTAGCGCCACGAGGCCATGTATGACGCTTCTGGTTCCCCCTCTCGGGCCGCCTCCGCGCGACCGCGCGCCGAATTGCCGGCCGTGATCGCGACGGTGTGCGGTTTCGCGTTCTCGGCCGGGCTGCTCTATCCGATCGTCGCGCTGATGCTGGAGCGGCGCGGCGTCGCAGAAGACATGATCGGCCTGAACACGGCCATGGTCGGCCTCGGCGTCATCGTCAGCGCCTTCTTCCTGCCGCGTCTGACGGAGCGTTACGGCGGTTGGGCGATGCTGTTCGTCGGCGCCGCCGGCGCGATCCTGGTGCTGGGGCTGATGAGCCTCGAGTACGGCTACTGGCGGTGGCTCGTCCTGCGCTTCCTGCTGGGCGTCTTCATCAACGGGCTCTATGTGATCGGCGAGGCTTGGATCAACGCCATCGCGGGCGAGGAGCGGCGCGGGCGCGTGATCGCCCTCTACACCACCGTGATGGGCGCGGCCTTCGCCGCCGGCCCGGCGTTGGCGCCGATGGTCGGGACCGAGGACATGACGGCCTTCTATCTGGTGATGGCGGTGGTCGCGGCCTCGGTCGCGCCGGTGCTGGGGTTCCGGCGGCTGGATCCCTTGCGCGGCGAAACGGCCTTGGGCGCGCCAAGCGAGGCGCGCTTCGGGCCGATCTGGCGCGGCGGCGCGGTGATGCTGGGCGCGGTCTTCGCCTTCGGCCTGCTGGACGGGACGACCTTGGGGCTGACGCCGGTCTGGGCGCTGCGCCTGGGGTTGGAAGGGGACGCGGCCTCGCTGCCGCTGATCGCGATCGTGGTCGGCGCGGTCGGATTCCAGTACCCGATCGGCTGGCTCGCCGACCGGATCGGTCCGCGCCAGGTGCTGCCGGGCTGCGCCGCTCTGTGCGCGGCCTGCGGCCTCGTTCTGCCGTTGCTGGCGCCGGGGGGCTTCGTCTTCTACGCAGTGCTGGCGCTGTGGGGGGCGATGAGCTTCGCCCTCTTCACCGTCAGCCTGATGCTGATCGGCCGACGCTTCCGCGGACCGGCCCTGTCGGCCGCGAGCGCGCTTCTGACCATGATGTGGGGCTTGGGCGCGATGATCGGCCCCTGGGGCGCGGGCGCCGCCATGGGCGCGGCCGGCCCCCACGCCATGCCGCTCACCCTCGCCGTCGTATGCGTGATGCTGACCGCCGCGACGCTGATCTTCCGCGGCCTGCTGCCGACGAAGGCGGAAGCGCGGGCGACAGCCAAACTATCGAAGCCGCGTGGCGGTCCTCTCAATTGACATGCAAGACGATCGAATGAAGACCGTAGAAAACGACGAGCGACAAAAATGCAGCGCAAAGGAGGCCGGCCCGTCCGCGGAGCCCGGCCTGAAGCGCCTGCTCTAGAAGCGCCGATAGGATCACGCCGAGAAGAGCGCCGAGAAGGAGCGCCGCCGGCACGAGAAGCAGCGCCCAGAGCAACCGCACCTCCTCGGCGGCCGTCCAATAGGCGTATTGGCCAGTGGCGACGCCAGCCAAAGCGCCAAGTCCAGCCGCTACATCCTCTTTCTGAAAACGCATAGTCCACTCACACTTGCGGCTCGCGACATTGAACCATTTTAGTGGCGTCTATTAAAATAAACAACTAAATCGGGTGTTTTAATAGCCGACGGCAGGGTCCACTCGGTTATCGAGGGACAGTCCCGCTCGGCGCCGATCGAGGTTGTCGAAAAAGGCGCTGGTCATGCGGCGGAACCAATCGTCGACGAGGTCGGCGATGTGGGGTGTGATCAGGACCTGATCGAAGCTCCAGAGGGGCGAGGCCTCCGGCAAGGGCTCGGTCTCGAAGACGTCGAGGACGGCCTGACCGATCGTCCCATTTTCCAACGCGCGGATCAGCGCCGCCTCGTCCACGACGGGTCCGCGCGCGGCGTTCAGGAAGCCGACGCCCGGCTCCATGGCGCGGAAGACGGCGGCGTCGACCAGCCCGCGGCTTTGCGGCGTCAGCGCCGCATGGACGGCGACGAAGTCGCAGTCGGCGACGGCGCGCTCGATCTCATCGGGGCCGAAGACCTCCGAGACATGCTCCGTCGGCTGCGGATTGGCGCGCACGCCGACGACCTTGAGCCCCAGGCCCGCGGCGCGCGCGGCCACCGCGCGCCCGACCCGCCCCAGCCCCACGACGCACAGCCGCTTGCCCGCGATCGGCGTCCAGGTGCGCTCCGCCCAACGCCGGGCGCGCTGGTTGGTCCTATGCTCCATCAGGCGCAGGTTCATCGCCATGAGGGCGCCGGCGGCGTATTCCGCCAGGAAGTCGGCGTTGACGCCGGCGGCGTTGGTGACGGTCTTCGCGGCCGGATCCCAGGGCAGCAGATGCTCGATCCCCGCCCCGCCGTTGGAAAGCCAGCGCACGCTCTCGAAGTCGAGCGCGCGCTTCAGATCCTCTTTCGCGACCCCGCCGCCGCCCGTTCCGAAGACGATCGTGGGGCGGAAGTCTTTGAGCGCCGCGTCCAAGTCCGCCGAGCGCGCGACGTAACGCACGGGCAACTCGCCCGCCCGCGCCTCGACGATGTCGCGGATCTCGTCGGGCGCCGCGTAGAGGATGAGGAGGCGGTCGTCGCCGCCGCTCACCGCGTCATCCGGCGGTACTTGATGCGGTGCGGCTGGTCGGCGTCGGCGCCGAGGCGGCGTTTGCGGTCGGCCTCGTAATCCTCGTAGTTGCCCTCGAACCAGGTGACCTGGCTGTCGCCCTCATAGGCGAGGATGTGGGTGCAGAGCCGGTCCAGGAACCAGCGATCGTGGCTGATCACCACGGCGCAGCCCGGAAAGGTCTCCAGCGAATCCTCCAGCGCGCGCAGCGTATCCACGTCGAGATCGTTGGTCGGCTCGTCGAGCAGCAGCACGTTGGCGCCGGATTTCAGCATCTTCGCCAGATGCACCCGGTTGCGCTCGCCGCCTGAGAGCTGGCCGACCTTCTTCTGCTGGTCGCCGCCCTTGAAGTTGAAGGAGCCGACATAGGCGCGGCTGGGGACCTTGCGCTTGCCGAGCTCCAGCATGTCGGCGCCCTCCGAGATCTCCTCCCAGACGTTCTTGTTGGGATCGAGGGCGTCGCGCGACTGATCGACATAGCCGAGCTTCACCGTCTCGCCGACGCGCATGGAGCCGGAATCGGGCTCCTCCTGACCGGTGATGAGACGGAACAGCGTGGTCTTGCCGGCGCCGTTCGGCCCGATCACGCCGACGATGCCGCCCGGCGGCAGATTGAAGGTCAGATTCTCGAACAGGAGCTTGTCCTGATAGGCCTTTGAGATCCCCTCCGCCTCGATCACCACGTCGCCGAGGCGCGGCCCGGGCGGGATGACGATCTGGGCGGTCTGGTTGGCCTTTTCGGCGTCCTGCGCCTCCTGAACCAGCTTGTCGTAGGACTGGATGCGCGCCTTGGCCTTGGTCTGCCGGCCGCGGGCGGAGGCGGAGACCCACTCGCGCTCGGCGGCGATGGTGCGAAGCCGCGCCTCCTGCTCGCGCCCTTCCTGCTTCAGGCGCTTCTCCTTCTGCTCCAGCCAGCTGGAGTAGTTGCCCTCGTAGGGGATGCCGCGACCGCGGTCGAGCTCAAGGATCCAGCCGGTGACATTGTCCAGGAAGTAGCGATCGTGAGTGACCATCACGACCGTGCCGGCGTAGTCCGCCAGGAACTTCTGCAGCCAGGCGACGCTTTCGGCGTCCAGATGGTTGGTCGGCTCGTCCAACAGCAGCATGTCGGGCTTGGACAAAAGCAGCCGGCAGAGCGCGACGCGCCGGCGCTCGCCGCCCGAGAGCTTCTCCACCCCCCAGTCGCCGGGCGGGCAGCGCAGCGCGTCCATCGCCACGTCGACCTGGCTTTCCAGATCCCAGGCGTCGGCGGCGTCGATCTTCTCCTGCAGCTCCGACTGCTCGCCGATCAGCGTCATCATCTCGTCGTCGTCGGTGACTTCGCCGAGCTTCATCGACACCTCGTTGAAGCGGTCGACCAGCGCCTTCAGCTCGGCCATCCCCTCCATCGCGTTCTCGGCGACGGTCTTGCTCTCGTCCAGATGCGGCTCCTGCTCCAGATAGCCGATCTTGATCCCGTCGGCGGCCCAGGCCTCGCCGTTATATTCGGTGTCGCGGCCGGCCATGATCTTCAAGAGCGTCGACTTGCCCGCGCCGTTGTAGCCGAGCACGCCGATCTTGGCGCCCGGCAGGAACTGAAGCGTGATCTCCTTCAGCACCTCCTTGCCGCCGGGATAGGTCTTGGACAGCTTGTGCATGCCGAAGACGTACTGTTGGGCCATGGTGTCGATCCTCGCTCCAAGGCGCGCCCGGCGGCCGCTCAGGGCCGCGGAAATCCGCGCGAAATCCGGGAAAAGCCGGAGGGTTGTAGCCGATGGGGCGGCTGCGCTCAAGCGCGCGCGGCGGATTGCGCGCAAGGGTGTGCGCCCGGGCTTGATTTTCAGGCCCGTCGCCCCGATTTTGTTGGTTATGATGGATGACCGAAACGACCCCCGTACGACTGACCGCCAGCAGCGCGCCGGCGCGCCTCCGATGGCTCCGTCCGACGAGACGGCGCAGGAGGACGGCCCGCTGTTCGCGGAGGCGAAGTTTCCGATCGGCCTGCCGGTGCGGCACCGCAAGTTCGGCTTCCACGGCGTCATCTTCGACGTCGACCCCGAGTTCGACAATTCCGAGGAATGGTACCAGTCCATCCCGGAAGAGGTGCGGCCGCGCAAGGACCAGCCTTTTTATCATCTCTTCGCAGTCAATCCGCAGGACGAGAGCCCGTACATCGCCTACGTCTCCGAACAGAATCTGGAGCCGAGCGCGGACGACGAGGGCCCCTTCCACCCGGCCGTGGCGGAATACTTCGCCGGCATGGAGGAAGGCCGTTTCGTGCTGCGCACGCCGCTGAACTGAGCGGCGCGATCGACAAGGTCGCGCCAACGCTTGAGGCGACGCCTTGTCTTAGAGAGAGCGGTTAACGTCGGCCCGCACTTGTTCCGGGTCCGCCGCAGCCCGCTACGAGAGCGCGCGGCGCGGTTCCCTCGGGACAAGCCCGGGGTGAGGCGCGTTGCGACACCGTCGCGATCGGCGCGCTCCGCGTTCGCCCCCCCAACGCCGCCCCCTTCCCGTCGCAGCCGAACCCCACTACCCTCCCGCCTAAACGGGAGGAAACAAATGCTGACCCGCGCGCCGGACTACCGGACCCTGTATGACGGCTTCCGCTGGCCGATCCCGGATCGCTACAACATCGGCGTCGACTGCACCGACAAGCAGGATCCGCAGAAGCCGGCGCTGATCTACCGCGCCCCGGACGGCACGGTGACGCGCTACAGCTTCGGCGACCTGTCGCGCCTGACCAATCGCTTCGCCAATGTGCTGACGGCTGGCGGCCTCAAGCGCGGCGACCGGGTCGGCGTGCTGGCGCCCCAGGCGCCGGAGACGGCGGTCGCCCATCTCGGCGCGCACAAGGCGGGGATGGTCTCGGTCCCGCTCTTCACGCTGTTCGGCGAGGAGGCGCTGGAATACCGCCTGAAGACCTGCGGGGCGGCCGCGCTGGTGACGGACGCGGCGAGCCTGCCGAAGATTCTGGCGATCCGGGACCGGCTGCCGGATTTGCAGCTCATCCTGTGCATCGACGGGCCGGCCGACGGCGCCCAGGATTTTCACACGCTGATGGACAAGGCCGCCGACGCCTTCCAGGCGGTCGACACAGGGCCGGACGATCCGGCGATCCTGATCTTCACCTCCGGCACCACCGGGCCGCCCAAGGGCGCGCTGCACGGCCATAGGGTGCTGCTGGGCCATTTGCCGGGCGTCGAGTTGCCGCAGGAATTCTTCCCGCAAGCGGGCGATTTGTTCTGGACGCCGGCGGACTGGGCCTGGATCGGCGGCCTGATCGACGTGTTGCTGCCGAGCCTGCATCACGGCGTCCCGGTGTTGGCCTATCGCATGGGCAAGTTCGACCCGGAGGAGGCCTTTCAGGTGCTGGCCGACTTCAAGGTCCGCAACGCCTTCATGCCGCCCACCGCCTTGAAACTGATGCGCCAGGTGACAGAGCCCCGGCGCTTCGGGTGCGCCGTGCGCTCCATCGGCAGCGGCGGGGAGACCTTGGGCGAAGAACTGCTGGGCTGGGGCCGCGAGGCCTTCGGTCTGACGATCAACGAGTTCTACGGCCAGACCGAATGCAATCTGGTGCTGTCCAACTGCGCGGGCCTGTTCGAGGTGCGCCCGGGCGCGATGGGCCGCGCCGTTCCCGGCCACCGCGTCGCGATCGTCGACGCCGAGACGGGGGAGGAACTGCCGGACGGCGCGGTCGGCGCGATCGCCGTCAAGGCGCCGGATCCGGTGATGTTCCTCGGCTATTGGGGGAACGAGGCGGCGACCAACGAGAAGTTCGTCGGGGACTGGCTTCTGACCGGCGACACCGGCCGGCGGGACGCAGACGGCTATTTCTTCTATGTCGGGCGCAATGACGACGTCATCACGACGGCCGGCTACCGCGTCGGCCCGGGCGAGATCGAGGATTGCCTCGCCGGCCATCCGGCCGTGCAGATGGCGGCCGTCGTCGGCGTGCCGGACCCGATCCGCACCCAGGCGATCAAGGCCTTCATCGTCGCCGCCCCCGGCCATGCGCCGAGCGAGGATCTAGCCGAGGAGATCAAGGCCCACGTGAAGACGCGCCTCGCCGCGCACGAATACCCGCGGCTCGTCGAGTTCGTGGACGAGTTGCCGATGACCGCGACCGGCAAGATCATGCGCAAGAAGCTGCGGGAGCGGGGGTGAGGCTTTGCGCCGGCCCCCTTCCCCCTCTCCCCTTCAGAGGGGAGAGGGTCGGCGTGAGGGGTGGCTGCTGAAAGTCGGGAAGTCGGCGCGTCGCTGCAACCATCCCCTCACCCTCCCACGACGCGTTCCGCGTCGCGGCCCCCTCACTCTCCCCTTATGAAAGGGGAGAGGGGGTCTCCCCTCAGATCTTCAAATCCTTGAAGAAATCGTTCCCTTTGTCGTCGACGACGATGAAGGCGGGGAAGTTCTCGACCTCGATGCGCCAGATCGCCTCCATGCCGAGCTCGGGATACGCCAGGCACTCCACCTTCCTGATGCAGTCCTGGGCGAGGCGGGCGGCCGGGCCGCCGATGGAGCCGAGATAAAAGCCGCCGTGCTTGGCGCAGGCCTTGGTGACGACCGGGCTGCGGTTGCCCTTGGCCAGCATGATCATGGAGCCGCCGGCCGCCTGGAATTCGTCGACGAAGCCGTCCATGCGTCCCGCCGTCGTCGGCCCGAAGGAGCCGGAGGCGTAGCCTTCCGGCGTCTTGGCCGGGCCGGCGTAGTAGATCGGATGATCCTTGAAGTACTGCGGCAGCGGCTCGCCCTTCGCCAGGCGCTCGCGCAGCTTCCGGTGGGCGGCGTCGCGGGCGACGATGATCGGGCCGGTCAGGCTGAGGCGGGTCTTGATCGGGTGTTTGCTCAGGATCTCGCGCTGCTTGTCCATCGGCAGGGTGAGGTCGAGCTCGACCACCTCGCCCTCGAACTCGCTCGCGTCGACCTCGGGCAGATATTTAACCGGGTCGCGCTCCAGCTCCTCCAGGAAGACGCCGTCGCGGGTGATCTTGCCCATCGCCTGGCGGTCGGCCGAGCAGCTGACGCCGATCCCGATCGGCAGCGAGGCGCCGTGACGCGGCAGGCGGATGACGCGCACGTCGTGACAGAAATACTTGCCGCCGAACTGGGCGCCGATGCCCATGTTGCGGGTCATCTCGTGGACGGCGGCCTCCATCTCCAGATCGCGGAAGGCGGCGCCTTCCGGGCCTCCTTGCGTCGGCAGGCCGTCCAGATAGCGGCAGGAGGCGAGCTTGACGGTCTTGAGGTTCAACTCCGCCGAGGTGCCGCCGATCACGACCGCCAAGTGATAGGGCGGGCAAGCGGCGGTCCCCAGCGTGCGGATCTTCTCGTCCAGGAAGGCCAGCATGCGCTCGCGATCGACCAGCGAGGGCGTCGCCTGATGCAGGAAGGTCTTGTTGGCCGATCCGCCGCCCTTGGCGATGAAGAGGAACTTGTAGGCGTCCTCCTGTTGGCCGGCGCCTTGCGCGTAAAGGTCGATCTGCGCCGGCAGATTGGTCTTGGTGTTGGTCTCCTCGAACATCGAGACGGGCGAGACCTGGCTATAGCGCAGATTGTTGCGCTCATAGGCGTCGAACACGCCCTGGCCCAGCGCGGCCGCGTCCGACCCGTCGGTCCACACCCGCCGGCCCTTCTTGCCCATGACGATGGCGGTGCCGGTGTCCTGGCACATCGGCAGCACGCCGCCGGCGGCGATGTTGGCGTTCTTCAAGAGATCGAAGGCGACGAAGCGGTCGTTCGGCGAGGCCTCCGGGTCCTTCAAGATGTCGGCCAACTGCTGCAGATGGCCCGGGCGCAGCAGATGGTTGATGTCGCGGAAGGCTTCCTCCGACAGCAGGCGCATCGCCTCGGGCTCGACCGTCAGCCACTCCTCGCCCCGGAAGCTGTCGGTCCCAACGAAGTCGCCGGAGAGCTTGCGATAGGGCGTCTCGTCCGGCGAGAGCGGGAACATGTCGTAGGCGGCGGGCGGGACGGAATCGGGCATGGTCTGCCTCCCTCGATGCGCTTTTTCGGATCCGCCTCAGGTTATCGGCGACAGCGCGGCGAAGCGCAAGATCGGGGGCGCTCGACAAGCTCCCCAGATCAGGCCCGGGAATGATAAGAGCGCCGGTATGTCAGAGAACGATCCCGCCACGGCCCGGCTTCACCCGGCCGTCTGACACGTCCCTCCCCAGTCCGCCGTCGCAGCATTAGAGCCGCGTTGCGCGGGCGCCGGAGCGGCGGCGCCGGCTCCCCCGGAACGAGTGAGGGTGGACGCGCGCAATCGTTTTTCAGGCGGATCGCCGGCGAAAACGCCTACTTCTTCCGGAACGCGTCCAGCGTGACGACGTTGTCGCCGTCTTCCTTGTCGGGATCGTCCGCGGCGGCCTCCTCGGGGGCGTCATCCGCCTCCGGCGCGTTCGGGCCCTTTTCGTCGGAGGCGGCGGGCGGCGAGGCGCGACTCGGCGCCTCGTCCATCTCGACGTGGAACTGCAGACCGAAATTCACCGACGGGTCGGCGAAGGTGATCAGGCTGTCGTAGGGAATGCGCAGGTGCTCGTGGATCTTGTTGAAGCTGAGCTCCACGTCGAAGCCTTCGTCGTCCGCCACCAGGCCCCAGAACTGGTGCTGCAGGACGATCGTCATCTCCTCCGGATACTGCTGGCGCAGCCGGTCGGGGATCATCACGTCCGGGTGGTCGGTGCGGAAAGTGACGTAGAAATGATGGTTGCCCGGCAGCCCGCCTTTGGCCGCGCGCTCCAACGCCTGGCGCACGACCGAGCGCATCGCGGTCTCCACCATTTCGTTGTAGCCGAGCAGGTCCTCGCTCATTTCGTCCATCCGATCCGTCATCCGGCGCGTCAGTTCGTCCCTAAGCAGCAGGCCAGCCTAATCGCATTGCTCCGGACTCTCCAGAGCAAATGCCAGGCCGACCGAGAGCCAAGCAAATGCCGCGCGCCGACGCAACCGGGCGTTTCGTCGAGAGCGGCGGGCTAGCGGAAAAAGAAATGGGGAGAGTTCTGTTGCTAGGCCTCTCCCCGCGCCCCACCTACCCGGCGATGAACCGGCTAGGGATTTCGAGTCAATGTCACCTTGACCGCATTACGCGGCGACGGCGACCATCTCATCGTTGTCGTTCGCATCTAAGCGAATGGCCCGATAACGGCGGGTACCATACCGAGCGCCAACACCGCTTTTACCACGCGCGTCGATCCTGGTTCGCCCCCTGAGAGAGGCCGCCGGCCGCGCCCGGCGAGGGCGGCGGCGGGCAGCCTTGAAGTGGTGGAGGCGCCGGGTACTGCCCCCGGGTCCGCTGCGCTTATTCTGCGGCGCTGTTTAGCGCCATAGTCGGTCGCCCGACATCGCTTATATAGGACGTCCGCCCGGCTTTTTGAAGGGAAAAGGCGGCGGACCGCGCCGGCGCATTGCGTCCGGCCCGGACTCGCCCTAGGAAGGAGCCATGCGGCAATATCACGACCTGCTGGCCCATGTGACGGCCCACGGCCTGGAGAAGGGCGACCGGACCGGGACGGGCGTGCGTTCCGTCTTCGGCTGGCAGATGCGCTTCGATCTGAGCGACGGCTTCCCGTTGCTCACCACCAAGAAGCTGCATGTGCGCTCGATCATCCATGAACTGCTCTGGTTCCTCGCGGGCGACACCAACATCAAGTACCTCAAGGACAACGGCGTCAGCATCTGGGACGAATGGGCGGACGAGAACGGCGATCTCGGACCCGTCTACGGCCATCAGTGGCGCAGTTGGCCTGCGCCCGACGGACGCGCGATCGATCAAATCGCCCAGGTGCTGGAGCAGATCAAAACCAATCCGAACAGCCGCCGGCATCTGGTCACCGCCTGGAACCCGGCCGAGGTGGATAAGATGGCGCTGCCGCCGTGCCATTGCCTGTTTCAATTCTATGTCGGGGACGGGCGGCTCAGCTGCCAGCTTTACCAACGTTCGGCCGACATCTTTCTCGGGGTCCCGTTCAATATCGCCTCCTACGCCCTGCTGACCATGATGGTCGCCCAGGTGAGCGGTTTGAAACCCGGCGATTTCGTCCACACGCTGGGTGACGCGCATCTCTACTCGAACCATCTCGATCAAGCGGCCGAGCAGCTGACCCGCGAGCCGCGCGCGCTGCCGACGATGCGCCTCAATCCGGACGTGACGGATCTGTTCGCCTTTCGCTTCGAGGACTTTGCGCTCGAGGGCTACGATCCGCACCCCCACATCAAGGCGCCGGTGGCGGTGTGAACGGGGCGGCCATGACGTACTCCCCCACCCACCCGATCGCCCAGGTGGTCGCCGTCGCCGCCAACCGGGTGATCGGCGCCGACGGCGATCTGCCTTGGCGGTTGCCGGGGGACCTCAAGCACTTCAAGGCGGTGACGCTGGGAAAACCGATCGTCATGGGCCGCAAGACATGGGAATCGCTGCCCAAGCGCCCCCTGCCGGGTCGGCCGAACATCGTCGTAACCCGCCAGGCCGGCTATCGCGCGCAGGGGGCCGAGGTCTTCACCGACCTGGACGCGGCCTTGGCCCGCGCCGACGCGCTGGCGGGCGAGTCGGGTCTGGAGGAGCCGGAGGTAAGCGTCATCGGCGGCGCGGAAATCTTCCGCCTGACCTTGCCGCTCACCGATCGGCTCTACCTGACGGAGGTGCACGCCGCCCCCGAGGGGGACACCTGGTTTCCCGAGCTGGATCGCCGTCAATGGCGCGAGGCCTGGCGCCGGCCCGTCGGCCCGGAGGACGACGCGCCGGGGCATGATTTCGTGCTGCTGGTGCGTTGCTAAACAAAATGCTTCGTGTTTAATGCTCAGAATTTCGTACAGAAGGGGAACTACGCTATCAAACCCAGGCTGCCGAAGATACTTTGAAAATCTCTTCCCTATCTTCTGGAAAAAGATCGACCATGCATTCACGGTATTCATTTGGAAATTCGTGCTGAATCATAGGAACAATGTTCCATGTCGCATGATCTTTCGAGTATTTTTTTCGCATTATTGTCTGGATATCCAATCGGCCCATGACTTGTAGCGAAACCTCCAAATCTCGCACTGACATCACCGTGTAAGGAAAAAGTTCAAAGAGGTTCTGTTCAATGCCGGAATCAGCTAGGGCCTTGCGGATGTACGTATCCAAATACGGGCGGACTTGGATACCGAAAAGATACCAATCCTCAAGCGTTACGACTATTGGATAAATTGGCTTGTCATCAGGCGACCAATGCGGATATCGGCCATGACGAGCGTCGTCAAGAGTCCTGTATGATTGAACTACAAAGCTGGCCAGTTTGGAAATGTCATCCTCAAGAACGCCTTTCATCTCAAGGGATTGCTTTGACCCCAAACGCATCCGCTTTGTTTTACACTCCAAAAATATATGGGCTGAATCGTCTGATATAATCCAATCGATAGAATGCTTTTGACCAGATTCGTAGGGTTTCTCTCCAAGAATTTGAAAGGAATTTCCCGATAGATCGTCGATTCTTTTTGCAGCTTCGCCCACGTACAACTGAAACGATTGACCAAACGCATCAGAGAAACCTTTCTCATCATGTATTTCATAGTAAATTCCCGAAGTAAAGCGATTAAATAGAAGTGTGGGTAATGGGCAAATCAAATTTGGACGACTTTTCCGATTAGTGAGAATGATCGGATAGGTTCTTAGTGGATTAAAGGCGTACGCAAAATTTTCATCGTACTTCTGCGATTTTTCAATTTCATTTCTGAGCGTCCTGATGTCGATTGCGAACCGCTCAATGAAACGCTTAAACGATTCGCTTGACAGATTCGGAATAGCAGGCGGCTGAACCAAATCAAGATACGTACTCTTGAGAAATCCGCCACAAGTCATACAGCCAATAGTGTATAAATCCTTAACCTCCAAACCAATCTTTCTTTCGATTAATTCAGCTAGGCCTTCTCTCGCAAAAATTCGGTAATACCGTGAGATCATTCCTGCATCAGGCGGATGCTGCCAATGAAACTGGCGGTGTGCGATACGGGAAAGTTCGTGTAGCACATTGTCTTGGTTAATACTTTCTCCTGATATACTATCCTCGAGATTCTTTATTCTATTAATTGCTGCTGCGAAATCATGCCACTTCCGCAAATCGTATTTGCCACGAGGTTGTGCATGCAATATCAATTCTTTAGCAAGGAGTTCCAGTTCCCAGGGAAAGAATCCTTTTTTGGTCCAAACTTCTTTCTCTCGAAACTTTGGGAATTCGATATCTCTTGGAACAGGTTGGTTGAAGTGAAGGTATTGAATATATGCACGCACAACCGCCAAAGAATCCAAGAGTGGACATTGCCGTAAGTAGTTTCGAAGCGGTTTATAGTAGGGGTAGATATCCACAACGATCACTTGAAGAGCTTATGGTGCGATCGAAATAGTATATCATCTAGCATTGGTTTTCGATAATTTCTCTCATTGCACAACCCTGCGACACAAAGCCCTTAGTTTACGCCCGCTCCCCCGCCGCGGCGACGGGCAGGCCGCTTTCCAGGATGGTGTTCTTCAGATCGGCGCCCTTGAAGTCTGTGCGGGTCGTGACCGCCTCCTCCAACAGCGCGCCCACCAGGACGGCGTCGCGGAAGTCCGCGCCCGCCAGGTCGGCGTTGGTCAACTTCGCCGCGCTCAAATCCGCGCCGGCGAATTTGGCGTTGCGCAGCCGCGCACGGGTCAGATCGGTGCGCCAGCGATCGCCGCGCACCCCGATCATATGCACCGCATCCAGGCGCGCGCCGGTCAAATCCGCGCCGGTCAAGTTGGCGCGCACCAGAACCGCGCCGCGCAGGTCGGCGCTGTGCAGGTCCGCCCCGCGCAGATCGGCCCCCGTCAGGTCCGCCATGATCAACCGCGCGCCCGACAGCTTGGCGCGCGCCAGGCTGACATAGCCGAGCTGCGCGGCCGAGAGGTTGACGCGGCTCAGATCCTGCTCCTCCAGATCGACCTTGGAGAGGTCGGCGCGGTTCCCCTTGTGGCCGGAGCTCTCAAGCCAGCGCTGATGGTCGCGCAGGATCTCGGTGATCTCGCGGCCGATTTGGTCGAGCTTGCGGGCGATCTCGGCGTCGGAGATGTCGACCTCGCTGAGGTCGACGAAGTCGAGCACCGCGCAGACCATGTTGGCGCCGGTCAGCACGGTGCCGCTCAACACCGCGCGGCTCAGGATGGCGCCCTGCATCGAGGCGTCGGAGAGATTGGCGTCCGTCAAGTCCGCCCCCTCCAGCACCGCGCCGGTCAGGATGGCGCCGGACATGTCGGTGCGGTTCAATTGGGCGTCCTGCATCTTCGCGTCGGTCATGTCGGTGCGCAGGATCTCGGTGCCGGTCAGCTTGGCCCCGCGCAGCTCGGCGTTCTTCATCACGGCGTCGGCGAGTTCGGTCGCGCCGGTATGGCCGCCGTGCGCCGTCAGGCCTCCGCGCCCGTCGGGCACGATCAGCCGGCCGGCGCGCATGTCGGCTTCGCTCAGAATAGCGTCGGTCATGTTGGCGCGGTGAAGCCGCGCGCCGCGCATGTCCGCCCGCCGCAGCGACGCGCCGACCAGCGAGGCTTCGCTGAGATCGGCCCCGTAAAGCAGGGCGTCGTCCAAAATCGCGCCGTCGAGCCGGGTCCCCTTGAGCAGCGCGCCGGTCAGGTCGGCGCCGCTCAAGTCGCGGCCGGAAAAATCAGCGTAGGACAAATCGGCCAGTTTAAGACTGGCGCGCGCCCCGCCGGCGCGCTGTTTCAGAAACAGCGCATGGCGCTTCAACGCCTCGGCGAGCTCGCCGCGCCCGGGCTTGTGACGGGGGAACTCGACATCCTCGACTTTCAAATCGCGCGGCATGCAGCGCCCTTCCACTCCCCGCCACGGCCCTGCGCGACTGGTGCGACGCGGCGGGTCGGCATGGGATCACCTTTTTTCGCGTGCGACTATAGCGAGCGCTCCTTACCGGAGCGTTAACGGTCTTCGGCGCGCTCTCGGACTTGCGCCGGGCGGCGTGCGGGGTATGGTGTGAGGAGACGCGCGCCGGCGCGCGCAGCCGCCCTCCAAAGACCTCTGTCGCGACGCCCGGGAGAGCCGATTTCATGGCCGACGAACTCCACAGCAAGGTGCTCATCATCGGGGCCGGCCCGGCCGGCTACACCGCCGCCATCTACGCCGCGCGGGCGAGTCTCGCGCCGCGCCTCGTCGCGGGCATGCAGCCGGGCGGCCAGCTGATGATCACCACGGACGTCGAGAACTATCCCGGCTACGAAGACGTGATCCAGGGTCCCTGGCTGATGGAGCAGATGCAAAAGCAGGCGGAGAAGGTCGGGACCGATATGATCTACGACCTGATCACCGCGGTCGACTTCTCGACGCGGCCGTTCCGCTGCACGGGCGACAGCGGCAAGGTCTACACCGCCGACAGCGTCATCATAGCCACCGGCGCACAGGCCCGCTGGCTTGGGCTGGAGAGCGAACAGCGCCTGCAGGGCGCCGGCGTCTCCGCCTGCGCCACCTGCGACGGCTTCTTCTTCCGCGGCAAAGAGGTGGCGGTGGTCGGCGGCGGCAACACCGCCGTCGAGGAGGCGCTCTATCTCACGAATCACGCCTCCAAAGTCACTCTCATTCACCGCCGCGACAGCCTGCGCGCCGAGAAGATCCTGCAGGAGCGGCTGTTCGAGCACCCGAAGGTCGAGGTGGTCTGGAACAAGGTCGTCGACGAGATCTTGGCCGAGGGCGAGCCGCCCGGCGTCTCCGGCGTTCGGTTGAAGGACACGCACTCCGGCGAGATGTCGGAGATCGGCTGCGAGGGCGTCTTCATCGCCATCGGACACGACCCGGCGACGAGCCTGTTCAAGGGCGCCCTCAAGATGGACGAGAACGGCTACATCCTGACAGCGCCGGACTCCACCGCCACCGAGATCCCCGGCGTCTACGCCGCCGGCGACGTCAAGGACCATGTCTATCGCCAGGCGGTGACGGCGGCCGGCATGGGCTGCATGGCCGCCCTGGAAGCGGAGCGTTTTCTCGCGATGGGCGGGGCGCAAAAGGCCGAGGCGGCCGAATAATCGGGGAAAGACAACCCACGCGCGTATTCTGCGTGGAAATCCGTAAAATGTAACATGGTCTTCGTTGCCGCCTCCTGATCGCTGACGTACCATTCATCCGCGTGACAGGGCGACGAGCGCCCCCATTCGTCGGCGGAGGATCAGCGCGCATGTTCGGCAGCAAGAAATCCGAGACCCCGGCGCCCCCGAGCCCGACGCCTGAAAAAGCGAGCGTTGCGCCCGAAACCGCGGCCGCCCGGCGCAAGGTCTCCGAGATAACCGCGGGGCTCACCGTCGTCGGCCGGATCGAAGGCGACGGCGACGTGCGTCTCGACGGGCGGCTTGAAGGCGACGTGCGCTGCCGCGCGCTGACCATCGGCTCGACGGGCGAGCTCATCGGCCGGATCGAGGCTGAGGAACTGACCGTTCAGGGCCGGATCGAAGGGGATGTGCGCGCCAAGCGCGTGCGCCTGGAGGCGACGGCGAAGGTCATCGGCGACGTCGCCCACGACGTGCTCGAAGTCGCCGCCGGCGCCACGATCGAGGGCCGCTACAGCCGCGGCGCCGCCAAGGCGGATAAGCTTTCGAAAAGCGCGCCGGTCGACGTGTCGAAGGACCCGCCGCCGCGTGCGCCCGCCCGCCCCCTCGCCAAGCCGGCGAACGGCGGCGGGTTGGCGCGTCCGGCGTTGGCCGCGTCCGCGACGGAGCCGCGCGGCGCCTCGGACGCCTGACGCGCCGGGCGCATGGCGTCCGCGCCCGACCTGCTCGCCTTCTATCGCGATCTCTACGATCAGGCCGGCCTGGGTCCGGTGACGACGCGCGCCATGTTCGGCGGCGCGGGCGTCTTCAAGGACGGCGTGATGGTCGCCCTCGTCGCCTTCGATCAGCTCTACTTCAAGACCGACGCCGAGACCCGCCCCCGCTTCGAGGCCGAAGGCCTGCCGCCCTTCACCTATGACGGCAAGCGCGGCCGGCCGGTGGTGATGTCCTATTCGCTCTGTCCCGACGCGGCGCTGGAAGATCCGGAGCTCTTCGCCGACTGGGCCGGGCAGGCGATCAAGGCGGCGCGGAGAGCGGGGCGGCGCTAGCCGCTCGCCCAAGCCTGCTCACACCCCGTACCGCCTCACCGCCGCTTCGTCCCAGGCGATCCCGGTTCCGGGCGTCTCGCTCGGATGGGCGAGGCCGTCTTCGATGCGAAGACCTTCGGTTAGAATCGACTCGGCCCAATCGACATATTCCAAGCGATGGGCCGTCGGCGTCACCGCCATCAGATGTGCGGAGACTTCCGGAAACAGGTGGGTGGAGACCGGCAGGCCCGCCGCCTCCGCCAGCGCCGCCGCGCGCAGCCAGCCCGTCGTCCCGTAGATCTTCATCGCGTCCGGCATCATAAAATCCGTCGCCTCGGCCTCGACCGCACGGGCGACATCGTGCGGACCCCAGCAGTTCTCGCCCAGTTGGATCGGCGTCGTGACGCGCCGGCGCAGGGCCGCGTAGCCGGCGTAGTCGTCGGCGCGGATCGGCTCCTCCGCCCATTGCGGGCCGAGGCCCGCGCGGGTCTCATCCAACGCCTCGAGGGCCGTGATCCGCTGCACCGCCTCGCCGACGGAGAGCGCCTGATTGTAATCGATCGGCAACTCCGCTTCGCCCGCCGCCTCCCGCGCGGCGCGGAAGGCGGCCAGATCGTCGCGCGGGTCGGCGTAGCCGAGGCGCAGCTTCACGCCCCTGAAGCCCTTGCCGTCCTGGGCCAGCAGCCGCGCGGCCTCCGGCCCCACCTTGTCAGGTCCGATCAAGCCGAGGCCGTTGCTGTTGTAGGCCCGGATCGGCTTCGGCGCGCCGCCCAGCAGCCGGCACAGCGGCAGGCCCGCCGCCTTCGCGGCCGCATCCCACAGCGCCATGTCGATCCCCGCGAGCGCCATGCCCGCGATCCCCGCGGCCCCCAGCAGCTTCAGCTTGGCCTGCAGCATGCGTTCGACGTCAAGGGGATCGGCCGGCTGACCGGCGATCAGCTCGCCGAACTCCGCCAGCATGCGGCAGGTCGGCGCCAAGGCCGGCGGCGTGTAACAGAAAAGATAGCATGACCCGACGATCCCGTCCGTGCGCTCCACGTCGATCAATGCAAGCGGGACGTCCTTCACCAACCCCGCGCCGGTCATCAAGGGCTGCGGCATGGGGACGATCACGGGGCGGACGGTCAGGCGGGCGATGATTGCGGCCATGGAATCCTCATCTCAAGGGCGGGACGGAAACGCTAGCAAGCCTCCCCCCTGGTGGCGAGCCCGCCGCGCCGCCCCATATGCGAAGGCAGCCACCCGCCAACGATTGGAGCGACCGCGCCATGACCGAGACCCGCATCGAGACCGACAGCTTGGGCGAAATCGAGGTTCCCGCCGACCGCTTCTGGGGCGCCCAGACCGAGCGGTCGCGCCGGAATTTCCGGATCGGCGAGGAGCGCATGCCGATCGCCCTGATCCGCGCCTTCGCGATTCAGAAGAAGGCCTGCGCGCTGGCCAATAAAGAGCTCGGCGAGCTGGAGCCGGAAATCGCCGACGCCATCGCCGCGACGGCGGACGAGGCCGCCGGCGGCGAGCTCGACGATCATTTTCCGCTGGTGGTCTGGCAGACCGGCTCCGGCACTCAGACGAACATGAATCTGAATGAAGTGATCGCGAACCGGGCGAGCGAGCGCCTGGGGGGCAAGATGGGCGAGAAGAGCCCGGTCCACCCGAACGATCACGTCAATCGCGGCCAAAGCTCCAACGACAGCATGCCGACCGCGATGGCGATCGCCGTCGGGGTCGAACTGCACGAGCGGCTGCTGCCGGCGCTCAAACGGCTGCACGCGAGCCTCGCCGCCAAGCGCGACGCCTTCCAGGACATCGTGAAGATCGGGCGCACCCACACCCAGGATGCGACGCCGCTCACCCTCGGGCAGGAATTCTCAGCCTACGCGCAACAGGTGCGCAACGGCGTCGATCGGCTGGAGGCGGCCGCGCCGCGGACGATGGAGCTGGCCCAAGGCGGCACCGCCGTCGGCACGGGCCTCAACAGCCGCGAAGGCTTCGACCGCCTGGTGGCGGAGAAGGTGGCGGAGATCACGGCGCTCAGCTTCACGCCCGCGCCCAACAAGTTCGAGGCGCTGGCCGCCCACGACGCCCTGGTCGAGATGTCGGGCGCGCTCAACACGCTCGCCGTCAGCCTCATGAAGATCGCGAACGACATCCGCTTCCTCGGCTCCGGTCCGCGCTCAGGTCTGGGCGAATTGATCCTGCCGGCGAACGAGCCCGGCTCCTCCATCATGCCGGGCAAGGTCAACCCGACCCAGGCGGAGGCGCTCACCCAGGTCGCCGCGCAGGTGATGGGCAACCACACGACCGTCACCGTCGCCGGCTCGAACGGCCATTTCGAGCTGAACGTCTTTAAGCCGGTGATCGTCTACAACGTGCTGCAGTCCATTCGGCTGCTCGCCGACGGCGCCGTCAGCTTCGCCGAGAGGTGCGTCGATGGAATCGAGGCGAACGAAGCGCGCATCGCCGAGCTAATGCGCCAGTCGTTGATGCTGGTGACCGCGCTCAATCCGCATATCGGCTACGACAACGCGGCCAAGATCGCCAAGAAGGCGCATGCGGAGGGGACGACCTTGAAGCAGGCGGCGGTCGAAAGCGGGTTGGTGTCCGAGGAGGATTTCGACCGCTGGGTCGATCCGAAGCAAATGATCGGGCCGAGCGCGTGAGCGCGCCGGCTCCTCGGCGCGCTGAAAACGGCGCGCGATCGGCGCGCTCGCCCCGGGGATCGCGCGGGGCGCCCTGAGAGGGCCGGGTCAAGCTCGGCCGCGGCGATCAACCTCTAAACGGCGAAAGTACACGCCGACGCCGCACCGCCTCAGCGATCCAGCACCTCGTCCCGCAGCCCTTCGACCGCGCCGAGGACCTCGTGGATCAGCTCGTCCGGAACGCTCATTTGATTGAGCGTATCGGCCAAGTGCCCGGCGACGGCGATGAAGTGGCTGTCGTCCAGCCCCTTCTCATGCACCAGCTGCTGATGGGCGCTGCGCATGTCGCGGCCCTTATAGTTCTTCGGTCCGCCGAGCGCCTGGGCGAGGAAGGCCTTCATGGCCGCGCCCTGCATGCTCATCTCGACGCCGTCGAAGAAGGGCGTAAGCCGCTCGTCGGCCGCAGCTTTCTCGTAGAACAGGTCGACGGCGGCGTCGATCGCCGCTTCGCCGCCAAGACGCTCATAAAGAGAGGGTTTCGCCGTTGGCGCCCCGACGTCTTTCTTTGCGGCTGCGGTTTTCGCCGCGTCGTTCGCGGGACCCTTCTTCACCGGGCCTGCGGCGGCGACCTCCTTCTTCTCGCGTGCGCGGTCCTTCTTGGCGCGGTCGAGATTGAGGCGCGGACGGGTGCGCGTCGGCATGCTGGCGATGAACTCCTCGTCCAGCACCTTCTCGACGTCGAGCACGGCCAGCAACTGTCCCTCCAGCCGGAAGACGCCGGAGCACAGGCGGCGCATGCGCTGATCCAACGTCACCGGCGGCTTGTCGAAGGCGTTGCGCGGAACGGAGCGGACGTCGCCGATCGAATCGACCAGAAGGGTGAAGAGATCGCCCTTGTGCTCGACCGTCACCGACATCAGCCGGCGATCTTCGGAGGCCGCCGGCGCGCCGAGACATTCACGCAGGTCGATGACCGTCACGATGCGCCCGCGCAGATTCAGGACGCCCGCGATCGCCGACGGCGCGCGCGGCACCGGAGTGATCTGCTGGGG
This sequence comes from Marivibrio sp., assembly GCF_040218065.1. Taxonomy (NCBI): domain Bacteria; kingdom Pseudomonadati; phylum Pseudomonadota; class Alphaproteobacteria; order Rhodospirillales; family Aestuariispiraceae; genus Marivibrio; species Marivibrio sp. The sequence continues at coordinate 439,291 of NZ_JAVJQE010000008.1, read as the reverse complement.
CTCCACAATGTCCTGCACGCGCAGGATCGGAATGCCGAACAGCTGGTCGTCGACCATCATGGTGACGAGTTGCTCTTCTTCGCCTGCGCTCATGACCTCGGTATTCTCCGCGACCGCCAGATTGGACATGGTCCCATCCTTCCCATACTCGTTCAACGCGCCCCGTCGCACGACGGGCTTCGGGGCCGCTTGCCGAGCGCATCATGACCGGCGATGGTTAACATCCTATTGACGGGCGGAGCCGGGTCGCGATCCGCGACGAGAGAGGGCGAGTTGCAGTTTCTTGCGCAGGGGCCGTCCAATGCGCCGCGGACGCTTATTCTGGCGCACGGCGCCGGCGCGCCGATGGATTCGGACGTGATGAACGACTTGGCCGGACGGTTGGCGACGGCGGGCTTGCGGGTGTTGCGGTTCGAATTTCCTTACATGGCCGAACGCCGGGCGAGCGGAAAGAAGAAGCCGCCGGACCGTGAGCCCAAGCTTCTCGACGCTTGGCGCACGGCGGTCGCGGCGGCGCGCGTCGACCTGCCCGTGGGAGGGCGGTTGGCGCTGGGCGGCAAGAGCATGGGCGGGCGCATGGCGAGCCTGATCGCCGACGAAGCCGGCGCGGATGCGCTGGTCTGCTTCGGCTATCCCTTCCATCCGCCGGGCAAACCGGATCGCCTGCGCACCGCCCATCTAGAGACGATTCGGACGCCGACGCTCATCTGCCAGGGCGAGCGGGACCCGTTCGGTCGGCGCGCAGAGGTCGAGGCCTATGCGCTCTCCGGAGCCGTGGAGCTCTTCTGGGCGCCGGACGGCGATCATGACCTCAAACCGCGCAAGGCGTCGGGCCTCACGCATGCGGACGCCCTCGACCGGGTGAGCGCGGCCGCCGCACGGTGGTTGGAGAACCGACTCGGATGATCGCCAGACGTTGGTAAGCATTCATTAAGGCCCGGCCTGTACAACAACGTCATCTGACCGACTTGGTTGACGGCGCACGCCCGCAGAGCGGCCCTATGTTAGGGTCGGGCGGCGCGTCGGATCTAAAGGATGTGCGCCCCATGAACGAGCAGCCTCGGTACGCGATCGTCTCCGCCGGGTGCGAGAACCAGAGCATGGCCGAAACAAACGCCGCAGAAGCCGCCGAGATCAAGAAGCGATCCGTCGTAATCGCCGGTCATCGGACGAGCATTTCGTTGGAGAACGCTTTCTGGGACGCGTTGCGCGACCTCGCCACCGCCCGAGACCTTTCCGTCAACCAGTTGGTTACGGAAATCGACCGCGGCCGACGCGGCAATCTGTCGAGCGCGATCCGCACTTACGTGCTGTTGGCGCGCGGCACGGCCAACGGTTGAGCCGCTAGTTTCCGGAAATCCAGGCGCCGCCGGTGCGCACGTCGGGTCGCGCGATCGGCCCCGAGGCCTCGACTTCCAGATAGGGGCGTTCCTCGCCTTGGCTGAGCACCGTCAGGTCCCCGCTGAGGCGATCTTCCGACAGATCGAGCGTCAGCGATCCGCGCCCTGTCGCCTCCCGGCCCTCGAGCCGCATATCGCGCACGGTCAGTCGGCCGTCGGCGAAGCGCACCGCCCCTGACAAGGCCCCGCCGGGCGTCGGAAAGTCGCGCGCCAAGCGCCGTTGCAGCGCGTCCAGTTGCCGAACCCCTGCGGCCGCTCCGCCCGCCTGATCCTGAAGGCGCAAAAGCGCCCGCCCCCCGAGCCGACCGACGACCGTAAGACCGGTCAGCGGGTCGGCCGGGTCGAGGGCGTCGGCCGTCACCCGCCCGCTCGCCTCCGCCCGCCCGCCGAGCGCCAGCAGCGGCCCCATGCGCCCGATCAACCGATCGAGAGCGAGGGACTCGATCCGCGCCTCCAGATCGAGCGACACCCCGCCCTCCGCCAACCGAATCGGCCCCGAAGCGCTCATCAGGCCCCCCGCATAGCTCGCGGACAGGCTGTCCACCGAGACGTCCGGCCCCGCTTCCTCGAGCGGCAGGACCGCGGCCATCTGCAACCCCTCCAGCACGAACTCCGGCGTCGCCAATTCCCCCTGGCTCACCTGCAGCGCCAATCCGCCGCCCTGGGCCGGAGACAGCACGCCGCCCAGCGTCAACCGACGGGGCGCCGGGTCGTCGGGGGCGCCCACCGGACCGAGCCCCAGATCGGCGCGAAAGCCGAGGCCGGCGGCGTTGCCGTCGATCGTCGCGTGCAGCGTCGCTTGCCGCCAGCCGCGCGCGCGCTGGATCCAGTCGGAATCGGCGATCAGCGCCGCGGCGGTCTGATCGAGCGCGGGCCCCTCGGCCCGGACGGCCAGACGCCAATCGACCCGCCCCTGATCCGTCGGGAAGCGCAAGCCCGCGCGCAAGCGGAGCGCCGCGGCGTCCGCCACCTCCACCGTTGCGCGGCGTTCGCCCGAGCGCGCCCCGAGCGTCAGCCGAACCCCCTCATAGGTTCGTCCGCGATAGCCCAGCCGATCGACGCTGAGGTCGAGGGTCAACGGCGCATCCTCGATCGCCCGCGCCCAGGCGCTGGTCGACCGGAACAGCGCGGCTTCGCGTCCCGTCCCCGCCGACTGATCGGCCCCCGCGTCCCGGGCGTCGCCGGCGAGGGGCGCGCCGGCGTCCACGGGCGCGCCCGGCGCCCCGGGGCCGGTCGGATCGAGCCGCGTTGGCGCGCGATAGACGTCGAGATTGACCGTATCCGCCTTGAGATCCAACGACAGCGCCGCCGGACCCTGATCGAGGGAGAGGGAAGCCGAGCCCGTGAAAGCGGCCGCGTCGACGTCGGCCAACAGATCGCCGACCCGCAACCCGTCACGCGTCAAAACCGCCGAGGCGGACAGTCGGACGGAGCGCAGCCGATCGCGCGGCAGATCGCGCACCCAGGCTTCGTCCTCCATGCCGGCCCATTCGAGGATCCGCCGGGCGTCGTCCGACTGCAAGGCGACTTCGCCCTCGAACCGGGGATCGTCCGGATCGGTGGCGACGAAGCCGAACAGCGAGACGTCCGACCCGCCGGGCAACAAGGCGCCTGCGCGTTCGATCAAGAGTTCGCCGGCGTCCGCCGAGGCCTTCAGGCTGGCCTGCCGAACCACGCCGCCCGCCGTGCGCAGCGTCTCGACAGACAGATCGAGCGTGACCGCCAGGCCGTCGAAGGCGCGCGCCGCGCCGGCGGCGGCCGCCACGCGCAGCATCAGGGCGCGGTGCGCCGCTTCCATCCGCGCGGCCAGCGCGGCCGGAAAGCGGGTCGGATCGGCAAGCCCGTCGGCCTCGGCCCCCGCCGTCCGATCGAGCGGCGCCTCGGACGGCGACGGGTCGGCGGCGTCGGCGCTTTCTCGCAACAGATCCCCGGTCCCTTCCGGCGCCGCCCGGTCGGCCGTCGCAGCGAGATCAAGCGAAGCGAGCGCAAGCCGCATGTCGAGGCGCGGCCGCCCGGCGAGCGATAAGGCGAGTCCGCCCGTCCCGCGCAATGCCGGCGTCGACGCCGCCGCGTCCTCCAGCGCCAGACGCTCCTGCGCCCTGTCGGCGATCAGTCGGCCTTCGAGGGTCAAGGCGCCGGGCGCATATAGCGCCGCCGCGCGCGTCAGGTCCGTCGGGGCCCAGGGCAGACCGGTCAAGCCTCGGGCGGTCAGCCGCGCGTCGCCGGTCAGCCGCTGCGGGGCGTCCGGGCTGGTGGTCCCTGCGAAGGTGAGGCGCGCCTCCGGCTCGCCGGCGGCGTTGCGGCTGTCGTCGGTCTCCAGCTCCACCGCGAGGCGGAGGCGGGCGCCGGCGGGCGTGCGCTCCGGTTGCAGGCGAAAGCCGCCGGACAATCGCCGCCCGGCCAACGCGAACAGGCCCTCGAAGGCCAGTTCCTCGGCCCCGCCGGCGGCGTTCGGACGCAACGAGAGCACGCCGTCGACCTGGTCCAGGCGCACCTCGAGCCCGTCGATCGGCGCGCCTCGCAAAACGCCGTCCTCGATCTCAAACGGGATGACGGGACGGTCGGCGCGACGCCCTAGAAAGGCCGGAGGCTGCGCTTCCGTCCGGTCCTCGGGCGCGCCGGCCGCATCGGACAAGGCGCGGCCCAGGCGATTGATATGCGCCTGCGGTTCGACCACCGCGACGCGCTCAAGCACGACGGAGCCTTTGATTAATTCGCGCAAGTCCAACGCCGCGCGCACCCAGCGCATGCTGGCGGCGGGCTGCGTCGGATCGCCCAGCGTCACCTGGGTCGCGGTCAGCCGAGGGGTCGGCAGCAGGTCGACGCTGACATTCCCGCCGATCGCCACCGGCAGTCCGAGCCATGCGCCGGCGCGGCCCTCGATTTCGCCGCGCCACTGGTTCCAATCGACGAACCGGGGAGCGACCGCGAGAGCCGCGACCGCCGCAAGAACAAGCGCTCCCGCCGCCCAATAGAGCCGTCTCATTCGGCCTCCCGCATGGGGTCCCCTCCCCCTCATTCCCGATCCGACGGCGATCCACGCGCTTTTTGCTCTGGCCCCCGCGCGTCGGCGCGCTAAGCTTAACCGAGGGCGGCTTTGGATCAACCGCCGCGCCCGGCCCGAGCGCCCCCGGCGCGGCTTTTTGCGAGCGGACGAGCATGGCGGAGATCGTCAATCTCAATCAGGTGCGCAAGGCCAAGGCCCGTCGACGGAAGGAGGCCGAGGCCTCGGCCAACCGCACGAAGTACGGCCGCACCAAGGCCGAGCGCCAACGCCGCGAGCAGGAGCAGGCCCGCGAGCGCCGCGTGCAGGACGCCCATAAGCTGGAGGGCGAAGAGACGCCGTCCGACCGGCCGCCCGATCGCCAGCCGACCGACGACGCCTAAGCCGCCGAGGGCGCGCCGCGCGCGACTTCCGCGAACAGCCAGTCGCGAAAACGCTTGATCTTCGGCAGGTCGGCCGTCTCCGGCAGGGTGACGAACCAATAGGCGGCCCCCGCCGGCGATTCGAGCGTGAAGGGCCGCACCAGCGAACCCGCAGCCAGCGCGTCCGCCACCAACACCGAACGGCCCAGCATCACGCCCCGTTCGGCGATCGCGGCCTGCACCAAAAAGGTGCTGTTGGTGAATCCGGGACCGCGGTCGAGATCCAGCCCTTCGAGCCCGTGCGCGCGGGCCCAGGTCTTCCAATTGTAGATGTAGCGTCCGGTGGCGCTGGCGTCGTGCAGCAGGGCGACCTCGGCCAAATCGGCCGGACGGGTCAGACGCCGGGCCAAGGCCGGCGCGCAGACCGGAAAGACCGTCTCGTCCATCAATTTTTCGGCGTGCAGGCCGGAATAGGGACCCGGACCGTAGCGCACGCCCGCGTCGACGCCGTCCGCCGCCAGATCAACCACCCGATCGGAGGTGGCGAGGCGGACGTCGATCTCGGGGGCGGCCGCCTCGAAGCCGGGGAGACGCGGCACCAGCCACAAGGCCGCGAAGGAGCCGAGCGCGGTGACGGTCAACGTGCGGTCGTCGCCGCCGGCGGCGAGCGCCCGGCTCGCTTCGGCGATCGCGTCCAGCGCCTCGGTCAGACGCGGCAGATAACGCCGCCCGGCCGCCGTCAGGCTCAAGCCCCGCGCGCGGCGGGTGAACAAAGCGACCCCCACTATCTCCTCAAGCGTCTTCACCTGCTGGCTGACGGCCGAGGGGGTCACCGCCAGCTCGTCCGCGGCGAGCGCGAAGCTTTCGTGCCGGGCGGCGGCCTCGAAAGCGCGTACGGCGTTTAGCGGCGGCAGGCGGCGAGCCATGATTCTAGCCTTAGATCAGCTAATCCAAACCATCAGATCTTCCCGTTTGTGACCGGGCCGGTCAACGCGTATCTAATCCTCAGACAAGGCGCTAAAGGGGTTTTTCACCAATCGCGCCGCCGATCAAGGAGACGAGCCATGCACGCGTTGACCAAGAATTCTTATGCGTTGAGCCGCCCCGCATCGCGGTCGGGCCTGATCGCGACGCTGCGGCTTTGGCAGGCCCGCGTCGAGGATCGCGCGCGGCTGCGCGACGCCCCGGCGGCGCTTCTGGCGGATATCGGCGTCACCCGCGCCGACGCCGAGCGCGAGGCGGCGAAGCCCTTCTGGCGCGCCTGACCGGGCGCGTCGGAGGCCGGCCGGGCGCGTCCATCAGCGCGGACGGCGCGCCCGGCCGGCACGCGCTTCACGCCGCCGTCACAGACTGACGATCTTCCCCGGATTGAGGATGTTGTCCGGGTCCATCGCCTGCTTGAGCGTGCGCATGACGGCTACGGCCTCGCCGTGCTCATGGGTCAGGAAGTGCATCTTGCCGACGCCGATGCCGTGCTCGCCCGTGCAGGTGCCGCCATAGGCGATGGCGCGGTGGTTCATGCGCTCGACCAGATCCTTGGCGCGCTTGGTCTCGTCCGCGTCGTCGGGATCGAACAGCAACACCAGATGGTAGTTGCCGTCGCCCACATGGCCGACGATCGGGGCGATCAGACCGCTTTCCTCCACATCGCGCTTGGTGTCGAGGATGCAGTCGGCGAGTTTTGAGATCGGCACGCAGACGTCCGTCGCCATGCCCTTCTTGCCGGGTCCCAACGCCATCGCGGCGTAATAGGCGTCGTGGCGGGCCTGCCAGAGCTTGCTGCGATCTTCCTGCCGGGTCGACCAGGCGAAGGCCGAGCCGCCGAAATCGTCCGAGATCGCCTTGACCTGCTCCGCCTGCTCTTCGACGGAGGCTTGGGAGCCGTGGAACTCGAAGAACAGCGTCGGCTTGGTCTCGAACCCGTCCAGATCGGAATAGTCGACGCAGGCCTTCATCTGCACATCGTCGAGGAGTTCGATTCGCGCCACCGGGATGCCGGACTGGATGGTCAGGATCACCGTGTTCACCGCGCTTTCCAGATCCGGATACTGGCACACCGCGCTGGAGACGGCCTCTGGGATGCCGTAAAGCTTCAACTGAACTTCGGTGATCACGCCGAGCGTCCCCTCGGAGCCGACGAACAGCCGCGTCAGATCGTAGCCGGCGGCCGACTTCTTGGCGCGTCCGCCGGTCTTGATGATGCGACCGTCGGCCAACACGACGGTCAGCCCCATCACATTCTCGCGCATGGTGCCGTAGCGCACGGCGTTGGTGCCGCTGGCCCGGGTCGCGGCCATCCCGCCCAGCGACGCGTCGGCGCCGGGGTCGATCGGGAAAAACAGGCCCGTGTCGCGCAGATGCTCGTTCAGCGCCTTGCGCGTGACGCCGGCCTGGACGCGGCAGTCCAGATCCTCGTCATTCACCTCAAGCACTTGGTTCATCGCGCTGACGTCGATCGAGACCCCGCCCGTGAGCGCCGCCACATGCCCTTCCAGCGACGTGCCCGTGCCGAAGGGGATGACCGGCACCTTGTGCGCCGCGCAGGTGCTGACGACTTCGGCGACCTCTTCCGTCGTCTCAGCGAAGACGACGAGATCGGGCGCGGCGGTCGGCTGATAGCCCTCGCCGCGGCCGTGCTGCTCGCGTACGGCCTGAGCCGTCGAGGCGCGCTCGCCGAAACGCTGCGTCAAAATCGAGACGACGCGCGCCACATTCTCGCTCGAGGCGGCCGACGCGGCGGCGGTTTCTGCGGGCATGGAACGTCCTCCAAATGTCAGGCGCTTGCGGCGCCTATTTAGTTCCATATGGAACCAATAAGCGCTTCGCCGGTCAAGATCATATCGCCCCTCGCCGGCCCGGTCACGTCGTCGACCGCTTCCTTGACGTGGCGCGAGGAAGCCCTTCATTCAATGTTCAGATTTATCCGGTATCTATCGCGCGCGTCGCCGATCCGGCGCGACGCTCGGTCGAACAGAGTTCCCATGGCCCGTCCGCACGAGAAGAAGGCGACCCTCGGTTGGCTCAACCGGCTGCTGCGCTATCGCTTGGTGGTTCCGATCCATCGCAATCGCCAGGACCCGCGCCCGGCCGCGCGGGGCGTGGCGGTCGGGCTGTTCTTCGCCCTCACGCCGACGGTGGGCGTACAGCTGCCGCTGCTCGGCTTGTTCTGGGCGACGATGCGCTGGCTTCGGCCGGGTTGGCGCTTCAATCTGCTGGTGGCGGGGGCCTGGGTCTGGGTCACCAACATCCTGACGATCCCCGTCGTCTATTACGTGTTCCTGGTGACCGGCCGACTGATGATGGGCGTCGAGCGTCCGTTCGGCGGGTTCGACGCGTTTCGCGCGCACATGGAAGCGTTGCTGACGGCCGATACAGGCTTTCTCCAGTCGCTTTACCTGACCACGATGGAGATATTCCATGAGTATGGCGAGCCGTTATTCCTCGGATGTCTGCCTTGGGCGATCGGCTCGGCCTGGCTCGGCTATCGCTGGTCGCTGGCGGTCTTGAAGCGGCTGCACGCCCGCCATCGCCGCAGGCTGGAGGAGCGTTTCGCCCGTCAGCTCCGCGGGGTCGAGGGCTCCGAGCCTCCCTCCCCGCCGGCGTGAGGCCCGACGACGTCGCCGACCGTCAATTTGTCGAGATCCTCCTCGCTGCGCGGATCGAGAACGAAGACCTGCGGCGTCGAGCGCTCAGCCGGCACGAAGACGCCCTGCTCGGCCGCCGGGACCGCCGCCCGTCGCGTCATCCGGAACAGCGCGTAGAGCAACAAAAGCCCGTGCACGCCGGCGGTGAAGACGAACAGGCTCGCGGGTCCGAAAAGCCGGATCAGCTCGCCCGCGGCCGGCGGGCCGACCACCGCCCCCATCGCATAGGCCACCAGCAGCGCCGCCCCCGCTTCGACGAAATCGCTTGGGGCCAAGTGATCGTTCATATGGGCCACGCACAGGGAATAGAGCGGCATGGCGAGCCCGCCGAAGAAGCCGACCGCCGCGAACAGCATCCAGCCCCCGAGTTCCGCCGTCAGCACCGCGGCCAGCGCCAACCCGCTGAGTCCGGCCAAGCCCGCGGCGATTGTAAGCACCAGACGGCGATCGAAGAAATCGGACAGGCGCCCGATCGGCAACTGCAACACCGCCCCGCCGACGACGGCCGCCGACATGAAGCTCGCCACCCCGACGCTGTCTAGCCCCACGTCCAACGCCACCTTCGCGCCGAGCCCCCAGAAGGCGCCCAACGCCGCGCCGACCAATACGCAGCCCATCATGCCGAGCGGCGAGGCCTTGAAGAAATAGACGAGGCGCACCCGCCCGGCGGCGACCGGGCCGGGCTGCACCCCTTTGGTCAGGCCGACCGGCACGAGGCTGAGCGCGATCAGAATCGTGACGGCCGAGAACAGCTCGAACCCCGCCGGATCCGCCAAGGGCAGCAGGAACTGGCCGCCGGTCACCGCCGCCAGATCGACGATGCGGTAGATCGACAGGACGCGTCCGCGGTTCTCGTTGGTGGAGAGCTCGTTGACCCAGCTCTCGATGACGACGTAGAGGCCGGCGAAGCACAGCCCCGTCACCGCGCGCAGCGCCGTCCAGGCCCACGGATCGACGACCAGCGCATGGGCGCTGGCGGTCGCCGCCACGACGGCAGCAAAGACGGCGAAGGAGCGAATGTGACCGACGCGCCGCACCAGCGGCACGGCGATCAGGCAGCCGACGCCGAAACTGGCGAAATAGGCCGCCGCGATGACGCCCAGTTCGCCGCCCGTGAATCCTTCGAGCGTCGCGCGCACGGCGATCAGCGTCGGCAACAGCCCGTTGCCCAGCGACAAGATCGCGAGCGACAGAAAAAGCGCGCCGAAACTGACGAAGACGGTGATCACGTGACCGAAACCCTGAAGCTGATCCTCAGCCCGACGCTATGCCGTCCCGCCGACCCACGCAAATAGACGGGCCGGGCGGGCGGTCCCGAACGCCGCGTCGCCCCGTCGGAAACGACGCGCGCTCTGGGCGACGCGGACGTCGCCCCGGGTTCGATCCGTCAGGCGGTCTCGGCCGCGACGCCCTTGATGCGGTCGACCATGGCGACGAAGCCGTTGCGGCGGTTCGGGGACAGGTGATTGGACAGGCCCAGCCTGCCCAACGTCTCGACCGCGTCAGTCTCCAGGATTTCGGCGGGTCGGCGGTCGTTGTAGAGCTCAAGCAGGATGGCGATCAGCCCTTTGACGATGAAGGCGTCGCTGTCGGCGCGGAAATGCAGGCGCGTGTCGCCGCCCTCCTCGACCACGTCATGGGCGAGCCAGACCTGTGACATGCAGCCCTTGACCTTGGCCTCGTCGGTCTTCTCGGCCTCAGGCATCGGCTCCAGCTTCTTGCCCAGATCGATGACGTAGGCGTAGCGGTCCTCCCAATCGTCGAAGAGGGAGAAATTCTCGACCAGTTCGTCGACCGTCATGGCCATGGCGGCGCCTCCAGCTTTGCTAATTCGTCCGCGGATGCGGATATAGGCCCTACCCGCCGGTGGGGAAAGGGCGGGTCAGCCGCCCGTCGCGTCCTCCGGATCGACAAGGCGATAGCCTTCCGCGCCCGCGGCGCACCCCGCGCCTCGCCAGACGTAGAGCGCCAGCAGCGGCTGCGGGCGGGTTTCGATCGCATGCGCCTCCTCCGACGCATGACGCCGAAGCGCGCCTGGCCCCTCCGGCTTTCCCTCGATCGCGCCGCCGCGCCCCCACCATGCGGCGCCGGCCAGCGTCAGATAGAGCTCGGCCGCCCGGTGCACGTGCCAAGGATAGAGCGTCCGCGGGCCTTGCAGATGCAGGCCGATCCGAAGCCGGTCGCACGGGACCGGCGCCGTCGGCCCCACGATCTCCGCCCAGGCGACCTTCCCGGCGACCGCCCAGCCCAATTCAGAGGCCGCCGGCCGTCGCCAGATCAGCCGATCGGAAAGCGCGCCGACGGACCCGACAAGGTCCGCCGTCGCCGGCCCGCCCAGCCCCAAAACCGGACGCAGGAAGGCGGTCGCCGGCTCGCGCCGCCCGCCGGAGATACGCGGACCGGTGCGCGGGCGGGCGCGCGTGAGGCCGTCGATCGCCTCGGCGATTTCCAGCCCGCTGCGCCCTGCACGGGCGCGCATGTGGGCGGCGACGATGTCGAGAAACGGTTGATGCGCATCGTCCCTATCGGGTCGCGCCGGTCGGCGCGGGCCGTTCACGCCGCGCCCCCGGCGCGTTGCGGCCAGACCTGCGGCGTCATCGGGTTGTCCAGCGGCGCGTCGACCGCCTGACCCTGCTCGATAAGGAACTGCGTCGTCTCCTCAGTCCAGGGGCCGCGCGGGCGGAAGCGAACGTCCTGATCGCCGTAGCGCAAACTGAGCCGGCGGATCGTCCGGTCCAGGGGCCGCCGCCCGGCCGTCGCGCCGTGCACGGTGCGCAGATCGAAGACCAGACAATCGCCCGGCGTCGTATCCCAGGCGAGGCGCCGGTCGTCGAACCTCGGATCGTCGAAGTCGGGGGCGCGCGCATAGTCCGGTCCCACGCCGACGAACGGCGCGTCCAGCTTGAAGTTCTTCGGCTGCAGCAGCCCCATGTCTCGATGCGAGCCGCGGATGAACGTCAGCCCCTCATCGGCGCTTGAGGCTTCGAGCGGGATCCATACAGCGCACATCCGCCCGCCGTCGAAATCGAAATACGGCTCGTCGTGATGCCAGGGGGCGCCGTTCTCGGCCCCGGCCTCGCGCAGGAACCAGTTGTCCATCAGAAGCGTCAGCCGTTCGGCCTGCAGCAATTGGGCGACCAGCTGCGGGACGACCCCCGTTTGGGCCGCCTCCGCGATGGCCGGATTGTCCGGCCACATCCAGTAGCTGAAGAGATAGCGCGCCGGCGACCCGTCGGGGGTCTGATCGCGAAAGAAGCGGCCGGGCGAAGCGCGGTCCGCCTCGATCCCGTCGGAGATGAGATTCAGCGTCGCGTCCGGGATCGCCCCGGCGAGCTTCACCACCCCGTCGCGATCGTAGGCCCGGCGCGTTGCGTCATCGATCATACGTCGGATGCTAGGAGCGCAAGCGGCGCGCGACAAGAGGAGCGACGCGGAGGCGTCAACCCGCCCCCCTTCTCCTCCTAGACGGGAGAGGCGCGGCGCGAAGGCGGGGCGGCCGTCAGGCTCTCGGAACAGGGGCCTCGGCGCTTTTCCGCCAGGGCGATCTCCCGTCCGTAACCGATCACGCGCCCCGCGGCCAGAGCACCGGAAACCAATCCTCGCGCAGCCGTTGGCCGGCGATCATGCCGTGGCCCGGAAAGGGCGGCGAGGTGCGGCCGGGCCGTTCGGCGTAGCGCACGTCGTCGCCGACCCAACGCATGGAGAAAGCGCGGCGGCGACTCTGGCTCAGATTGCCGGGCGCGCCGTGGGCGGTGCGGAAATCGAACAGGATCGCGTCGCCCGGCTGCATCTCCCAGCTCAGCAGATCGAAATCCTCCGTCGCCGGGTCCGGGACCGGGCGGTAGAGCGCCGGATCGGGGTAGAAGTCGCTGTCGTCGAGCCAGCGCACAGGCGTGACCATCTTCTCCCACAGATGCGAGCCTTTGATGAACTGCGGACAGGTCGCGCTCGCCACCGGATCGACCGGGATCCAGAAGCTGACCGTCCGGCGCCCGTCGACGAAGTAGTAGGGGATGTCCTGATGCCAGGGGGTGGGCTTGGCCGTGCCCGGCTCCTTCACCAGCACGTGGTCGTGGAAGAATTGGGCGGTTTCGGAGCCCATGATTTCGGCGGCGATCTCGGCCGCCGGGCTCGTCTCGATCACCTCCACAAATTCGGGAATGCGCCGCCAGTTGCAATAGTCGTCGAAGAAGCGCCCCGGCTCGCCCGGCTTCAGGTTCTCGGCCGCGAATTCGCCCGGCTCCGCCATGTTGCGGTCGATTCCGGCGGCGATGGTCTCGACATGGGACGCGAAGACGCCGCGCAGCAGCACGGCCCCGTCGCGCGCGAAGGCGTCCTTGGTCGCTTGGTCGATCTCGATCACGCTCATGAGGCGGATGCTAAGACGCGCCGGGTCCGGGCCGCAAGAGGGAGTGCGGCCGCGAAGGACGGATCGGACCTTCGAACTTCATGGGGCGTCCCCTGCACTTGCAAAGAGCGTCGGCCAGGACGTGTTCCGGACCCACGGCGTCACGCGAAAGACGGCGCCCGTCGCGGGTCCCCCGGGACAAGCCCGGGGCGACGAAGTCTTCGCTCTTCATGAGGGAAGCGGACGTCCCGGCGGTCGATCCGCCTTCGGCCCTCACCCCGCCCCCAACACCTCCCGCGCGATCTCTGTGCGCACGGCCTCGCCAACCTCGGCGATGATCGGCTGGACCGGACCGCTCTGGGAATAATCGAACACCTGGCTGACAAGCACGAAGCCGACGACGCCGGGATCCTCATCCCGGGCGAAAGGCAGCATCAGGCGCCGCGTGTCCAACGTCCGGCCTCGATCCCATTGGAACCGGCTGTGCGAGAAGACGCAGGCCTGCGTGCGCACGCACTGGTCGAAAAGGCTGCGGATGAAGGCGTGGTAGTCGCCGGTCATGATGTCGGACAGCCGCTCGCCCGTGTAGTCGCGCCCCCAGGCTTCGACCATATCGGTGCCGACGACGCGGAAGAAATAGTCGTCAGGCTCCACCTCGGCGAAGATCAGGGTGGACATCGCCTTGGGCGCGTCGACGGGGTCGAAGGCCGAGCGTGCAGGCGCGCCCCCGCCCTCGGGACGCTGGGAGAGCCACAACTCGTACAATTGCTTTTGACGCGCCTCCAACAAAGGCCTGCCTCCGCGTCGCGACCCCCGATCCGGGCGGTAGGCCCGCTCTAAGCGTCAAGATAGAGCGCGGACGCCCGATTGGCCAGATCAGCGACCCTACGCCTTGCCGAAGCCGCCTCCCGTCGGCGTCTGCAGGACGAAGACGTCGCCCGGCTTCACCGTGCGCCGGTCGGCGTTGGTCATCTCGTCGACCGAGCCGTCGGTGCGCTCCACCCAGTTGCGCCCGGCCTCGCCGTCCTCGCCGCCCTCAAGGCCGAAGGGCGGCACGCGCCGGCGGTTCGCCAGGATGACGACCTCCATCTCCTCTAGGAACTTCAGCCGGCGCAGCGTGCCGTCGCCGCCCTTGTGCTTGCCTTTCCCGCCCGAGCCCTCGCGGATCTCGAAGCTCTCCAGCCGCACGGGGAAGCGCCATTCCAGCACCTCTGGGTCGGTCAGGCGGGAGTTGGTCATATGCGTGTGCACGCCCGCCGTCCCGTCGAAGTCGGGTCCGGCGCCGGAGCCGCCGCACACCGTCTCGTAATACTGATAGGTCTCGTTGCCGAAGGTGGTGTTGTTCATCGTGCCCTGGGCGCCCGCCAGCACCCCGAGCGCGCCGTAGATGGCGTCGGTCACGACCTGGCTGGTCTCGACATTGCCGGCGACGACGGCCGCCGGATAGACCGGATTGAGCATCGAGCCTTCGGGGATGACGATGTCGATCGGTTTCAGGCACCCTTCGTTCATCGGGATCTCGTCCTCCACCAACGTGCGGAAGACGTAGAGCACCGCCGCCCGGCAGATCGCGCTGGGCGCGTTGAAGTTGCTCTCCAGCTGATCGCTGGTCCCGGTGAAGTCGACCTTGGCCTGGCGCTTGTCCTTGTCGATGGAGACGGCGACCTTGATCACCGCGCCGTCGTCCATCTCGTAGGAGAATTCGCCGGGCTTGAGGACGTCGATCACGCGGCGGACGCTCTCCTCCGCATTGTCCTGAACGTGGCCCATATAGGCGAGCACGGTGTCGAGGCCGAAGCTCTCCACCATCTTGTTGAGTTCCTTGACGCCCTTCTCGTTGGCGGCGATCTGGGCTTCCAGATCGGCCAGGTTCTGCTCCGGATTGCGGGCCGGATACGCGCCGCTCGAGAGCAGATCAAAGAGCGCGTCGCGCCGGAACTCCCCCTGATCGACCAGCTTGAAATTGTCGATCAGCACGCCCTCCTCATCGACCGTCTTGGAGTTCGACGGCATCGAGCCGGGCGTGATGCCGCCGATGTCGGCCTGGTGCCCGCGGCTGCCGACGTAGAACAGGATCTTCTCCCCCGCCTCGTCGAAAACAGGCGTGATGACCGTGACGTCGGGCAGGTGCGTGCCGCCGTTATAGGGCGCGTTCAGGACGTAGACGTCGCCCTTCTTGATCGCGCCCTCATTGTTGCGGATGACGGCGCGCACGCTCTCGCCCATGGAGCCCAGATGCACCGGCATGTGGGGCGCGTTGGCGACCAGGCCGCCCTCGCTGTCGAAGATCGCGCACGAGAAGTCCAACCGCTCCTTGATGTTCACCGAAAAGGCGGTGTTCTGCAGCGTGAAGCCCATCTGCTCGGCGATCGACATGAAGAGGTTGTTGAAGACCTCCAGCATCACCGGGTCGCTTTCGGTGCCGATGGCGTGGGTGCGCGCAAGCTCTTCCACCCGCGTCAGCACCAGATTGCCGATGGCGGTCATCTCCGCCTCCCAGCCGGGTTCGACGACGTTTGTGCCGGTCTTCTCGGCGATGATGGCAGGGCCTTTCACCTTGGCCCCGGCGGGCAGCGCGTCGCGCTCGAAGATCGGCGTCTCGCGCCGCTCGCCCGCCATGTGGATGTCGAGGCGCGCGGTCGCCTCCGGCGTCTCGCCGGCCTCGCCCGTCTCGTCCTCGGCCAGATCGAAGGTCTTGCCGACGGCCTCGACGGCCGCGTTGGCGGCGATCATGGTCTTGCCCTCCATGACGAAGCCGAAGCGCGCGCGATACTCGGCCTCGAAGGCCTCGATCATCTCGTCCTTGGCGCCGTAGGGAACCTCCAACGGCGTGTCGGAGCCGTCGTAGCGGATGTGGACGCGGCGATGGACGGCGATCTTCTCCTCCGGCACCTCCTGGTCGGTCAGTTCGCGATGCGACTCCTCGGCCATCTCGTCGAGCGCCCGGTCGAGCTCGCCGCTCTCCAGCGCCTCGCCAAGCTCCTTCTCGATCGAGCGTTCGCGCAACGAGCGCACGTCCGCCAATCCCATGCCGTAGGCCGACAGCACGCCCGCGAACGGGTGCAGCAGCACCCGCTTCATGCCCAAGGCGTCGGCCACCAGGCAGGCGTGCTGGCCGCCGGCGCCGCCGAAGCTGACCAGCGTGTAGTCGCTGACGTCGTAGCCGCGCTGGACCGAGATCTTCTTGATGGCGTTCGCCATATTCTCGACCGCGATCTTAAGGAAGCCTTCGGCCACCTCTTCCGGGCTGCGATCGTCGCCGGTCGCCTCGCGGATCTCTTTCGACAGCGCATCGAACTTCTCGGCGACGGCGTCGACGTCCAGCGGCTGATCCTGATTCGGCCCGAAGACCGCCGGGAAGAAGTCCGGCTGCAGCTTGCCCAACATGACGTTGCAGTCCGTGACCGCCAGCGGTCCGCCGCGGCGGTAGCAGGCGGGGCCGGGGTCGGCGCCCGCGCTTTCCGGACCGACGCGATAGCGCGCGCCGTCGAACTGACAGATCGAGCCGCCGCCGGCGGCGACCGTGTGGATCTGCATCATCGGCGCGCGCATGCGCACGCCGGCGACCAACGTCTCGAAGGCGCGCTCAAGCTCGCCGTTATAATGGGCGACGTCGGTCGAGGTGCCCCCCATGTCGAAGGTGATGAGCTTGTCGAAGCCGGCCTGTTCGCTGGTCTTGACCGCACCGACGATGCCGCCCGCGGGGCCTGAAAGGATCGCGTCCTTGCCTTGGAACAGCCGCGCGTCGGTCAGTCCCCCGTTCGATTGCATGAATTGCAGACGCACGTCGCCCAGCTCGCCCGCCACCTGATCGACATAGCGCCGCAGGATGGGAGAGAGGTAGGCGTCGACCACGGTCGTGTCGCCGCGCCCGACCAGCTTGATCAAAGGGCTGGTCTCATGACTGACGGAGATTTGCGTGAAGCCGATCTCGCGCGCGCGCTCGGCGATCTTCTTCTCGTGATCCGGATAGCGGTAGCCGTGCATGCACAGGATCGCGACCGCGCGGATCCCGTCGTCATAGGCGTCCTGCAAGCGCGGGCTCAGGTCGTCGAGGTCGAGCGGCTCGACCGTCTCTCCCTGCGCGTCCACCCGTTCGACGACCTCCTCGACCCGCTCGTACAGCAACTCCGGCAACTTGATATGCCGGTCGAACAGCCGGGGGCGCGCCTGATAGCCGATGCGCAAGGCGTCGCGGAACCCCTTGGTGACGACGAGGAGCGTGCGATCCCCTTTCCGCTCCAACAGGGCGTTGGTCGCGACCGTCGTCCCCATCTTGACCGCGTCGAGATCGTCTTCCGGGATCGGGTCGTCCGCGCCAAGCGCCAACAGATCGCGCACGCCCTGGACGGCCGCGTCGCCATAGGCCTCCGGATTCTCGGACAGCAGCTTGTGGGTGGAAAGCCGCCCGTCCGGCGCGCGGGCCACCAGATCCGTGAAGGTGCCGCCCCGGTCGATCCAGAACTGCCAGCCGTCGCGCTGGTCGGCCATGTCGGTCAGGCCGGCGACGGCGCCGGCGTCTTTTTGGTCGCTCATCAGCTTAGAATCTCTCAAACAGTGAAGGGGCCGCGGACTCGCGTGCTTCCTAAAGAGTGCGGCGGGCGAGCCGAGAGTTCAACGCCCTGCTGCCGCGCGCGCCCTAACCGAGCAGCGCGCGCAGGGCGACCACCGCGCCAACGCCGATGACCGCGGCCGCCAATGTCGGCAGCTTCCAGGCGGCCAGCACCGTCGCCGCGGCGGCGATCGTCTCGGCCGGGCCCGTCGCGAAGGCCATGGGGGCGACCAGGCTGGTCAGCACCGCCGGCGGCACGCCCTCGAGCGCCGCGGCGAGCCGCCCGCGCACCGCGAAACGGCCCACCGCCAGATAGCCCGCGAAGCGGGTCGCCAACGTCACCAGCGCCATGCCCGCGATGGCGGCGAGGTTCAGAGGATCGATCGCGAAGAGATCAGCCGGCATGGGCCGCCTCCCGCTCGGCTTGCGCCTTCAGCCCGGCGGGGTCGAGGGCGGCCGCGACCGTCCCCGCGGCCGCGCCCAGGAAGACGTACCAGACCCCCGGCAACGCGAGATAACCGAGCGTCGCGGCGAGCGCCGCCGCGATCACCGGCGGCGCCGACGGCCGGCCGCGCCACAATCCCACCGTCAGACACAGGAACATCGCGGTGAACACGAAGTCCGCCCCGAAGCGCGCCGGATCCGTCACCAACCCGCCGAACAGATTTCCGATCACCCCGCCGATCGGCCATTGGATGTAAAAGGGGACGATCATGCCCAGCACATAGGCGCTCGTCAGGCCAGGCCCGCGCGTCGCGCGCTTCAGGCCGACAGCCCAGCTCTCATCGGCGTGGATGGCGATGTAGAACAGCCGGACGGGCTTCGGCAGATGCATAAGATGCGGGGCCAACGCCGCCCCCATCAGCAAGTGCCGGGCGTTCACCAGCAGACAGGCCGCGACGATGGCGGCGACCGGCGCCGGGGTCGTCCACATGTCGACCGCGATGAACTGCGCGCCGCCGGCGAAGACCAGCGCGCTCATCAATCCGGTCTCAACCGCGCTCAGCCCCTTCTGCGCGGCCAGCGCGCCGTAGAGCAGGGCGAAGGGAACCGCGCCCAGCAGCAAGGGCAGGATGTCCAGGAAGCCGCGGCGGGCTTCGAGGAAGGCGTCGTGCGGGGGTCGGGGCGCGGGCGTGGTCATGGGGGAGGGAATAGCCGATCCGCCCCGTCGGCGCTTGCAGATTTGTGCGCGGCCGCAAGCCGCCCCGGCCCCGTCAGGCGCTTGTCGGTTTGTCCGGCGGCGCGAGCGCGTCGAGCAACTTCTGCGCCGCAGCCTTGGCTTCCGGCGTTTTCGCGGTCTCGATGAACTCGAGCAACGCCTGCGGATCGATCGCGCCGCCCCTGAGGGCCGGCCGCTCTTGCACGGAATCGAGCCCCACCTTCGGCAGCACGGCGTTCGCCACCCGGTCCAGCGCCTGATACAGGAAATCGACATTGAACCCGGCCAGGAAGGCGAGCGCGGCGGAGAGCAAGTTCACCCTCGCCCCGTCGTCATAAACGTTCTCCGCCATCAGCAGCACCGCGCCCCCGGCGATCACGCCCAGCAGGATGCGGCTCAAATACTCCTGCTTGCGCAGGCGAGAGAAGGTGCGCGCCGCCAGATGTTTGTGACAGGTGCGCAACAGATGGACGCACGCCCCCAGGCCGCCGTAGACGAAGGGCGAGACGTGGACGACCAGCGCGTCCCAGATGGTTTTCGCGTCGCCGCCGGCGATCCGCCCGTCAAGGCCTGTCATCGTGCGGTACATCTGCGCGGCGAGCACGCACAGCAGAAAGATCGCGGTGATCGCCCACAGCATCTTCGACCAGCGATAGCCGTCGCCCGTGCCGCCCTCGTCTGCAGGCAGGCTGTCGCGCAGGATTTCGGCCGTGACCGGCGCCATGATCCGGCCGAGCTGAAGCTGGGCCGCCTGATAGAGGGCGGCGGTGTTGGGCGGGGCGACGCCGTTCATGACTTCGCCTCCGTCTCGTCGCTCGGCGTTTTTTGCGCGGGCTCCACGCCCGTCGACTTCATCACCAAGCCCGCCGCCTCTTCCAACGGTGTCTGCGTCATGACCGACGTTAGCTCCGCATAGTCCTTTTCGATGGCGGTCGCGTCTTCCGCCTCGGCCGCGGCGCCGCCGGCCGCCACGAACTCGATCCGGGCGCGTACGAGCGCCAAGTCGGCGATCAGGCGTTCCGGAATCGCCTCGCCCTGCGTCAGGCCGAAGGCCAGCAGACGCTCCGTCGCCTGGAAGGCCGCATAGTCGATGCCGAGACGACGCGCCGCCTCCGCCCGTTCGACGGCGGTTCCGCGCCCCGCGCGCGCCGGCGCCTGGTCGTCAACCTGGGCCATCGTCTCCCCTCTTCGACGCCGATCCGAATCCGGCGGCGAGTTTAGGTATGACGCCCTTTAAAATCGATATTTTTATTTATTGCTATTTTAGGACGATCCGCCTCACGACGCTTTGATTGGCGGGTGATCGCAACGCCGGCCATCCTGTACGGCGTCATGATGATGCGCCCGCTCCTCGCCGCCGTCCTTCTCGTCGCCCTGTCGACGGGCCCCGCCGCCGCCTCGCCCGAGGCGTGGAAGCACGCTTGGCCGCACACCGATTTCACCCGACACAGCGTCCCCTTCACGGAGATTCGCTCCGGCGGGCCGCCGAAGGACGGCATCCCGCCGATCGACCAACCGCGCTTCGAAGCGGCGGGCGAGATCGACGATCTGGCCGCGACGGAGCCGGTGATCGGCGTCGCGATCGACGGCGATTGGCGCGCCTATCCGCTGCGCGTCCTGATGTGGCATGAGATCGTCAACGACCGCGTCGGCGGCGCGCCGATCGCCGTCACCTTCTGTCCGCTATGCAACGCGGCGATCGTCTTCGACCGGCGGCTGCCGGACGGGACGGTCCTGGATTTCGGCACGACCGGCAAACTGCGCCATTCGGATCTGGTGATGTACGACCGCCAGACCGAGAGCTGGTGGCAGCAGTTCCTGGGCGAGGCGATCGTGGGCGAGATGACCGGGGCCGAGCTCGAGATCCTGCCCTCGCGCCTGGAGAGCCTCGCCGCCTTTCGGGCGCGCGCGCCGGCCGACGCAAAGATCCTGGTTCCAAACGACGCCGACTTTCGGCGCTACGGTCACAACCCCTACAAGGGCTATGACAGCCTCGCGCGGCCGTTCCTCTATCACGGGGAGACGCCGCCGGGACTCGAGCCGCTGGCGCGCGTCGTCTCGCTGCAGGACAAGAGCCGCGCCTGGTCGCTGGATCTGTTGCGCGCGCGCGGGCGGATCGAGACGCCGGAGGGCGTCATCCTGACCTGGACGCCGGGCCAGAACTCGGCCCTCGATACGGCGGAGATCGCGAAGGGCCGCGACGTCGGCAACGTGGTCGCGACCGAGGACGGGCGCGACGTCCCTTATTTCGTCGACTTCGCCTTCGCCTTCCACGCCTTCCACCCGGACGCGCCGATCGTCACGGACTGACGCGGACGCGAAAACCCCGCGCCGGGAAGGCGCGGGGTTCGTCGTGTCGGGACCCGCCGAAGCGGGTCCGATCAGCCGATCAGCTTAGAGGAAGCTGACGTTCTCGGCCGAGGTGCGGCCGTCGCGGCCGGGCTCGACGTCGAACTGGACCTTCTGCCCTTCGGCCGGGGCGGAAAGCCCGGCGCGCTCGATGGCGCTGATGTGAAGGAAGACGTCCTTGGAGCCGTCCTGCGGCTCGATGAAGCCGAAGCCTTTGGTCGCGTTAAACCATTTCACGGTGCCGGTGGCCATGATCCGTGTCTCCTATTTATGCGCCGCGCGCGGAATGCCGCGGCGTTGGCTCGTCGGTCAAATCAAGAAGGACCGGCAGCCTTAGGAGACGGACAGTTCTTTATCTGAGATCGATAGCGAAGCCTGGATGCGCCTTTATCGCGCCCGATGCAAGCGAATTCGACAGGCCTCGCCCGCGGGTCAAGGCTGGGCGGGTCGGCGTCGGCTTGCGCGGACGCCCGCGCTTTGGGATGCTCGCCTCGCCTTTGCGGACAAATAGATCATCACAGTGCGGGAGAGCGTAGAGATGGCGGAGACGATCGCCTCGGCGTCGGTCGGTGCGGACGGGCGCGATGTGACGGTGCGTTGGGCGAGCGGCGGCGAGAGCCGGTTCCCGGCCGTGTGGCTGCGCGATCATTGCGAGACGCCGGAGTGCCTGCATCCCGAGACGCTGCAGCGCCTCGTCGACGTCTTCGACTTCGAGGAGCCGGTGCGCGCGACCCAGGCCGAACCGATCGACGGCGGCCGGACGCTGTCGGTCCGTTGGCGCGCCGAAGATCACGTGAGCCGCCTGTCGGCCGCCTTCCTGAACCGGATGGCCGAGGGGGCCGAGCGCCCGCCCGCGCGCACGCTGTGGGCCGAGCCGCTGGCCCCGGAGAGCGACCTGCCGAGCGTGCCCTATCAGGCCGTGATGGCCGGCGATCAGGGCCTCCAGGAATGGCTGGAAGGGGTCGAGCGGTACGGCTTCTGCCTGGTCGACGACGCCCCGGCCACGCCGGAGGCGACGCGCGACCTGGCCGAGCGCGTGGCCTATCTGCGTCAAACCATCTTCGGCGACTTTTGGGACGCCAGCGCGAACATGGAGCACGCCGACACCGCCTACACCACGCTGGCGATCACCCCGCATACGGATTCGACCTATTCGCACGACGCGCCCGGCCTGCAGATGTTCCACGTCGTCGAGTTCGACGGCGAGGGCGGCGAGAGCGTGCTGGTCGACGGATTCGCCATCGCCGAGGAGATCCGACGCGAGGACCCGGAGGCCTTCCGCACGCTGAGCACGGTCGAGGTCCCCGCCCGCTATCTCGAAGAGGGCGTGCATCTGGAGGCGCGCCGGCCGGTACTGCGCCTGGATTCCGCGGGGCGGCTGTTGCAAGTCAGCTTCAACCATCACGACCGCGCGCCCTTTCTGCTGCCGCCCGAGGAGCAGAAGGCCTTCTACCACGCCTACGGCCTGTTCCATCGCAAGGCGAACGAGCGCGGCCGGCAGCTGGTCTTCGGCCTGCGGCCGGGCCGAGTGCTGCTGTTCGACAACTGGCGCGCGCTGCACGGGCGGCTCGCCTACGCCGGACGGCGCCGCCTGTGCGGCGCCTATCACAACCGGGAAGATTTCGAGAGCAGGCTGCGCACGCTGCGCGAGAACGCCGCCCGCAAGGCGGCTTGAGGCGGCGGGTCGGGCGGCCTAAAACAGCGGCGCCTGACGACATCCTGTTCCAAAAATAACGCGTGCGAAGGAGCGCCTGTTTCCATGACCGAGACTCTCAAGCACTTCATCGGCGGCCGCCCGGTCGCGGGCGACAGCGGCCGCTTCGGCGACGTCTTCAACCCGGCGACGGGCGAAGTCAGCGCCAAGCTGCCCTACGCCTCGACCGAAGAGATCGATCGGGCGGTTGCGACCGCCAAGGCCGCGTCCGAGAAGTGGGGCGCGACGGCCGTGCCCAAGCGCGCCGCCGTGATCTTCAAGATGCGCGAACTGATGGTGGCCCGGCGCGACGAACTGGCCGAGGCGCTGTGCAAGGAACACGGCAAGACCAAGCCCGACGCGCTGGGCGAGATCCAGCGCGGCCTCGACGTGATCGAGTTCGCGGCCGGCATTCCGCACCTGATCAAGGGCGAGTTCAACAGCAACATCGGCGGCGGCATCGACCTCTATTCGATCCGCGAGCCGCTGGGCGTCGTGGGCGGGATCACGCCCTTCAACTTCCCGGTCATGATCCCGCTGTGGATGGGCGCGATGGCGATCGCCTGCGGCAACGCCTACCTCAACAAGCCGAGCGAGCGCTGCCCGTCGGCCCCCAACATGCTGGCCGAGATGTGGCTGGAGGCCGGTCTGCCCGAAGGCGTCTGGAACACGATCCACGGCGACAAGGAGGCGGTCGACGCCCTGCTGCATCACCCGGACGTGCCGGCGATCAGCTTCGTCGGCTCGACCCATGTAGGCGAGTACATCTACAATGAGGGCTGCCGCCACAATAAGCGCGTGCAGGCCTTCTGCGGCGCCAAGAACCACATGGTCATCATGCCGGACGCCGACATGGACCAGGCGGTCGACGCGCTGGTCGGGGCCGGCTACGGCTCCGCCGGGGAGCGCTGCATGGCGATCTCGGTCGCGGTGCCGGTCGGCGAGGAGACGAGCAAGCGTCTGGTCGAAAAGCTGACGCCGAAGGTCCAGGGCCTGACGCTCGGCCCGTGGAACGACGAGAGCGCCGACATCAACCCGCTGATCACTCGCCAGGCGAAGGAGCGCGTGGAGAGCCTGATCCAGCGCGGCGTGGACGAGGGCGCCGACCTCAAGGTCGACGGCCGCGGCGCCACGCTGCAGGGCTATGAGAACGGCTATTTCGTCGGCGGGACGCTGTTCGATCAGGTCAAGACCGACATGGAGATCTACAAGACCGAGATCTTCGGCCCCGTCCTCTCCGTCATGGCGCCGTCGAGCTATGACGAGGCGGTCGACATGATCAACGCCCACGAATACGGCAACGGCGTCGCGATCTTCACGCGCGACGGCGACGCGGCGCGCAACTTCACGGATCGCGTCGACGTCGGCATGATCGGCGTCAACGTGCCGATCCCGGTGCCGATGGCCTTCCACAATTTCGGCGGCGCGAAGCGCTCGAAATTCGGCGACACCCAGATGCACGGCCCGGAATCGATCCGCTTCTTCACCAAGATGAAGACGATCAGCTCCCGCTGGCCGTCCGGCATCAAGGACGGCTACCAACTGGCCTTCCCGACGAACGACTGACGCCTCGGCGACAACCCAAGGCCACGAGAAAGCCGCGCTCCCCGGAGCGCGGCTTTTTCATGCGCCTCCCGCCGCTCTTATGCATTCATAGGGTTGATTTCATAAATTTTATATTGCATTAGTTGTGTCGCATGATGAAACAGAAACGATAACTCAAAATTATGCGGAAGTTCTGCGCGCGATTTATTCTGATGATTGTCGACGCCAGCCCGCTTCATTTGGCGATCCTCGGCTTGCTTGTCGCGGCAATGGAGGCCGGGCTTCTGTTCGCCGCCGCGACTTATGAGAACACGCTCTTCATCCCTGAGGGGGTAGGCCTGCTTCAAAACTACGGGGTCTTCAGCAGTCTTTTTGGGGACGTTCTGATCCTGATGCTCGCGCGTCTGTGCTTCGCCCAGGTCGTTCTTCAATTAAATGGTAGGTCGAGCGGCTTCCAGGTGCGGCGACGCAGGTTGCGTGAGGAGTTGAGGGCACACCTCACTTTACAGACCCGGCTGCGCTTCGTGCTCTACTTCGCTTGCCTGGTAGGCTTCCTATTCGGCCTCTACAACATTGGAGTTCATCTGCTCGGCGATCCGAAGACGGTCTGGGCGGGCGACGGATTCTTCGACGAGAGCGCCAACCCTCTCGGGTTCGCCGCCAACCGGCTCAATGGGTTCATATCATGGGCTGTGGTCCTGCCTGTGGCGGCCTTCTTCTGCGCCGTCACTTTCTACATGTTCTATCGAATTGCTGATCAAGGCCCACGCGGCGGAGCCTTTTACGACGAGACGCATCCTGACGACTTCGGGGGCTTTTTTCCGATTGTCCGGGCGAAGGTCTTCTATTCGATCGGACTGAGCGTGGTCTTCTTCCAGATTGCAGCTCACGTGGTCACTTTCGATGCGAGCGCTCATCATTACGTGGTCATTGGGGCGGCGTCGCTCATGCTCCTGTTGGAGCAGATCTTCAGTTCAGGGTTCACAATCGATCGCATCAACATGATGCGGGACCGGCGCCTCCAGAGGCTCTCCCGTGCTGTAGCCCGCGGAGGTCTGTCAGAAACGGCGACCCTCTATTTCATGCGCGCCTACGCCGAGCACGGGTGCCGGAAACGCCAAGTCGAGCTCTACGGACAAGCGCTCCGGGTGGGCTCCATCGGCGCCGCCTTCTTGCTGCGGATCGCAACCTAGTCGTCCGGCAGCCTCAAATACGCATAAATACTAAGCCACCCAAAGATCAGCGCGCCAAAAGATGCCACGTGCACCGTGTTCAGCAAAAAGCGCTCCTGCACGATATCGCTCGCGTAGGGCTGTGAGAGGGAAGAAATTATGATTATATATAAGAAGTACCCGTGCCAATTTGTGAAGAATCTTGTTTCTTCAACCGATTTGATTTTCTTTATATAAATGAGGCGGGTAATATAAAGCACTACTTCGCGATAGAGTAACCCCCATGCGACCGCGCTGAACATTAAGCCGTGTTCCAGCAGCGCCAGAATTACCGCGATGTAGAAAGCTTTGTCCCCAAGGCTGTCCCATAACCTGCCGAAGACGCCTAACGTATCCCCGAGCCGTGCGATACGCCCGTCCGCAATGTCGGTCGCGAAAGCTAACAGGAAAATGGCGGCGGCGATCGGAGCGGCTTCGGTTGTCGGTTCATAGAAATGAAGAAACGCCAGACCGAGAGGCGCGCGACTCAAAGACAGCGCGTTCGCCAGGATTCTGGTTCGCATAATTTTGAGTTATGCGAGACATCTGACCACCTAAAGCCGCAATGCTGAGGCGCCAAGGTCTCAAATGCACGCTGGGGGAGCGCGGAGGACGCTTGGCTAGTCGGGGCGGCGGTCGCAGAAGAGCGTCGAGACGCCCTGTGAATATAGCGTGGCGCTCTGGGCGGCCTCATTCACCGTATAACACCGCACCGCCGCCCCGCTTTGCGTCACCTCTTCGGCGCGGCGTTTCGTGAGCCGTTTGGCGTTGCAGTGGAGGGCGGTCGCGCCGACGGCCTGCATCCGGGCGGCCCAATCGTCGGGGATGCGCTCGAACAGCGGGGCGTAGTCGTGGGCGGGGTGCGTCGAATGCGCCGCGCGCAGCGCGGCTTCGGAGAAGCTGGAGACGACCGGCGGGGGCAGGCTTTTTGGCCAGTCGGCGGCGAGTTGGGCGGCGACCGTTTCTCCGGTCTCCTCCTCATGCCCCTTTGCCGGCTTGATCTCGACATTGGCGCCGAGGCCGAGGCGGGTGAGCGCGGCCAGCGTCTCCGCCAAGGTCGGGATGCGCGCGCCGACGAACTGAGAGCCGAACCAGGACCCCGCGTCGAGGCGCTGGAGGTCGGCGGCCGCCGTCTCCGACACGCGGCCCTTGGCGCCGGTGGTGCGCTTAAGGCTTTCGTCGTGGATCACCATGGCGACGCCGTCGGCCGACAGCATCACGTCGAACTCGACCCACGTGAAGCCGGCGGCGGCCGCGGCCTCGAAGGCGGGAAGGGTGTTCTCGGGCGCTTCGGCGCTGAGGCCGCGGTGGGCGATCAGGCGGGGGACGTCGGCCCTTGGACGGAAGCGGCGAGGGTGAAAGCGCGGCGGTCCGCTCACAGCAGGCCCTCGAAGCGCTGGTCCGCGGTCTCCTTCGGACCGCCGTCGATGTGATAGTGGGTGAGCGTCTTCTCGTCCTGCGCCATGCGCCAGGTGAGCAAGCGCCCGCGCATCTCGGCGAGCGCAGGGGCGTAGGCGGGATCGTCGGCGACGTTTCGGCGCTGCTGCGGATCGGCCTCGAGATCGTAGAGCAGCGGCCGGAGCGCTTCGAAGTGGACGTATTTGAAACGCCCGTCAGTGATAAAGGCGAGGCCGCATTGGTCGCTCGTCAGGCCGAAGGCGTCCTCCGCCGCGCGGCCGATCGGATCGCCGAAGTCATATTCGACATGGGCGGCGTCGCGCCAGCGCGCGGGCGTCTGCCCCCACAGCCATCTGGAAAGCGGCAGACCCTGCATCTGGCGCGGGATCGGCGCGCCCAGCGCGTGCAGCACGGTGGGCGCGACGTCGACCGATTCCGTGAAGGCCTCGACCCGTCGGCCGCGGCCCGCCGCCGCCGCGTCCCGCGGGTCGCGGACGATCAGCGGCACGCGATAGCTCTCGTCGAAGAAGCCGGTCTTGGAGAGCATCCAATGGTCGCCCAGCTGCTCCCCATGGTCGGAGGTGAGCACGATCAGCGTCTCGTCATAGGCCCCGGTCGCGCGCAAATGGTCGAGGATGCGCCCGAGGCAGGCCTCCACCTCGTTGATCATGCCGTAATAGGTCGCGCGCAGCTGGGCGAGCTCCGCATCGGCCATCTCCGACGGGGGAACCTGACGGCCGACGAAGGCGCCCACGCCGGCGTTGGTCCCGCCGGCGCGCCCGTCGATCTTGTAGCGCAGGAAGGGGTGCGCCGCCGCCTCGGCTTCGGGCGCCTTGGCGCGCACGGGGGGCGGGGCGTCGCGCGGGTCGTAGCGCTCGTGATAGGGCGCGGGCGCGATGAAGGGCGGGTGCGGGCTGATGTAGCTGATGTGCGCGAACCAGCGGCGATCGGCCTGCGCCCTCAGATAGCGCAGCAGTTCGTCGGTGAGGAAGGCGGCGGGGCTGTCCTCGGCGCGAAAGCGCGCCGGCGCGGCGCAATAGGCGCGGCCCGCCGCCTCAACCTCGGCGAGCGCCTCGGACGTCGGGCGGAAAATGTCCCAGGGGCGCGCCGGCGGGGCGTAGCCCCTCGCCTTCAGCGCCGCGAACCAGGCGCCGAAATCGTCGTCCAGCCGGCAGACCCGCGTCATACCCGGCAGCACGCCCTCGTAACTGTCGAAGATCGGATCGCCCGGGTCCTTGCCGCGCGGGTCAGGCGAGATGTCGGTGTAGCCGAACAGCGCCGGATCATAGCCGAGGCGCCGCGCCTCCAGCGCCAGATTGGTGAAGCGGTCGTCCAACGGCGTCCCGTTGCGCAGACTGCGGTGGCGATGCAGGTAGGTTCCGGTGAAGAGCGAGGCGCGCGACGGCCCGCACGGGCAGGTCACCGCCCAGTGGTTGGCGAACAGCGTCGCGTCGGCGGCGAAGGCGTCGAGGATCGGCGTCTGCAGCTGCGGATGCCCGACGGCCGAAAGGCAGTCGGCGCGCCACTGGTCGAAGGTGACGAAGAGGACGTTTCGGATCGCGGGCATGGGAGCTCGACAGGCGGGAATGAGGGCGCAGTCGGAAGACTAGCACCCCGCAATGACGCTTTCGAGACCGCGCGCTAAAGGGCCGCCGGCGCCACGCGCCCGGCCATGCTGGCGATGTAGCCGACATAGGCGATCAGCAGCACCCAACCGCCCACGCGCCCGATTCGTTGACCGCGCAGCAGGAAGATCATCACCAGGAGCGAGGCCGCCAGCATCACCCACAAGTCGATCGCCTGGATGTCCGGCGCGATGGTCAGGGGCTTCACCATCGCGGTGATGCCCAGGATCGACAGCACGTTGAAGACGCACGACCCCATGACGTTGGCGATGGCGACATCCGTGTGCCGACGCAGCGCCGCGACGACGGTGGCGGCCAGTTCCGGCAGCGAGGTGCCCAGCGCCACCAGCGTCAGCCCGATGATGCTTTCCGGCACGCCAAGATCGGTCGCGATGCCGACCGCGCCGTCGACCAGCAGGTCGGCGCCGAAGACCAGCCCGCCGATGCCGAAAAGCGTCAGCGCCGCGATCGCCCAGGGGTTGCTCGGCACCTCGCCGACCTCTTCGACCTCCTTAGCGTGGACGTCGGCCTCGGCGCCGCCGTTCTTGGCCGCCGTCAGCTTCTTGTCGTGGAAGTAGGACCAGACCAACAGGACGAAGAGGGCCGCCAACATTACAGCGCCCTGCCAGCGCAAGATTTCGCCGGTCATGCCGAGGCCGACGAGCAGGATCGCCGTCCCGATCATCATGCCGGCGTCGCGGCGGGCCGCGCCCGCGTCGCAGGTCAACGGCCAGACGGCCGCGCCGACGCCGAGAATCAGCAAAAGGTTCGAGATGTTGGAGCCGACGACGTTGCCGATGGCGAGCGCGGCCTGATCCAGCAGCGCCGCCTGGACGGTGACCACCAGCTCCGGCGCGCTGGTGCCGAACCCGACCACGGTCAGGCCGATGACGGCCGGCGAGACGCCGATCTTCTTCGCCAGACCGATCGCCCCGCGTAGAGTCGCTTCGCCGGCGATGAACAACAACGCCAGCCCGACCGCCACAAAGATGAAATCCATAAGAATAGCGGACCCCGCCTCGGTTCGCCGCACTTCGGTTCGACATGCGGCCTTCCCCCGCCGCACTATCGAGAGATATGCGGGGAGATCAGGAATTTACAAGAGGGCGCGCCCCCGCATATCGCGACGCCCGCCGGTCGATCGTCACCCCTTCGCAGCCGCCCGCCAGAGGCGCGCCAGAAGCTCGGTCGTCGCCTCCGGGTCGGCGCGCAACCGCGCCAGCGCCGGATCCCGGCGGATGTGAATCTGAGCCAGGAACTCATCGACCATGCCGTCGAGCGCATAGGCGGCGTAAAGCGCCTCCTGCGCGCCGATCGGCGCGCCGACGGCGGCCCGCTGCGCCTGCATCGCGCGGGCGACGCGGCCGTTCCAATCCCGGTTCAGCGCATGGAAGACGCGCCGAAACGGACCGTCCCGCTCTCCGGCCTGGGTCAAGCAACGCATCAGACCCGCGTTCGCCGCGAATAGATCCACGTAACGGCGGGTCGCGGCGCGCACCCGCTGTTCGGAGCCGGGCGCGCCGTCGCGCACCTGGGCCAAGTGATCGCGCAGGAAGTGCGCGAACCCCTCCGCCGTCGCGGCCTCCAGCGCAGGACGGTCGGCGAAGTGAAGATAAACGGTGCCGTGCGCGACGCCCGCCGCTGCGGCCGCGGCGGGCATGGTCAGCGGCGCCCGGTCCGCATCGTTGAGCAAGCCAGCGGCGCCCGCCAAAATGCGAAGGCGCGTCCGCTCCGCCTTGCGCAGTCCGGCGTCCGAGGCCGCGGCGCCCAGCGCCTCCGGGTAGCAGACCCGTCCCGGCGCGACCCGAAAGGGCGAAGGCGGCGCCGTTAAGGCGGGGTCTTGCTTTTGAACGGCGTCGTTCGTCATGGCTGAAGCCTCTTGACCGCGCATCGGCGTTGCTCAAAACTGATAATGACATCATTATCAGTTTTTAGAAAGAGCGCGCGATGAGAGAGGCGCTGGCGGATGGAGCGGATTTTGCGGAGCTGGAGGCGCTGGCGCGCCGGCGCCAAACGCTGTGGGAAGACCAGCGCGCTCGGCTCGCCGCCTCCGCCTTCCTGCACGCGGCCTGGGACGGGGCCGCCCCGCCGGAGCGCTTGGAGGACCTGCCCGACCTTCCGCTGATCGACAAGGCGACGCTCCGGGAGGATCAGTCGGCGCATCCGCCCTTCGGCTCTTATCTCGCGGCGCCTCCGGAGCGAATCGCCCGCGTCCATCGCACCTCCGGCACGACCGGCCAGGCCATGACTCTCGCGCTCTCCGCAGAGGACGCGCATCAAACGGCGATCGTCGGCGCGCGGGCGCAGCGCGCCGCCGGCCTCGCGCCGGGCGTGCGGGTCGTCCATTGCCTCAACTATCGGCTCTGGATGGGCGGCTTCACCGACCACACGACCCTGGAGGCCGCGGGCGCGACGGTCGTCCCCTTCGGCGTCGGCGACAGTCGGATGCTGATCCGCACCATCCGCGAGCTGGGCGTCCAGGCGATTTCGTGCACGCCCAGCTACCCGGCCGTCCTCGAACGCGTGATCGCCGACGACTTCCCCGACCTCGCGCCCGCCGATCTGCGGCTCGAACTCGGCCTCTTCGGGGGGGAGCCGGGCCTCGACGATCCGGCCTTCCGCGCCCGGCTGGAGGGCGTCTGGGGGTTTCAGGCGCGCAACGCGAATTACGGCGTCTCGGACGTCTTCTGCAATTTCGCGGCCCAGACGGCGGCGGACTCAAGCTTGCACTTCATGGCGCTGGACGTGCTGCACCCCGAGCTGATCGACCCCGACAGCGGCGCCCCGAAACCGTGGCGCGCCGGCGAGCGCGGCGAATTGGTGCTGACCCATATGGCGCGGGAATGCCAGCCGCTGGCGCGTTTCCGAACCGGCGACGTGATCGACCTGGTCGCGACCGACCGCGCGCCCTGCGGACGGACGAGCCCGCGCTTCCGGGTCGTCGGCCGGGCGGACGACATGGTGGTGGTGCGCGGGATCAACATCTTCCCCACCCAGATCGCGGCCTGCGTCACGGCGCAGGCGGGGTTGTCGGGGGAGTACCGCATCGCACTGCCCGGGCCCGGCCCCTACGACAGACTGCCGGTTCAGGCCGAGGCGGCGGAAGGCCGAGCGCCGGACGACGCGCTGGCCCGCGCCCTCGAAGCGCGGATCAAAAGCGAGTTGGGCGTCAGCGCGACGGTCCACATGCTGGAGTTCGGCGCGCTGCCGCGCACCGAGGGCAAAACGCGGCGCGTGGTGCGCCTGGACGAGGACGGGTAGGAGCGGATCATGGGCGAGGCGGTCTTGGTGCAGGATATCGGCGACGGCGTGCGGCGCGTCAGCCTCAACCGGCCGGATCGGTTGAACGCGATCAACCCGGCCTTGCTGGCCGACCTGACGGCGGCGCTGCGCGCGGCCGACGCCGACCCGGCCGTCCAGGCGATCCTGCTGACCGGTGAAGGCCGCGCCTTCTGCGCCGGCGACGATCTGAAGGAGTTCGACGCCCAGGCCGGCGACAGCGAGGGCGCCAGCCGCACCTATGTCGAGGCGATCCAGGACGTCACCCGCGCCCTGGTGCTGGGTCGCACGCCCGTGATCGGCGCGATCCGCGGCTGGGCCGTGGGCGGCGGCCTGGAGTGGGTGATCAACTGCGACCTGGCGGTGGCGTCCCGGGGGACGCGCTTCTTCTTCCCGGAGGTCTCCTGGGGCCTGTTCGTCACCGGGGCCGTGACCGCCTTGCTGCCGCGGCTCGTCGGGCTCGCCAAGGCGCGCGAGCTTATCCTGTTCGGCGAGCGCTTCGAGGCCGAGGACGCGAAGCGCTGGGGTCTGTTGCACGATGTCGTCCCCGAGGAAGCGCTGGAAGAGAACGCCCGCGCGCTCGCAGCCCGGGTCGCCGCCCTGCCGCCCGGGCCGGTCGCAGCCCTCAAACGTTGCCTCGCCTACGGATTGGCGGCCGAGGATCTGGAGCGCGCCATGGCGCTGGAAACGGAGGCAACGGTCGCCGGCTTCCGCGATCCGGAAACCGCGCGGCGGATCGCCGGCTTCTAGCGGCGGGGCGGGTCAGGTCAGCCGCGCCGCACCTGCCGGTCGGGGTTTTCGGCCGCGCCGGTCTCGAACAACGCGCGCCGCATGATCCCCAAAACCTCGTCGGCCCGATTGTTCGTCGCGACGAAGTAGCCGCTCGCGCGCTCGGCCGAGTGTTCGATCGGATGCGGCCTGTCGTACAGATCCTCGCGACGCCGCGCGACGGGGCGCTTGGTGCGCTTCTTGCCCTGCGCCAGCCGCTCCAGCACGCCCGGCCAGCGCGACTCCAAGATCTCCAACCTGTCGGTCAGAAGCTGCGCCGCCGAGCCGAAGCGATAGACGGCGTCGTCGAGCTCAAGTTCATAGGGCTGTGAGGCCCGTCTCGCCTTGTAGGACAGATCGACGCGCCGCGTCGCCGTATCCGCCGGAGGGCCGGGCGGCGCGCGCTCATCGCCCTTTTGCTGCACGCCGTCACCCGCGCCGTGCGCGGCGCCGCCCTCGTCGCGGGCGCTGGCGGCGGCGTCGAGGGCGACCAACCTCTCCGCTGCGAAATCGAAGCGATGCGACGGCGACCGGGTCGCAACCGCGCACAATTCTACAAGAGCGGCCGCAGGCTGCGTGCTATCGTTCCGCCGTCATGACCCAACAAACGATCGATCAGCAATCGGCCCTGGCGGCGGAGCCGTTGGGCGCGGCCGAGGAGGCGCGCTTCTGGCGCGATCCGCGTTGGCGCGATCTGGAGTGTCTGTCGGCCCAGTTCGTCCGCCATGTCTACGCCCCGCACGTGCACGACACCTACGCGCTCGGCGTGATCGAGGCGGGGGTGGAGTTCTATCGCTACCGCGGACAGGAGCATGCGGCCGGCGCCGGCGATCTCATCATCCTCGACCCGCACGAGCTGCATGACGGGCGGCCGGGCGAGGCCGGCTATCGCTATCGTATGATGTATCCCGCGCAGGAGCTGATGGCCGAGATCGCGGGCGAGTTGGCCGACCGCCCGCGCGAGGCGCCGCATTTCCCGGAAGCGCTGGTCGGCGACCCGGCCGTGACCGACGCCTTTCGCCGCGCGCACGCGCTGCTCGAAGCGGACGCCGAACGGCTGCAGAGCGACGGCGCGCTGGTCGAGGCGCTGGCGCTGCTGATTCGGCGCTGCGGCGAGCGGCCGGACCCCGCCCGCCTGGCGCGGCGCGAGGATCGCGCGGTCGCGCGCGTCGCCGAGGCGATCGAGGAGACGCTGGATCAGGATTGGTCGCTGGAGGATCTGGCGGCGCTGGTCGGCTTCAGCCGCTACCGGCTGATCCGCAGCTTCCGCAAGACGCTGGGCGTGACGCCGCACGCCTATCGCCTGTCGCGCCGGGTGATCCGCGCGAAGCGGCGGCTCGCCGCCGGCGCGAGCCCCGCGGACGCCGCGCTGGACGCCGGCTTCTGCGACCAGGCGCATCTGACGCGCTGCTTCAAGAGCGTGGTGGGGGTGACGCCGGCCGCGTTCCAGCGCGCCTGCCGGACGTGAGCGTCGCCGACATCTAGACGCCCAGCCGCTCCGCGTGCCAGGCGAAATGCTCGCCCATGAAGGTGGCGATGAAGAAATAGCTGTGGTCGTAGCCCTGCTGCAGGCGCAGCTCCAGATCGACCCCGGCGCGGTTGCAGGCCTCCTGAAACAGCTCCGGGCGAAGCTGCTCGGTCAGGAATTGGTCGGCGTCGCCCTGGTCGATCAGGATGTCCGACGGCCAGCCGCGCGCCTCCACCAGCTTGCAGGAATCGTAGTCGGCCCACGCCGCTTCGTCCGATCCCAGATAGCCTTTCAGCGCCTTCTGGCCCCACGGGACCGTCGCCGGGGCCGCGATCGGCGCGAAGGCGGAGACCGACTTGAAGCGGTCGGGATGCTTGAGCGCGATGGTGAGCGCGCCGTGCCCGCCCATCGAATGGCCGAAGATCCCGCGCCGCGCGCCGTCGAAGCCGAACTCCCGCTCGGCCAGCGTCGGCAGTTCATCGGCGATGTAGGAATACATGCGGTAGTTCCGGTCCCACGGCGCGACCGTCGCGTCGACGTAGAAACCGGCGCCGCTGCCGAAATCGTAGGCGTCCTCGTCCGGCACGCCCTCGCCGCGCGGGCTGGTGTCGGGGGCCACGACGGCGATCCCGTACTCCGCCGCCCAACGCTGGGCGCCCGCCTTCACGGTGAAGTTCTCTTCCGTGCAGGTCAGCCCGGACAGCCAATAGAGGACCGGCGGCGGACCCTCCAGCCCCTCCGGCGGGTGGTAGACGGAGACCCGCATCGCCGTCCCGGTCTCCCGGCTCTCATGGCGATAGACCGCCTGGATCCCGCCGAAGCATTTGTTCTCGCTGATCGTCTCGAAGGTCATACGGGCCCCGCGCCTCAGAACGTCACCACCGAGCGGATCGACTTGCCCTCATGCATCAGATCGAAGGCCTCGTTGATCTGGTCGAGCGGCAGGGTGTGGGTGATCATCGGGTCGATCTCGATCTTGCCGTCCATGTACCAGTCGACGATCCGCGGCACGTCGGTGCGCCCGCGCGCGCCGCCGAAGGCGGTGCCGCGCCAGCTGCGGCCGGTGACCAGCTGGAAGGGCCGCGTGGAGATTTCCTGGCCGGCGCCGGCGACGCCGATGATTATGCTCTCGCCCCAGCCCTTGTGCGCGCATTCGAGCGCCTGGCGCATGGTGTTCACGTTGCCGATGCACTCGAAGCTGTAGTCGGCGCCGCCGCCGGTCAGTTCCACCAGATGCGGGACCAGATCGCCCTCGACCTCCTTCGGATTGACGAAGTGGGTCATGCCGAAGCGCTCCGCCATCGGCTTCTTGTCGGGGTTGATGTCGACGCCGACGATCATGTTGGCGCCCACCATCCGCGCGCCCTGGATGACGTTGAGGCCGATGCCGCCCAGGCCGAAGACCACGACGTTGGAGCCCGGCTCGACCTTGGCCGTGTTCACCACCGCGCCGATGCCCGTCGTCACCCCGCAGCCGATGTAGCAGACCTTGTCGAAGGGCGCGTCGTCGCGGATCTTGGCCAGCGCGATCTCCGGCAGCACCGTGATGTTGGAGAAGGTGGAGCAGCCCATATAGTGCAACAGCTTCTCGCCGTTCAGCGAAAAGCGCGAGGTGCCGTCGGGCATCACCCCCTGGCCCTGCGTCCCGCGGATCGCCTGACACAGGTTGGTCTTGGGGTTGAGGCAGTACTCGCACTCCCGGCATTCGGGCGTGTAGAGGGGGATGACGTGATCCCCTTTCTTCAGATGCCGCACGTCCGGGCCGACGTCGACGACGACGCCCGCGCCCTCATGGCCCAGGATGGTGGGGAAGGCGCCTTCCGGATCCTCGCCCGAAAGCGTGAAGGCGTCGGTGTGGCAGATCCCGGTCGCCTTGATCTCGACCACCACCTCGCCCGCCTTGGGGCCCTCAACCTCGACCTCTTCGATCGACAACGGCTTGCCGGCCCCGAAGGCCACCGCGGCGCGCGCTTTCATGGAACTGCTCCTCCCGCTTGATGCGTCTTTCCGCCTGTTTGTGTGGGGATCGTGCCAGCCGATCCAAGCCTGCGCAACAAGGGCCTAGCGCTTCAATCGCCCCAGCGCGCTCTCCGCCGCGCCGCGCATGAAGGCCAGGTCGACGTTCAGGCTGATCCAGCGGTAGCCGAGCGCGATCATCTCATTCGCCATCTCGGCGTCGCCGCAGTGGATGCCGGCCATCACGCCGGCCTCCGCCGCCTTTTTCGGGATGATCTTGATCGCCTCCACCACGTCGGGGTCGTCCGGCATGGGCTTGGGCAGATTGCCGAAGGTGAAGCCGAGATCGTTCGGCCCGACCAGCAGGCCGTGCAGGTTCGGCGTCGCTAGGATTTCGTCGAGCGCGTCGAAACCGTCGCGCGTCTCGATCATGCCGGAGGCGAAGACGGCCGCGTTCGCCTCG
Organism: Marivibrio sp.; assembly: GCF_040218065.1. NCBI lineage: Bacteria > Pseudomonadati > Pseudomonadota > Alphaproteobacteria > Rhodospirillales > Aestuariispiraceae > Marivibrio > Marivibrio sp. The sequence continues at coordinate 403,067 of NZ_JAVJQE010000008.1, read as the reverse complement.
GCCGCGTAGTTCGGCCCGCCGGTGAGCCCCGCGCGCACCGGCCCCCAGCTGCGCCGCCCCTCGGGCGGGTAATGGCTGGCGGCGACGATCGCCTTGGCGTCGTCGGCCGTGTCGGTCAGCGGCGCGATGATTCCGCCGGCCCCGCAGTCGAGCGCCCGGCCGATCACGGCCGCGTCGTTCGAGGGAACCCGCATGATCGGCGTGCAGCCCGCGCCGGCGACCGCCGTGGTCATGGCGATCGCCGTCCCCTCGTCCATGCCGCCGTGCTGGCGGTCGACGATCAGGAAGTCGAAGCCGGCGTGGGCCAGGGTCTCCGCCGTAATCGCGCTGTCGGCCATCAGCATGCAGCCGACGGCGACGCCGCCCTCCTCCCAGATCTTCTTCAATGCGCGCGCATGCATGGATCGCGTCCCCCCGGTTGATGTCGATTTTCCCAAGCTATGGCACGGGCCGGGGGATTGTGAAAGACGGGGGGCGGGGCCAGGCTGGCCGCGGGTTCCGGTTCTGCAGGGGGGGGGATCAAGTCAATCCAGCCTTCGGGGCGGGTCCCCGCGAAGGCGGGGACCCGCCCCCTCCATCGCTTGAGCGCGTTGCTGGAGGCCCCCGCCTTCGCGGGGGCGCCTCCGGGGGGAAGGGGGGGGGTCTTCGAGCGGTCCGCCCCCTACCGCCGGAACTGCTTCGAGAGCGCCAGCGCCTGCCCCTGATAGTTGGAGCCGATGCCGGATCCGTAGGGGCGGTCGGTCGGGCGGCTCAGGCGCTCGAACAGGACGCGACCCATGATCTGGCCGTGGTCGATCAAGAAGGGCACCTCGTGACTGCGCACCTCCAGGACGATCTTCGCGCCCGCCGGTCGATCGCCCTCATAGCCGAAGCCCGGGTCGAAGAAGCCGGCGTAATGGACGCGGAACTCCCCCACCTGGGTGTCGTAGGCGACCATGTCGGCGGCGTAGTCGGCCGGGATCGCCACCTTCTCCTTGGAGGCGAGGATGAAGAACTCGTCCACGCCGAGCACGATGCCGCCGCTTTCGGGCTTGCGGATCGGCTCCCAGAACGCGGCCGGCTCGCAGACGCCGACCCGGTCGACGTCGATCGCATCCTCGGCCCGTTTGGCGCGATAGCCGACGATCTCGTCCGGCCCGGCGGACTTCAGATCGACCGACAGCGCGATCGCGCCCTGCTTGATGTCGATCTCGTCCCCCGGCGCGTCGGCGTCGGAGTCATGCACCAGCCGGGCGCGTTCGTTCAACTCGCGGATGAAGCTGTCGGAGGTGCGCGGGCGGCCGAAGCGCAGACGCAACTGCGCGAGCCGCGAGCCTTCGCGCACCCGCACGTGGAAGGAGCGCGGCGCGATCTCGAGATAGAGCGGCCCGCAATAGCGCTCGCGCACGGCGTCGAATTCGGTGGCGTGATCGGTGATGAGCCGCGCGAAGACGTCCAGCCGCCCGGTCGAGCTCTTGGGATTGGCCGAGCCCGACCAGCGGCGTCCCAGCCTTACCGATTCCTGCAGCGGGACGAGATAGACCGAGCCCCGCTCCAGCACCGCGCCGTCCGGGCCGTCGAGGGCGATCCGCTCCAACGCGAACTGCGCGAGCTTCTGCTCCACCGTCTTGGTCGGGCCGGGCAGGAAGCTCGCCGGCAGCTTGTAGGCGAGCGCGCCCAGGCGCAGATCGAGGCTGGCCGGCTGGATCTGCGCCTCGTCGATCCCGCGATCCGCGCGCAGGTCGCCGCGCTCGATGGCCGCCTTGATCCCCTGCGCCGGCAGGATGCCGGTCGCCGTCTCCGGCCCGGCGCCGATCTCCGGCAGCGCCGGCTGTATCGGATCGGGCGCTGCCAGTCCGAAAATATCGGGCGTCGAGGGATCGGTCATCGGCGACGGCGGTCCAGCGGTTGGGACGACAGACGGGCGGAGATCAGAGCGCGCTTAAGCCTAACGAAGCGGACCCGCCTAGGCTAGCGCGGCGCCGCCAGCGTCATCGCCCAGTAGTGGTGCACCGTCAAGCGCCCGCGGTCGCGCGGCAGATAGCGATACCCGACGCCGATCTCGCGCACGTCCTTCGAGAGCATCGCCTCGCGGTGGCCGGTCTTCGAGCGGATCCAGCCGTCGACAACCTCGCGAGGCGTCGGCTGACCGGCGGCGAGATTCTCCAGCACCGCGCTCCAATGATACCCGGTACGGTCGACCCGGTCGGCGGGTCCGCTTCCCTCCGGCGCGAGGTGCGCGAAGAAGTCCCGGCGCGCCATATCTTCGGCGTGCGCCTGGGCCGCCTGATCGAGCAGCCGATTTCGGCTGAGCGGGATCAGGCCGTTCTCGGCGCGGAACGCGTTGACGTAACTCAGGATTCGATCGCCCCAGCCGGACGCCGCGGGACCGGTCGGCGCGGCGAGGACGACGCTGTAGACGTTAGGCGGCGGCTGCGGTTGATCGGCCGGCGCGCGGGGGAGCGCGATATGGCCGGCCCCGATCTCGACAAAGCCGGGGTCGAGCAGCGCCTCCCGGCGCGTGCGGTCGGCGGCCCAGGCCCGCGCCTGCCCGACAGGGTCGAGGTCGCCGCCTTCCACAAAGGCGCGCATGGCGAGATAGGCGTACGCGCTGTCGGAGAGCTGTTCGGCCACATCAAGGGCCGGATCGTCGCGCCGGACGCCGCGCGCGGAGGCGGCCGCATAGCCCTCCGCGATGCGACCCAGGCGGGGCTCGTAGCGCAGCGGCGCAAGCCCCCGTTCCGCGCGGATCTCGTTGATCGCGCCGATCAGCGCGCGTTCGGGTCCGTCGAGCGCCCGCGCCGTCGGCGCGGCGGCGAGGCCGGCGGCCAGCACGGCGAGAAACCCCGCCGCTAGGATCCGAAGCCGCGCCGCGCCGCCCATCGCGCTCCCTACTCCATCGAGATCTTGGGCGCCTGGCGCGCCCCGCCGAGGACGGAGTCGCGCACCTGTTCGGCGATCGCGAGATAGGCCTTGGCGTGCGGGCCGTCAGGCTCGCTCACCACCACCGGACGCCCGCCGTCGGAGGTCTCGCGGATCAGGATGTCGAGCGGGATCTCGCCGAGGAAGGGCGTTCCCAGCTTCTCCGCCTCGCGCTTCGCGCCGCCGTGGCCGAAGACGTGCGCCTCGTGGCCGCAGTTCGGGCAGACATACATCGACATGTTCTCGATGATGCCGAGCACCGGCACGTCCACCTTGCGGAACATGTTCAAACCCTTGCGCGCGTCGAGCAGCGCGATGTCCTGGGGCGTCGAGACGATCACCGCGCCGGACAGCGGCGTGTTCTGCGAAATCGTCAACTGCGCGTCGCCCGTACCCGGCGGCATATCGACGATCAGGATGTCGAGGTCGCCCCAATCCACGTCGGCGAGCATCTGCTGCAGCGCGCCCATCACCATCGGGCCGCGCCAGACGACCGGCTGGTCCTCTGAGACGAGAAAGCCCATCGACATCGCCTTGATCCCGTAATTCTCCATCGGCTTTAGGATCTTGCCGTCCGGCGATTCGGGTCGGCCGGAAACCCCCAGCATGCGCGGCTGAGAGGGGCCGTAAACGTCGGCGTCCAGCATGCCGATCTTGAGGCCAAGCGCCTTCAGACCCAACGCCAGATTGACCGCCGTCGTCGACTTGCCGACGCCGCCCTTGCCGGAGGCGACGGCGACGATGTGCTTGATCCCGGCCGCGCCGCCCTTCTTGGCGCCGCTGGTCCCGGAGCCCGCGCCCGCACCCTGCGGGTTCTGCGAGCCGGCGGCGGCGCCGCCCTTCGGTCCGGCGCCCTGCGTCCCGCCCTTCGCCTTGCCTTTGCTTTCGGCGGTCAGCACCGCCGTCGAAGATAGGACGCCGGGGATGGCGGCGACGGCGTCCTCGGCCTTGCGCCGTACGGTCTCGTAGTCGCCGGCCTTCGCCGGGTCGATCTCGATCGAGAACTGCACCATGCCGTTCTTGACCGCGATGCCGGAGATCATGTCGCACGAGACCACGCTTCGCTTGGCGAAGGGGTCCTGCACGCTTTGCAGAGCGTCGAGGATCTGGGCTTCGGTGACGTCGGCCATTGCGGGATCCGTTCTTCCATCCATACCGGTTGTTTGAGCCCGCCAGAGGGCGGGTCGCGACTTTTTCGCGCGGGGCCCGGTCTCGGCCGCGCTTTCGGGGCGGAAAGCATTGGCGCGCGAGCCTTGGGGTACATATATGAAGGCGGGTTGGGACGCAAAGGGTCCGGGTCGGGCGACGCGGCGCGGACGTCGCGGCGCAAAAAGGCGCGGACCGGGCTTGATTCGTCCCCGCACAAGATAGTGTTATGCCCGCGCCGTCGATCACGGCGCGCGGATGCGACTACCTCTAAGGGGCGATCTCCAAGGGGGCGATCGACGCGGGCGAGGCGAAACGCCTGAGCGAGCATCATGGAACCGGAGCGATAAAGCATGCCTTGGCAGAATAACGGCGGCGGCCCCTGGGGCGGCGGCGGCAACAGCGGCGGGGGCGGCGGCCCGCAAAGCCCGTGGGGGCGCGGACCCGGCGGCGGCGGCGGTCGCGGACCGCAACCGCCCGACGCGGAAGAGCTGGTCCGGCAGGCGCAGGAGCGTCTGAAGAAGATGATCCCGGGCGGCTTCGGCGGCGGCAAGCTGGTCGGCGTGATCGCCGGCGTGCTGGTGGCCGTGTGGCTGGCGACCGGCTTCTATACGGTCGACACCAGCCAGCAGGGCGTCGAGCTGGTCTTCGGCGAGTTGTGGGAGACCACGGGCGAAGGCCTGAACTACAATTTCCCCGCCCCGATCGGCGACGTCCTCCTGCCGGAGGTCACCACGGTCAATCAGACCAACATCGGCTTTCGCGACAGCGGCCGCGGGACGTCCCGCAACGTCGAGGAAGAAAGCCTGATGCTGACCGGCGATGAGAACATCATCGACATCAAATTCACGGTCTTCTGGAAGATCAACGACGCCGGGCGCTATCTCTTCAACATCCGCAATCCGGACGACACGGTGAAGAACGCCGCCGAGTCCGCGATGCGCGAGATCATCGGCCAGACCAATTTCGAATTCGCGCGCACCAGCGGCCGGACCGAGGTCGAGAACCAGGCGCAGGATCTGACGCAGCAGATTCTCGACTCGTACGAGGCCGGCATTCTCATCACCAACATCGAGACGCAGTCGGTGGATCCGCCCTCGACCGTGATCGACGCGTTCCGAGACGTGCAGGCGGCCGCGGCCGACCGCGAAAGCAAGATCAACACGGCCACCGCCTATCTGAACGAGGTGACGAACCGCGCTCAGGGTCAGGCCGAGCAGATCGTGCGCGAGGCCGAAGCCTACAAGGAAGAGCAGATCAATCAGGCCGAGGGTGAGACAGACCGCTTCCTGGCGATCCTGACCGAATACAAGCAGGCCCAGGACGTCACCAAGCGGCGGATCTATCTCCAGACCATGGAGAACATCTTCGCGAACATGGAGAAGGTGCTGATTGAAAACGGCCAGGGGGGCGCGGGCGTGCTGCCCTATTTGCCGCTCGACGCGCTCAATCAGGATCGCACCGGCCGCACCAACCCGCGGCAGGTGGAGCAGGAAAGCACCGGTAGGAGCACGACCCAATGAAACGCACCGGCATCATCATCGGAGTCCTCCTGGCGGTCGGCCTGATCGTCCTGTCGAGCGCCGCCTTCACGGTGCGTGAGACCGAACAGGTCCTGATCCGTCAGTTCGGCGAAGTGCAGCGGATCGTCGGCCAGCCCGGTCTGCACTTCAAGATTCCCTTCATTCAGAAGGCCACCTACTTCGACAAGCGCATTCTCGATTTCGACGCCGAGCGTGAAGAGATCCCGACGCTGGATCAGAAGCAGTTGGTGGTCGACGCGTTCGCGCGCTACCGCATCGTCGACCCGCTGCGCTTCTATCAGTCGGTCGGCAACGAGGCGGGCTACCGCGATCAGTTGACGCAGATCCTGGCCAACGCGCTGCGCTCGCAGATCGGCTCGATAACCTTGTCGACGGTTCTGACCGAAAAGCGGGCGGACCTGATGGAGCGGATCGCGGACTCGGTCGACACGGAATCCCGCAACCTCGGCGTGGAAGTGATCGACGTGCGCATCAAACGCGTGGACCTGCCGGAGGAGAACAGTCAGGCGATCTATCGCCGGATGACCACTCAGCGTGAGCAGGAAGCGCGGCGCATCCGCGCGGAAGGCGACAAGGAGGCTCAGCGCATCCGCGCCGACGCCGACAAACAGCGACGCGTCATCATCGCGGAGGCTCAGCGCAAGGCGGAAGTGCTGCGCGGCGAGGGCGACGCCCAGGCGCAGAACCTCTACAACGCCGCCTACACGCAGGACGAAGGGTTCTTCGACTTCTGGCGCTCCATGCAGGCGATGCAGAAGGGGCTGGCGCCGGACACCACCACGCTGGTGGGGCCGCCGGACAGTGCGTTCTTCCGCTACTTCCAGGACCAGGATCCCGACGAGGCGATGCTCGATCGGTCCGCGAACTGATCGGCCGCCTCACGCGGTCGCCTTGCAATGCGATCAGCGCCCCGTCGGTCGGACCGGCGGGGCGCTTTTCTTTCCGGCCCGATTTCGCCACGCTTCGGCTCATGGATGATTTCTGGATCGCATTGCTGAGCGCGCTGGGCCTGGTTCTGGTGATAGAGGGGCTGGCCTACGCGCTGTTCCCCGACGGCGCGAAGCGGCTGGCCGCGTTGGCGCAGAGTCTGCCGGCGGAGAGTCTGCGCCGCGGCGGCTTGATCGCGGCGCTTGTCGGCGCCTTCATCGTCTGGCTGGCGCGCGGTTGAGCGCCGCCCCGGAACAAGCGGAGGCGCCTGGCGCGCGGCCCCCGGGGGAACGAATTGTGGCGAGATCAGGGTATTTTCATCCTGACGAGCGGCGCCCGTTGATCACCTGTCCCCGCCGTCCCACATCGTCTCCCAGTCTGGTCGGCGGCGCGGACGCCGCTATATCTCTGGTCAGTCCCGCCCTTTCGCGGCACTGTTTCAGAGTGGAGATCGCGCCGACCGGCCGGTTACGGCGAAACAGCCCGGTTCCGCCGCTTCGTGCGGCGTTCGGCCGGCAGACGCAGACATCATATACGGGAGACGATCAAAACCATGTCTCACCCCATCCCCCATCACCGGCGCGCACGCGCCGCGACCGCCGCCGGCCGGCTTTGGCTGGGCCGCGCGATCGCGACGACGCTCGCCCTGACCATGGCGATCGTCCTCGCCGCCAGCGCGCACGCGCGCGGCGCGCCCGAAGGCTTCGCCGATCTGGCCGAGCGGTTGCTGCCGGCGGTCGTGAACATCTCCACCACTCAGGAAATGGAAGGCGGCGAGCAAGGGCCGGGCTTCCGGCTGCCTCCCGGTTCGCCGTTGGAGGATTTCTTCGAGCGCTTCGGCGACCCGCGCGGCGGCGGCGGTCCGCCGCGTCAGGCGCAGAGCCTCGGCTCCGGCTTCGTCATCGACGCTGAAGCCGGCATCGTCGTCACCAACAACCACGTCATCGACGGCGCCGACGAGATCAAAGTGATCCTGCAGAACGACGAAGAGCTGACGGCCGAGCTGCTGGGCACCGATCCGAAGACGGACATCGCGGTGCTGTCCGTCGGCGAGGGGCATAACCTGACGCAGGTGCCCTTCGGCGACAGCGACGCGGCGCGCATCGGCGACTGGGTGGTCGCCATCGGCAATCCGCTGGGCTTCGGCGGCACGGTCACCGCCGGCATCGTCTCGGCGCGCGGCCGCGACATCAACGCCGGTCCGTACGATAATTTCATTCAGACCGACGCGCCGATCAATCGCGGCAACTCGGGCGGCCCGCTGTTCAACCTCGACGGCGAAGTGATCGGGATCAACACCGCGATCATCAGCCAAAGCGGCGGCTCTATCGGCATCGGCTTCGCCATTCCCTCGAACCAAGCCGAGCGCGTGGTGCAGCAGATCCGCGAATTCGGCACGACCAAACGCGGTTGGCTCGGGGTGAACATCCAGGGCGTGACCGACGACATCGCCGAAAGCCTCGGCCTGTCCGAAGCGATGGGCGCGCTGGTCGCCAACGTCTATGACGACAGCCCCGCCGATCGGGCCGGCTTCAAGTCGGGCGACGTGGTCATCGAGTTCAACGGCGAAAAGGTGCCGAACCACCGCGCCCTGCCCCGCATGGTCGCCAACACCGAGGTCGGCAAGACCGTCGACGTCGCCGTCTGGCGCAACGGCGAGCGCGAGGAGCTCGAAGTCACCCTGGGCGAGCTCGAGAAAGTCGATCTCGCCGCGCTGCGCGCCGAGGACGGCGGCGGCGACGCCCCGGGCGGCTCCGAATCGGTCGTCTCCGTCGAAGCGCTGGGGCTGAGCTTGGCGGAACTCGACGCCCAGATCGCCGAGCGGCTGGAGATCGACCCCGACACCAAAGGCGTCGTCGTGACCGACGTCGCCGAGGGGTCGGACGCGGCCGAGAAGGCGCTTCAGCCGGGCGACGTGATCCTGGAGGTGAACCAGAACCCGGTGACCACGCCGGGCGAGGTCGCCGCCGCCGTCCAGAAAGCGCAGGACGCGAACCGCAAGTCGGTTCTGCTGCGCGTTGAGCGTGACGGCGAGCAGCGCTTCACCGCGGTGCGCATTCAGGGCTGATTCGAGGGGCTCCCCCGGCCCGAGACGAGAAGGCCCCGCCGGCGCGCCGGCGGGGCTTTTTCTATAGCGGGCGCCGCAGCGAAAACGCTACCTTAGATCATGCTCGCCGATACGCTTCTCGCAAAGGCCGATCCGGCCGCCATCCGGCGCGATCCCTTCCCGCATCTGGTGATCGACGAGGCGCTGCCGACGGACCGGGCGCGCGCGCTGTTGGACAGCGCGCCGGACCCGACGGCGGGGTGCGGCCGCCCGGCGAGCCGCATCCCGATCGAAGCGCGGTTGATGACGACGCTTCCCTTCTATCCCGAAATCTGGCGCGCCTTCACCGAGCGTCACACCCGCCCGGACGTCACCCGCGCCGTCCGGCGGCTGTTCGCCGATCACTGGCCCGCCCATTCGGCCGATGTCGATCTGGAGACCCCGCGCTACGCGCTGTTGAACGGCGCGAACGCCGACGCGGCCGAAATCATCACCGACGCGCGGTTGGAGACGATCTCGCCCAACCCGGACGCACCGGCCAGCCATCGCGGGCCGCACCTCGACGATCCGGCGCGCCTTTTCTCCTGCCTGTGGTACCTGCGCGCACCGGAGGACGAGGGGGCCGGCGGCGGACTGACGCTCTACCGCTTTCGCGGCGAGCGGCCGGCCCGGGCGGAGGACGCCTTCGCGCTGCCGGACGCGGCGGTCGAGGCCGTGGAGACCCTGGCCTATCGCTTCAACCGGCTGGTGCTGTTCCCCAACCGCCCGGACGCCTTGCACGGCGCGGCGGAACGGGCGCCCAACCCACTGCCGCGACGCTATGTCTTCGTCACCGCCGAAACGCGCCGTCCGCTCTACTGAGAGCCCCGTCCCCCTTGACGCAGTCGCCCCGAACCCGATGTTAGACGCACCGCGCGGCGCGCCCCGCCCGCCGATCGTCGTCCCTCACCCGTCATATCGGAGCGTTCATGAAGACCGAGCAACCGCCCGTCATCCGGCTCAGCGAGTACACCGCGCCCGCTTTCGCGATCCCGCGCACGGAGTTGAGCGTCGATCTCGACCCCTCGCGCACGATCATCGAGGCGCGCCTTAGCGTCGAGCGCACCGACGGCGACGCCGAAAGCCTGACGCTGAACGCCGAGGGCATGGAGCTGCTGGGCCTGGAGATCGACGGCGAGGCGGTCCCCGAGGACGGCTATCGTCTGGCGGACGAGCAGCTTTCGATCGCCCAGGTTCCGGAACGCTTCACGCTCACCGCCCGGGTCGCGATCGACCCGCAGAGCAACACGCGGCTCGAAGGGCTTTACCGCTCCAACGGCGTCTTCTGCACCCAGTGCGAGGCTGAGGGTTTTCGTCGGATCGCGCCGTTCCTGGACCGCCCGGACGTGCTCTCCACCTTTCGCGTTACGATCCGCGGCGACAAGGAAGCGAACCCGGTGCTGCTCTCCAACGGCAACCTGGTCGAGAGCGGCGGTCTGGACGACGGCCGCCACTACGCCGTCTGGGACGACCCCTTCCCCAAGCCGAGCTACCTCTTCGCCCTGGTGGCGGGCGATCTGGGCCGCCTGAGCGATCGCTTCACCACCCGGTCGGGCCGGGAGGTTGATCTTCACATCTATGTCGAGCACGGCAACGAGCCGCGCGCCGAATATGCGATGGACGCCCTCAAGCGCTCCATGCGCTGGGACGAGGAGCGCTTCGGCCTCGAATACGATCTCGACATCTTCAACATCGTCGCCGTCAGCGACTTCAACATGGGCGCGATGGAGAACAAAAGCCTGAACGTCTTCAACGCGAAGTACGTTCTGGCCGACCCGGAAACTGCGACCGACGGCGACTTCGCCGCGATCGAAGCCATCGTCGCGCATGAGTATTTCCACAATTGGACCGGCAACCGGGTGACCTGCCGCGACTGGTTCCAGTTGAGCCTGAAGGAGGGTCTGACGGTCTTCCGCGATCAAGAGTTCACGGCCGACGTGCGCTCGCGGCCCGTCAAGCGCATTCAGGACGTCCGCGCGCTGCGCGCCCGGCAGTTCCCGGAAGACGCCGGCCCGCTGGCGCATCCCGTGCGCCCCGACAGCTACATCGAGATCAACAACTTCTACACCGCGACCGTCTATGAGAAGGGCGCGGAGGTGATCCGGATGCTGCACAGCCTGCTGGGCGAAGAGGGCTTCCAGAAGGGCATGCGGCTCTATTTCGAGCGCCACGACGGCCAGGCCGTCACCTGCGACGATTTCGTCGCCGCCATGGCTGACGCGAACGAGCGGGATCTGAGCCGCTTCAAGCTCTGGTATTCCCAGGCGGGGACGCCGGAAGTCTCGGCCGAGGGACGCTTCGATCCGGACGCCAAGACCTATCGCCTTACGCTCACCCAGGCGACGCGCCCGACGCCGGGCCAGCCGAAGAAGTCGGCGCTTCACATCCCGATCAAGGCCGCGTTGATCGACGCCGACGGCCGTCCCGCCCCGCTCTGCCTGGAGGGGGCGGAGCTCGGGACGGAGACGATCCTGCACCTGACGGAGGATCGTCAGGACTTCGTCTTCGAGGGGCTGGACAGCGCGCCGACGCCTTCGCTCAACCGCGAATTTTCGGCGCCGATCCGACTGAGCCAGCCGCTCGACCGGGATCAACGGGCCTTCCTTATGGCGGCCGACGACGACCCTTTCGCGCGCTGGGAGGCTGGCCAGCAATACGCCTGCGACCTGTTGCTCGAGATGATCGAGGCGCTCTCCCGCGATGAGGAGCCGACGGTCGATCCCGCCTTCATCCGCGCGATGCAGAAGACGCTCAGCGATGAAAGCCTCGACGACGCCTTCCGGGCCCAGGTCCTCACCCTGCCCAGCGAAGAGTATATCGGCGAGCAGATGAAGACGGTGGACGTGGACGCGATCCACACCGCGCGCGAGGCGTTGAAACGCGCGATGGCGGTCGCGCTGAAGGAGGATCTGCTGGCGGCCTATCAAACGCGCCGCGCCAATGCGCCCTTCTCGCCGGACGCGGCGCAGGCGGGCAAGCGCGCGCTGAAGAACGCGAGCCTCGCCCTGCTGGTCGCGGGCGGCACGGCGGATGCGGCCGAACTGGCCCGCACGCAGTACGATGCGGCGAACAACATGACCGACCGTATGGCCGGCCTGTCGCTGATGGCCGCCTACGCGTTGCCGGGACGGGACGAGGCGCTTTCCGACTTTCGGGCGCGCTTCAAGGACGACGAGCAGGTGATGGACAAATGGTTCGCCGTCCAGGCGGCCTCGCCCCAGTCGGACACGCTCGCGCGCGTGCGCGAGTTGATGAACGACCCCGCCTTCTCGATGAAGAAGCCGAACAAGGTCCGCGCGCTCCTCGGCGCCTTCGCGGCCGGCAATCCGGTGCAGTTCAACCGCCCCGACGGCTCCGGCTACGATTTCCTGGCGGAGCAGACGATCGCGCTCGACCGGCTCAACCCGCAGGTGGCGGCGCGACTGATCGGCCCGCTGGGTCATTGGCGGCGCTTCGACGCCAACCGCCAAGCCCGCATGAAGACGGCGCTGGAGCGCGTGCTGGCGGCCGACGGCCTCAGCCGCGACGTCTACGAGATCGCGTCCAAGGCGTTGGCGGAGTAGCGGCATCCCTGCGCCCCCTCCCGCCGGAGCCGGGGGGCTTCTCCCGTTTCCCTAACGTCAACGTGATCGCACGTCACTGGCCGGGACGCTTGGCCTCTCCCACCTAATCGGCGTATCCAGGAAGCCGACGAGGGGAGCCCACTCAGGCCATGAGCGAGATCATCGAGACCGACATCTGCGTCATCGGCGCCGGGAGCGGCGGCCTGTCCGTCGCGGCGGGGGCGAGCCAGATGGGCGCGCGCGTCGTCCTGATCGAAAAGGGCGAGATGGGCGGCGACTGCCTGAATTACGGCTGCGTGCCGTCGAAAGCCCTGATCGCCGCCGCCCGCGAAGCCCAGGGGCGGCGCGAGGGCGGGCGCTTCGGTCTCGACGCGCCGGAGCCCGAAATCGACATGGCGCGCGTCGCCGCCCATGTTCGCGGCGTGATCGCCGCAATCGAGCCCAACGACAGCCAAGAGCGCTTCGAGGGCATGGGCGTGCAGGTGATCCGCGCCGAAGCCCGCTTCACCGGGGAGCGCGAGCTCAAGGCCGGCGACGCCCGGGTGCGCGCCAAGTACTTCGTGATCGCGACCGGCTCGTCCCCCTTCGTCCCGCCGATCCCGGGCCTGGATCGGGTTCCCTATCTGACCAACGAGACGCTGTTCGAGGTCGACAAGCCGATCGGCCGGCTCCTCGTCGTCGGCGGCGGGCCGATCGGACTGGAGATGGCGCAGGCCCACCGCCGCCTGGGCGCGGACGTCACCGTCGTCGAAGCGGCGCGGCTGATGGGCAAGGACGACCCGGAGGCGGCGGCGGTGGTGATAGAGCGCCTGCGCGCGGAGGGCGTCTCATTCCGCGAAGGCGCGAAGGCGTCGGGCGTCGCACAGGGCGATGACGGATCGATCCGACTTACGGTCGAGACCGAGGCGGGCGAGGAGACGCTGGAAGGCGACCGGCTGTTGATCGCCGTAGGCCGGGCCGCGAATGTCGACAGTCTGGATCTGGACAAGGCCGGGGTCGCCTTCGACCGGCGGGGCGTTCAGGTCGACGGGCGTCTGCGCACGACCAACCGCCGCATCTTCGCGATCGGCGACGTCGCGGGCGGCCTGCAGTTCACCCACATGGCGGGCTATCACGCCGGCGTCGTCATCCGCCAGATGCTGTTCAAGATGATCTGGGCCAAGGCCGACGACCCGGCGGCGCCATGGGTCACCTACACCGACCCCGAACTGGCGCAGGTCGGTTTGAGCGAAGCTCAGGCGGTCGAGCGCTTCGGGGAAGGCGCGATCAAGATCCTGCGCTGGGGCTTCGAGGAGAACGACCGCGCCCAGGCGGAGCGCGACCTCCACGGCTTCGTGAAGGCGGTGCTGGACAGACAAGGCCGCGTGCTGGGTGCGACGATCGTCGGCGCCCACGCCGGCGAGTTGCTGCTCCCCTGGTCGATCATGGTGCGCGAACGCCTTAAAATCTCAAAGCTCGCTTCCGTCATCGTCCCCTACCCCACCCGCTCGGAAGCCAGCAAACGCGCGGCCGGCAGCGCTTTCACCGAAACGCTCTTCTCCGATCGGACGAAGAAGATCGTGCGTTTCCTGCTGCGGTTCTGAGCGCGGCGTAACGCGCCGAGGCGATTTCCTTGTCCCCGTCGGGAAACCCCTCCTATGCTCGGGGTCATGAGCGTCACCCTTTCCTTTCACGGCGCCGCCGGCACGGTCACGGGCTCCGCCTACGCGCTGGAGCGCTCGGGCGAGATCGTGCTGGTCGACTGCGGTCTGTTCCAGGGACCGAAAGCGGTGCGCGCGCTGAATTACGGCGCGCTGCCGATCGATGTGAAGCGGCTGTCGGCCGTGCTGCTGACCCACGCCCATATCGACCATTCCGGCCTGCTGCCCAAGCTGGCGGCCGCGAGCTGGGAGGGACCGATCTTCGCCACCGAGGCGACCTGCGACCTGCTGGACTTCATGCTGCGCGACACGGCGCACATCCAGGAGGTCGAGGTCGAGCGCCTGAACCGGCGCAACCAGCGTCGCGGCCGACCGACGGTGACGCCGATCTACACCCGGGCGGATGCGGAGCGGACGATCCGCATGCTGCGCCCGGTCGCGTTGAGGGAGACCGTCGGCGTGGTCGACTGGCTGGCCGCGCGTTTCTGGAACGCCGGGCACATCTTGGGCGCCGCGTCGATCGAGATCGAGGCCGCCGCGCGCGAGGACCGTCCGATGCGCCTGTTGTTTTCGGGCGATCTGGGACCCGGCGGCAAAGCGTTCCACGATGACCCGGACGGCCCGCATGAGGGCGTGGACCACCTGATCCTGGAATCCACCTATGGCGGACGGGTGCGCCCCCGCCTGGACGAGCAGGCTCGCCGCGACGCGCTGGCGCAGGTGCTGACGGCGGCGCTCGCGCGCGGGGGGCCGATCCTGATGCCGGTCTTCGCGGTCGAGCGGACGCAGGAGCTGCTTTACGACATCGACCGACTGATCGACGAGGGGCGACTGCCCGATCTGGAGACCTTCCTGGACAGTCCGCTGGCGATCCGCGCGACGGAAGCCTTCGACCGCCATCTGCCCAAAGTCAACGAGCCCGGCACGCCGCATCCCTTCCGCCGCAAGAGCCTGCATCTGGTGATGGAGGCGGCGGACAGCATGCGGCTGTCGCGGCTGCGCGGGCCGGTCCTGATCATGGCGGGCAGCGGCATGTGCGACGCGGGACGCATCCGCGAGCACATCGTCGACCATCTGTGGCGGCCGGAGACGACGCTTGTGATCGTCGGCTATCAGGCGCCGGGCACGCTCGGCCGCGTGATAGCCGACGGGGCGAAGCGCGTGCGGATCCACGGGGCCGAGATCGAGATCGCCGGCCGGGTCGAGACGCTTGACGTCTATTCCGGTCACGCCGACGCCGAGGAGTTGGCCGCCTGGGCGGCGGCGCGGGCGCCGGTCCGCGGCACGCTTTTCCTGACCCACGGCGAGGCGGCGTCGCGCGCGGCGCTCTATGAACGCTTGGCGAGCGGGGGATGGCCGCGCGAGCGGATCGAGTCGCCCGAGCTCGACCAACGCTATCGCCTGCGCCCCGGTCGCCCCGCCCAGGCGATGAAGAAGCCGCGCCGCCGCGCCGCGGCGAAGACGCTGGCCGCCCAAGGCGAGGCGGATTGGCACAATCGTTACGCGGCCGCGTCGCTGGCGCTGTCGCAGGCCCTCAAGGACGCGCCGGACGACCGCGCGCGCGACCGCCTCTTGGCCCGAGTCGAGAAGGCGCTCGGCCTCGCGCCTGGGAAATCCGCGAGGAAACGCCCATGATAGACGACCCCTCCGAGACCCGCGCGCCGCACGGCCTGGCGCCGAACAGCCATCGCCTCGCCTTTGAGGACGCGGCGTTCCTGTGGCGCGACGAGATGCGCCCGATGCGTCTCGCGGCGGAATTCGCCAAGGCCGACCTGGTGCTGCGGGATTGGAAGATACGATCGACCGTCGTGTTCTTCGGCAGCGCACGCCTGCGCCCGAATCCGGCCGATTGCGCGCCGCTGCCGCCGGGCGCGTCGCGCGACGCGACCCTGCCGGCCGCGCTCTACGAGGAAGCGCGCGTCTTCGCCCGGCGCGTGGCGGCCTACGGCGAGGCCGCCTTCGAGACCTCCGGCGGGGCGCACCGCGACTACGTCGTCTGCACCGGCGGGGGTCCGGGCCTGATGGAGGCGGCGAACCGCGGCGCGGCCGAGGCCGGCGCGCCGACCATCGGCCTCAACATCGACCTGCCGCACGAGCAGGCGCCGAACCGCTGGGTCACGCCGGGCTTAAGCTTCCGCTTCCAGTACTTCGCCCTGCGCAAGATGCATTTTTTGCTGCGCACCAAAGCGTTGGCCCTGTTCCCCGGCGGCTTCGGCACGCTGGACGAGCTGTTCGACGCGCTGACGTTGATGCAGACCGGCAAAATCCCGAAGATCCCGATCCTGATGTTCGGCGCCGACTATTGGCGCCGCGTGGTCGACTTCGACGCGATGGCCGACGCCGGGACGATCGATCCGGCCGACCGGGATCTGATGCATTGGGTCGCCGACCCGCAGGAGGCCTGGGAGGCGCTGGCCGCGCATGAGGGCCTGGAGCGGAGCGCGGGCGCCGACTGAGCTCGGGCGAAGGAGACGGACATGATGGACAAACACAAAGGGTTCCGCGATCTGCATCGGTCGGAGGGCTGTTTCGTTCTCGCCAACGCTTGGGACGCGGGATCGGCCAAGATGCTCGCGGCCGCGGGGGTGCAGGCGATCGGCACGACCAGCGCCGGCCTCGCCTACGCGCTGGGGGAGCGCGACGAGGCCGAGGCGATCGGCTTGGAGCGCGCGCTGGAGAATATCGCCGAAATCGTCGCCGCAAGCGACCTTCCCGTCAGCGCCGACTTCGAGAACGGCTACGCCGACAGCCCCGCCGGGGTCGCCTATGCGATCCGGCGCTGCGCCGAGACGGGCGCAGCCGGTGCCAGCATCGAGGATCTCCCGGGCGACCCGTCGCGCGGCCTCTACGACCCCGGCTTCGCGGCCGAGCGCATCGCCGCCGCGGTGGAGGCGGCGCGCGGCCTTGGCCGGCCCTTCACCGTCACCGCGCGGGCGGAAAGCTATCTCGTCGGCGTTCCCAAGGCGGCGGACGACGCGTTGGATCGCCTGCAGCGCTATGCGGCGGAGGGGGCGGACTGCGTCTACGCGCCCGGCGTGCGGGATCGGGACGAGATCCGTCGGTTGGTCGAAGAGACCGGCGCGCCGCTCAACGTGCTGATCGGGATCAAGGGGATGGAGGCGAGCCTCGACGAGATGCAGGCGCTTGGCGTCAAGCGCCTGTCGGTCGGCGGCGCGCTGTCGCGCCTCGCCTGGCGGGCGGTGATGGACGGGATCGCCGAGTTGCGCGACGGCCGCTTCACCTTTCCCGAGCGCATGGCGAGCGATGCGGAGATCCTTCGGGCGATGGGGAAGTAGAAGAGCCGACCCGCCAAACGCTTTTCCGCTGGAGGCGGCGGGAGAGGAATCGCGATTATCGCCGATGGACTACGGCCGCCATCAAGCCAGCCCCCTCCCAACTCCAGAGACACACCCCGTCGGCCCGGCCTCGAGCCGGGCCACCCGGTGACGGCGCATCGCTCAGGCGCCGGGCGTCCCGGCCCTTGCGGCCGGGACGACGGCGGGGCGGGCGGGATTCGAGAGGCGCCATGCCCGGGCCGCCTCGCTCAGCTGTCTACGCTCGACGCGCCCCGCCCCAATTGACGCCCGCGCGCCGCGCGGCTATATCCCCGCGCACCCAAAGACGGACGTCGGGGGCGCGGCCCGTGCTGCGCCGGCCTTTTCAGGAAGGCCAATTCGCCCGACGCAAAAGGGACAGGTCATGACGAACGACGCCCCGAAGGCGGCGCTTTTGGCGCCGCCGATGCTGGCCATGGGTCTGGTGATCCTGGCCGCCAACATTCTCGTGCAACACCCAATCCAGGCGACGATCGGATCGCTCGACCTCGCCAATTGGCTGACCTACGGCGCGATCAGCTATCCGATCGCCTTCCTGGTGACGGACGCGACCAATCGGCTGTTCGGCCCGGCGGCCGCGCGGCGGGTCGTCTATGTCGGCTTCGCGGTCGGCGTGACGCTGTCGCTCGTCTTCGCCGATCCGCGCATCGCGATCGCGTCGGGAACCGCCTTCCTGACCGCGCAGCTGCTGGACGTGCTGGTGTTCGACCGGCTGAGGGCGCTTCGCTGGTGGACGGCGCCGCTGGCGAGCTCGCTCGTCGGATCGGCCGTCGACACGGCGCTTTTCTTCTCGATCGCCTTCTACGGCACGCCGGTCCCCTGGGTGAGCCTCGCCTTCGGCGACTTCCTGGTGAAGCTCGCGATGGCGCTGGTGCTGCTGCCGGCCTTCCGGGCGATCGTCGCCTGGTATCCGAAGCGGCTGCAGACCGCCTGAGCGGAGCGGCCGATGCGCGTCGCCGATTTCGACTTCGATCTGCCGCCGGAACTCATCGCGCAAGCGCCGGCGGAGCCGCGCGACAGCGCGCGCCTGCTGCACGTGCCGGCGGACGGCGGGCTCGCGGACCGCGGCGTGCGCGATCTGCCAGACCTGCTGCGGCCGGGCGACTTGATGGTGGTGAACGACACCAAGGTCATTCCGACGCGGCTGTTCGGTCGACGCGAAGGCTCCGGCGGGCGGATCGAGGCGACGCTGGTGGAGGAGGCGGCGGCCGACAGCTGGATCGCCTACTGCCGCCCCGCCAAACGGCTGAAGCCCGGCGACGCGATCCTGTTCGCCGACGGCGCGCTGGCTGCGACGGTCGGGGCCAAGGACGCTGAGGGCCGCGTGCGGCTTTCCTTCAACGCCTCCGGCGCGGGCTTGCGGGAGGCGTTATGGCGCGTCGGCTCGATGCCGCTGCCGCCCTACATCAAGCGGGCGGCGGGCGCCGACCCGGCCGACCGCGACCATTATCAGACCGTCTTCGCGCGCGAGGAAGGGGCCGTCGCCGCGCCGACGGCGGGACTGCATTTCACGCCCGCGCTCTTGCAGGCGATCGAGGCGCGCGGCGTCCGGCGCGTGGAAGTTACGCTGCATGTGGGCGCCGGCACCTTCGCGGCCGTGAAGGCCGAAAACGTCGCCGATCACAAGATGCACAGCGAATGGGCGCGCCTGACGCGTGAGACGGCGCGCGCGGTGAACGAGACCCGCGCCGCCGGCGGCCGGGTGTTGGCGATCGGCACGACCGCTATGCGCACGCTGGAAAGCGCCGCAGCGGCCAGCGCCGGCCCGGAGATCGAGCCCTTCGAGGGCGACACCGACATCTTCATCACCCCGGGCTACCGATTCCGCGCTGTCGATCTGCTGCTGACCAATTTCCATTTGCCGAAATCGACATTGTTCATGCTGGTCAGCGCCTTTTCGGGCTTGGATCGGATGAAGGCGGCCTACGCCCACGCCGTCGCCGAACGCTATCGCTTCTTCAGCTACGGCGACGCCTGTCTGTTGGAGCGCGCGGAGACCTGAGTCTCCCTCTCCCCTCCAGAGGGGAGAAGGGCTTTTCTGAACGGAGCGTATTATGCCCCCCTTCTCCTTCACAGTGCACGCGCGCGACGGCGCGGCCCGGCGCGGGACGATCCAGACGGCGCACGGGCCGGCCGAGACGCCGGCCTTCATGCCCGTCGGCACCGCCGGCACGGTCAAGGCCATGACGCCGGAGGACGTGGCCGCCACGGGGGCCGAGATCGTCCTGGGCAACACCTACCACCTGATGCTGCGCCCGGGGGACGAGCGGGTGGAGCGCCTCGGCGGCCTGCACAAGTTCATGAACTGGTCCGGGCCGATCCTGACCGACAGCGGCGGCTTTCAGGTCATGTCGCTGGCCGAGCTGCGAAAGTTGACGGAAGAGGGCGTGCGCTTCCGCAGCCATATCGACGGCAGCTACCACACGTTGACGCCCGAGCGCTCGATGGAGATCCAGCGCCGGCTCGACGCCGACATCACCATGGCCTTCGACGAATGCACGCCTTTCCCCGCCGACCACGAGACGGCGCTCACATCGATGGAGCTCTCGATGCGTTGGGCGCAGCGCTCGCGCGAGGCCTTCACGGACCGCGAGGGGTACGGCCTGTTCGGCATCGTCCAGGGCGGGGTCTACGAAGACCTCCGCCGACGCTCGGTGGAAGCGCTGACCTCCATCGGCTTCGAAGGCTACGCCGTCGGCGGTCTCGCGGTCGGCGAAGGGCAAGAGCTGATGTTCCAGGTGCTGGATTACACCGTCCCGTTGCTGCCCGAGGATCGCCCGCGCTATCTGATGGGCGTCGGCAAACCGGACGACATCGTCGGCGCGGTCGAGCGCGGCGTCGACATGTTCGATTGCGTGCTGCCGACCCGCTCCGGCCGGACGGGGCAGATCTTCACCAGCCGCGGGACGATCAACCTGAAGAACGCGCGCCACGCCGACGATCCGCGCCCGCTGGAGGAGGACTGCCCCTGCCCGGCCTGCGCCAACTACTCGCGCGCCTATCTGCACCATCTGATCCGCGCGGGCGAGATGCTGGGGCCGATGCTGGCGACGCGCCATAACGTGCAATTCTATCAGCGCCTGACGGCGGGCCTGCGCGAGGCGATTGAGGCCGGGCGCCTCGCCGATCACGCAGCCCGGTTCCGCGAAGACTACGCTCGGGGCGACATCCCGGCGCTGTAACGATAGGCTCGGCACGCCATGAGTGACGCGGCCCCCAAGCAGACGATCATCGATCGGGCGCGCGCCGAAGGCTTCGACGCCGTCGGCGTCGCGCCGGCGCGCGTCGGCGCGCGCGAGCAGGCGCGCCTCGACGCCTTCGTGGCGGGCGGCGAGCATGGCGAAATGGGCTGGATGGCGGATACGTTGGCGCGTCGGCGCGACCCGAAGACGCTGTGGCCGGAGGCCGAAAGCGTGCTCGTCCTCGGCCTGAACTACGGCCCCGAGAGCGACCCGATGGGGGAGCTTGAAAGAATCGATCGCGCCAACATCTCCGCCTACGCCCGCAACCGCGACTATCACGACCTGATCAAGAAGCGCCTGAAGCGCGTCGCGCGCTGGATGGTCGAGGAATTCGGCTGCGAGGTGAAGGTCTTCGTCGACACGGCGCCGGTGATGGAGAAGCCGCTCGCCGCCCAGACCCGGGTCGGCTGGCAGGGCAAGCACAGCAACCTGGTGAGCCGGGAATACGGCAGTTGGCTGTTCCTGGGCGAGATCTTCACGACCCTCGCCCTGCCGCCCGACGCGGCCGAGCGCGATCATTGCGGCAGCTGCCGCGCCTGCCTGGACGTCTGTCCGACGGACGCCTTCCCGGCGCCCTACAAGCTCGACGCCACGCGCTGCATCAGCTACCTGACGATCGAGCACAAGGGGCCGATCCCGGTCGAATTCCGCAAGGCGATGGGCAACCGGATCTACGGCTGCGACGATTGCCTGGCGGTCTGTCCCTGGAACAAATTCGCGACGCCGACGGAAGAGACCGCCTTCCTGCCGCGGCCCGGCGCGCATGGGGAGCGGCTGGCGACGCTCTTGACCCTGGACGACGCTGCGTTCCGCGGGTTGTTCACCGCCTCGCCGGTGAAGCGCATCGGGCGCGATCGGTTCTTGCGCAACGTGCTGATCGCCTGCGGCAACGCGGACGCGCCCGCCCTCGCCCCAACGGTCGAGCCGCTGCTGGACGACCCGGCGCCGGTGGTCCGCGGCGCGGCGGTCTGGGCGCTCAAGGAACTGGCGCCGGCGCGCTTCGAGGCCGTTAAGGCGGTGCGGCTGGGCGCCGAACCGGAGGCGAGCGTGCGGGCGGAGTGGCTTGGAGAGGCGGTGTAGCGGCGCCTGGCGCAGACCTATTCCTTATCTCCCTGTCGAAGGGGTAAGGCTTCTGTCAGGTCGACGCGCGCCACAGAAAAACCCGCGGACGGTCGCCCGTCCGCGGGTCTTTCAACAGCAGGTCCTGCGGAAGATCAGGCCGCGATCTTGGCCTGACGGCGCTCGATGCGGCGCTTCAGGCGGCGCGCCTCTTCCGGCAGCTTGCGGTTCGGCGTGGACAGCAGGAAGGCGTCGAGGCCGCCCTTCTTGTCGATCGTCCGCAGCGCGCTGGAGGTGACGCGCAGGCGCACCTGCTCGCCCAGAGTCTCGCTCAGCAGACGGGTGGACTGAAGGTTCGGGGTGAACCGGCGGCGGGTCTTGTTGACCGCGTGGGACACGTTGTTGCCCGTGGCGACCCCGACACCCGTGATTTCACAACGTCGCGACATGACATCCTCTCAAAATCTGCGTCGACGGGGCCCTGTCGGCCGCCCGTCCTCGGCGGCGACGCGCCGCGCACCCGCGCGACGAAAAGCGCCTCGAATCCCGGAAACCGACCGCACCCGGCCGGAAAGCGCGTGTATTTAGTCGACACGCCCCCGGGCCGTCAAGCCTGGAAGGCGGCGCGCGCGGCCGCTTTCAAGCCGCGACGCTCCAGCGACGGGGGGCGGCCCGCCCTGTCGCCTTCGTGCAACATCGCTCTTTGCAGATCGCACCGTTCGCCGTAAAAGGAGTCGCCGATCATCGGGCCTGGGGGTACAAGCTGACGATCGGTTTGGGTACGTTGCTTTTTGGGGAGAGACAGGCGTCATGCGGATCGGTGCGTCCTTTGCTGCAGCCGTTCTCGCCTTTTTGCTGGCGGTCGGTCCGGCTGCGGCGCAAGAGGCGGGCGACGACCCCGGCTTCCTACGGGTCGGGGCCGGGTATTACGACCTCAACGACGAGTGGGATGCGGGCGAGGTTCACGCGGAGTTCATCAGCGGTCAGAAGTTGTGGGTCTTCAACCCCTTCGTCGGCCTGATGGGCACGACGGACGCCGCGATCTACGGCTACGCCGGCATTCGCCTGGACGTGTTCTTAGGGCGACGCTGGGTGTTCACGCCCTCTTTTGCGCCCGGCCTCTACAGCGACGGCGACGGCAAGGACCTCGGCCATGTGATCGAGTTCCGCTCGGCGCTGGAGATCGCCTATCGGTTCGACGATCGCTCCCGGCTCGGCCTGTCGATCTACCACCTCTCGAACGCCAGCCTGGACGAGAACAATCCCGGCACCGAGGTCGCGACGATCCATTACTCCTATCCGCTGACGAAGCTGATGGACTGAGGCGCGGGCCCCTTCCGCGACGCGTGCGAATCTGAGTAGCCTCCGCCCGGTCATCGCGCCGGGCGGAGTTTTCATTTCATGAACCTTATTTTCCTCGCGATCGTCTTCATCGCCTTCGCTGTCGCCGCCTGGCGGCAGGCGCGTTGGGAGACGCCGGCGGACGATCCCGAAGCCGCCTCGCCGATGCAGGATCTGGCGCTGGGGATGATCGACACCGCGGAGGCGTCGGTAACGTTGGCGCTCGGCCTGATCGGGGTGATGGCCCTGTTCCTGGGTCTGATGAAGGTGGCCGAGGCCGGGGGCCTGCTGCGCATCATCGCCAAGGTCTTGCGACCGGTCATGGTGCGGCTCTTCCCCGACGTCCCGGCGGATCACCCGGCGATGGGCGCGATCATCATGAACATGAGCGCGAACGCGCTCGGCCTCGGCAACGCGGCGACGCCTTTCGGCATCCGCGCGATGCAGGAACTCGACAAGCTCAACCCTCATAAAGGGACGGCGACCAATGCGATGGCGCTGTTCCTCGCGATCAACACCTCCTCCGTCACGTTGCTGCCGACGGGGGTGATCGCGCTGCGCGCCGCCGCCGGATCGACCGATCCCGCCGGCATCGTGCCGACCACGCTGGTGGCGACGATCGTCTCGACCACGATCGCGATCATCAGCTGCAAGCTGCTGCAGAACGCCTTTCCGGCGCCGGCCCCCGACGCCGCGCCGGCCCGGCCCGCGGAGGGCGAGACGGTGGGACGCGACGCGACCGAGGCCGACGCCGGCGAGCGTCCGGTCGAAGCGCCGCTGCCCGAGACGACCGACGAGGCCTATCCGGGCTGGGTTTCGGCGCTGGTGCTGCTCGGCCTCGCCGGGTTCGTGCCGTTGACTGTCGCCTACGGCAAGGCGATCGCGCCGTGGATCGTGCCGGGCTTGATGGTGCTGCTGCTGGGCTTCGGCGCCGCCAAGCGGGTGCGGGTCTACGAAAGCTTCGTCGAAGGCGCGCGCGACGGCTTCCAGGTGGCGGTGCGGATCATTCCCTATCTGGTGGCGATCCTGGTGGCGGTCGGCATGTTCCGGCAATCCGGCGCGATGGAGTTGCTGATCGATCCGCTCGGCGCGGTGACGAGCTTGGTCGGCATGCCCGCCGAGGCGTTGCCGATGGCGCTGATGCGCCCGCTGTCCGGGTCCGGCGCCTACGGCATCCTGGCCTCGATCATCCAAGACCCGGCGATCGGGCCGGACAGCTACACCGGCTATCTCGTCAGCACCATTCAGGGCTCGACCGAGACGACCTTCTACGTGCTGGCGGTCTATTTCGGGGCGGTTCAGGTGCGCCGCGTCCGCCACGCCCTGCCCTGCGCGCTGCTGGCCGATCTGGCGGGCGTGATCGCGGCGACGGCGATCTGCCTCATCCTTTACGGCCATCTCGCCTGAGCGGTTTGCATCGCCCGTCCGGCCGCTCTACTTAATCGGTCGAACCGGCACAGACCCGTTGAGGAGGAGCCCGATCATGGCGATGGAATATCTGCACACGATGGTGCGCGTGACGAACGTCGAGGGTTCGCTCGACTTCTACTGCAACAAGCTCGGGCTTGAGGTGATGTCGCGCAACGACTACCCGGAAGGCCGCTTCACGCTGATCATGCTGGCCGCGCCGGGCGACGCGGAGGCCGCCCGGGAAACGAAGCGCCCGATGGTCGAGCTCACCCACAATTGGGACCCGGAAGAGTATGACGGCGGCCGCAATTTCGGCCACCTCGCCTACCGCGTCGACGACATCTACGAGATCTGCCAGCGCCTGCAGGACAACGGCGTCACCATCAACCGCCCGCCGCGGGACGGCCGCATGGCCTTCGTGCGCTCGCCCGACGGCATCTCGATCGAACTTCTGCAGCGCGGCGACCCGCTGCCGAAGAAGGAGCCGTGGGCGTCAATGGAAAATACCGGAAGCTGGTGACGCGCCAAGGGCGCGGCGCGCACGCTCCTACTCCGGCAAAGCCACCGTCTCGGCCGCCTGGGTCAATCCCTCTGGGGTCAACGTCTCCAGGGTGGGCAACGCCTCCCCTCTTTGGAAGCGCATCAGCGTCATCGGATCGCTCAGCACGACGGTTCCGCTCGGCAGGGTGATTGACAGTTCGCCGTCGTCGATCAGCGCCATGAGCAGACTGTCCTCCCGCTGCAGTCCCCAGAAGTCGGTCCCGCGCACGCCGATGGTGGCGAGCGGCGTGCGAATCGTCAGCCCGCCGCCAAGCCCCTTGTTGATCTCGCCGCTGATCAACCGGAAAGCCCCGCGCAGCACCCGCATCTCGGCCCCCGCGACGCCTTGATCCAGCACGAAGCGATCGAGGGTCAGGGCGGCGTCCGCACCCAGCATCAGCACGCTGCCGTCGCGCATCGTCGCGTGAAGCCGGGCGTCAGCGCCGGTCTCCAGTCGCTCCCCTTCGAAAAGCGGATCGTTTAGGGCGAGGCGGCGGACCCGGTCTGCGCGCGCCGCTTGCGCCGTCGCGACGACCGCGTCGACCGCGCCCACGTCGCCGGCGCGCGCCGGGGCCGCATCGACCGCGCCGCCGGAGTCGGCCGCCTGCAGCGGGCCGATCAGGACGAGGACCGCAATCAAGGCCCCCGCCGCCGCCGCCGCCGTGCGCGCCGGCCGAACGATAAAATCCAAAGATGTCTCCCGCGTCTCGATGCGCCCCTCAGTCCGTACGAGGGTTTCAGAGCGGCCGGATGATCGCAAGCGCCTAAAGCGATTCGCGCTTCGCCAGTATCTTCTGATAGCCGGCGTCGTCCGGCATCGGCGTGCGGCAACCGCGCCGCACGACGCGCACCCCGGCCGCCTCCAACTCCGTCTTCAGATCGACCCCGCGCGACAAACAGGCTTCCTTGGTCCAATAATGCCCGTGGCGATCGACGCTGCACTCGTGATTGCCGAGGCCCGCGTCGGGCGGCGTCGTGCAGACGAAGGCGAAAAGAAAAAAGCCTAGACCCTCCATGACAATCTCCTGCGATAAAACAGCGCGGAAAAAGCGGATTGAAGGAAAAGTCTAGGGCGGCGCGGCCGGCTTGACGAATCACGGGGGCGAGAGCCGGCCTCAGACCTTCGCCAGAAGCGCGCGCGCCGCCGCCGTCGTGATCTCGCCTCCGGCGATCAGATCGCGGGCCACGCGCTCGATCTCCGCCCCTTCGGCGCCCGCTGTGATCGCAATGTTGCGGGCGTGAAGCGTCATGTGGCCGCGCTGGATTCCCTCGCTCGCCAGCGCGCGGAGGGCGGCCAGATTCTGCGCGAGGCCCACGCAGGCGGCGACCTGGGCCAGCTCCTGCGCGCTCGCCACGGCGAGCAGCTTTAGCGCGACCCGCGCCGTCGGATGGGTTTTGGTCGCGCCGCCGACGAGGCCGAGCGCCATCGGCAATTCGATCGTCCCGACCAACCGTCCCTCGGCCCCGATCTCCCAGCGGGTCAACGAGGTGTAGCGCCCGTCGCGCGCGGCGAAGGCGTGGGCGCCGGCCTCGATCGCGCGCCAGTCGTTGCCGGTCGCCGCCACCAGCGGGTCGATCCCGTTCATGATCCCCTTGTTGTGCGTCGCCGCCCGGTAGGGGTCGACGAGCGCCAGCGCGCAGGCCTCGACGATTCCGAGGACCACCTCCGCGCCGTCGAAACCGTCGGTCGTGAACCGCTCGGGCGCGATCTCGACGCGCGCGCGGGCCAAGCGGCGGTCTGCCAGATTGGAGAGAATGCGCAGGCGAACCCGTCCGCCGGCGATGCGCTCCACCTCCGGCGCCAGCTTTTCCGCCATCGTGTTGACCGTATTCGCCCCCATCGCGTCGCGCACGTCGACCAACAGATGAAGGACCGCCATGGGACCCACGGGCGTTTCCTCGAACAGGCGGACCTCAATATCGCGCGCTCCGCCGCCGAGGCCGACCAGCACCGGATCGCAAGCGTCGGCGCGGGCCATCAGATCGCCCTTCGCCGCCAGCAGGCGATGGCGCGCGCCATGAGGGTCGGAGAGCCCGAGGATCTGGATTTGCGCACGCATTACCGGCGGATCGCTCGACGCCTGAAATCCGCCGTCTGCGGCGGCGAGTTTCGCCATATAGGACGCGGCGGCGACGACCGACGGCTCCTCCACCGCCATTGGAATGAGACGGGGCTCGCCGTTGACGACGAAGTTCGTCGCCACTCCGAGCGGCAGTTGGAACCGCCCCACCACGTTTTCGATCATCCCGTCGGCGATCGCCAACGGCAGCGCCTCGCCCCCGTCCAGCAGCCCCGTCTCTTCCTCGCTTAACCCGGCGGCGCGTCCGACCGCCGCCCGTCGGGCCTCGGGCGTCAGGGCGCGCAGCCCCGTCGGAGTCGATCGGCGGGTCTCGGAGTCGGTCGGCTGGCTCATTGCAGGTGCTCCCATATTTCGAGCGGCGCGCTCACTATGCGCTCGCGAAAACCATCGGGAAAAGCGCCTTGACGGCCGGCCGCCCAAAATGAGGAATTAAAACTGCGATGCTGTATGCTTTGACCTGACGCATGCGACGAGACCCTGACGGCGGCGGCTTTGCGTCGCCCGAACGAGCGGTGAGACGTAGTCGATGGCCGAGCCCTCTGCGCCCGAGCAAATGAGCCGCGAGGCCCTGGTCGCCGAAGTGCGGCGCCTGCGCGCCGAGTCGGCGGATGCGGCGTCTTCGGCCGCACGGCCCCTCGATTGGCCGTCGATCCTGCACGACGCGCCGATGCCGATCTCGCTCAAGGGCGCGGACCAGCGGTTCCGCTACATGAACGCGGCGATGGCGGCCTTGTTCCGCTGCACGCCGGAGGAGGCGGTCGGGCGCACGGCGCATGAGTTGGTCCCCGAGCGGGAGGCCGCGCCGATCGCGGCGCGCGACGCGCTGGTTTTGGAGACGGGCGAGACCAGCGCGCTCTATGAGGAATCGCTTGGTCAAGACCACGCCAACTACGCCTGGGCGCGCTCGATCAAGGCGCCGGTGCGCGAGGCCGACGGCCGGATCAGCGGCGTGCTCACCCTGTCCACGATCAACCCTGCGCAGGCGGAACACGGGGCCCAGCTCGCCTCTCTGATCGAGAGCGCCCCGTTTCCGGTCTATTTCAAGGATCGACTGGCCCGCTTTACGATCGCCAACGAGGAGTTGCTGCGGAACTACGGGCTGACCCGACTTGAGCAAGCGGTGGGCAAACGCTCGGCCGAGCTGTTCGCAGAGGAGGGCGAGACCTACACGGCCGAGGATCTGCACGTGCTGAAGACGCGCGAGATCTTCACCCGAGAGATAACGCTGGGCGATCACGCGCATATGATCGTCAAATTCCCGGTGATCGACCGGCAGGGCCGCCTGCTCGGCCTGGGCGGGATTGAGCCGAACATTACGCAAAAGGCTCGCTACGAAGAGGCCCTGCGCCAGGCCAAGGAGGAGGCGGAACAGGCGAGCCGCGCCAAGAGTCAGTTTCTGGCGACCATCAGTCACGAACTGCGTACGCCGCTGAACGCCATCATCGGCTTCGCGGAAGTGGTGACGGACGCGCAGGCGCTCGGAATCGATCCCGGACGGCTCTCCGGGTATGGCGCGGACATCGCGCGCTCCGGGCGGATGCTTAAGGCGTTGATCGACGACATCCTCGACCTCTCCGCGGTCGAAGCCGGGAAGCTTTCGCTGGAACGCGAACGCCTCGACCTGCGCGCCGTGGTGCAGCAGGCGCTGGGCGTGATGCGCCCGGAACCCTCGGAGCGCGTCGACCTGCAGATCGATCTGGGCGCCCTGCCCTTGATGGTGAACGCAGACGCCCGCCGGCTGACGCAAGTGGCGATCAATCTGATCAGCAACGCGTTGAAATACACAAGCGAGGGCCGCATTCGGGTCAGCGGGCGGCGGGTCGACGGGCGCGTCGAGGTCGCCGTCTCGGACACCGGCCCCGGCATGGGGCCGCACGACCTGGAGGCGGTGATGCGCGAGCCGTTCCGGCGCGCCGAAAGCCCGTTCGTACGCCGTACGGAAGGGGTGGGCCTGGGCCTGTGGCTCTCGCGCCGGATCATGGAGGCGCACGACGGCGGCCTTCGCGTCGAGAGCGTCGAGGGCGAGGGGCTGACCGCCACCCTGTTCGCGCCGTTCGCGGAGGGCTGATAAGCGCTCGGCCCGGCCGCCGTTGCGGGCGACCGGGCCGAGCCGACGATCGTCGATCAGGCGCGCCTTACATCGCGGCGTCGACCCAGGGCTTCCAAACGGCCTCGTTATTCTTCACCCACTCGGCCGTCACGGCGTCGAGATCCTCGCCGTTCTTGTCGATCGCGAGCATCAGCTTGGCCTGCTCGTCCTTGTCCATCTTGAACTGCTCGAGGAAGGCGTAGGCGGCCGGCCACTTCTCCTCGAAGCCGCTCCAGGCGGTCTTCATGACGTCCGGCCGGTCGACGCCGCAATCGTTGATCGCGTTCGGGTTCGGCCCCCAGGACGGATCCTCGTGACAGGCGGGATCGTATTCCGGCAGATCGACCCATTTGGTCTCGAAGTCGGCCAGCGCCCAATGCGGGCCCCAGAACATCATGACCAGCGGCTTCTTCGCCGTGACGGCGGCGCGAAGCTCCGCCACAAGCGCGCCTTCGGAACCGGCGGGGACCGAGGCGTAGGGCAAGTCCAGCCCTTCGATCATCTCGCCGGTGCGGTTGCCCCAATCGGCGGGATAGCTGAGGATCCGTCCCTTCGGAAAGGTCTCGGCCGTCGCCAGGGTCTCCTGGCAGTCCCTGAGCGCGGTCCAGTCCGGCAGGCCCGGGCAGAGCTCCTCCATATGGATCGGGTAGAGCCAGCCCTCGTTGGTCTCCAGGCCCAGCAGACCGATGTCGACCAGATTTCCACCCGCCTTCATCTTGGGATAGATGTCGCCGACATTGTTGAGCCAGACCTCAAGCGAGGCGTGGATCGTGCCGTCGGCCACTGCGGCGTGGTGCGGATAGTTGCCGGCGGTCACATACTCGACCTGGTAGCCCATATTCTCCAGGATCTTGCCGCCGATCTTCGAGGTGACCTGCGCGCCGGTCCATTCCAGCATGGCGAGCTTGATCGGCTCGTCGGTCGCGCCCATTTCGGCCGCCTGCGCGCCCGTCGCCGCAGAGGCGAGCCCCGCCGTCACGGCGAGCGCTTTCAAGGTCTTCTTCAGCATCGTCATCGAATGCTCCCTGTTTTTCGGTTGGTGACGACCGGCGCGACCGTCGAGAGCCGCGCCGGCATGGGTTAACTTTTCACGCTCCTTCTCCCCTCACTCATCCCAGACCCAGCGCCTCGCGGCGCTTGGCGCTCCAGGCCTGGAGGATCCGGTCGGAGACCATCGCGACCAGCGCGATCGACAGCCCCGCGACCAACCCCATGCCCATATCCGCCTTGCCCAAAGCGAGGAAGACCTGCTGGCCCAGCCCCTTGGTGCCGACCAGCGCGGCGATCACCAGCATGGCCAAGCCGTACATGATGGTCTGATTGAGCCCCAGCATGATGATCGGCAGCGCCAATGGCAGCTTCACCTGAAACAACATCTGCCGGCGCGAGACGCCCATTTGCTCCGCCGCCTCGATCACGTCGGCGGACACATTGCGCAGCCCGTGCTCCACATAGCGAATCGGCGGCACGATGGCGTAGAGGATGACGGCGATCAGCGCCGAGAACTCGCCCACCTGAAAGAGCATCAACACCGGGATCAGGATCACGAACTGCGGCATGGTCTGCAGCGTGTCGTTGATCGGCCGCAGAAAGGCGGAGACGCGATCGTTATTCGCCGCCCACACGCCCAGCCCCCCGCCGAGGGCGAAGCAAATCGCCACCGCAAGGCCGCACAGATAGACCGAGCGGGTCATCGGCTCCCACGCGCCGGTCAGCAGGATGAAGCCGAGCGAGCCGGCGGCGAAGGCCGCCGTTCGCGCGCCGCCCGCCGACCAGGCGAGCGCCGTGACGACCGCTATGAAGGCCGGCCAGGGAGTCCCGCTGACCCCGAAAAAGAGCAGCCCCGCGCCGACCAGCAACCCGACCGCGCCGAAGAACCGCCCGCGCCAGACGAGCCATCCGGCGAGCGCCGCCGCCGCCGCCCAATAGCCCGCGATCATCTCCGGCGTCAGGCTGAACCCGAAGGTGAAGGGCGCCACGGCGTCCTGCAGGCCGATGCGCAACGGCAGCATCACGAAGAACAGCACGGCGTTCTTGACCGCGTCGATCTCCCGACCCCAGTCGGTCAGCAGATAGTCGACGATCCCGTTCAACGGCTCGGCCGGATAGAAGATCAGCGCCTTCGGCCACTCCTGGAAGATGGGCGCGACCCAGCCCAGAAGCACGCCGACGGCGAAGGCCGACAGCGCGATCGCCAGATGGCGATTGCGCGCAAGCCAGCCGGCGCCGTGGGACGCTTCTTTCAGGTCGGCGCCGCGCGTGCGATCGGCGAAGCCCGCGCTGATGCGGTCCATGATCATCGCCATCAGGGCGATCACGATGCCGGAGAGGAGAGACTGGCCGAACTGCGCCTTGCGCATGCTGGACAGCACCTCCCAGCCGATATCGCCGAAGCCGCCGATGATGGCCGCGATGATCACCATCGAGAGCGCCGCCATCGTCGTTTGATTGACGCCCACCATGATCTGCGGGAGCGCCGTCGGGGCCTCCACCCACCAGAAGCGCTGACGCGGCGTGCAGCCGGACATGGCCGCGCTTTCCTTGACGTCGGACGGCACGCGCTCCAAGCCCAGGACGGTGTTCCGGACCATCGGCGGGGCGGCGTAGATCGCGCTGGCGATCAGCCCGACGACGGGGCCGAAGCCGAACAACAGCAGGATCGGGATCAGATAAGCGAAAGCCGGCACAGTCTGCATCAGATCCAGGGTCGGCATGATGACGCTTTTGGCGCGCGCCCGTCGAAACGCGAGGACGCCGAGGCCGAAGCCGATCGCGACCGAAAGCGGCACGCTGACGCCGACCAGCGCCAACGTGTTCATGCTCTCCTCCCAATAGCCGACGATCACCATGTACATCAGCGTCGCGAAGGTGAAGGCCGCGATCTTCCCACCTCCTGCGCGATGTCCGATCACGGTGAACAGAGCGACCGTCGCAGGCCAGGGGGCCCAGACCAACAGGTCGCGCAGCGCCACCATCGGCCACTCCAAAACCCAGGCGATGGCGCGAAAGAAAAAATCCGTATGGCGCACCAACGAGTCCATGACGGCGTTGGTCCAGGCCGCCACCGGCAGGGTCCAGGCGGCCGGATACTCTGCGATCCACGGCGCCGCGCCCTGCGCGGCGACGCACAGCGCGCCGAAGATCACGACCCCCGCCCAGACCAGCGCGCCTGGATCGACGCGCCCAGCCAGCGCGCCGACCGGCCCCTTGTCTTCGACGGCGACGGTCATGCGGGCTCCCTCTCGTCGCCGCGTGCAGGGGCTTCGCCATGCTCCGCCAAGGCGCGCAGCACGCGCTTCGGCGTCACCCGGCCGACGGCCGCACCCGTTCGGTCTAAGACCGTCAGCGGGCTGTCCGCATCGGCGAAATGCGGCAGGATCGCTTCAAGCGTCATCTCGGGCGTCACCTCCGGCGCGCCGTCCGCCGCCGCCTCACCGCGCTCCATCACGTCGGCCACGGTGATGACGCGGACCATGGGCACGTCCTCGGTGAACTCGCGCACATAGTCTGTCGCAGGGTTGAGGACGATTTCGGACGGGCGCCCGATCTGCACCACCCGCCCGTCCTTCATGATGGCGATCCGATCGGCGATCTTCAGCGCCTCCAGGAAGTCGTGGGTGATGAAGACGATGGTCTTGTGCAGCATCGTTTGCAGGCGCACGAACTCGTCCTGCATCTGCCGGCGGATCAGCGGATCGAGGGCCGAGAAAGGCTCATCCAGGAACCAAAGCTCGGGATCGACGCACAGCGATCGGGCGATGCCGACGCGTTGCTGCTGACCGCCGGACAACTGACGCGGGAAGGCCTGATCGCGGCCGTCCAGGCCGACCAACTCGATCATCTCCAACGCCTTGGCGCGGCGCTCCTCTTCCCCCACGCCCTGAACCTTTAGCGGGAAGGCGACGTTCTCCAGCACCGTCAGGTGCGGCAGCAGGCCGAAGTTCTGAAAAACCATGCCCATCTTATGGCGACGCAGGTCGGTCAGCGCCTTGGCGTCCATGCGCAACAGGTTCTCGCCGTCCAACAGGATTTCCCCGGCGGTCGGCTCCACCAAGCGCGAGAGACAGCGCACGATGGTCGATTTTCCGGAGCCGGAAAGACCCATGATCACGAAGATCTCGCCGGCACGGACGTCGAAACTGACGTCCGCGGCGGCGGGGATAAGCCCGTCCTCGCGCAGCCGCGCCACCAACGCGTCGGGGTCGTCGCTGCGGCCGTCGCCGTCCGGGAAATAGCTCTCAGCCTTCGGCCCGTAGACCTTCCATACATTCCGGCAGGCGATCTTCACCGCGCGCTCGCCCCCGTCCGCTTCGCCCGTCCTTTCGGCAGCCGCCATGTCGTTGTCACCTCGCCCCGACGCGCGCGCGAGCGTTCGCCCGCGCTGCAGCGCTTCCCGTTGAAGAGTAGGAGAAGGCCGCGCCCCTGTCTGACTATTTCGGCCGCCTTCGTCCGATTCACGCAGATCAAGCGGCGCCCCCCGCCGCGATCTGACGGCGCTATGGTACGAGACTTCTTCCATAATCGCAAAAGGCGTCGGCGAGGCGTCTCTCCTTCAGTCGAAGCCGGCGACGCCGCCGCCGTCGATCGGGAGGGCGACGCCGGTCGTAAAGCCGGCCCCCGGGGAGGCGAGGAAAAGCGCGGCCTCCGCCACCTCCTGCGGCCGCGCCATACGCCGCATCGGCGCGCGCGCGGCCGCGGCGGCGCGATAGGCGACGGGGTCCTCCGCCCGCTCGGCGGACCGCGTCATCATGTCCGTATCGACATTGCCGGGGCACACGCAGTTGACCCGAACGCCGGCCTGAGCGTAGCCGATGGCGAGGCTTTTGACGAGGCTCACCACCGCCCCCTTGCTGGCGGAGTAGGTCGGCGCGCCGGCGTAAGAGATGAGGCCCGCGTCCGAGGCCGTCGCGACGATGGCGCCGCGGCTCTCGACCAGCGCCGGCATCGCCGCCTGGCAGGCGAAGAACAGACCGGCGAGATTGACCGCCATCGTTTCGTCGAAATGCGCCTGATCCACCTGCTCGAAGGGCACCTCGGCGAAAATCCCGGCGTTGGCGCATAAGACGTCTAGACCGCCAAGCGCCGAGACGGCGCGATCGACAACGGAGAAGGCGCTGATCCGATCGTGGATCGCGCCCGGGGCCGCGATGAAGGGCGCGCGCTCCCGGCCGTCCAGAAACCCCTCGACGGAGGCTTGCCCGGTCCCGTTGACGGCGACCGTCGCGCCTTCGGCCGCGAAGGCGTCGCAGATCGCCGCGCCGACGCCGCGGGTTCCGCCGGTGACCAGCACGCGCGCGCCGTCGAAGCGCCGGCCGGGAGTCGCGTCAGCCGGCATGCGCGGGCTCCCGACCGGCGGCGGGCGCCTCCGGCGCGCGGACCGGCGCCTCGATGGGCGCAAGCGGCGCTTTACCCAGGATCGCGTCGCTCATCTTCTCGGCGATCATCAGGGTCGGGCAGTTGGTGTTGCCGTTGACCACCTCCGGCATGACGGAGGCGTCGACGACGCGCAAGCCCTCGACCCCGATCACGCGGCCCTCCACGTCGACGACGGCGTTTGGGTCGTCGACCGGCCCCATGCGCGCGGTGCAGGACAGGTGCCATTGCGTGTCGACCGCCGCGCGCAACGCCTCGTCCAGTGCGGAATCGCTTTCCACCTGCGGGCCTGGGAAGATCTCCTCGCCCGCCAACTCGGCGAAGGCCGGCTGGCCCACCAATTTGCGCGCCATGCGCGCGCCGGCGCGCAGCCGCACGGCGTCGCGCGGATCGTCCAGATAATTGACCTGGATGCGCGGGGCGTCCGCCGGATCGGCGCTGCGCAGCCGGATCGACCCGCGGCTGTCCGCGCGCATCAGGCCGACATGGATCTGGAAGGCGTGCGCCGGGATCGGCGTCCAGCCGTCCACCTGCATGGCGATGGGCACGATGGTGAACTGCAGGTCGGGATAGGCGACGTCTTCGCCGCTGCGCAGGCAGGCGACCGTCTCGAAATGATTGGTGGCGCAGACGCCGCCGCGGTCCAGGAGCCAGCGCAGGCCCGCGCCGATCCGCCCGATTCCCTTGGTCGCCGGCCACAGCGAGAGCGGCTGCTTCAAGCCGAACTTGAGCACGAAATCCGGATGCTCGTTGAGGTTCGCGCCGACGCCGGGCCGGTCGACCAGCACGTCAATCCCATGCTGCGCGAGATGCGCTCCGGGCCCCACCCCGGAGAGCATCAGCAGATGGGGCGAGCCGACCGCGCCCGCGCTCAAAATCACCTCGCGCGCGGCGCGCAGCGTCCGGACCGCGCCGTTCGCCTCCTGGACCTCCACGCCGACCGCCCGCCCGCCCTTGAAGACGACGCGCCGGACCAATCGGTCGGTCAGAATCTCCAGGTTCGCCCGCTTTCGCGCGGGATCGAGATACCCGCGCGCGGCGCTCCACCGCTCCCCTTTGTGAATCGTCTGGTCGAGCAGGCCGAAGCCCTCCTGGCGCTCGCCGCAGATATCGTCGCTCTCCGCCCAGCCGGCCTCGCGGCCCGCGGCGAGGAAGGCGCGGGAGAGCGGATGCAGGCGCCCGCGATCCGGTCGCGCGACGCGCATCGGCCCGTCGTCGCCGCGATAGAGGTCGCCGCCGCCCTGATAGGTCTCCAGCCGCTTGAAGTAGGGCAGCACGTCGGCGTAGCTCCAGCCTGCGCATCCTTTCTGGCGCCAGCCGTCATAATCGCCGGCGTGGCCGCGGATGCATACCATGCCGTTGATCGAGCTCGACCCGCCCAGCGTCTTGCCGCGGTCGTGCTTGACGGCGCGCCCGTCCAGGCCCGGCTCCGGTTCGCCCTGGAAGGCCCAATTGTGGGTCGTGCGCTGCAGATTGATCGCCATCGCCGACGGGATCTTCAACGACAACGCGTCGTTCTTCGGCCCCGCCTCGATCAGCAGCACGCGCGTTTCGGGGTCCGCGCTCAGCCGATTGGCCAGGACGCAGCCGGCCGATCCGGCGCCGACGATGATGTAGTCCGGCGCGTCCGCCGGCGAGCGCCCCCTCATTCCGCCGCCTCGGCCGAGCGCAGCGGCGTCGTGTCGCCGCTCAGCGCGCGATAGACCAGCGTGTGAAAGTGGTGGACCAGATGTTCGCTGTTGGCGCTGCGCGCCTCGTCGATCACGTAGCGGCCCTGATCGAAACCGAGCGAATGGACGCCCTTCTGCACCATGACGTTGAGGTCGATATCCTCGGGGCCGAGCTGGGTGTTGAACCAGTCGATCACCGCGCGGCTGAGCGCCCCCGGCTTGCGCGCGCGCGGCCGGTAATGGCCGAAGCGCAGCAGCGTCTTCTCCGGCCCCAACGGCATCTTGTTGAAGGTGCCGATCACGTCCGAATAGGGGAAGGTGTAAAGCGTCGTCATCGGCCACAGCGTGACGTTGTAGAACCAGTCGGTCTGGAAATGCGCGCCGGCGATCTCGTGCCCGAAGGCCTTCTCCACCTTCTTCGGCGGGCCCTTGAAATCCCACCAGCGCGGGTGCGGCGTCATGGAGTAGCCCTTGAAGTCGATGAGACGTGAGATCTCCTTGTGCACCGGGCCGGAGAGTTGGAAATGATAGCCTTCGATCTCGTTGTCGATGATGGTCTTCCAGTTGACGTCGACGATCATGTCGACCTCCTCCTCGAAGACCAGATCGTCCAGATCGGGGAAGAACGCCCGCATCGCCTCTTCGGCGCCGTCCGCCTCCTCCGCCAGCGGCCGCGCGTCCGCATCCATGTTGATGAAGTAGAAGCCGGCGTACTTCTCGACGCGTACGGCGGACAGCGGGAACTCGCCCGCGTCGAAGCCCTTCAGCTCCTGGGTGCGCGGCGCGATCTTCAACGACCCGTCCAGCGCATAACTCCAAGCGTGATAGGGGCAGGTGATCATCTGGCGCACCTGGCCCCGACGCTCCTGGATCAGCTGCGTGCCGCGGTGCTTGCAGACATTGTGGTACGCGTACACCTCGCCGTCGTCAGCGCGTACGATCAGGACGCTCTGCTTGTCGATGTCGAACTTCACGAATTGTCCGGGCTCCTCCACTTCGGAGGCGTGGGCGGCGCAGTGCCAGCTCTTATGGACGATCTCCTCGACCTCGCGCGCGTAGATCGCCGGATCGAAGAAATAGCGCGAGGGCAGCGTCCAGGCGCGCTCCGGGTCGCCGATCTCCCAGTCGAGGCGCTTCTGGTCGTGGGTTTGCGAGGTCATCCTGCGTCTCCTCATCTTGTCATCTTGTCATCTTGTCATCTTGGCCGCGCCGTCTGCAGTCGGCGCCCGGGCCGCCGCCCCTCCGTCCTGCCGCAGACAGCCCCTCGGGACCGCTCCTCAGGAGGGGGCCGTAAGTCTTGACCATTCGCTCAAGGCCCCGCCTTGCGGAGGGCGCGCCAGCGCCCGCCTCAAGGGACGAGGCCGAGATCGGCGTCCGCGCCGACCTGACCGAGCGCGACGCTAGGCTGTCAGAACAGAGAGGATTTGATATAAGCCGACATGATTATGTCGATTTCAGATAATTCTAGGACGCCGCGCAAGGTCGTGCTGATGCTGCATGAAGGCTTTCCCGCGACCCCGCTCGGCCTTCTGCACGACGCTTTCTCGGTCGCGAACTGGCAGGCCGGACGGCGGCTGTACGACCTGACGCTCGCCGCGAGCGACAACGCCTCCACGGTCAGATCCTTCGGCGGACTGCCCGCGCAGACGCATCCGATCGACGCGCTCGACCCAGGCGAGATCGACCATCTGGCGCTGCTGGTCAGCTTCGATCCGTTGACCGCGGCCTACAGCGAGCGGGTCGCAGGCCTGATCCGCCAAGCCTATCGCCGCGGCGCCGGCGTCTACGGGGTGGAGACGGGCGCCGCCGTAATGGCGGCGGCCGGATTGCTCTCCGGCGGGGAGGCGGCGGTCCATTGGGCGAACCGCGACGGCTTCCAGGAAGCCTTTCCGGACGTGGCGCTGTCAGACGCGCCGGTGGCCGCGCACCAACGGTGCCTGACCTGCGTTGGGGGCGGGGACGTGATCGACCTCGCGCTGATCGTGATCGAGCGGGACTGCGGCCGGCGCCTCGCCTTGCAAGTGGCGGAGCATATGAACCGCGGCGAGGCCTATGGCGCGCTGCGCCAGCTTCTGGCCGGAGCGCCCAGCCCGGCGCGCCCAGCCTCGCCCGCGCTGGCGACGGCGCTCGCACGGATGGAGGAGACCTTGGAGGACCCGATTTCCTGCGAGGAGATCGCCGCCGAGGCCGGTCTCTCCCTGCGGCAGTTGGAGCGGCTGTTCCTTGCGGAACTGGGCGCGAGCCCGAAGGGGCACTATCGCGCGCTGCGCCTGACGCGCGCCCAGAACCTGCTGCAGCAGACGACGCTCAGCGTCGCAGAGGTCGCGACCTCGGCCGGCTTCGCCTCGTTCCCCCACTTCGCGCGCACCTACAAGGCGCATTTCGGCGTCCCGCCGAGCCGCGATCGCCGCCAGGACCCGAGCGCCAGCGTACCGGCGGTGTTCCTGGATCCGGCGTTGCTGCGCGAAGAGAGCGGACGCTAGCGGACGGGTCCGCGCTTGCCGTCCGCATCTTCGCCATTCCCGGCGTCGGCGTCAGAAGGGTCCAGGGACCGGGACCCGCGAAGCGTTCCCGCGGCGTCGCTTCGAAAGCGCGCAGGATGCGCTCCGCGTCCGGCGCGCCGACAAGCCCGGCGCGGGTTCGGATTTGCTCGCTGAACCGTCGCACGATGTCGCGTCCGACTGTCCTCGACGCGGTGTAGAGGATCCGGCGCCAAAAGTGGAAGCGGACGGGCGGTTCATCCCGCGGCGCGCGCCGCGCGAAGCCGCAGCCTTCAGCCTTCCGCGTGATCGGTCGGCATCGGGCCGAGATACCGCCGCGTGATCGGGTCGTAGGTTTCATAGAAGGTGGAGGAGAGCGGCGGGACGCCTTTGCACTCGAGCACGTGATGTCGCTCGTAATCCGTCGCGCCGAAGATGTAACGCGGCGCGCCGGAGGCGTCGGTCACTGGTCCGTAAATCCGCTCGGCGACGAGCCAGGGTTTCGCCGCGGTGCGCGAGACGCTGTGGATGAGCCTCTTCTCCCGAAGGCAGTAGTCGAAGCGCGCGGCCACGCAGGCCGCCCCCGGCCCCATGAGAGCGTCGAGCGACGCCGCATCGGCGCCGGCGTTCCAGGCCCGTTGCACATCGCCGCCCAGAAAGACCGCCTCGTAACGCCCCAGTTCGTTCCGCGCATAGAGCCATAGAGCCTTGCGCTCGACGCCGCGAATGCGGGCGTCGGCGGCGTAACGCCGCGGCAAGATTCCGGCGACCGTCAACTCCATCCAGCAACGAAGAAAAGCGGCGGCGTGCGCCGACAAGGGAAGCAACGCTTCGAAGTCGAACATCGGGGGCTGCCTTCAAAGGCGGAAAGCGTTTCATAAGGGGGCCGGATCGAAGGGTAAATTCCCCCGAAAGGCTTAAGAAACCACTAACGAAAAGCGGATATAGTCCATGCCCTGTCAGACGTCGGGGGCGCCCCCCCGGACCCCCGCCCCGAGATCCTCCGCCGGCCGCTCGCTTGCGGGCCGGGCCGAACGAGAACTACTCTCTCGCCTATGTCCCACCGCATCGCCCTCGTCCTCATCCCCAACTTCAACGCGATGGCGACGATCGCGTTCTTGGATCCGTTGCGGGCGGCGAATTATCTGAACAACGGGGCGCTCTATCGCTGGCGGCTGTTCTCCAGCGCAGGCGGCGCGCTGCCCGCCAGCAACGGGCTGTCGCTGACGACCGAGCCGATCGCCGCGGCGGACGATTGGACGGTGGATCTCGCCGTCGTCTCGTCAAGTTGGACGCCCGAGGCGGCCTATGGGGACGACCGTCTGATGGGGCGGCTGCGCCGCTGGGCGCGGCGCGGCGCGGCGATGGGGGGTCTCGACACGGGCGCCTTCATCCTGGCGGAGGCGGGCCTGCTGACCGGCCGGCGCGCGACCTGCCATTACGAGCATATCGACGCGTTGCAGGAGGTTCACCCGGAGGTCGAGGTGAGCGAGGAGTTGTTCGTCATCGACGGCGACCGACTGACCGGCGCGGGCGGCGTCGCCTCCGTCGACCTCGCGCTTCAAATCCTGCGCCTGCATCACGGCGAGGCGTTGGCGAACGCCGCCGCCCGCTACCTCTTCCACGATCGCTTGCGTTTGGCCAGCGAGCGCCAGAACCCTGCCGGCTACGAGCCCGTCGGCTCGAGCGCGCCGGCCAAGCTGCGCGCCGCCATCCTGGCGATGGAGCGCCATCTGGAAGAGCCCTTGAGCGCGCCGGAGGTGGCGGCGGCCGTCGGCCTGTCCCACCGCCATCTGACCCGCCTGTTCCGCGAGTACACGGGTAAATCCGTGGTGCAATATTATCGCGACATCCGCCTCGACCGGGGCCGGGCGCTTGTGACGCAGACGGAGATGAGCGTGCTAGAAATCGCGCTCGCCTGCGGCTTCGCCAACCCGGAGCATTTCAGCCGCGCCTACAAGGCGCGTTTCGCGATCACGCCGCGGTCCGACCGGGTCGCGGGCCGCGTGCCGTTCGAATACCGCGCCTGGCCGATGCACCCCGCCTCCGCGGCGGGACCGGATGGCGGAAAAAGTTAAGTCGCCGGCTACCTTGGACAGGGTAACGGGCGCGCGGCTTACCAGACTGGGCGTCCTGGGACCACCGCCCGTTCGGATTTTGGAGGATGATTCAATGACCATCGCGCCGCCGCGCGCGGCCTTCGAGGCGTTGCGCCAGGGCTTTGACCCGAAGGTGACGCGCTCCCACTCGCTGGCCGCCGACGCCTACACCGACCCCGCCTGGTTCGCGGCCGAGCGGGAGG
The DNA here is from genome assembly GCF_040218065.1 of Marivibrio sp. Lineage (NCBI taxonomy): Bacteria > Pseudomonadati > Pseudomonadota > Alphaproteobacteria > Rhodospirillales > Aestuariispiraceae > Marivibrio > Marivibrio sp. The sequence goes on along the minus strand of NZ_JAVJQE010000008.1, from coordinate 362,338 downwards.
CGATCTTCGCGAAGAGCTGGCGCTGGGTCTGCCATGCGGAGAAACTGCGCGAGCGGGGCGCTTACGTCGCGACCGAGCTGGCCGGCCGGCCGATCCTGCTGGTGCGCGGACGCGACGGGGAGTTGCGGGGCTTCTACAACGTCTGCAAACACCGCGCCCACCACCTGCTGACCGGCGAGGGAAAAACGAGCGGCATCACCTGCCCCTATCACGCCTGGACCTACGATCTGACCGGCCAGCTGCGCGCCGCGCCCCACACCCAGCATCTGGAGGATTTCGACAAGAGCGCGATCTGCCTGGATCCGATCCGGGTGGAGGAGTTCTGCGGCTTCATCTTCGCGAACCTGGACCCGAACGCGACGCCCTTGGCCGAGCAGTCGGGCGATCTGTCGGCCGAGATCATGCGCTACGCGCCGGACGTCGGCGAGCTCACCTTCGCGCATCGCCTCACCTACGACATCCGCTCCAATTGGAAGAACGTCGTCGACAATTTCCTGGAATGCTACCACTGCCACATCGCGCACAAGGATTTCGTGACGCTTGTCGACATGGACACCTACAAGGTGACCACCCACGGCATCTATTCCAGCCACATGGCCGAGGCGGGCAAGGCCGCCAACAGCGCCTATTCGGTGGAGAACGCAACCGTGCGCGACCACGCCGTCTGGTGGCTGTGGCCGACCACCTGCCTGATGCGCTATCCGGGTCGGGGGAACTTCCTGGTGCTGAACGTGATCCCGCTGGGACCCGATCGGACGCTCGAGACCTATGACTTCTATTTGGAGGAGCCGACGCCCAACGCGGACGAGCGCGAGGCCATCCGCTATATCGACGAAGTGCTGCAGCCGGAGGACATCGGCCTCGTTGAATCGGTGCAGAAAGGCATGGAGACGCCGGCCTTTCGCCAGGGCCGCTTCGTCGTCGATCCCGGCGGCTCCGGTCTGTCGGAGCACGCGGTGCATCATTTCCACGGGCTGGTGCTCGACGCCTACGCCGCTCTCTACGCCGAGGAGGGCGCGGCGTGAGCAAGCTTCAGGGCAAGCGCGCCGTCGTCACCGGCGGGTGCGGCGGCATCGGTCAGGCGATCTGTCGGCGCTTCGCCGCCGAGGGGGCGGCGGTCGTCGCCTGCGACGTCGCGAACCTCGATCAGACGCCGCCCGACGGCGTGACGGTCCAGCCCCTCGACGTGACCGACGAGGCGGCGGTCGCCGATTTCTTCGCGAAGCAGGGCGCGGACGACGCGCCGCTGCAGATCCTGGTCAACGCCGCCGGCATCGAGATCGAGAAGACGGTCGAGGACACGACGCTCGAGGAGTGGAACCGCATCTTCGCGATCAACGTGACCGCGATGTTCCTGACGGTGAAATACGCGCTCCCCGCCCTGCGCCGGGCGGGCGAGGCCTCGGTGATCAATTTCGGCTCCTACGACGGCTTCATCGCCGACCCGCATCTGGCGGCCTACTGCGCGACCAAGGGCGCAGTCCACGCGCTTACCCGCGCCATGGCCTGCGACCACGGGCCGGAGGGGATCCGCGTCAACGCGGTCTGCCCGGGCTATATCGACACGCCGATGCTGCAGAGCTTTTTCCAGGGCGCGGGCGACATCGAAAGCCTCCAGCAGGCGGTGCGCGACGTGCACCCGATGCGCCGCTACGGCACGCCCGAGGATATCGCCAATTTGGTCAACTGGCTCGCCTCCGACGAGGCGCGCTACGCCAGCGGTCAGCTCTGGGTCCTCGACGGGGGTCTGAGCGCGCAGGTCCAACAGATGAGGCTTTGAACCCGATGGCTTCTAAGAAAAAGCAGAAATCCGTCATCCTCACCTGCGCGCCAACGGGCGGCATCCACACGCCGACCATGTCGCCCCATCTGCCGATCACGCCGCGCCAGATCGCGGACGAGGCGATCGCGGCCGCCGAGGCGGGGGCCAGCGTCATCCACCTGCACGCCCGCGACCCCGAAACCGGCAAGCCGGACCCCAGCGCCGCGCGCTTCATGGAGTTCCTGCCGATCATCAAGCAGTCGACCGACGCGGTGGTGAACATCTCCACCGGCGGCGGCCTCGGCATGACCCGCGAAGAGCGGCTGCGGGCGGCGATGCGGGCCTCGCCGGAGATGGCCTCCCTCAATGTCGGGTCGCTGAATTTCGGGCTTTTCCCGCTGCTGGAGAAGTACAAGGATTGGAAGCACGACTGGGAGCCGCAGTTTCTGGAGATGACGAAGGACTTCATCTTCAAGAACACCTTCGCCGACATCGAATACATCCTGAAGGAGCTGGGCGACGGGCACGGCACGCGCTTCGAGTTCGAGTGCTACGACCTCGGCCATCTCTACAATCTGGCCTGGTTCGTCGACCAGGGCCTCGTGAAGCCGCCCTTCTTCGTCCAGATGGTCTTCGGGATTATGGGCGGGATGGGCGCCGACCTCGACAATCTGATGCACCTCCACAAGAAGGCGGACGCGCTGTTCGGCGACGACTACGAGTGGTCGGTCCTGGCCGCCGGGCGGAACCAGATGCCGTTTGCGACCCAGGCGGCGATGCTGGGCGGCAATCTGCGCGTCGGGCTGGAGGACAGCCTCTACATCGGGCGGGGCGAACTGGCCGAAAGCAACGCGCATCAGGTCTCGAAGATCCGCCGCATCGTGGAGGAGCTGGGCCTGAGCCTGGCGACCCCGGCGGAGGCGCGCGAGCGCCTGGCCCTCAAGGGCGGCGATCAGGTCGGGTTCTGAGCCCCCAAGACAATCGATCGAGGAGCGAGCCCATGAAACTGCTGATCAACGGCGAACGGGTCGACGGCGCGGGCGAGCCGCTGCCGGTGCTGGACCCGGCGACGGGAGAGACGATCGCAGAGGTCCCCGAGGCCTCGCCCGAGCAGGTCGACGCCGCCGCGCGGGCCGCCGCCGAGGCCTTCGAAAGCTGGTCGCGCACCCCGCCGGGCGAGCGGGCGAGCCGTCTGCTGGCGCTGGCCGACGCCTTCGAGGCGGCGCAGGAAGAATTGGCCGACATCGAAAGCCGCAACTGCGGAAAGCCGCACGCGCTGACGCTCAGCGAAGAACTGCCGCTGTGCGCCGACGTCTTCCGCTTCTTCGCCGGCGCCTGCCGCACCCAGCACGGCGTCGCGGCGGGGGAGTACGCCGCCGACCACACCTCGATGATCCGACGGGACCCGGTCGGACCGGTCGCGGCGATCGCGCCGTGGAACTATCCGCTGATGATGGCCTCCTGGAAGCTGGCGCCCGCGCTGGCGGCGGGCTGCACGCTGACGCTTAAGCCCTCGGAGCTGACGCCGCTTTCCCTGCTGCGCTTCGCGGACGCGCTCAACGAGATCTTCCCCAAGGGCGTCGTGAACGTCCTGCACGGCCGCGGGCCCGTTGTGGGCGAGGCGATGCTGAACCATCCGACGGTCGAGGCGATCTCGATCACCGGCTCGCCGGCGACCGGCAAGCGCGCGATGGCCGCCGCCTCGCAACAGATCCGGCGCACGCATCTGGAACTTGGCGGCAAGGCGCCGGTGCTGATCTTCGACGACGCCGACCGCGGCGCCGTGATCGAGACGGTCCGCGGCGGCGCTTATTTCAACGCCGGACAGGACTGCGCCCAACCCTGCCGCCTCTATGCGCCGAAGAAGGGCTTCGACGAGTTCGTCGCCGACCTCGCCGGCGCGGTGGGCGAGATCAAGGTTGGCGCCCAGCGCGAGCCGGACGTGGAGATGGGCCCGCTCATCAGCGCCGACCAGCGCGCCCGCGTCGCCGGCATGGTCGAGCGCGCGCTTGAGACGCCCGGGGTCGAAGCCGCGGCCGGCGGGGCCGCCGGCGACGGCGCGGGCTTCTTCTACCAGCCGACGATCCTCGCGCATGCGCCGCAGGAATCGGAGGCCGTGCAGGCCGAGATCTTCGGCCCCGTCGTCACCGTGACGCCGTTCGACGACGTCGATCAGGCGGTGGCCTGGGCGAATGACAGTCCCTACGGCCTCGCCTCCTCCGTCTGGACGCGCGACGTCGGGCGGGCGATGCGGGTGGCGAGCCGCCTTCGCTTCGGCTTCACCTGGGTCAACACCCACGGCGTCGCCACGCCGGAGATGCCCTGGGCCGCGATGCGCGGCAGCGGCACGGGCTGCGACATGTCCGTCTTCGCGCTCGAGGCCCACACCGCCGTGCGCCACGTCATGGTCGCGCACGGATGAGCGCGCGCGTGCTGGACGGCCGCACCGCGATCGTCACCGGCGGGGCGCGCGGCATCGGCCGCGCGATCGTCGAGGCTTACCGGGCGGCCGGCGCGCAGGTCCTGACCTGCGGCCGGGGCGAGCGGCCCGACGACCTGCCGGACGACGTCGCCTGGCGCCGCGCCGACGTGAGCGACCCGGACCAATGCGCGGCCCTGGTCGCGGGGGCGGAGGAGGCCTTCGGCGCGCTCCGCATCCTGGTCAACAACGCCGGCGTGCAGGTGGAAAAGACGGTCGAGCAGTCGAGCGACGCCGACTGGGACGCCGTCATGGGCGCCAACGCCAAGGGCGTCTTCCAGATGGCGCGCGCGGCGATCCCCGCGATGCGGCGCGCCGGCGGCGGGTCGATCGTCAACATCGGCTCGATCTCGGGCGATACAGCCGACCCCCAGATGGCGCTCTACAACGCCAGCAAGGCCTTCGTGCACGGCCTGACCCGCTCGATCGCGGTGGATCACGGCGCGGACGGAATCCGCTGCAATGCGATCAAACCCGGCTGGATCATGACCGAGATGGCGGAGGCCGGCTTCGCGCTCGCCCGCGATCCTGAGGCCGCGCAGCGCGACGCGCTGGCCCGGCACGCGGCCGGACGCTTCGGCCAACCGCAAGACATCGCCGAAGCGGCGGTTTGGCTCGCCTCCGACGCCAGCGCCTTCGTCACCGGCCAGACCGTCACCGTCGACGGGGGGCTCACCGCCGCCTCGCCGCTCAACCCGGGGCTTTTCTGAATCATGACCGACGCCGACTTCTCAACCCTGAACGGCCTGCCCGTCGCCTGTTTGGGCGGGGGCGTCATCGGAGCCAGCTGGGCGACGCTGTTCGCGGCCTGCGGCTGCCGCGTCACGGTCTACGATCCGGCCGACGGCGCAGGCGAGGCGATCGCCGCCTACGCCGCCCGCGCCTGGCCGAGCCTGCAGGCCCTGGGCGTCGCGAAGACCGAGGCGCCGCCCGAAGTCCCCGTCGTCGCCGCGCCGGAGGACGCGGTCGAGGGCGCGCGCTTCATCCAGGAAAGCGCGCCGGAGCGGATCGAGATCAAGCACGACCTCTACCGCCGGGTCGAACCGGCGCTGGCGCCGGACGCGGTGGTCGCCAGCTCCGCCTCAGGCCTGACGGTGACGGAGATGCAGGGCGGCTGGAAAGACCCGGCGCGCTTCGTCCTCGGCCACCCCTTCAACCCGCCGCATCTGATCCCGCTGGTCGAGGTCATGGGGAATGAACGCACGGAAGAATCCGCGCTGACGGCGGCGGAGGCCTTCTACGCCGCCTGCGGCAAGACGACGATCCGGGTCAACAAGGAGGTCCCGGGTCACGTCGCCAACCGCCTGCAGGCGGCCCTGTGGCGCGAGGCGGTGAGCCTGGTGCAGAACGGCGTCGCCAGCGTCGAGGACGTCGACCGCGCGATCTGGGCCGGCCCGGGCCTGCGCTGGGCGGCCATGGGGCCGCATATGCTGTTCGGCCTCGGCGCGGGCGAAGCCGGGATGGCGGAATTCTGCCGCCGCTACGCCCCCAGCTTCCATCGCTGGTGGGAGAGCCTGGACGACGGCGTCACGCTGGACGAGGAGACCGCCAAGGCGCTCGCCGACGGCGTGGCGGCCGAGATGGGCGGTCGCAGCACGAGCGAGATGATGGCCGAACGCGATCGCCTGATCCTAGGCTTCCTTAAGGCCGCGCAACGCGGCTGACAGGCCCGAAACGCATCGCTGTCGGACGCGTCGAGGCCGGCCGCGTGGAGGCCGGCCGCTTGGAGGCCGCCGCGTCGATACCGGGCGACCGGAGGCGCCTCAGACCCGCTCCACCAGCGGGCGCCAGCACGCGACATGGCGGCCGGGCTGGATCTCCTCCGCCCGCGGGACCTCGCGCGCGCAACGCTCGTCGGCGTAGGGGCAGCGGGTGTGGAAGTCGCAGCCGGGCGGGCGCTTCAAGAGGCTGGGCGCTTCGCCGGTGACGGCGAGTTCGTCGCGCCGAAGATCGGGGTCGGGCTGCGGCACGCCGCGGACCAGCGCTTGCGTGTAGGGGTGCGCCGGCTGGTTGAAGATCGCCTCGGACGGTCCCTGCTCGACGATCCGGCCGAGATACATGATTGCCAGCCGATCGCTGATATGGCGTACGACGGGAAGATTGTGGGTGATGATCAGATAGCCGAGGCCGTGCGCTTCCTGCAGCTCGCGCATCAGGTTCAGGATCTCTCCCTGAACCGAAACGTCGAGGCCCGCCGTCGGCTCGTCCGCAATGATCAGCTTCGGGCGAAGCGCCAACGCGCGCGCCACGCCGACCCGCCGCGCCTGTCCGCCGGAGAGTTGATGCGGATAGCGGCTGAGGAACGCCTTGGGCAGCCGCACCAGATCGCACAACCGCTCCGCCTCCGCATCGCGGTCGACGTCGCCCACGCCGTGAATGTCGAACGGCTCGGTGATCAGCGCGCGCACCGTCTTGCGCGGGCTGAGCGACCCCACCGGATCCTGGAACATCATCGCCATGTCGCGCCGCAGCCGCTTGAAGCGCCGCTCGCTCAGGCCCAGCGTCTCCTCGCCCTCAAAGCGGACCGAGCCCGCATACGCCGCGACCAGATTGAGGATCGTCCGGCCCAACGTCGTCTTGCCCGAGCCGCTTTCCCCGACGAGGCCCACCGTCTCGCCGGGCTTGACGCTGAGGGAGACGTCGAGCACCGCGTCGACGAACGGGTCCGCGACGCCCGACAGCTTCGCCTTGATCGGCCCCATGGTCGGGAAGCGCACGCGCAGGCCCTGCACGTCCAGAAGCGACTCCTCCGTCGGCGGACGCTCGCTCGGCGCGGGTTCGACTTTCGGCGGCGAACCGGCGCCGGCTCCCCCTTGAAAAACAGTGATCACCTCCGACGGCGGCGGCCAATCGGGATCGCGGCCTGGGCCGTTCAACAGGTGGCAGCGCGCGCGCCCGCCGGCCTCGTCGCGCGCCTCAGAGGGCGGGGTCGTGCGGCAGATCTCCATCGCCTTGGGACAGCGATCGGCAAAGACGCAGCCCGGCGGCGGACGGGTCAGGTCCGGGATGTCGCCGGGGATCACCGGCAGAATGCGCGTCTTCTCGACGATCCGCGCAGGATCGCACTCCAGAAGCGCGCGGGTGTAGGGGTGGCGGGCGTCGTGGAAGATTCGGCGGACGGGACCGGCCTCCACCACCTCGCCGGCGTACATCACGACGACGTCGTCGCACATCTCTGCGATCAGCCCCAGATTGTGCGAGACGACGATCACGGTTGACTGCAACTCGCGCTGCAGGTCGCGCAGCAGCTGGACGATCTGCGCCTCCATCGTGACGTCGAGCGCCGTGGTCGGCTCGTCCGCCAGCAGCAGCGCGGGATCGGTCAGCAGCGCCATCGCGATCCCGGCGCGCTGGCGCATCCCGCCGGAGAATTGATGCGGATATTGGTCGATGCGCGCACCCGGATCCGGGATGCCGACCTTGCCCAGCATCTCGGCCGCGAGGCGGCGTTTTTCGGCGACGCTCATCCCCCGTCGCCGATAGAGGATGTCGCGCATCTGCCGGGCGTAGGTCAGCACCGGGATCTGGGAGGTCATCGGATCCTGAAAGACGACCGACACCTCCTCGCCGCGCAGCGCGCGCCGCTGGCGTTCGGCCAAGGCCAGCACGTCGCGCTCGGCGAAACGCACGGCCCCGCCGGTCACCTCGGCGTTGCCCGCCAGCAAGCCCAGGATCGACCAGAGCACGGTGCTCTTGCCCGAACCGCTTTCGCCGACCACCCCGACGATCCGGTTGCGCGGGACGGAGAAACTCACCTCACGCAGCGCCTGGACGCGTCCGCGCGCGGTGTGAAAGGCGAGCGACAGGCGATCGATCTCGAGCAGCGGGGCGGCGTCGGCGTCCATCCTTGCGCTATCTCCCCTTGCTCAGCCTGGGATCGAAGACGTCGCGCAGCGCCTCGCCGAGGAAGGTGAAGCCGAGCGTCGTCAGCACCAGCGGCACGCCGCCCGCCAGCACCATCCACGGCGTCTCGCGGATCACCAGATAGCCTTCGTTGAGGATCGTGCCCCAGCTCGCCGTCGGCGGCAGCACGCCGAGGCCCAGGAAGCTCAACCCCGCCTCCACCGTCACCACCACCGGAACGTCCATCGCCGCCAGGATCAGAAGCGGGCCGATGACGTTCGGCATGACGTGCTCGCGCAATATCCGCGCGGTCGAAGCGCCGAGCGAGCGTTCGGCCAGGATGAACTCCGTATTCTTGAGGGCGAGCGTGGCGGTGCGCGCCATGCGCGCATATTGCGGGATCGAGGTGATGATGACGATCGCCAGCACCATCTCGAGGCTGGGTCCCGTCAGCGCCACGGTGGCGAGCGCCAGCACGATGGTCGGGAAGGCGCGCACCGTGTCGAAGACGAGCAGCAACAAGTTATCCAGCCAGCGCGGCCCGAACCCCGCCAGCATGCCGAGAACGAGCCCGACGGCGAGCGCCACGGAGACCCCGATCGCGGCCACCTTCAAGGCGACGCGCCCGCCGTGCAGCACGCGCGAGAAGGTGTCGCGGCCGAGCTGGTCGGTGCCGGCCAGATGCTCAAGGCTGGGGTCGGCCAGCCGGTCGGGGATGTCCATCGCGTTGGGATCGTAAGGCGCGATCCAGGGCGCGAAGATCGCGCTGGCGAAGAACAGCAGCACCAGGACGAGGCCGGTGACGCCGAGCGGATTGCGCAAGAATGCGCCCAGCGTCGCGCGCCGCTCGCGCGCGGCGCTCTCGCGCTCGCGATCCAGATCCGGGACGGCGTCAGAGGGTTTCACGGACACGGGGATCCAGCCACGCGACGACGAGGTCGCTGATCAGCGTGATGACGATGTAGAGCGCGGTCGTCAGCAGCACCGCGCCCTGCACCACGGGGAAGTTCCGGTTCATGACGGAATCGAAGATCAATTTTCCGATTCCGGGTCGCGCGAAGATGATTTCGGCGAAGACCGCGCCGGAGAGCAGGCCGCTGAACCCCATGCCGATCAGCGTCACAGTCGGCAGAATCGCGACACGCAACGCGTAGCCGTAGACGACCCGACGCGGCGGCAGGCCGAAGGCGTGCGCGGCGCGAATATAGGGCTCGCCCATCACCTCCAGCATCGAAGCGCGCACCATGCGCGCCAGATAGCCGACCCATCCGAGACCGACGGCCAGCGCCGGCAAGGCCAGGTGATGCAGTTGGTCCAGCGGATCGCCCGGCTCGCCCGCGCCCATGGCGGGCAGCCATCTCAGCTCGAGCGAGAACAGCAGCAGCGCCCAGATCGACACGACGAAGGAGGGAATCGCGATCGTACCGACCGAGAGGACGGCCGCCAGCCGGTCGATCCAGCTGTTCGGCCGCACCGCCGCCAGACAGCCGAGCGGCACGCCCAGCAAAACCGCCCAGGCCAGGCTCACAGAGACTAGCGCGACGGTGAAGCCCATCCGGTCGATCGCGATCTGCGCGACGGAGCGGTTCGAGAACACGTCGACGCCCAGATCGCCCAGCGCCGCATTCTTCACATAGATCAGGAACTGCATCACGACCGGCTTGTCGAGATGCATCTTCTCGGCGTAACGCTGAACCGCCTCGGGCGTTGCGCGCGGGCCGAGGGCGACGGTCGCGGGATCGCCGGGGATCAGGTGCAGGAGCGAGAACAGCACCAGCACCACGGCGACGACGACCGCCAGCGAGAGGCCTAAGCGCTTCAGGATGTAGCTCAGCACGCCGGGTCTCCTCTCGCGGCCCGGATAGAGCGGCGAGCGGCGGCTCCCAGGCGCCGCCGCCCGCCGTCCCGCCCCTTAAAGCTGCCGGAACCGGCGGTAGTCGAGTTCGGCCGACGGGGCGGCGCTGATCTCGACGTCGTCCGCGTGAACGTAGACCTCCGGCTCATGGTTGATCCAGACGTAGGCGCCCGTCTCCTCCATGATGTCCTGCATGCGCAGATAGATCTCGGCGCGCTTGGCCGGATCGGTCTCGCCCAGGCCTTCCTCGTAGAGACGGTCGAACTCCGGATCCGTCCAGCGCTCCCAGTTCCAGACGCCGACCTGGCTGGAGACGAACCACTGCATCGCCTCATAGGGGTCGGGGGTGGTGGCGAAGCGCATGGTGAACAGCTCCAGATCCTTCCACTGCTCCCCCTTGCTCTCCTGGCCCATCTCCCAGAACGGCCCGGCGTCCTGCGGGAGGATCTTAACCGTGATCCCTATCGCCGCCAGGTTCGCCTGAATGATCTGGGCGCCCAGCATGCGCTCCTGGTTGTTCAGCACTTTCAGCGTCAGCTCCAACCCGCGCACGCCGGATTCCTCCAAGAGCTCGCGCGCCTTGGCGACGTCGTGCGTGTAGTAGCGGGTGGTCGTGCGCTGGCCGATCAGCCCCGGGCAGACATTGCCGTAGGACCGCGTGACCACGCCGGAATAGGCGCCCTGGTTGATCGCCTCGACGTCCACCGCGTGCTGGATGGCGCGACGCACCAGCTTGTTCTGCAGCTTCGGATGCTGGGTGTTCATGCCGAGCCAGAGATACTGCAGTTCGCCTGCGGCCGTCACCTTGGCGCCGGCCGGCATCTCGTCCGCATAGCGCGCCAGCGTGTCGGTGCCGATCTCGGTGCAGTGCAGCTCGCCCGCCTCGAAGGCGAGCTCCGCGCCCTTCATCTCGGTGATGACGTTGCAGTTCACCCGGTCGAAGTCCGGCTTCGGCCCGGTCCAGTCCGGATTGGGCGTGAAGACCGCGCGCTGGCCGGGGATCTGTTCATAGACGTAAGGCCCGCAGATCGCAGGGAACTCGGTCGTGAACTTCTCTCCGACCGCCATCATCGCCTTCTCGGAGAGGACCGCCCCCGGCCCGTGGCACAGCGTGATCACGATGAAGGGCGCGAAGGGCTTGTTGAGGACGATCGTGCCGGAGCGCTCGCCCGTGACGTCGACCCGCTCGAAGGCGTCGAAATAGCCGCTCCAGTCGGTGGTCTTCATCCGCTCGTAGCTGTACTTCACGTCGGACGCCAGCACCGGGCCGAAATCGCCGCTCCACATCAGCCCTTCGGCCAGCTCGAAATCGATGTGGGTGGGGTCGCGCTGCTCCAGCTTGCTCACGAAATAGGTGGGCTCCCAGCCGACCGCGCCGTCCTCGACCACATACTGCGCGAGAAACGGCAGACACTGCTTCTGCGCCTCGATCTCCGAGCCGCCGACCATGTAGCCGGGGTCGAGAATCGCATTGTCCGCGTCAAGTCGCAGATTCAACACGCGCTCCGCGGCCTGCGCCGGCCCGACCCACTTGGGAAGCATCGCCGCCGCGCCGACGGCGCCGCCCGCCGCCAGGAACCCCCGCCTCGTCGTGGTAAAACGCGTCGTCTTCCAACCGGTCATCGTTCGCCTCCGTCCTGTTCCCTGGTGATTGGCCGCCGGCGCGCCTCCTGACGCAGCCCGACGCCCGCGGTTCTCTTTTTTTGCGGTCCGTATTGGACGCCCTGTCCGTGCACCAATGCAATTTCGCATCGCGCGCAATCAGACGCGTAAATCGCGTCATTTCGCGAAGTCACGCCATGCGACGCGGGATGCGTTCGCTCCACACCTCCTCGTGCGCCAGCTCGTCGCCCTCCCAGGCCTTCAGGCGGGCCTCGATGATGAAACTCTGCGGATCCGAGGTCAGGGTCGTCTCGGTTTCGGTGCGCACCTGCCAGTCGGCGCGGCCCATGGCGTACTCCCAGCGCACAGTCCCGCGGGCGGAGCGCGCGTCGCCGCCCTCGACCGTGTAGCGTTCATAGGCTTGGCTGCGGATCGTCAGATCCCAATCGACGATGCGGATCACCCCGTCGCCGTCGCCGACATGGAGTTCGATCCGATCGGATCCGACGTCGTCGACCACGCGCCAATGGAGGTCGGGCGCCTCCAGGGTCTCGACCGCAAGCTCGGGGCCGGCTTCCGGCTCCGCGAAGGGGGCCAGGGCTTCGTCCGCCGGGCTGGCGACGCGCACCGGCAATTCCAGGCGCGAGCCTTCGGTGTGGAGCGTAAGCGTCACCGTCTCCGGCGTCGGCCAGATCATCGGGAAATAGACGGTGGAGAGGGAAAGGCGCAGGCGGTGGCCTTTCTCGAAGCGCTGCGCCACCGGCTTCATCGGCACGCGGATGCGATAGCGCTCGCCCGGGATCAGCGGCTCCGGCTCCGCATGGCCGTCGCGATGGCAGAGATTGAGGACGCCGTAGCAGACCCGCGTCGCGGCGCCGTTGGGATGCACGTCGACGATCCGCGCGGCCAGCTGGGCCACCGGCTTGTCGACAGACAGCTCAAGTTCGACGGCCGCGTCTCCCGCGATTTCCAAAGGCTGTTCCAGCGGCGCGGTCTCAAAGCGCAGGCTGCCGGCGTCGTCCGTCCCCTGGTCGCCGGGCTGGTCCCCAGGCACGGCGTAGGAGCACCATTTGCCCGACGCCATGCCGACGCGGCCCTGGCTGGCGTGGGTCAGGACCCCGGCTTCGGCCTTGGCGTCCGCCTCGAGATGCAGGCGTCCGTCCGCGCCGAGCGGCAGCGCCCGCCGCTCGATATTGGGCGAGGGCCAGGACGGTTCGGCCACCCAGCGACCCGGACGGTCGGCGTACCATCCCTTCGGCGGGGCCGGATCCTGCATGTAGAGCCGCAGCATCGGCTCCTCCATGATCCCGGTGTCCTGGCCCTTCAGCCAATGGTCCCACCAGCGAAGCGCCTCCTGCAGGAAACCGATGGCCGGCCCCGGTTGACCAAGGTGCGGGTACTTGTGCGCCCAGGGGCCGATCAGCCCTTTCTTCGGCCCTTGCAGGTTCTCCATCAGGCGGAAGACGGCCCGGCAGTAGCCGTCGGCCCAGCCGGAGATCGCGTAGATCGGCGTCGTCACCTTCGACCAGTCCTCGCAGATCGAGCCGTGCTTCCAGAACTCGTCGCGCGTCTGGTGCTCCAGCCAGTTCTTCAGCCACAAACCGCTCTTCTCCAGCCGTTCGCGCCACATCGGCCGCCACGCCTCGCCCACATGGCGCGGGTCGGGGGGCAGGGTGTTCTTGCCGAACATGATGGAGGCCCAGGAAAGTTGATCGATCACCATCGCGCCGCCCATGTAGTGGACGTCGTCCGCGTAGCGGTCGTCGGTGGAGCAGACGCTGATCACCGCCTTCAAGGCCGGCGGCTGAAGCGCGGCCACCTGAAGCCCGTTGAAGCCGCCCCAGGAGATGCCCATCATGCCGACATTGCCGTCGCACCAGGGCTGATCGGCGATCCAGGCGATCGCGTCGAAGCCGTCCTGCAGTTCCTGCGGCAGATACTCGTCGAGCATCAGGCCCTGCGATTCGCCCGTTCCCCGCAGGTCGAGGCGCACCACCGCATAGCCGTGGCCGGCGGTGTAGGGATGCATGCTCTCGTCGCGCTGGGCCGTCAGATCATTCTTGCGGTAGGGAATGTACTCGAGGATCGCGGGGACCGGCGTACTCTCCGCCCCTTCCGGCATCCAGATCCGCGCGGCCAGCTTGCAGCCGTCCGGCATCGGCACCTCGACATGCGGCAGTTCGCGGACCTTGTGGGGGTATTCCTTGACGATCCTCATGGGACGGTCGCCTCCTCCGGCTTGTTCTCGGTTGCGTCCCAATTGAGCGCGCGCCGAACGGCGGAGACAACTTCGCGCCCTTTCGCGACTTGACACGCTTGCGGCGTCAAGCTGCGATAGAGCTATGGAGGATCACCATTTCCCGCGAAATCTCGCGCTGCTATGCAGCTACTATTCCTCAATCGCCGAGGTGTGCCGGAAGCTCGACGTCAACCGACAGCAATTCAACAAGTACCTGAACGGCCAATCGCGACCGTCGCGCCACAATATGCGCCGGGTCTGCGACTTCTTCGGCGTGACGGAATCGGAGATGCTGTTGGAGCCTGGCCGATTTCAGGAACTGGTCGCCCTGCGACGCCGGCCGATGGAGGCGGCGGTCGGCGCCGATCCGCTGCGCCATCTGGAAATCCTCTATCAGCGCAGCAGCCCGCTGGACCGCTATGTCGGCTATTATTTCCGCTATTTCTATTCCTTCGGTTACGCCGGCCAGATCATCAAGTCGCTCGGCGTGATCTACGAGAAGGACGGGCGCTACTACTGGAAGAACTTCGAGATGATGCGCCGCCGAACCACGGGCGCGCGCACGACCGTCTCGAAATACATGGGCGCCGTGCTGATGATCTCAGAGCGCATCTACGTCCTCGAGTACGAGGCGCTGCTACAGAAATCGATCACCCAAATGACGCTCTATCCCAGCTACCACACGCGCGTCGATCAGATGCTCGGCGTTCAGACCGGGGGGCCGGTGCGCCGCGGCCGCCGCCCGGGCGCCTCGCGCGTGCTGCTGGAGTATCTCGGCCGGCGCGTCGACGTGCGAAAGGCTCTGGCCCAGGCCGACATCTACCCGCCCGAGGACCCGCAGATTCCGCCCGGCGTGCGCCGCTTGATCGAGAACGAAATCCCGGCCGGCGCCTACGTGCTGGAGGCGGAAGAGCCGTAAGCGCGCCCCCTCCCGAAACCCGCGCTCCCTATGGCGTCGGTCCGGCGTTCTTGCACTCTAACCGCCCACGTCCTGGTCGCTCAGCAGGATAGAGCGCCGGCTTGCAGAAGCTCCCTCCCAATCGCTACGCTTCACCATGACCGACGCGACACGAATTCCCGCCTTCTGCACCCAGTGCCGCTCACGATGCGGCTGCATAGCCGTGATAGAGGGAGGCCGCCTCACCGCCGTCGAGCCTGATCCGCGGCACCCCTCTGGGGCGAAGCTATGTCCGAAGGGGCGCGCCGCGCCGGAGCTCGTCCACCACCCGGATCGCCTGACCCGTCCGCTGCGCAGGGTCGGGGCCAAGGGAGACCGCTCCGCCGACGCGTGGGCGCCGATCAGTTGGGACGAGGCTCTCGACGAGATCGGGGCGCGTCTCGGCGGAATTCGCGACGCCGGCGGCCCCGAACAGGTCGCCTTCTCGGTTACGACGCCGAGCGGCACGCACATGTCCGACTCCATCGCCTGGGTCGAACGGTTCATCGCGGCCTTCGGCAGTCCCAACACGATCTACAGCACGGAAATCTGCAACTGGCACAAGGACGTCGCGACGCGCTTCACCTACGGCTGGGACATCGGGACGCCGGACGTCGCCCGCGCGGACGTCGTGCTTCTTTGGGGCTGGAATCCGACGGCGACCTGGCTCGCCCGATCGGTCGAAATACAGAAGGCTTTGAAGCGCGGCGCGAAGCTCGTCGTCGTCGATCCGCGGCCGACCCTCTACAGCCGCCACGCCGCCAGCTGGCTGCGCGTGCGCCCCGGCGCGGACCGGCTGTTGGCGCTCTGTCTCGCACGCGCTTTGATCGACGCGGGACGCATCGACGGCGACTTTCTGACCCGATGGACCGACGCGCCGCTGCTGGTCCGTCAGGACATCGGGCGACGGCTGCGCGGGCGCGATCTGGGCTGGACCGACGCGCCGGAGGCGATGATCGGCCTCGACGCCGCCGGCCGGCTGCTCGCCTACGATCCGGCGGAGGGGCGCTGGCTCGACGAGACGGCCGCGCCGACGCTCGACGGCGCCGTCACGACGCCG
Source organism: Marivibrio sp. (assembly GCF_040218065.1). NCBI lineage: Bacteria > Pseudomonadati > Pseudomonadota > Alphaproteobacteria > Rhodospirillales > Aestuariispiraceae > Marivibrio > Marivibrio sp. The sequence goes on along the minus strand of NZ_JAVJQE010000008.1, from coordinate 346,561 downwards.
GGGCCGGAGGGCGCCATCCCCTGCCGCACGGTCTTCGCGACGTTGCGGGACGCCTTGTCCCCGTTCACGCCGGAGCGCGCCTGCGCCGAAGCCGGCGTCGATCGGGCCGCCTTCGATCGGGCGGCGGAACTCATCGGCGGCGGCGGCCGGGTCGCCTACTACGCCTGGAACGGCGTCGGGCAGAGCGCGGACGCGACGCAGACCGACCGCGCGATCTCGATCCTATACGCCCTGACCGGCTGCTACGGCGCGGCCGGCGGGAACGTGCCCGGGGCCGCCGCGTCCTTCAATCCGCTCTACGGGCCGGACCTGCTCGGCGAGGCGCAGCGGGCGAAGGCGCTGGGTCGCGATGCGCGGCCTCTCGGTCCGGCGGGCCAAGGATGGGTGACGGCCGAGGCGGTCTATGACGCCATTCTGGAGCGGCGCCCCTATCCGGTGCGCGCGCTCGTCTCCTTCGGCGGCAACCTTCTGGCGGCGCAGCCTGAAACCGCCCGGGCGCGCCAGGCTTTGGAGGCGCTCGATCTCCACGTCCACGCCGATTTCTTCCTGAACGAGACGGCGGCCCACGCGGACATCGTGCTGCCGGCCGCGACCTCTTGGGAACGAGAAGGTTTGCGGCCCGGCTTCGATGCGAGCTTGGAGGGGCTGCGCCGGGTTCAGCTTCGCCCCGCGGTCGTCGAACCGGTGGGCGAGGCGCGCGGGGACACCGAGATCGTGATGGCGATGGCGGAGCGGCTCGGCCTGTCGGCGCAGATGTTCGACGGGGACGTCGACGCCGGATACGCCCATATCCTGGCCCCGACCGGCCTGACGCCGCAGGCGCTGCGCGCCGCGCCCGAGGGCGTGACCCTTCCGGACGAAGTGCGGCTGCGCCCGTTCGACCCCGACGGGTTCCCGACGCCGAGCAAGCGCCTCGAACTCTTCTCGGACCGGTTGGCGGCGGCCGGGTACGACGCGCTGCCCTGCGCGCCGCCGCAGGAAGCCTCACCGCCGCAGGGCTATCCGCTGCGCCTCGGCTGCGCCAAGACGCTCACCTATTGCCACAGCCAGGGGCGCAATCTGCCGAGCCTGCGGCGCCTGCAGCCCGACCCGATCCTTCAGATGGCGCCGGAGACCGCCGCGGAATACGGCCTCGCCGAAGGGGATTGGACGGAGGTGCGCACCGCGAGCGGACGCTTCGCCGCCCGCGCCGCGATCGTCAAGCAACTCGCCCCGGGCGCCGTCTATGCGCAGCATGGTTGGGCCGGCGCCGGACCCGACGGCTCGACGCTGAACCTGAACGCGGCGATGAGCGTCGAGCGGCGCGACCCGATCAGCGGCTCGCTGCCTCTGCGGGCAGGATGGTGCGCGCTCGGAACGGTCGAATTCAACAGCCCCCCTAAGTAATCTGAAAGCTCTCAGAATCGCGTCGCCGCAGTGCAGTCGGTTCAATGATCCGCCGTCGCCGATGGGTCGAGAATGCGCGTAGGCCTGAGATTAAATGTCAGTTGCGGAAGCGCGCTTCCTTGAATCACCAGAATCATTGATCTGAACCCCGAAAACTGGATCGCTTTCGGTTAGAGTTTTCCGCGGTGATTGTCCTGGCCGGGAGGAGCGGAGAGCTATGAAGGCCTCGAAGTTCTCGGAGGACCAGAAGGCGTTCATTTTGAAGCAAGGGGAAGAGGGGCGCCGGTTGCTGAGATCTGTCGGAAGGCGGGTATCAGCCAGGCGACGCACTTCAATCGAAAGAAGAAGTGCGCCGGATAATCTCCCCCAACGCGGGATCGATGACGCCTTTTGACCGCAGGCGGCCCGGCGCACCGCCTCAATGATCGATGGTCGCAAAGGCGTCGCCATGACCGCGGACTTGCGGCGGGGCGTGCTCATCAGCCTGCTTCGAAACAAAGGAGGTCTGCGCTTCAGAGTTCGTCGACGCCTGCAAGGAGGTCTCCTCAGCCCTTAGGCGGGTCCCTAATAGGAAAACGCCGGCGCAAAAAGGTCGGGTTGCTGGGAAGCGGATCGGTTAACGCCCTCGGCGCGAGGTCCCCACGGTCCGCTCCGCATGCGGTTGGATGAGCCGCGCGCAGCGCCCGCTCGGTCAATTGAAACGCCTAGCGGCCCGCAGAGTTACAGGGTCGGGAAGGCCGCGACCCGGTCGTACTCGCCGCGCGCCGCACGCTCGCCCAGGGGCGGGGCCGGCGCGACCGCGCGGGCGAGACGTTCGATCTTTCGCCTCGCGCCCGATCGGTTGGCCCAGAGCAGCAGGCTGACCCAAAGCGGGGCCCCCGCGATCGCGCCGAACGGCTCTGCGGCGTCGATGTCGTAGGGGTGGATATAGCTCCAAAGGCACGTCTCCGCGGGCTGGCCCGCGATCCCGCGCCGCACCAGGGCGGCCGGCAGGTAGCGCAGATAGAAGCCGCCGAGAAACGGAGTCGGCGAGCGCCCGATCCGCATCACCGGCGTCGGCAGCTCCAGCAGCCCCTCCGGCCAGCGGAACGGGGTCGCCGGGGCCTCCGGAAAGCCGTAGAGCGGCGAGGGCGCCGGCAGCACGCTCGAGGAGTAGGTGAAGCCCAAATCGCTTAACGCCGCCGGCGCCCAAAGGGTCTTCCGGGTCAGCGAGAAGACAGGCGCGCGGTATCCGGTCACCGCGACGCCGGCCGCATCCTCTATCGCCGCCTTGGCGTCCGCCGTCTCTCGGCGAAAACGCTCCGGCGTCTCCCGGTCCAAGGGCCGATGGTTCAGGGAGTGACAGGCCGGCTCGTGGCCGCGCGCGACGACTTCGCGGATCAGGTCCGGCGCGGCGCGCGCGATCTCGCCCACGATGAAGATGCTCGCCCGCGCGCCGATCTCGTCGAACAGATCGAGCAGCGCGCGTGTCGCCCGCATAGCGCGGCGGCCCGCGCCGGTCGGCGCGATGATCTTCCAGATCCAGCGTGAAGGTGAGCCGCGGGCGCGGCGTCTGCGCCTGCGCCTGCGTCATGACCGGGCGTACTTGGCGCGGAAATACGGGCGCCAGACGATCTCCGGCGCGCCTGCCTTAGTCGCCCGGTTTCCGACGCCTGGAGGCCGCGCAAGCGCGCCCAAGAAACGAGGACAGAGTTTGTGCATGCGTGACGCAGATCCAACCTCAGGACCGCTCTCCTGTCCGCTCTGCGGATCGTCCATGACCCCGGGACCCGTCGCCTGGGTCGCTCGCTGCCCGGATTGCGCGCTTGAGCGGTCGCGCCTCGACGATCCGGCGGCGAACGGCCCGATTGTCGCCGGCTGGAGCGAGAGCGCGGTCGACGCCCACAGCCGGCTGCGTCGCGCGAACGCCGGCCGCAGTCTCGACGCGATGGCCCGCTTCGCGCCGCCGCCCGGGCGCCGGCTGCTCGACGTCGGCTGCGGGGCGGGCTGGTTCCTCGACATCGCGCGCGAGCGCGGCCTCGAGACCTTCGGGATCGAGCCCGATCCGGGGGTCGCCGAAGCCGCGAGGGCGAACGGCCACGACGTGACCGCCGGCCTCTTCCCCCGCCCGGACGCCCCGGCGCGGTCCGCCGACATCGTCTCCTTCAACGACGTCCTGGCGCATCTGCCCGACCCGCTCTCCGCGTTGTGCGAAGCGCACCGGTTGCTGGCCCCGGGCGGGACGCTCATCCTAACCCTCCCCGATCGGCGCGGCGCGTTCTATCGCATGGCGGGCGCGCTGCTGGGGCTCGGCCTGAAAGGTCCCTATGAGCGCCTGTGGCAGCGCGGCTACGAAAGCCCGCACCTCTGGTACTTCTCGCCCGGCAGCCTGGAGGCCTGCGTGCGCGCGGCCGGCTTCGAGCCGCTCCGTCACGCCGGCCTGCCGAGCGTCGCGCTCGCCGGTCTCTGGGGCCGTCTCGCGATCCGCGGGGATTTGGGATGGCCGGCCCGCGCCGGTCTGTTCGCGACCCTTGCGGCCGCGCATCCCGTCATCCGTTACGGCGCCCCATCCGACATCATGCTGCTTCTCAGCCGCAAGAGGTAGCCGTGTAAGCTCCGCGACCGGTCAACTTCGGTCGATCTGCATGTCCGGCGCGGATGCGTATTCATAGCCACCTCCAGACGGCCATGGCGCAGGGGCCGACGCAGCCGGTCAGGCGCTGGTCTCTATGAAGGCCAGACAAGCGAGGCGGGCGAATAGGTGATGAAAGGTCGGTTTGGCTAAGGCTGTTGAAAAACTTGTTTCGCAGCGGCTTTCCCGACGCTGTGGGCCGCCGGCCTCGCTCGCAGACAGGCCGGCGCCCCTAGCCGAGGCGCTTCCAGTGGGCGGCGTGACGGATTGAGGCGGCAGTGGGGTCCGCGCTTTAGGCCGGTTTGCGAGGTGAGACTTTTCGGAACTGTCCCGGGGCGGACTGAAAGGCGCAGCGAAATGCACGCGAGAACGCAGCCGGGCTGGCAAAGCCCGCCGCCAGGGCGATTTCGGAGGCGCTCATCTCCGTCTCTCGCAGAAGATCGAGCGCGCGGCCGAGGCGCAGCGTCCGGCGATAGCCGGCGGCTGTCAGGCCAAGGCCTCTACGACAGCGTGTTCGCAGGCGCTTGGGGCTGAGCCGCAGGCGCCGCGCGATCTCTTCCACCGCAAGCGGCTCGGCCAGGTTTGCCTGCATCGCCGAAGAAGGAGTCCCCATCATATCCGTCGTCACCCGCTCCCGTCCCACAGGCGCGAAAGAGACGCGTCCTTCCGGCTGTTCGGAAGCGGAGTGGGCGACCCGCCAGGAGTTGGCGGCGATCTAGCGCGCGCTGGTCAAGTATCGCCTAACCGACCTCACCAACCAGCGGCCTGCGATGCGGGTCCCAGGGGAAGACGCGCTCTTAACCCATCATTACGGCTGGATGCATGAGGAGGTGACCGCCTCCAACCTGGTCAAGGTCAGCTTCGAGCGCACGAACCTGACGCCACAGAATGGGGAGGCGACCCCCTCAGCGACGGAGATCGGGAAGCGCTTCTTCGAGGCTGATCCCGAAATGAACTGCATCATGCACATCCACACCAAGGCGATTATGGGTGTCTCCGCCCAGGCCGAGGGCATGGGACCCTTTTCGCAAGCCTATCTGATGATCGGCGGCGGGGCGGGGATCGCCTATACCGACTATGAATTCGAATGCAGCGACGACTTCCTCTCGGGCCTGCTGGAGGCAGGGCGCGACAAGAAGATGGTGGTCGAGGCCTGGCGCTGCGCCTTCGTCTTCGGGCGCAATGCGGGCGAAGCTTTCTTCCGCTCTTTCTATCTGACCAGGCCTGCGCGGTGCAGTTGCAGGTGCAGGAAGCCGCCGCAGCGGGCGCCGCCATCTGAGCGATATGGCTGCGAGCGACTGGTACGGCTATGAGGGCGCGCTGGAGTGGGAAGCCGTCCGCCGCAGCCTGGACGCGGAGCAGCCGGACTACCGGACGTAACGACGCCGGCGCTATTGCCTGGCTTCAGAGCTCGCCCCCAGGAAAGCTGGGGGGAAACACGCGTGGGCGCGGCGCCCGCAGCCACTACGGCGATCGACAGCCAAAAGGCGGCGATGACGCTCGGCGCGATTAGGGCTTGCTGTCAAAGCGGCGTGCGGCTGGGCGCCGATCGACGTGATCCAACCAATGTACAATCCGCTCACCGGACAGGCGGCGGTCGAGATTTGGCCTCTCGCCCAGGAAGAGGAATTGGGCGTCGTCAGCTTCGGCCCTCTCTGGACGCTCCGAACGGTGTAATCGACGAGATCTGTTGGACCGAAATCGCCGCCCTCTCCCGCACGACGCCGCTGGCGACGGACCGGCTGGAGCGGCAGCGTTGAAACGGCCGCGCCGCCGGCCCTGTCCAAGGCCGGCGGCGCGCCCGTGGCCGGGATCAGGCGCGCAGGCCGTCGATGAAGGCGCTGTTGGGGCAGATGTCGCGATAGGCCGGCGCTTGCGTCGCCTGCAGCCGTGCGCCGCAGGCCGCCCGATTCTCGCAGGCGCGGCAGATGCGCGCGCAGTTGGCGAGGTCGTCCGCGAGACCGCGCTCCTCCAGCCCCGCCAAGCTCACGCCTCGCCGGCGCAGCATCGCGCCGATCAGCACCGGGCGACGGCCGTCCGCGCGGACGCCCCCGCGCCGTTGCATCGCAATCGCGGCGATTAGGACCGCTGCGGCGATCAAACCACCCCAGACCAACGTCGACATAACCGAGTCCTTCCTCATTAATTAGATTTCTAATTTATCGGTCGGCCTTGGGTCCGCCGCATTGACCCAGATCAAGCGATCCCCTGCTGTTGTCGGTCGAGTCAGCTCAAAGCGCCGGGACGTCGAGGTCTGCGACGGCGCCGTCGGTGTGCAGCGGCGCGCCGGTCAAGGCCTGAAGCTCCTCCATCGTGATCGTGGGGAGCTTCTCTCGCAGGACGAAGCGACCGTCCAGTATGTCGACCACCGCCAGGCTGCTGTAGATTCGCGTGATGCAGCCGACGCCGGTCAGGGGGAAGCTGCAGCGTTCCACCAGCTTCGGCTGGCCATCCTTCGTGACATGCTGGGTGACCACGGCGACGCGCTTCGCGCCGTGCACCAGATCCATCGCCCCGCCGACCGCCGGCACGCTCCGGGATCCGACGCGCCAATTGGCCAGGTCGCCGTTCTGCGCCACCTGATAGGCGCCCAGGATCGCGACGTCGAGATGCCCGCCCCGCACCATGGCGAAGCTGTCCGCATGGTGGAAGAAGCTGGCGCCGGGCTTTTGCGTCACCGCCTTTTTGCCGGCGTTGATCAGATCCCAGTCCTCCTCGCCCGCCGGCGGGGCGGCGCCGAAGCCCAGGAGGCCGTTCTCGGTGTGATAGACGGCTTCGCGCCCCGGCGCCTGAAACTTGGCGACCAGTTCCGGAAAGCCGATGCCGAGATTGACGTAGGCCCCGTCCTCGATGTCCTGGGCGGCGCGCCAGGCGATCTGAGCGTTGCTGAGATGCTCGGTCATAGGATGCTCGCCCCCGCGCGATTAAGGTCCTCTTCCTGCTGCGGCTCCGGGACCTCGACGACGGCGTCGACGAAGATCCCCGGCGTCACGACCGCCTCCGGATCGATCTCTCCCGCCTCGACGACGCGGCGCGCCTGGACGATCGTGCGCGACGCGGCCGCGCACATCAGCGGTCCGAAATTGCGGGAGGTCTTGCGGTAGGTCAGGTTGCCGTGCAGGTCGGCGGTCTCCGCCTTCACCAGCGCGTAGTCCGCCTTCAGCCAACGCTCCTGCACGCACATCTTGCCCTCGAACTCCGCGGTCGGCTTCCCCTCCGCCAGCTCGGTGCCGTAGCTCGTCGGCGTGTAGAAGGCCGGAATCCCGGCCCCGCCGGCGCGTATCCGCTCCGCCAGCGTGCCTTGCGGAACCAGTTCCAGCTCGATCTCGCCGGCGAGATACTTCTCCGTGAAGGCGCGCGGATCGGCCGAGCGGGGGAAGGAGCAGATCATCTTGCGCACCATGCCCAGCGCGATCATCGCGGCCAGCCCCACTTCGCCGTTGCCGGTGTTGTTGTTCACCACGGTGAGGTTCGCGGGGGCGCCGGTCGCCTTGAGGCGCGCGACCAGCGCATGGATCAACTCGATCGGGGCGCCGGAGCCGCCGAAGCCGCCGATCATCAGGCTGGCGCCGCTCGGGATGTCGGCGACGGCGGCCTCGAGGCTGTCTATCCGTTTGTCCATTACTTTCTCCGCTGCCGCACCCGTCACATGTCGAAGAAGACGGTCTCGCCCTCGCCCTGCAGGACGATGTCGAAACGGTAGGCGCCCTCGCCCGTCTTCTCGGCGATCAACGTGTCGACGCGGCTTTTCGGATCGATCCGGGCGAGGAGCGGGTCGCCGCCGTTGTCCTCGTCCGCGAAATAGATGCGGGTCTGCAGGCCGACATTGACCCCGCGCGCGATCAGCCAGACGGCGATGTGCGGGGCCTGTTCCAGCCCGTCGCGCCGGCGCGTTCGGCCGGGCTTGACCGTGCGCAGGCGCCATTCCCCGCTTTCCGGGTCGGCGCAGACCCGCGCCCACCCGAAGACCTTGGGATCGGCCCCGTCCTGACCGGGATAGCGCCCGTCGGCGTCGGCCTGCCAGACCTCGAACAGCGCGTCGCGAACCAAGCCGCCGGCCCCGTCAAGGACGCGGCCTGAGATCTCCACGATCTCGCCGCGCGCGCCGTCCAAGAAGGTCGCCCGCCCCAACTCCGTCTCATAGACGCCGCCTAGGCCCGCATAGGTCGGGACCGTCCCGATATGGACGAAGGGGCCGGCCGTCTGCGACGGGGTCTCCTGAAGCGCCTCGAGCGGCTGCACCATGTTACTGGCCCTCCGGCTTGTTTTCGAAAAAAGTCTGGCGACGCCCGCGCAGCACGATGTCGAACTTGTAGGCCAAGAAGTCGTGCGGTTTGGCGCGGCTGAAGTCGAGCGGGGCCACGAGCCGGTCGATCTGTCCGCGATCCTTGATCGTCTCGACGATCGGGCAACGCGCGATCAGCGGATCGCCTTCGAAATACATCTGCGTCACCAGCCGCTGTCCAAAGCCGCGTCCGAACAGCGAGAAGTGAATGTGCATCGGCCGCCAGTCGTTGCCGCGGTTCGGCCAGGGATAGGCGCCCGGACGGATGGTGAGGAACTGATAGCGCCCCTCGTCGTCGGTGATCGTGCGGCCGCAACCGCCGAAATTGGGGTCGAGCGGGGCGAAATACGTATCCTTAATGTGGCGGTACCGCCCGCCGGCGTTGGCCTGCCAGATCTCGACCAGGCTGTTGCGCACGGGCCGCGCGTTCTCGTCCAGCACGCGGCCGTGAACCAGGATGCGCTCGCCGACCGCCGGGGCGGCGCCCTTGGTCCAGTTCAGGATAAGGTTGTTGTCGAGCGGCCCAAGGGAGTCGTGGCCGAAGACCGGGCCCGTCTCCTCCGTGACCGTGCTGTCCATGGCGAGCAGCGGGAATTTCGGGGAGCGGGTGACGCTGGTCTTGTAGCCGGGATCGTAGGCCACGGGATGGACGTCGCGATCCCGCGGGATCAGGGGGCCGTCGTCGACGGACGCAGGGCCGGTCATGACTGGGTCTCCTCCATTTCGGCGAAGGTCTGTTTGGCGATTTTCAGGGCGTGATTGGCGCGCGGCGCGCCGGCGTAGATCGCGACATGCTGGAAGGTCTCCTGCACGTCCCGCGGCGTCGCGCCGGTGCGCGCGGTCGCGCGGATGTGCATCGGGATCTCGTCGAAATTGCCGAGCGCCGCCAGAAGGGCGAGCGTCAGCATCGAGCGCTCGCGCGCGCTGATCCCGTCGGAGGCCCAAACCGTCCCCCAGGCCCCTTCGGTGATGAGGCTCTGGAAGGGTGCGTCGAAGGCGGTCTTGGCCGCCTCGGCCCTATCGACATGCGCGTCGCCGAGCACCGCCCGGCGGACGGCCATTCCTTTGTCGTATCGCTCTGACATGGTCGCTCCTGGACGGGCCGGAAAACGGACGGACGCGCAGCCGGCTCACCGCCGCGCGTCCGCGTCGTTTGACGAAGGGTCTACTCGGCGCTCGCGCGCTTCTCCTCCACCGGGTTTCGGCGGGCGTGGAGATAGATGACGCCGAGCAAGGCCAGCGACGCCGCCATGCCGCAGAGCGAGACGAGCGGAAGAGGCGCGACCGCGGCCGCAGCGGAGCCGAACAACGCCGCCCGCATCGGCCAGGCCATCGCGCGGCCGCCGGGCAGGTTCGCCCACTCCATCGCCACCGCGACGGACCAGGCGGCGCACACCCCGCCTGCGATCGCAAGCGCGATGGAGACCGGGTCGCCCTGCCCGAGGATCGCCGGGTTCCACAGGAAGACGAAGGGAACCAGGAAGCCGATCACGGCGAGACGCACGGCCTGCAGGGCGATGATGATCGGGTCCTCTTCCGCGATCGCCGCCGCGGCCAGCGCCGCGACCGCGATCGGCGGAGTGAGCGCGGACAGGATCGCGAAATAGAGCAGGAACATGTGGCTCTCGAGGACGGGAAAGCCGATCTTCGCCAACGCCGGGCCGACCAGCACGGCCGCAAGAATGTAGGCTGACGGCGTCGGCATTCCCAGGCCGAGGATGATGGTGACGATCGCCGCGACGAGGAGCGTGAGAACGTCCACGCCGGCCGAGATCTCGACGATCACGTTCGCCGCCTTCATGCCGAGGCCGGTCATCGACAGGCCGCCGATGACGAGGCCGGCCGCCGCGCAGGCGCCCGCCACAGGAAGGATGCGCAAGGTGGTCTCGGCCAGCCCCTCCATCACCTGCATCGGGGTCATGCGCGTCCGCTTGGTGAAGAGACTGGCGACCACCACGGCGAGCGCGCCGGCGCCGGCGGTGAAGACCGGAGAATAACCGGCGACCAGCACGCCGATGATCATCGCGATCGGCGCGAGGTAGGGCCAGCCCTCCTTCAGCGTCTGGGAGAGCGGCGGAACGTCCTCCTCATAGGGGCGCAGATTGTGGCGGACCGAGCGGATATGCACCTGCAGGAAAACGCCGAGATAATAGAGCAGCGCGGGGATGATCGCCGCGAAGACGATCTCGCGATAGGGCGTGCCGGTGTATTCCGCCAGGATGAACGCGGCGGAGCCCATGATCGGCGGCATCGCGCTGCCGCCGGTGGACGCCGCCACCTCGACCGCGCCGGCGAAGCGCCTCCTGTAGCCGAGCCGCCGCATGATCGGGATGGTGATCGACCCCGTGGCGACCACGTCGGACGTCGGGCTGCCGGACATCGTGCCGTAAAGGCCGGACGAGATGATCGAGACCTTGGCGGGGCCGCCCGCGCTCTTGCCCGTCAGCGAGGCGGCGAGATTGAAGAAAAAGTCGCCGCCGCCCGCCTTCGCCAGCAGCGTGCCGAACATCACGAACAGGAAGACGTAGCTCGCCACGACCTGGATCGGCACGCCGAACACGCCGTCGGTCGTGAAGACCAGGATGTCGAGCAGATAGGTGAATTCGGAGACGCCGTGCCCGAAGGGCGGCGGCAGCAGATAGCCGAACTGGTTGTACAGCAGAAAGGCGCCGACGACGCCGGTGAGGCCGAGACCCGTCGTGCGACGCGTGGCTTCCAGCGTCAGCAGCAGAAGCGAGGTCCCGAAGAAGAACTGAGGCGGCGTGAAGGGATCGAGAAGCGTGATGCGGTCCGCGATCTCCTTGGCGTTGACGAAGAAAAACACGCCGGCGGCGAGGCTCAGGCCCGAGAGCGCCCAGTCGACCACTGTCGGCCGGTCGCTCGCCGTCGGCGAATGGCCGATCACGAGGAAAAGCAGCGTGTAAATGCAGGAAACGAAGAGAATGCCCAGGACCAGCGGGTCGGAGATCACGAAGATGTTCGCGTAGATCACCCAGACCGCGAAGGCCGCCGCAACGACGGTGAGCAGGGTTTGCGGCGCACCCCGAAAGGTGCGCCGCCGACCCGTCGCTAGAAGCGAGAGCCTCATTTCAGAAGACCCGCTTCCTCATAGGCGCGCTCAGCGCCCGGATGGAACGGCAGAACCGTCTGGCTCACCATCAGTTCCGGGTTCAACTGCTGCATCGCCTTGTGGACCCCGCGGATCTCGTCGATGTGCTCGACGAAGGATTTGGCGAGCGTGTAGGCGGTGTCGTCCTCCATGCTCTCGGTCGTGACGACCATTGCGCCCAGCGCCATCGTCTCCACCGGTTCGGCCTGGTTGGAGTAGCTGTCGGCCGGGATCGTATAGGCCGACGTGCCGAACTCCTCGTTGGTCGCGTCGATCACGTTCTGCGGGATTTGCAGCAGAACCACGTCGACGTTCTCGTCGATCGCGCGGAAGGACGAGTGCCCGATGAAGATGCCGTTGGTCGCCATGTCGATGCGGCCGTCCTGCATCAGGTCGCCCTGCTCGTTGGCGCCGGCGCGCACGAAGTTGCCGCCGTTGCCGGTGAGCGTCGCCTCGTCGAGGCCTGCTTCCGCCAGCATGAAGAGCGCCACGTTGCCGGTGATGTTGCCCGAACGGTTGATGCCGATGGAGATCGGCGCGCCCGAGCCGGCGAGGTCGTCCAGGCTGTCGATGCCGTATTCTTCCGCGACGTCCTTGTTGAGGAAGAAGTGCATCGGGGCCCAGTTGTACATGTAGCCGATGGCCATCATGTTCGTGACCGGGGCCTTGAACGGATCCTGGCCGGTCAGGGCCAGCTTGACCTCCGCGTCGTGAACCATGCCGAGGTCCGTGCGGTTCGCCGCGAGCAGGCCGATGTTGGCGAAGCCGCCGCCGGTGGCCTGATAGGTGATGACGGAGTCCGAATCCGTCGCCTTAACCGCCTTGTCCATGCCGGCGCCGAGCAGCGACCAGAGGCCGCCGGGATTGCCGCCGGAGAGCGTCAGGTTGACCGGCTCGGCGTTGGCCGCCCCGGCGCTGAACCCCAGACAAAGCGCGACTGCTAAAGCCTTGAACTTCATTGAACGTCTCCCGTTTCAGGTGATGGGTGTTTTTCTTGTTCTTGGAACGATCGTGACCGTTTTTTGTTCGGTGTAGGCGAGCAGCTCCTCCAGACACTCTTCACGTCCGTGTCCGGACTGCTTCGCCCCGCCGAACGGCGCGCCCAGATAGTGGTCACTCGAATCGTTGACCCAGACGTAGCCCGCCTGGATGCGATCCGTCAGGCGCATCGCCGTGTCGAGGTCCTGTGTCCAGATCGAGGCCGTCAGCCCCACATCCAGGCCGTTGACGACGGCGAGCATCTCGTCCTCGTCACGCCAGGACAGAACTGACAGAACCGGTCCGAACGCCTCTTCACGCGCAATCTCCATGTCCGCAGACACGCCCGTCAGAAGGGTCGGTCGCACGAAAAACCCTTCCGCCGGGACGTTTTCGGGCGCGCCGCCGGCGGCCGTCACGGCCCCCGCGGCGATCGCCTGGTCGATATAGCCGACGACCTTGCGGTACTGACCTTCGGTGGAGAGGCAGCCCATCTCGGTCGCCTCGTCGCTCGGGTCGCCTAGGCGCACGGCGTCGAACGCTTTCGCCAACCCCTCCACGACCCGGTCGCGCAGGCTTTCATGCACCAGCACCCGGCTGGTGGAGCCGCAGGACTGACCGGCCGTCCAGCCCAGATTCATGCCCTTGACCGCGCCGTCGATCGCGGCGTCCACATCCGCGTCAGGGCAAATCACCAGCGCGTTCTTGCCGCCCAGCTCCAACTGCGAGCGTTTGAGCGTATCGGCGCCGCCCTTCAGGATCGCCTTGCCGGTCTGCACGCTGCCGATGACGCTGACGGCGGCGATCCCTGGATGCGCGCAGACGCCCGCCCCCAGCTCCGCCCCGCCGGTCAACACCGAAAGGACGCCCTTCGGGAACAGGTCGCCGACCAGCTCCGCCAGCCGCAGCGCGGAAAGCGGGGTCTCCTCTGACGGCTTCACGATGACCGCGTTTCCCGCGGCCAGCGGCGCGGCCATCTTGGCGGCGGCGAACAGCAGCGGATGGTTGAAGGCCACGAGCCGGGCGACGACGCCCAACGGTTCGCGGGTCACGTAGGTGATCTTGCCGCCGGCTTGGGGGATCGTCTCGCCTTTCGCCTCGGGGGCGAGGCCGGCGAAATACTCGACCAGGACCGCCGCCAGATTGGCGTCGAAGCGCATCCCCTTGACCGGATTGCCGCAATCGAGCGCGTCGATCCGGGCGAGCTCGTCGGCGTTCTCGCGGATCCGCGCCGCCGCTTGCCGCAGCGCGGCCGCGCGACCGGCCGGCCCCATCAGGCGCCATTCCTTTTGGCCGGCGGAGGCGCGTTCGACCGCCTGATCCAGGTCGTTTGCATCGGCGTCGGGAATTTCGGCGAGCAGCCGGCCGTCATAGGGCGAGCGGATCGCACGCACGGCGCCGCCGCCTCGACGCCAGTCGCCGCCGATATATTGGCGTGTCGGAAAGTCGGACAGACTCCCCCCCGCCTTCTCTTGAACGCCTCCAGACACTGGGGCCTCCCATCTATCCGGCCGTTTCGGCCGCGCGCACCCTTTTCCGGGCGCTTGTCGATCTTTTCTGCGCAGCGTCGCGACGCCGCAGCCCCCGCCCGTCGTTGCGGGCGGGATGAAAATCCGCGTCGGCCGCTATTCGGCGGCTTCCGCCGCCTCGTCGGAGCCGAGCGTCCGCCAGTCGACCTCCTTCGGGAAGACGCCCTCCTTCGACGAGATGCTGGGGTGCGGAACGCGCGGCTCGGTCGTGCCGATCGCCGGCTCGCCGTCGCCGACCTTCTTCGCCGCCTCGCTCATCAACTTGCGGAACTCGACGATCGCCAGATCGGACGAGCCGAGAAAATCCGTGGAGCGGTCGACCCGCGCGCCCATGGACACCCACATGGCGAGGTCCTGGTTCGGAATGCCTTGGATGCCGGTGAAGTCGCCGTCCTTCATCGCGTCTCGGTCCTGCCAGAAGCCGTTCTCGGGCGAGCGCAGCGGGCGCCAGCGATGGTCGAGGTCCTCGCCGGGCACGGTGTGATTGAACTTCCGCCACTGTTCGGTCGACGGGCAAGCCTCGCCGCCCCAGGCGATGAAGTGGAAGTGGCTGGTCTCGTCGTCGACCGGCACGATGACGGTCGCGACGTTGTAGGAATTGTTCGGCGGGATCAGCGAGGTGAAGGGCGCGATGTACTCGGTGATCCGCAGATAGTTGTGGCTGGACGCCTGCCGCATGGGCTTGCGGATCGCCACGTAGTGGAAGCCGTAGGAGGTGCGCTCGGTCTGCATGCGCGGGGACTTGTCGGTGGAGGGCCGGTACCAGCTCTGATCGTCGGCCGCCGCCCCGGGCACCCGCGCCGGCTTCATGTCGGAGGAATGCAGCGAGGAGGAATGCGCGCTGTCGATCTGACCTTCGGTGATCTGCGCCCAATTGGCCGGGATGCGCATCTTCAGGATCGCCACCGGCGTGTCTTCATCGGGCGAGAAGGCCGGGCGATGGAACTCCGGCGCCTCGCGCTCGGCGTCGAGCCACGCCCAGACGAACCCGCCGCACTCATGCACCGGATAGGCGCGGTGCTTCACCTTGTCCATCATCTTGTCGGCCTCGGGCTCCGAGGCCATGGCGACGCAGTTGCCCTCCACATCGAACTTCCAGCCGTGATAGAGGCAGCGCAGGCCGCACTCCTCGTTCCGGCCGTACACCAAGGACGCCTTGCGATGCGGGCAGAGCTCGTCGAGCAGGCCGAGACGGCCTTCCGAGTCGCGGAAACAGACGTAGCGCTTTCCGATCGCCTCCACGAGGACCGGCTTGCCGTCGGCCTCGGCGACCTCCTCGCTCAAGCAGACCGGCACCCAGTGCTGGCGCATTAAGGCGCCCATCGGCGCGTCGCCCTCAACCTGGGTCAGAAGATCGTTCTCTTCCCTCGACAGCATCGCCCATCTCCCTACCAACTGCGCATCCGTGACCTAGCTCGTTGGCTTGACCAAGTCTTAGATGTCTAATATTAGATTTCTAATATCATGGGATGGGAAGCGTTGACAAGGGGGCTGTTGTGGACACGCCGAATGAACGCATCGAGATGAAGATCGCCGGCCGTCGCTCGCTGACGCCCGAGATCGCGGAATTCACGCTGGCGCCGACGGCGGGAGGGACGTTGCCCGGCTTCACGCCCGGCGCGCACATCACGGTGGAGACGCCGGACGGCGCCATGCGGCGCTATTCGCTGATGAACGACGGGGTCGAGCCGTCCGAATATGTGATCGCGGTCAAGCGCGAGCCGAACTCGCGCGGCGGCTCCGCCTCAATGCACGATAAGGCGGTCGAGGGCGCGACCCTGTCGGTCGAACCGCCGGAGAACGACTTCGAGCTCGTCGACGCGCCGAAATACATCCTGATCGCCGGCGGGATCGGCGTGACCCCGATCCTCTCCATGGCGCGCCACCTGCAAAAGCAGGGCAAACCGTTCGAGATGGTCTACTGCACCCGCACGGCCGAGGACACGGCCTATCTCGACGAGGTGAAGGGCTTCGAGACCGCGACCGTCCATCACGACGAGGGCGAGCTCGACAACTTCTTCGACTTCTGGGACCTGCTGGAAAATCCGGGGTCCGAACATGTCTATTGCTGCGGCCCGGCGCCGCTGATGGAGGAGATCGAGGCGCTGACCGGCCATTGGACCGAGGGCCGGGTCCATTTCGAGGAGTTCAACGCCGTCGACGTGGTGCGCGAGGACGACGAGCCGTTCAAGGTGACGCTGAAGGAGAGCGGACGGGAGATCGAGGTCCCGGCCGATCGTTCGATCCTGGAGGCGTTGCGCGACGCCGGGATCGAGACCGTAAGTTCCTGCGAGAGCGGAACCTGCGGCACCTGCAAATGCCGCTTGGTGGCCGGCGAGCCGGATCATCGGGACCACGTCCTGATGGACGAGGAGAAGGCGGACCACATCATGATCTGCGTCTCCCGCGCCAAGAGCGGGGATCTGACGCTTGATCTCTGATCCGATCAAGCTGGCCGCTGCGGGCCTGGGGCGCGGCTTCATGCTGACCTTGCCCAGCCTGCTGGCCGACCCGCACGTCCGGCTGACCGCCTGCGCCGCGCCGCGTGCGGCGTCGCGCCAGGCGTTCCTGGACGCCTTCGGCGGCCGCGCGCATGAGAGCGTCGAGGCCCTGGCGGCCGATCCCGAGGTCGAGGCGGTCTACATCGCCACCCCCCATCAGATGCACCGCGAGCACGCAGAGATCCTGGCGGCCGGCGGCAAGCACTTGCTGGTCGACAAGCCGCTGGCGATCACGATGGCGGACGCGAGCGCGATCGTCGACACGGTCGAAGCCGCCGGCGTTCAGCTGGTCGCCGGCCCAAGCCATAGCTTCGACCAGCCCGTCGTGCGCGCCCGCGCCCTGATCGACGAGCGCGACTTGGGTCGTCCCGCGATGCTGCACGCCTTCAACTACACCGACTTTCTCTATCGCCCCCGACGGCCGGAGGAACTGTCGACGGAACAGGGCGGCGGCGTGGTCTTCAGCCAGGCTGTGCATCAGATCGACATGGTGCGCCTGCTGATGGGCGGGGAAGCGCTGAGCGTCTACGCCGCGACCGGCGCCTGGGATCCGGCGCGGCCGACGGAGGGCGCCTATTCGGCGATCGTCCATTTTGACGGAGGGCGCTTCGCGACCCTCGTCTATTCCGGCTACGCCCACTATGACAGCGACGTGCTGCAAGGCGAGATCGGCGAACTCGGCGCGCCGAAGGACATGGCGAAGTACGGGGCCGCGCGCCGTGCGCTCGCCGCCGTCGCCTCGCCGGAGGAGG
This sequence comes from Marivibrio sp., assembly GCF_040218065.1. Taxonomy (NCBI): domain Bacteria; kingdom Pseudomonadati; phylum Pseudomonadota; class Alphaproteobacteria; order Rhodospirillales; family Aestuariispiraceae; genus Marivibrio; species Marivibrio sp. The sequence goes on along the minus strand of NZ_JAVJQE010000008.1, from coordinate 329,410 downwards.
AGGCCGCCCTCAAGTCCGGGCGCACCTTCGGGGCCGTCGATCCGGCGCCCAAGGCCCCTTATCCCGAACATTTCGGCCCGGTGGTCGTCAGTTGCCCGCGCGCGGATCTGCGCCTGACGCCCACGGGCGTCGAGATCTGGGGAGACGAGCGGCGCGAGTTCGTCGAAACGCCCGCCGCCCCCTCCCCGCGCACGGAGGTGCTGCGCGGTCTGTACGACGCGATCCGCCGGGGCGCGCCGCCGCCGCAGACCGCGCGTTGGGGCCGCGCGAGCCTTGAGATCTGCCACGCCATTTTGGACAGCGCGAGGACCGGCGAACCGGTTCCACTCAAGCGTCAATCATAAGAGATTTGGGAGGAGAAGACCCGATGGGAACGCTGCAACTGTCGATCGCGATGGGCGATTACGACCGGACCCGCCCGATCCATGACGGCCGGGTGAAGATCGACGGCGTCGATCCGATCACGATGCTGCTGACGCCGGAGGAGATGTTCTTCCGCGCCTTCCGGCACGAGGCCTTCGACGTCAGCGAACTCTCCTTCTCCTCCTACTGCGTCAAGCTGTCTAAGGGCGAGAGTCCCTATGTCGCGATCCCCGTCTTCCTGTCGCGCGCCTTCCGCCATTCCTCGATCTACATCCGCACCGACCGGGGGATCGACAAGCCGGCCGACCTGAAGGGCCGGCGCATCGGCGTCGCGGAATGGCAACTGACCGCCAACGTTTGGGCGCGCGGCATCCTGGAGGATTACGGCGTCAAACCGGCGGACGTGCATTGGATCCGCGGCGGCATGCACAGCTCCGGCCGGCCGGAGAAGATCCCGGTGCCGATCCCCTCCGACGTGACGGTCGAGGCCGCGCCGGAGGGCGCCACCCTCGACCAGATGCTGCGCGACGGGGAGATCGACGGCTTCATCGGGCCGCGCACGCTGCGCTGCTTCGACGAAGGGCACCCGAAGGTGGGCCGCCTGTTCGCGAACGGCGTCGAGGCGGCGGCCGAGCATTACCAGCGCACCGGCGTCTTCCCGATCATGCATGTGCTGGGCGTCAAGCGGGAGATCGCGGAGGCGAACCCCTGGCTTCCGGGCGCGCTGCTCAAAGCCTTCACGCGCTCCAAGGCGATGGCGCAGGAGGCGTTGCAGGACACCTCCGCCACGAAGGTCACGATGCCGTTCGTGGAGGACACCCTGACCCGGGCGCGCGAACTCATCGGCCCGGACATCTGGACCTACGGCGTGCCGGGGAACGAAACGGTGCTGAACGCCTTCCTGGATCTGCACCACCGCCAGGGGCTTTCCGAGCGACGCCTCGCGGTGGAGGAGCTTTTCCACCCGGCGACCTACGAAGCCTACAGCCTTTGATCCGGCGATGAGCCGCGCGGCCTACTCGATCAGGCTGGAGCGCGTGGCGGGCACCTTCATGCCGCGCGCCTCCGCCTCCGCCTCCTCGGCGGCCAGGTTCTCTAGGATGAGGATAAGATCGTCGCGCAACTCCTCGCGGCGTTCCTCCGGGATGCCGGCGAGGGCGATCTCGTTCGCCTCAACCGCGAGCGGCTCGAGCACCTTCTGCAGGTCGCGGCCTTTCTCGGTCAGGAAGGTGTATTGCCGGCGGCGGTTGACGTCGCGGGTGCGCCGCTCGACGAAGCCCAGCTTCTCCAGCTTCGAGAGCGCGGTGTGCGTCGTCGGCGCCGTCAGGTTGGCGACCTCGCTCAGGTCCCGCTGGGTCAGCCCCTCGCGCTTCCACAGGATGCGCAGGAAGATCCATTGGCCGAAGGTGATGCCGTGCTGCGCCAGTCGCCGGGCCAGCGATCGGTTGAAGCCGCGCGCGCAAACCCGCACCAGATGGGCGATGCGTTCGTCCTTGTACGACAGCAGGTCGTCTATGTCCCTGTCGCCGGCGCGGTCGTTCGACGCGGTGCTCATGGACCGGTTCCTACCCTTGATGACAGACGCGGCAGCGGATCAAGAGGCGCAGACGCCTGCGATGCTGCGCCGCGACAATACCGAAGGATCAAGCTCTTGGTAAATCCACATAACAGAGATCACCGCGAAGCGCCCGAAACCTCGCCGGCGGAAGCCGGCTGGGGCAGCGACGCCCTGGCGCGGATGCTGCGCGCGCTGGGCGTGCGCTATGTGGCGCTGAACCCCGGCTCCAGCTTCCGCGGGCTGCATGACAGCCTGGTGAACCATCTGGGCAACCGGGAGCCCAAGATGCTGCTGTGCCTGCACGAGGAGCACGCGGTCGCGATCGCCCACGGCTGGGCGAAGGTGACGGGCGAGCCGATGGCCGTCGTGCTGCACGCCAACGTCGGCCTGATGCACGCCGCCATGGCGGTCTACAACGCCTGGTGCGATCGGGTTCCGATGCTGATCCTGGGCGCGACCGGGCCGGTCGACGCGGACCGGCGGCGCCCCTGGATCGACTGGATCCACACCTCGCGCGACCAGGGCGCGCTGATCCGCCCCTACGTCAAATGGGACGATCAGCCGGCGGGCCTGCAGGCCTCGCTCGACGCGACGGCGCGCGCCTGGACCGTCACCCGCACCGCGCCGCACGCGCCGACCTATGTCTGCTATGACGTGACGGTGCAGGAAAGCGCGATGGAAGGGGCCCCGGCGATCGCCGAGCCCGCGGCCGCGCCGCCGCCCGATCCCCCCGCCCCCTCGGCCTCGCAGGTCGCGGCGCTCCACGAAAAGCTCGCCCGGGCCGAGCGGCCGGTCGTCTTGATGGGCCGCATGTCGCGTTCGGCCGAAGACTGGAGCGTCCGCGTCGCCGTCGCGGAGCGGTACGGCGCCAAGGTCCTGACCGACATCAAGACCGGCGCCGTCTTCCCGAGCGACCATCCGCTGCATGTCGGGCCGCCCTCCTTCTTCCTCTCCCCGCCGCAGGAGAAGGCCCTGCGGGAGGCCGACCTGATCCTGTGCCTCGATTGGGTCGACGCCGCCGGCGCGTTGAAGCAGGCGGGCGCGGAGTCGGATATCGTCAACGTCACGATGGACCACCAGCTCGCCAACGGCTGGTCCTTCGATCATACCGGCCCGGCCCCCGCCTCGCTGCACATCGCCTGCCCGCCCGACGCCTGCCTTGCGGCCTTGGCGGCGGCGGCCGACTTGCGGCCGCGCCCTGCGCCCGAACCCGCCCCGATCCGGCCGATCGAGCCGCTTGCGCTTGAGGACGGCCCGATCTCCATGCCCCAGTTCGCAGCCGCGCTGGCCGAGGGGCTGACGGACGAGGCGGTGAGCCTGGTGCGCCTGCCGCTGGGCTGGGACGGCGGCGTCTGGCGCTTCGGCCATCCGCTCGATTATCTCGGCTATGACGGCGGGGCGGGCATCGGCTCGGGTCCGGGCATGCTGGTCGGCGCCGCGCTCGCCCTGCAGGACGGCGGGCGTCTTCCGGTCGCGATTCTGGGCGACGGCGACGTGATGATGGGCCTCTCGGCGCTCTGGACGGCCGCGCGCTATCGCATCCCGATGCTGGCGATCGTCTGCAACAACCGCTCCTTCTTCAATGACGAGGTGCATCAGGAGAAGGTCGCGCGCATGCGCAATCGGCCGGTCGAAAACAAGTGGATCGGTCAGGCGATCGCCGGCCCCGACATCGACTTCGCGAAGCTCGCCGAAGCGCAGGGCGCCGTCGGGATCGGTCCGATTGAAGATCCGAAAACGCTGGCCGAGGCGGTGGCGGACGGGTTGGCGCGCGTGAAGGCGGGCGCCAGCGTCCTGATCGACGCGCGGGTTGAGCCGGAGTACGCCGCCGCCATGGCCAAGGGCATGACGGACGAGGGATGAGCGAGGGGCGGATGACGGACGAGGCGACCCTGATCGCGGATCAACCGCGCACCCTCTTCGTGGCGTTGAAGGTGCGGCGAGCGGACGCCGAGCGATGCGCGGAGGCGTTGTCGCGGCTGAACGGGCGGCTGAACGACGTCGACGGCTTTCGCAGCTTCGAGGTGATCCGGCGGGACGACGGCGGAGCGGCGGAGTTCTACATCCTCGTCCGCTTCCGCAACGAGGCGGCGCTGGCGCGTTGGCGCGAGAGCCCCGAGCGCCGGGACCTCCTCGGCGAGGTCGAAGCGCTGGCGGTCGAAGAGATCGCGCGCAGGCAGGGGACGGGATCGAGCATCTGGTTCGAGCCGATCGCAGAAACCTCGGGCGGCCCCAAGCCGCCGAGCCCGCCGCGCTTCTGGAAACGCTGGACGGTCAGTATGCTGGCGGTCTATCCGCCGCTGGTGCTGCTGGTGACGGCGCTGCAGCCGATCACCGGGGATCTGCCCCAGGCGGCGGGGCTTTTTCTGGTGGCGTTGATCCTGACCGGCATCACGACGGCCTGGCTCATTCCCTGGCTGACGCGCCGCCTCCAGGGGTGGCTGGCGCGCTGACGACCCGCCTCTAGGCGAGCGCGACCAGAACCACGCCGAGGGTCGCGAGCGCGGTGGCGGCGATCAGGAATCGGCCCGGCGGCGGCTCGGTCTTGAAGAGAAAGGCGGCGAGGTAAAGGCCGACGAAGATTTCGGTCGTCCCGATGATGGCGACGACGGCGACCTCCGCATGTTTGAGCGCGAAGAACAGCAGCACCTGGCCGAGCGACATCGACGCCGCCGCGATCCACTGCCAGCGCCCCGCCGTCCGGAAGACGCCCGCCACGCTGTCGCGATAGCGGGCGCTGAAAGGCGCGGCCAAGCCGTACCAAACTATCCCGGTCGCCGCCCCGACCAATGCGCCGAAGGCGGCGTCGGGCACATGGTCCATCGCCAATTTGCGCGCGACGTAGGCCGAAGCGTAGCAGAGCGCGCAGACGATCCCGACTAAAGCGCCGAGGCGCAGGCGACTTGATGAAATCTGCTCGCCGGCGGCGGTCAGAGCCGGCGCGCGTTCGCGCAAGGTCAGCGCGACGCTGCCCAGGATTAGCGCCATGCCGGCCAGCGCAACCAGTTCGTAGCGCTCCCCCAGGAGCACGAAGGCGAGGATCGTCGAGAAGACGGGAATCAACCGACGCAGCAGGCTCGCCCGGATCGCGCCGGCGAGCGCCACCGTCTTGAAATTGGTCAGGCGGCCGAAGACCGTCGCCAGCATGCCCGAGGCGACGAAGAAGCCGATCCCGGCGGCCAGCGCCGCCCCGCTGTCCGGCCATCCCGCTTGCGGCCCGGTCGCCGCCCAGACGGCGGCGGCGAAGGCCATCGTCAGGATGACGGAAAGGAAGGCCCCGTTGTCGCCCTGCGCATTGGAAGCGCCCTTTGCGATCGCCGCGCCGGCCAGACCGAAACAGGCCGCGGACACAAGCGCGAACAGCTCCCCAGTCATACGCCGTGCGGCCTCATCCTCACGCGGGGTCGCGCCGGTGCGGTTCGTCGCGCGCTTGGATGTTTGAGAGAGGCGGCTCGAGGATCGGCTCTTCGCAGATCTTCAGCGCGTCCGTCAGCGGGGCCGAGCGAAAGGACGGCCCCGCCGGATTGACGATCGACGGCTCCGCCGCGCCGCCCACCTCCTGCATCCGATCCACCTGCACGCCTTCGTGATTTCATTGCGGAATATCCAGAGCGACGCCCAAAAGATCCGCATAGGCGCGGCGGCTCTCCTCGATCGCGGCCCAGGACCTCGTCCCGTAGACCTCCGGTTCGCGCGTCTCCAAGAGGTTCACATTGGGGCCGTTCAGAATGGCGATCTGGCTCATTGCGGCGGGCTCCTCAAGGCGGGCGAGGCCGCCATTCAGCACCGCCCGCTCGGCGACGACAAGGCTTGCGAGGGCGATGCGCCTGAGAAAGCAGGCCGACGACGCGATCAACCCTCCGCCCGATCGATCGTGAAGACGCGCACCGCGCCGTCATGGCCGCGCACCTCGATCGCGCCGATCTCTGGGCGGCGCCCCCCCTATAGTTTATGGAGCACGTAATTGCGGGTCGGGACCTGGACCGGCCTAGTTCGGCCCTGCTGCAACGCCGGCGTGAACCTCAAGAACCCTCAGGCCCGCCTCCGGCGACCGGCATAGCGCCCCCTTCCCGCTATCGTGCGCCGCGCCGTCCGCCAAGAGAGCGATCACCGGAGAGGATGGCGGTCCGCACTCGCCCTGAGCAGTCGCCGGCGCTGTGAGATCGCCAAGCTAAAGGCGGTGAGGCGCGGTCGGCCGCACTCCTGGGTTCTGGCGGCCTTCCGCCGAGCCCTCTTCTTTTTATTCGGCGCATGAAGAACTCCTGGGCGAACCTCATGCGTGATCTGGTCCGCCCACCAGCCTTCGGTCAGCATCACCCGCTCTCGCAGACCTTCGGAGAGAAGGCCGTAGCTGTCGCTTTCAAGCCGGTGAAAACGATCATGAACGCGCTCGATCGAGCCCTGCGTCCATTGGCGCGGCAACGCGCCCAGAGTTCCATTGGCGCGGCAACGCGCCCAAAGTTCATTGCGCAGGTCGAGCGCCGCGAGGATTCCCTTACGCCGGCGTCTGATGCGATCCCAGACCGGCTGAAACACCCGCTGGGCCGACGGCAAGCCTCGCGCCCCGGCGCCGATTGAGAGAGCGATCGCCTGCCTTGCGACAGACCTCCGCCGATGCCGTTCCCTCGTCGGCCCACTTCAAAACGAACGCGATCTGCGCTTCGGAAAACTTCGCCGCCTTCATGGAAATCTCCTCGGCCCGAACCCGGGCTCACAATTGGAAGAGTCCAGCGCGCGACGGTCGGATTCTTTGGGAGCGGATCACCCAGGCTGACCGAAATTCAGGCTCGTGGCGTCCCCGGCTGGATTCGCACCTGCGACCCCCTGATTAGGAATCAGGTGCTCTATCCTGCTGAGCTACGAGGACCCAAACCCTTGATATCAAGAACGCTCAAATTAGACCACCTCGAAACATGGGAAGAAAGCTGGGAAGAAAACTACAGTTAACGCATTGTTTTATATAGACGACAACATGAGCTTCCTAACCCGGGGACCGCAGGTTCGAATCCTGCCGGGGACGCCATCCCTCTCCCGCCTCGTTTGGGCGGAAAACGAAAGAGACGGCCGCCGAGACTTTCGTCCCGAGGCGACCGCCTCTCCCGCGCGCGCCCGGCCCTCCCGGCAGGCGACGGCGTCGCTTCTTACGCGACGGCTTCCAATTTCGGCCGCTTGGCCGGACGGACGACCGGCTCCCACGTCAGATCGCCGCTGTAGCGGTGGGCGATCCGCCCCTCCTCATCCATCGCGAAGAGGTGGAGCCAGCGATTGTCGAACAGCGCCCGGACGCCCTCGTGGCGGCTCAGGATGTCCGTCATCGCCTCGCGCGGGGCCTCGATGCAGACCGACAGGCGCAGCGGCTCGTGGATGTAGCGCTCGCCGTCATGCACCGACTGCCAGGGCAGCCCGCCCCGCAGCAGGCCGCCGTTGCCCTCCAGCGCCCCGAACCCGCCGACCACGTTGTGCAGCAGCTTGTTGCCCGAGCCGAAAAGCTGCGGCGCGACGGTGGAGCCGTAATACTGCAGACTGATCCAGCTCGCCACGACGACCGGGGCGGTCATGATCAGCTCCAGCACGCCGAAGCCGTTCTCGCCATCCTGCTTCCAATCGTAATCGTGCAGGAAGGCGCGGCCCTCCAGGCTGCGCCCCGAGGTGCGCGAGCGGGGCGCGGCGATGAAGGCCTTGCAGCCGGCCAGCGCCCATTCGGGCCGCACCTCCGCCCAGTCGCGCGCGCGCATCGGGATGTCGCCTTCCTTCTCCGCGCGCGGCAGGCGCAACGCACGCTCCCCGCGGGTCGTCGCGCCGGCGGCGGCCAACCACTGGCGCGCCGTCTTGAGGTCGGCGGCGTGGGACTGGCTCGGCGTATCGGCGTCGTAGAGAGTGACGGCGTCGGTCGTGGTGTCGTGCAGCGCGCCGACGAACAACGTGTCCTCCGGCACTGTGATCCCGCGTCCGACCAAGCCTTTGCGCACCTCCCGATCGTTCAGCAGCGCGGCCAGCAGCCGGGCGTTGACCTCGCCCGAGAAACCGCCGCAGGCGCCGCAGTGCAGGCCGCTGGCGTGCGGGTTGTTGACCACGTTGGCGCCGTGGCCGGCGAGCACGATCACGCGCGCAAAGCCGTCGGTCAGCGACATCGCGCGCAGGACCGTCTCGGCCGCGCCGATCCGCGTCTCCAGATCCAGCGCGGGATCAAATTGGGGCTTGGGGTCGTTCGGGACCGGCGCCGGATTGAGGCCGAGCGCGTCGCGCACCAACTTTCCGACATAGACCGGGCCCATCGCCTCGACGAAGGCGAAGGAGGAGACCGCCGCCAGCTTGAAGCGGCCCCAGGCCCGCTTGGCCCGCGCCGTGTAGCGCTTGGCGAGCTCCTCCTCCTTATGGTCGTGACCGCCGGAGCAGGACGTCACCGTCGGATTGAGGAGCACCGGCAGGCGCAGTTCGTCCACGTCCGAGCCGAAGCGCCGGTGCTTGGCGAAGACCCCGAAGAAGCCCGCGAAGCCGAGCGTCTGGATCGAGGGGTCGACCGACTCCAGCGCGCGCCGGAAGACTTCCGAGCGCACGTCGATGCAAAACGCCGCCTGCAGCAGCGCCCGGCCCTCCGTCGGCGTCGCCGGCGGCAGGTCGAGGGTCTCGGCCAGGCCGCGCTGGGCGGCGCGCTCGGCCGCCTCCTGCAGGATTGCGTCGACGATTTCCGGCGCGCCGACCGTGATCGGCGCCTCGTGCACCGCGCGCGTCGCGGCCCACTCGCTGGCGAGCGCGGCCTCGTGGCGCAGATAAAGCGCCTCCTCCCACAGCAAGCGGATCGCGAGGAAGTCCGTGATCGTCGCGTCCGTCCCGTCCGCCAGCTCCGCCCGCCAAAGTTCGTAGCGCGCGAACTGCGACCAGCCGCCCAGCGTAATCAGCAGCTGGTGGAAATAAGTCTCCAGCGCCGCCTCGCTGAGGCCCAGACGCTCGACCGCGCGGGCGATCGCCTCGACGGGCTTGTCCGGCGCCTCGGCCGCGAAGGAGCCGAAGCCCTTCAGGCCCATGATCTCGGGCGCTAGATCGTGGGTCGCGTGCGCGCAGTAGGCGGCCCAGGCGCTTTTGCCCTTGGGCGCGGCCCACAGCGCCTGCCCCCGGTCGAAATAGCCCCCCGCCCAGGCGCCGAACCGCTCGGCGATCAGCGCCGGCCAGTCGGTCCCGTCGATCTTGGCGGCCAGATCCGCCAGCGTCGGCAGCGCCTTCGGCTCGGGCCGGACCTCGTTCGCGGCGGCCTTGAGCGCCGCGACGTCGGCGGGCCTGTCCGCTTGCGGCGCGGCGTCGAGCGCCGCCTGCAGATCCTCGTCCGTGATCTCGCCGGCGGCGATCCGCTTGAGATACCAGGCGCGCGGCATCGCAGAGGCGACCCCGCCGACCCGGGAGAGGCGCGCGGAGACGTCGGCCAGCGTCTCGCCGGTCTGGCCGAGGTAGGGGTTGACGGCCACGTAGGACGCCAGCGGCCAGAGCGGCGGGATCTGCCGGGCGGCGGCGTCGGCGGCGCTCGCCAACGTCGGGAGGTCGGCCGCCGTCGTCTTGGTGTCAGTGCTCATGGGATGATCTCCTCTCGAGGGCGTCAGGACGGGGTGCGGGCGGACCAGTTGCCGACCAGCCGATCGAAAATCGCGTTGGCGTAGAGGCCGTTGGCCAGATGGACGCGCAGGCCCGCCGCCGCCGGGTGATAGGCCCACAGCGGGAACAGCGCCTGGGCGAAGGCGACGAGACCGAAGCTGATCAACGCCAGCGCCAGCAGCGCCCACTCCAGCGGTCCGGGCGCCGGCGTCGCCGGCAGGGTCCCGGCGGTCAGCCACTCCGCCCCGCGCTGCAGCGCGAAGTAGCTGACCGAGGCGGCGAGCGAGTAGAGCGCCGTGCGCTGGGTCAGCACCCCGGGCGCGGCGTCCGCAAGCCCCTGGGCCAGCAGATAGGCGACGCCGAAGATCAGGATGGCGCCGAGGGCGATCGCCTGCGGCGACTTGGCGTCGAAGCCGAACAGGAAGCCGATTACGCCGTAGATCAGAAGCGCCAGCGCGAAGGCCCGGGTCACCGCCCAGCCGTCCGGGATCGCGATCGGACCCGGTCGCCGGATCGCCGCCACGACGTCCACCGCCGTGCCCGAGGCCAAGAAGGCGTGCGCCTTGTAGAGCGAGTGGGCGACGATGTGCAGCAGCGCCAGCGGGAACAGCGCCAGACCGCACTGCATGATCATGAAGCCCATCTGCGCGATGGTGGACCAGGCGAGCGAGGTCTTCACCGCCGGCTGCGCCAGCATGGCGAGCCCGCCGAGCAGCGCCGTGAAGCCGCCCAACATCACCAGCACCGCCAGCACCCCCGGCGACAGCAGCATCACGTCGGCGAAGCGGATCAAGAGAAACCCGCCGGCGTTGATCACGCCCGCGTGCAGCAGCGCGGAGACCGGCGTCGGCGTCTCCATCACCTCGGTCAGCCAGCCGTGGGTCGGAAACTGCGCGGATTTCAGCACCGCGGCGAGCGCCAGCAGGCCGGTCGCCCAGATCGCGGCGGTCGGCGCCTCGCCGGCCGAGGCGGCGTTCAGCATCGCGGCGATGTCCCCGGTGCCGAAGCCGGCGAATAGCAGGACCGCCGCGCCGAGGAGCGCCGCGTCGCCGAGGCGCGCGACGATATACTTCTTGCGCGCGGCGCGCACCGCCTCGACCCGGTTCGGATAGAACAGCAGGAGCTTGTGCAGCGTCAGGCTGGTCGCGACCCAAGCCGCGACGAACAGCAGCAGATTGCCGGCCTGCACCAGCAGCAGCACGGCGGCGAGCGTCGCCGCCATCCAGCCGAGGAAGGCGCCCTGGCGCTCCTCCCCGTCGAGATAGGAGGCCGAGTAGCGCAGCACGACCCAGCCGACGAAGGCGACCAGCACCAGCATCACCGCGCTGACCGCGTCCAGCCGAACCGAAAGGCCCAGGCCGGCGACGCCGAGCAGGAGGCTGGTCGCGGCGCCCTGCCAGATCAGCAGAACAGCGGCGAACGACGCCGCGCCGAGCGCGACCAGCGCGGCCGCCTCCGCAAGCCGGGCGACGCCTGCGGGGCGCCGGCCGGGATTGTTGAAGGCGACGGCCGCGGCGGCCAACAGGGCCAGCGGCGCGATGAGGGGGAGCAGAGCGTACAGCATGACGGGCGCGTCTCCAGTGATGGTCGATCTGGAGCGAGTGATACCGAGATCCGTTAATCAATAAAAATACATTGTTTTTGATTTATCGTTCTGTTTATAAGAACGGTATGGCCGACCTGAATTACAATCACCTGCACTACTTCCACACCGTCGCGCATGAGGGGAACCTGACCCGGGCCGCGCACCGCCTGAACGTCTCGCAATCGGCGGTCTCGGCGCAGATCCGGCAGTTGGAGGAGCGCCTGGGCCAGCCCCTGTTCGACCGGCGCGGACGCGCGCTCCACCTGACGGAGGCGGGGCGGATCGCCCTCGACCACGCCGATTCGATCTTCGCGACGGGACGCGAGCTGCTGGCCACGCTGCAGCAGAGCGGCGGTCAGCGGCAGGCGTTGCGCGTCGGCGCGCTCTCGACGCTCTCACGCAATTTCCAGCTCGCCTTCCTGCGCCCGATCCTTGGCCGGGCGGACGTCGAGGTGATTCTGCGCTCCGGCAGCGGAGCCGAGCTGTTCAACGCGCTGGCCGGCCTCAATCTCGATCTGGTGCTGACCAATCAGCCGCCGCCGGCCGACGCGCTCACCAGCTTCACCGTCCAACGCCTGGACGAACAGGCGGTCAGCCTGATCGGGACGCCGGCCTTGTGTCCGGCCGACCTCGCGCTCGCCGACAGCCTGACCGCAGCGCCGCTGATCCTGCCCACCGTCGGCGGCGATCTGCGCATGGCCTTCGACGCCTTGGTCGATCGGCTCGGCGTGCGCCCGCAGATCGCGGCGGAAGTGGACGACATGGCGATGATGCGCCTGCTGGCGCGCGAGGGCGTCGGCCTCGCCGTCCTGCCGCCGATCGTGGTGCGCGACGAGATCGAGGCCGGCGCGCTGGTCGAGCATGCGCGCCTCGGCGACCTGACGGAGACCTTCTACGGCGTCTCGGTCGAGCGGCGCTATCCCAACCCGCTGCTGGCCGATCTGCTGCACCGGGCGGATTGATCAGCCGCCCGCCGGCTCCTGCTGGGTGATGCAGTGGATCCCGCCGCCGCCGGGCGCGATCGCCGCGATCGGGACGGCGACGATCTCGCGGCCCGGCAGATGCTCTTGGAAGATCTCCCGCGCCTCGCCGTCCGCGCGCACGCCGTATTCCGGCATGATGAGGGCCCCGTTGCACAGGTAGGAATTGACGTAGGATCGGCAGAAGCGCTCGTCGTCGCCCTCCGCCTCGTCGGCGGCGGGGATCTCAACGAGGCGGATCGGCCGGCCGACGGCGTCGGTCCGCCCCGCGAGCGCGCGGATGTTCGCCCGGTTGACGGCGTGCATCGGATGTCGCCTCGGGACCGCGCCTTCGATCAGCACGAGGCCGGGCGCCAAGAAGGCCGCGATCCCGTCGACATGGCCGTCGGTCTCCGTCTCCCATTCGTCGCCGGGCAGCCAGATCACTTTCTCGCCGCCCAGCATCTCAATCAGCTCGCGCTCGATCCCCGCGCGGCTCCAGCCTGGGTTCCGATTCGCGTTCGGGAAGCAGCTTTCGGTGGTCAGGATCGTCCCCTCGCCGTCGACCGCGATCCCGCCGCCTTCGGCGACGAGGTCGGAGCGGAAGACGCGCGCCCCCGCATGCTCCAGGATCGCCTCGGCGGCCGCGTCGTCGCCGTCATAGGGATGGTACTTCCCGCCCCAGGCGTTGAAGCGGAAGGAGACGCCGGCGCGCTCCCCCGCCGCGTTCACCAGGAAGCACGGCCCCGCGTCGCGCGCCCAACTGTCGTCGATCGGGCTTTCCAACAGCTCGACGTCCGCGCCCAGCAGATCGGCCGCGCCGGCGCGATCCTCCGGCCGGACCAGCATCGAGACCGGCTCGAACCGCCGCACCGCATGCGCGACCGCCGCATAGGCGCGCCGCGTCTCATCCATGTCCTCCCAGACCTCCCGCCGGCAGGGCCACATCATCCAGGTGCGCTTGTGCGGCGCCCACTCCGCCGGCATGCGGAAGCCTGCTTGCTTTGGCGTCTTGTCGGTCATGGCGATCGGCGCTCCCGCTCTCCTCGCGTCCCGCCGCCCGAGAATGCCCCTGTCCCGCCCTGATGACAATCAGGGCCGGGGGCGGCGCTCTCCCACCGGAGCGTGATCGCCCCGGCCCCCGACTTTCGTCAGGGATTGCCGGAGCGCTTGGGGATGACGCGAGGTTGGTATTCGCGGCGCGCGCCAAGGAAAAATCACCGTCCCCCTTGCGCGCTGACATGGTCGGGGATCGCGCCCTGGCCGCGGTCTTCGGCCCAGGCGGGCTCGGGCGGGTCGTCCATCCAGGCCTCGACCGCGCCGCCGCGGTAGACGCCGATGCGGTCCTCCTCGGCTGCGCCGTGGGTGGTGTAGCCGAGCAGCGCGCGCAGGCGCGGGCTGAACTGCTTGGCGATCTCCGGCGGGCATTCCAGATACTGGTTCGATTCCTGACGCAACCAGCCGAGGCTATAGGTGTTGATGAGGCCGGCGCGCGGCGCGTTGGAGTTGTTGGCCCCGCCGCCGTGCCACGTCGAGCCGAGATAGAACAGCGCCGAGCCCTTCGGCATCACGGACGACACCCAGTTGGAGACGTCCGGCAGATGCCAGGAGCGCAGGAACCGGTGGGAGCCGGGGACGACCCGCGTGCCGCCGTTCTCGGCCGTGAAGTCGGTGAGCGACCACATGACGCCGATCTGCAGCTCCACCCCCGCCAGCTGGATCGGGTAGAGCGAATCGTCGCGGTGCAGCGCCTGTTCGCTCTCCCCCGGCATGATCTCGATCGCGGTCAGGCTGCCGATCTGATAGTTGGCGCAATGCGGCAGCAGGAATTCGTCGGCCAGCGCCACGACCATGTCATGCTCGATCAAGGGCGCCGCGCTCGGCGCCTCGCGCAGAATGCCGTTGAAGCGGTTGGTGCGCGAGCCGTTGAAGCCGCTGACCTGCGCGAGCCCCGCGCGGTCGAGGGCTGGGCGAAGCTCCGCCATCACCCGGTCGGCCGCGGCCTCGTCGATCAAGTCTTCTACGATCGCCGCGCCGTCGGCGCGCATGGCGGCCACGATCTGCGCCGTCGGCGCGTCGGCGGGGAAACTCTGAACCGTCATCAGTCGCTCCTTACTGTCAGGACCTGGGGGCGTCCGGTCGATAGACGCGTTTCAGCGCCTCGAAATGCCGTTCGGCCGAGGGGACGCGCTCCTGCGCCACCTGCCGGCTGGTCTCGCGCAGCACGTCGTCGGCGATCGGCTTCAGCGGCAGGCCGGTCGACTGCGCCAGGATCTGCTGGCGGCACGCCCGCTCCAAATAATAGAGGTCGTCAAAGGCGACGGCGACGCTCTCCCCGCCGACAGTGATCCCGTGATTGTCGAGGAACAGGATGTCGGCGTCGGCGTTTGCGCGCTGCGCGTCCGCGATCCGCTCGCCCTCCTGGTCGTCGAGCGCGAGGCCGCCGAAGCTGTGATGCGCCATGCGCCCCCAGAAGCGCACGGCAGTCTGGTGCGCCATCTCAAGCCGCCCGCCCTCCAGCATGGCGAGCGCGGTCGCGTGCGGCATGTGCGTGTGCAGCAGCACCTTGTGCCGCGGGTTGGCGCGGTGGCCGGCGACGTGGATGAAGCGCGCGGTCGCCTCGACCTCGCCCTCCCCCTCGATCACCCGGCCGTCGCCGTCGATCAGCAGCAGGTCGCGGGCGCGCATCTCCGCCCAATGGACGCCGTAGGGGTTGATCAGATAGCGCTCCGCCCCCGTCCCGCCGTCGCTTGGAACGACGGCCGAGAAATGGTTGCAGATCCCTTCCGAGAAACCGAAGCGCTCCGCCAGCACGAAGGCGGCGGCCAGATCTCGGCGCAGGGCGTCGATGTCGCTCATCGGCCGCCTTCTCCCCTCTTCGCTCAGGCCATCGCGACCAGCACGCGCCGCGGCCCGCTGTAGGGCTTGCGGCCGTGCTGGGCGAGGATGTTGTCGATCGCCATCACATCGCCCGCCGCCCAGGGAAAGACGATCTCCAGCGATCGACCGACGGCGCGCACCGCCATCAGATCCTCCACCGCGATCTCCGAGCCGTCGCCATAGGTCACGTGATTGCCCAGCGTCTCCTCGCCCGCCGTCGCCGGATCGAAGCGCGGATCGTCGGCCGCGCCGAAGGAGGTCTTCACGCCCGCGATCCCGCGATGCCATTGGTCCGCCTGGTTCCACCAACAGCGCTCGCCCGTCTTGGGGTGGGTCACGATCGCCTTGTGCGGCGCGCGGGTGCGCAGGCCGAAGTCGGTCCACTCCCCCGCCATGCCGGAGCGCGCGAGATAGGCTTCGACCGTCGCCCGATCGTCGGTCTCGAAGGTCTCCTGCCAGCTCTTGCCGACCCCGGGCGGGCCGTCGGCGTCCCAGAGGTGCTGCAGATAGACGATCCCCTTCTCCTCGAACCGCGACCGGATCGCCTCGGGCAGGGCGCGATAGAGCGCGCGACCGTCGGCGATATGGGTCTCGCCGCCGCTTTCCGCCGGCAGCAGGCAGCCGAAGAACACGAGCCGCGGCGACCAGCCGGCGTAGGACAGCTCGTTATGCAGCAGCACCTCAAGCGAGGCGTCGTATTCGGTCGAGGTGTAGACCTTGTCGAGCACTCCGCTGCGCGGGGAATCGCCGCCGGCATAGGTCTTCAACTCAGGCTCGATCGCCGCGCAGACGGCGCGGAACTCTTCCGGCGTCGCGATGTCGAAGCCTCGGATGAGGACGACGCCCGCACGCTCGACCAAGGCCTGGATCTCGGCGGCGCGGGCTGCGGTCCAGTCGACCGCAGCGGCGGCGCCGGTCTCTCCCTCCGGCGTCAGCACCAGCGGCGCCGGACGGTCGGGCAGCAGCGGGGCGGCCTGCACGCGTCTGTCCTCCTTCATCACTCCCAGGCCCGCAACTCTAGGCGCCCCGCCCCGGCCCCGTCCAGTCGCGCCCCGGCGCGCACAAGCCGTCTTCGGCCTTTGGCCCGGCAGGCCGGGGAGGCTATAACGCTCCGGTGGAATGCGGAGGCGCCGATGCCAAAAAGCCTGGAAATCCTGGATCGCCTGATCGCCTTCGAGACGGTCAGCCGCCGGCCGAACATCGATCTGATCCGCTATGTCAAAGGCGTTTTGACCCAGGCCGGCGTCGCCTGCCGCCTGGTCGAGAGCGCGGACGGCGCCAACGCCAATCTTTACGCCCGCACCGGCCCCGACGGCCCGGGGGGCGTCATGCTGTCCGGCCATACCGACGTGGTGCCGACCGACGGACAGGACTGGACGGTCGCGCCCTTCCGGATGCACGAACGCGACGGCAAGCTTTACGGTCGCGGGACGGCGGACATGAAGGGCTTCGTCGCGTGCGCGATCGGCGCGATGATCGAGGCGGCGGGCCGCCCGCTCGCCCGGCCGCTGCAGCTCGCGCTGTCCTATGACGAGGAGATCGGCTGCGTCGGCGTGCGCAGCCTGTTGGACATGCTGTCGGCCGCGCCGGAGCGCCCGGACCTGTGCATCGTCGGCGAGCCGACCTCGCTCGCGGTCGCCACCGGCCATAAGGGCAAGATCGCCGCGCGGGCTGTGTGCACCGGACGGGAGGTCCATTCCGCATTGGCCCCGCAGGGCGTCAATGCGATCCATCTGGCCGCCGAGTTCGTCCGCGCCTTGCAGGCCTTGCAGGCCGAGTTCGCAGAGACCGGCGCGCAGGACGACGCCTACGACGTCCCCTACTCCACCCTTCATGTGGGCACGATTGCGGGCGGAACGGCGCTGAACATCGTGCCCAATCGATGCGAGCTCGCGTTCGAGATCCGCCATCTTCCGGAGGACGACGCGGACGCGCTGCTAGCCCGGGTCGAGGCCGCGGCCGCGGCGATCGCCCAAGCCGCGCCGGACGGCGGCGGCGTGGGCGTCGAGACGGTCAACCGCTATCCCGGGCTGGCGACGCCGAGCGCGTCCGAGGCGGTCTCCTTCGTCAAATCGCTGACCGGCGCCAACGCGACGACCAAGGTCGCCTTCGGAACCGAGGGCGGGCTGATCGACGCGCGCCTCGGCGTGCCGGTCGTGATCTGCGGCCCCGGCTCGATGGCGCAGGGGCACAAGCCGGACGAATATGTCGCGCTAAGCCAGATCGACGCGTGCGATCGGATGCTGGCGGCGTTGACCGCGCGGCTGGCGGCTTAGGCGGGGCGCGACGCGCCCGCCAGATCCGGCGCGACCTCCCGGCAGACCGCCTCGAAGGCCTGTAGGACGCGCGGCTTGCGCTCCGCGCCCATGGTCATCAGGCCGACGCGCAGCGGCGCGACCGCATCGGCGATCGGGCGCGCCGCCAGCGCCTTGCCGTCGGCCGCCCCGCCGGCGGCGCTCGGCGCGTTCAACAGGCCGTAGCCGAAGCCGTTGGCGGCCAAGCTCTGCAGCATCGCGACATGGGCGGTGCGCTCGGCGATCAGCGGGCTCAGGCCCCGCGCCTGAAAGAGGGAGAGGAAGTAATCCCGGCTGATCGGCAGGTCGAGCAGGATCAAGGGCTGCGCAGCGAGCGTCTGGAGCGGCAGGCGCTCTTCCGCCGCCAGCGGATGGTCGGGCGCGAGCACGACATAGGGCGGCAGATCGGCCAGCGGCTCGAAGGCGATGTCGGCGGGGATTTCCAACTCGTAGGTCAGCGCCGCGTCGATCTCGGCTGCGCGGATCATCCGGAACAGCTCTTCCTGGTGGGCCTCATGCTGGCGGAAGAGCGCGTGCGGGTGGCGCGCTTCAAACCGGCGACGCACCGCCGGCAGGAAGGTCGGGGCGAGGGTCTGCAGACACCCGACCGAGATCGGCCCTGACGGCAGGTCGGCGATTTCCGCGGCCTGCGCGTGCAGCGCTTCGGCGCCGTCCAGCAGCGCGCGCGCCGCCTTGTAGAGCCGTCGTCCGCCCGCGGTCAGCGCCAGGCCTTGGGCGTGCCGGCGCACGAACAGCGCGACGCCTAGCGCCGCCTCCAACTGCGAGATCGCGGTTGAGATCGAAGGCGCGGAGACGTTGAGCTTGGCGGCCGCGGGGGCGATTCCCCCGGCCTCGCCGACGGCGACGAAATACTCCAGCTGGCGCAACGTGTAGCGGACGGCCATGAGCGGGCGTCACCCGGCCGAGACGCTATTCATCGCCGGGCACGCCGTAACTCGGCGCCGCGGATGGGTCGAGCGCGCGGCGGACATAGTCGTCCATCTGCGGCGCGTAGCGCCGCCACAGCGCCTGCAGCTCCGCGATCGGATCGCCGTCGCTCCAGTCGACCCGCAGGTCGGCGACCGGCCACGAGACGTCGCGCACCAGCTTGAGGCCCGCTGAATGGACCGGTCCGGCCTCCCCGCCGGCGTCGAGGGCCGCCTGCATCGCCGCCAGCAGGCGGTCGCCGAGCGGCCCGGTCGCGGCTTGAAAGCCTGCGACCATCGCCTGCGGCACGCCCTCGTCCGCGAGCAGATTGCCGCCGCAGGCGACGTTCTCGGCCGTCGCCTCGCCCCAGCGCCCCAGCACCTGGCCGCCCGAATGGACGGCCGTGCGGCCGAGCGCATCCACGACCAGCAGCTGTCGGTAGTCGATATGGGCGGCGGTGCGCTTGAGGATCGCGACGGCCTCGTCCGCGCTCGCGCCCCGCTCCATCAAGTCGAGCGCGCGCGGACCGAGCGTCGGGTCGGTCACGTTCTGGCTAGAGACCGCGCCGACGCCGGCGCGCGCGTACGCACAGCGCGCCGCCACCGCCGGCGAGGAGGAAGAGACCGCAACGCCGAAAATCCCCGTATCGGCGCAGCGCGCGGCGATGCAGAAGGTCATGACCCCGCCCCCGTCTCTGCGTCAGGGATCACCGCCGTCGCCTCGATCTCCACCAGCCACTCGGGCCGGGCCAGCGCCGAGACGACGAGGCCGGTCGAGACCGGATGGACGCCCTTGGTGTATTGGCCCACCACCCGATAGACGCTTTCCCGAAAGCGGATGTCGGTGAGATAGATCACCAGCCGGCAGATATGCGCCGTCTCGGCTCCGCTTTCCTTCAGCAGCATCTCGATATTCCTCATCGCCTGATGCGCCTGCGCGGCCGGGTCGCCGATCCCGACCGACTCCGAGGTTTCCAGGTTCTGGCCGATCTGCCCGCGCACGAAGACCATGCTCCCGCGCGCGACCACCGCTTGGGCCAGATCGTTGTCGAGCGCCTGTTCGGGATAGGTGTCCTTCGTGTTGAAGGGCCTGATGCGTTTGTGCGCCATCGCGCCGGTCCCCTTCCTTTCAGACGTCCGCCGCTTCGGGCGCGCGCTGGCGCGCCATGATCGCGTCGCGGTGCGCCTCGTAGGCGCGCTGGATGGCGATCTGATCGGCGATGAAGCGTGCGTCATGCCAGACGCCCCAGATGAAGGACGAGCCGCGGCGCGACAGCCACGGCAGCCCCAGAAAGTAGACGCCTGGCTCCGAGGAGACGCCGCGCTCGTGCCGCGGGCGGCCGGCTTCATCGAAGGCGTCGACCTGCAGCCAGCCGAAATCGTAGGCGTAGCCGGTGGCCCAAACGATCGCGGCGATCCCTTCGGCCTTAAGATCGAGCGTCTCGATCGGATCGCGCAAGCAGGCCGGATCAGGATCGAAGCGGCGCGCCTCCGGCTCCTCCGGCAGCGCAAGGCCGTTCTCTGCGGCAAACGCGTCGGCCCGATCCAGGACCGAAAGATAGTTGGCGTCGCCGCGCGCGACGTTGGCGCGCAGATCGTCGGCGAAGCGCAGGACGCCCTCGTCGCACGCCTGCGTCCGACCGACCAGCGTCACGCCGCGCTTGGCGAGACGACGGAAATCCACCGTCTCCCCGCCGCGGGCGCCGCTGACGGAGATCGTCACATGCTCCGTCCCCGGGGCGGGCGTCTGGCGATCCCATTCGCCCAGCACGCCAAGCCACCAGCAGTAATCCAGCCCGCGATAGCGCCGCGGCGGCCGGTCGTGCGGCCCGACGGACAGAAAGACCCGTCGGCCGGCGCGCTGCAGCTCGTCCGCGATCTGTCCGCCGGACGAGCCCGCCCCGACGACCAACACCGCCCCCGCCGGCAGTTGATCCGGGTTCTTGTAGGCGCTGGAATGGATCTGCATGACGCCGGCGGCGTCCGGCACGAGGTCGGGCGTAACGGGCTTTTGGAATGGGCCGGTCGCGGCGACGACCCGCCGGGCTTCGATCGGTCCGTGCGAGGTCTCGACGCGGAATCCCGGCCGCCCCTCCAGCCGGCGCGCCGACTGGACGGCGACGCCGCAGCGGATCGGCGCGTCGATCGCCTTCGCATAACGCGCGAAATACTCGGCCACCGCCTCCTTGCCGGCGAAAGCCTCGGGCGCGATCCCCTCGAAGGTCTTGTTGGGGAAGCGGTCGTGCCAGGCGGGTCCGTTGGCGACAAGGCTGTCCCAGCGCTCGGAGCGCCAGCGCTCCGCAATGCGGCTGCGCTCAAGCACCAGATGCTCCACGCCTTGGGCGGTCAGATGCTCGCTCATCGCCACGCCGGCTTGACCGGCGCCGACGACCAGCACGTCGACTGTCTGCGCGGGCATGATCAGCCTCCTCCTCTGCGATCCATCGCTTAAGGATCGAGAGTAGAAAGGCCGTAGAGTTAGGTAAAATATTAATTATGCATGCTGTGCGTAGGATTTCCTTAATGCGCCGCGCGGGCCTCAGTGCAGGCGCGCGCGGCTCGGCCCCTCGGCCCCCGTCCTCGCGGCGTCCGGCGCCGCTCGCGCGGGGGCGCGGACCGCGCGCTCGCGGACCGGGGCGCGGTAGCCGGCGTCATCGAGCGCGAAGGCGACGTGGACGAAATGCGGCTGACAGAGCCGAAGGGCGGCCGGCGGCAGCCAATCGGACAGAAGGCGCGTCGCACTCGCCTCCCAGCCGCGCTGGATCAGGGCGATCGCCAGGACCAGATTGTGCTCGTCCGCCGTCACGCTCGGGCATCTCGGGCAGTTGATGTCGACGCGCCCCTCCGCGCCGCCGGCGAACAGCGTCATCGCCTGGTCCAGGTGATCGCCCGCCTCGCCGGCGTTAATGGCGGCGAAACCCTCGCGCATCTCCGCCAGCTTCCAGGGTTGGTCGTCGAAGCCGCGCACCCAGGTGCGCAGGCTCCAGAGCAGAAACTGCTCCACCGCGCCGCGGGCGGCGAGACCGGGGATCGGGCGGTCGGGGGTCGGGCGGTCGGGGGTCGGGCGGATCGAACTCATGGGGCGCACGCTCCTCACGCTCGGGGGGGAAGCGGGTCCCGACCGCCGCCGGCTAGGCTGGGGGGCGGCGGCGGTCGGGACCGCACCGGCGCGGCCCCTTGCGGACCCCGCCGAAGTCAACGCCGTTTGACGGCGAGTGAGAGCATCGCCGAGCCGTCAGATACTGTCAATGCAAATCATTCGCATTCGCATGAAAAATCGAAAGACGCAGGAGCCGCCGTCGCCCGGAGCCCCGCTCAGGCGCCCCTCGTCACGCGACCCGCCGAGGCCGGCGACGCGCGCAGGAGGGGACCTTCCCGGCGCGCGCGGGGCCGATCGAGCGGGGCGCCTTACGAAAACCGCCCCGAGGCGCGGAGCCCCGGGGCGGCGTTCGATGCGACGCTCGGCGAGCGTCTTTACGCGGCGACGTCGAAGCGATCCGCCTCCATCACCTTGGTCCAGGCCGCGACGAAGTCGGCGACGAACTTCGCCTGCGCATCGTCCTGGGCGTAAACCTCGGCGTAGGCCCGCAGGATCGAGTTCGAGCCGAAGACGAGGTCGACCCGGGTCGCGGTCCATTTCACCTGATCCGTGGCGCGATCCCGGATCTCATAGCGGTTCTCGCCCGCCGGAACCCAACGATAGGCCATGTCGGTCAGGCCGACGAAGAAGTCGGTCGTCAAGGCGCCCTTGCGATCGGTGAAGACGCCGTCCGCGGCGTCGCCATGATTGGCCCCGACGACCCGCAAGCCGCCGAGCAGGACGGTGACCTCCGGCGCCGTGAGGCCCATCAGCTGCGCGCGGTCGAGCAGCATCTCCTCAGGGCTCACCACATAATCCTGCTTCACCCAGTTGCGGAACCCGTCGGCCAGCGGCTCGAGCGGCTCGAACGACTCGGCGTCCGTCATCTCGTCCGTCGCGTCGCCGCGACCCGGGGTGAAGGGAACCTCGACCTCGCGCCCGGCCGCCTTCGCCGCCCGTTCGACGCCGAGATTGCCGCCGAGGACGATGGCGTCCGCCACGCTCGCCCCGGCCTCGGCCGCCAGCGGCTCCAGCGCCGCCAGCACCTTCGCCAGACGCTCTGGCTCGTTGCCGGCCCAGTCTTTCTGCGGGGCGAGGCGAATGCGCGCCCCGTTGGCCCCGCCGCGCATGTCGGAGCCGCGGAAGGTCCGCGCGCTGTCCCAGGCGGTGGCGATCAGCTCGGCGTCCGACAGCCCGCTCTCGGCGATCTTGCGCTTCAAGGCGCCGACGTCGTAGTCGGTCCGACCCGCCGGGACGGGATCCTGCCAGATCAGATCCTCTTCCGGGACTTCCGGGCCAATATAGCGCGCCTTCGGCCCCATGTCGCGATGGGTCAGCTTGAACCAGGCCCGCGCGAAGGTCTCCGAGAAATAGGCCGGATCGTTATAGAACCGCTCCGAAATCTCGCGGTAAGCCGGGTCCATCTTCATCGCCATGTCGGCATCCGTCATCATCGGATTGCGGCGAACGGAGGGGTCCTCCGGGTCGACCGGCTTGTCCTCCTCCTTGATGTCGACGGGCTCCCACTGCCAGGCGCCGGCCGGGCTCTTCCGGAGTTCCCACTCATGGTTCAACAACATGTGGAAGTAACCGTTGTCCCACTGCGTCGGATGAGTGGTCCAGGCCCCTTCAAGGCCGCTGGTGACCGCGTCGCGACCGACGCCGCGGCCGCCGCGCTTGTTCCAGCCGAGACCCTGCTCCTCCACGTCGGCGCTTTCCGGATCCGGGCCGAGAGCGGCGGCGTCGCCGTTCCCATGAGTCTTGCCGACGGTGTGACCGCCGGCGGTCAGCGCGACCGTCTCCTCGTCGTTCATCGCCATGCGGGCGAACGTCTCGCGAACCTGGGCGGCGGTCTTCAGCGGGTCGGGTTCGCCGTTCACGCCTTCCGGATTGACGTAGATCAGACCCATCTGAACAGCCGCGAGAGGATTCTCCATCGTGGCCGGGTCCTCGACGCTGTCGTATCGGCTGTCGCTGGGGGCCAGCCACTCCTTCTCGGACCCCCAATAGACGTCCTTCTCAGGATGCCAGATGTCGGCGCGCCCGAAGCCGAAGCCGAAGGTCTTCAGACCCATCGATTCATAGGCGACGTTGCCGGCCAGGATCATCAGATCGGCCCAGCTGACCTTGTTCCCGTACTTCTTCTTGATCGGCCACAGCAGCCGGCGCGCCTTGTCCAAATTCGTGTTGTCCGGCCAGCTGTTCAGCGGCGCGAAACGCTGGTTGCCCGTCCCGCCGCCGCCGCGGCCGTCGGCCAGGCGGTAGCTGCCGGCCGCGTGCCACGCCATGCGGATGAACAGGCCCCCGTAATGGCCGTAGTCGGCCGGCCACCAGTCCTGGCTGTCGGTCATCAGCGCGCGCAGATCGGCCTTCAGGGCTGCGACGTCCAGTTTTCTCGCCTCGTCGCGATAGCTGAAGGCGCGACCCATCGGGTCGGTCTTCGCGTCGTGCTGATGCAAAATGTCCAGGTTCAGCGCGTTCGGCCACCAGCCGGTCACCGACCGCCCGCTTTCCGTCATCGCGCCGTGCATCACCGGGCATTTGCCGCCCGTCTTGATATCGCCGCCGTCCATCGTCTCGTCTCCTCCGTTCGGGGGGCTTTGATCGCGCATCCCGGCTGTGAGACCGCGACCGCCTACGCCCTAAACGGTAAAGCGAGCTAAACAATAGTTAAAATCGTTTGTTTAAAATGATGCGATTGGAATTATCTATCAATGCGTCAGCCCGCGCGCGGGAAGCGCGCCCGCTGATCGGCCGGCACGATGACCTCGATCGTGCGGTCTGCGCGCCCGGCGGCCGGGTCGTCGGCCAGCGGCAACTCGAGATACAGGACGTCGATGAATTCGCGATTCTGAACGTTGAGCGGCCCTTCGATATAGGCCGCATAGAGGCCCCGGCAGCAGAACTCGCTGAACTCGTCCATCCGGTTCTCGCGAAGATAGAAGCTATTGAAGCCGTCACGGTCGAGGCCCTTCAGCGTGCGACCGAACAGCTCGTCCAGCGCCGTGCCCGACAGCCGCGTCGAGTAATCGAACGGCTCGTAAGAGACGTCGTAGACGCTGACATAGCCATGCCAGCCGACGAAATCGAAGAAGTCGAAATCCTTCCACGCCGGAACCGGCCTGCCGCCCCGTTTCGCGCGCCACAAGTCGAAAAGGTCCGTGAAAGGCCCGACGTCCGGCGTCGCCATATCCGGCGTATAGTAGCTGTAGCGCCACACCGCGTCCTCGTGCCAGGTCGTCATCGCTCGCTCGTCATCGCTTGCCCGTCTCGCTCGCCCATCCGGTCGTCCCTTTGAGGTCTAGACCATCGGGCGGACGATGCGCCAGCGCTTTCCCGCCCACCGTTGCCCGCCGCCGGCGTCGCGAGTACCCTTTGGCGAGGGTAGCGCGCGCGCGCCGGCAAGGAGTTCCCCATGACCATGATCGCCCCTGCGGACGCGCCGCCGAGCGTCTCAGACGTCGAGGCCGCGGCGGATAGGCTGGCCGGCGTCGCCCTCGAAACGCCGCTACTCGAATCGCCGCTTCTCAACCAACGCGTCGGCGGCCGCGTGCTGGTGAAAGCGGAATGTCTGCAGCGCACCGGCTCGTTCAAATACCGCGGCGCCAGCAGCAAGATCCGGGCGCTCGGGTCGGACGCGCGCGCGGGCGGCGTCGTGGCCTATTCCAGCGGAAACCACGCCCAAGGCGTCGCCCTGGCCGCGCGGGACGCGGGCTGCGCCGCGCTCATCGTCATGCCGAGCGACGCGCCGGCGATCAAAGCCGCCAATACCAAGGCCTACGGCGCCGAAATCCGCTTCTACGACCGCTTCGCCGAAGATCGCCAAGCGATCGCCGAGGCGGAGGCCGCCAAGCGCGGCGCCGTCCTCGTCCCGCCCTACGACGATCCGCTGGTGATCGCCGGCCAGGGCACGGTCGGACTGGAGATCGACCGGCAGCTGGCGGCGCTCGACGCCGCGCCGGACCAGGTGCTGTGCTGTTGCGGCGGCGGCGGGTTGATCGCGGAAACGTCGCTGGCCTTGACCGCGCGCCGGCCCGGCTTGCCGATCTACGCCTGCGAGCCGGCGGGTTTCGACGACACCAAGCGCTCGTTGGAGGCCGGCGTTCGGCGGAGCGTGGACCCCGCCGCCCGGTCGATCTGCGACGCGCTGCTTTCCCCTACGCCGGGCGAGATCACCTTTGCGATCAACCGGCGCACGCTGGCCGGCGGGCTGAGCGCCACCGACGCCGAGGTGCGCGCGGCCATGCGCGCGGCCTTCGAGACATTGAAGCTGGTCGTCGAGCCCGGCGGGGCGATCGCGCTGGCCTGCCTGCTGAGCGGCCGGATCGAGGCGGCAGACCGCACCACCGTCGTCGTCATCTCCGGCGGCAATGTCGACGCGGCCCTGTTCGCCGATACATTGGGGGACGGGGCGGACTGACGCGTCCTGCGGCGTCTCGCATCGGGCTTGGCGCCGGGCGCCAAAACAGGCATTCACCGCGGCGAGCACCCGCAGGAGCCGCCGCAAAATGCCCTCGCCCGCGCCCCCGGAACAGTTCGACGCCGTCATCCTGGGCGCCGGCGCGGCCGGGTTGATGTGCGCGCTGACGGCCGGCCAGGCGGGCGCGCGCGTCCTGCTGCTGGACCACGCGGACAAGCCGGGCAAGAAGATCCTGATCTCCGGCGGCGGGCGGTGCAACTTCACCAATCTGGAAAGCGGCCCGGCGGCTTTCCTTTCCGCCAATCCGCATTTTTGCAAGTCCGCACTGGCCCGCTACACGCAGTGGGATTTCATCGAGATGGTCTCGCGTCACGGGATCGCGTGGCATGAGAAGACGCTCGGCCAGCTGTTCTGCGACGGCTCGGCGCGCGAGATCGTGGACATGCTGCTGGCCGAGTGCCAGGCCGGCGGCGTCGATCTGCGTCTTTCGCACCGGGTGACGGACATCGCGCGCGCCGAGCGCTTCCGCATCGAGACCGATCGGGGGGCCTTCGAGGCCCCCAATCTTGTGCTGGCCACCGGCGGCCCGTCGATCCCGAAGATGGGCGCCAGCGGGTTCGCCTACGACGCCGCCCGACGCTTCGGCTTGCGGGTGATCGACCCGGAGCCGGCCCTGGTTCCGCTGACGCTCGGCGCGGCGGCGCTCGATCTGGCCAAACCGTTGTCCGGCGTCGCGTTCGACTGCACAGCCGCCTGCGCCGGCGCGCGCTTTCGCGAAGCCGCGCTCTTCACCCACCGCGGCCTGTCGGGTCCGGCGATCCTTCAAGTCTCCAGCTATTGGCGTCCGGGCGACGCGGTGAGCCTGGACATGGCGCCGGGCGTCGATGCGGCGGCGGCGCTGGTCGAGGCGAAGCGCGCGCGCCCGAAAATCGAGCCGCAGACGATGCTGGCGGGCCTGCTGCCGGCGCGCCTCGCCAAAGCCGTGGCGGCCGACGCACTGCCCGCACGGCGGGTCGGCGATATCGCCGACAAGACGCTCAGCGCGCTGGGGGAGCGGCTCAACCGCTGGATCGTCGAGCCCGTCGGCACCGAAGGCTTCGCCAAGGCGGAGGTGACCCGCGGCGGCGTCGGCACCGACGGACTCTCCTCGAAGACGATGGCGGCGAAAGACGTTCCCGGGCTTTACGTCATCGGCGAGGCGCTCGACGTCACCGGCTGGCTCGGCGGCTACAACTTCCAATGGGCTTGGTCCAGCGGTTGGGCCGCCGGCCGGGCGATCGGCGCGCGCGACGCTTGAGACGCTTGAAAAGCCCGCCCGGCTGATCGACGCTGCGCGCGACAGGCGGGAGGCGAGCCATGACTGCAGACGACGAGACCCGGGACGAGCGCGGCGACAAAAGGCGCGACGGCGCGGTCATGCTGATCGGCGGGATCGCCCTGGCGATCCTGGCGGGCGCCACCATGCTGTTCATCGCCCGCGGCGAAGCCGTGCTGCCGCGCTTCGAATCATCGGTGGTGGCGCTATTCCTGGCCTGGACGTCGGGCGTCCTGACGACCCAAGGGGTCGCAAGACTGCGGCGGCGCTGACGATCGGGCGGCCGCGGCGTCCGAAGGTCGGCGACCCCGTCGCCGCGGAGCGCGGTATTCGAAAAACGCATCCGCCCCGTCGTCCGGGCTTGGGTTCGCCGGAGCGCAGTTCTAGGCTGCGGGCGCGGGGATTTTGTCCCCCGGGCGAACGGAAAAGTCTGCGGGGCGCAAGTGTGAGGAAACAGCCATGTCGAACAAATCCGTCAAAGCTCTGATCGCCGCCGGCGCCGACGAGGCGGTCGCGCTGACCGCGCCCGGCCGACCGGACATGACCTACGCCGATCTGCGTGCGCACTGCCGTAGTCTGCGCCGCCAACTGGCCGCGCGCGACATCGGCCCGGGCGATCGGGTCGCCATCGTCCTACCCAACGGCCCGGAGATGGCGAGCGCCTTCCTCGGCGTCGCCGCCGGCCTGTCGGCCGCGCCGCTGAACCCGGCCTACAAACAGTCCGAATACGCCTTCTATCTGGAGGATCTGAAGCCGAAGCTGGTGATCGCGGAGGCCGGCGGCGACAACCCCGTGCTCGCGGCGGCGAGCGCGCTTGGAATACCCGTCGCCGAGGCCGTCGTCGCCGAGGGGGCCGCGGCCGGCGCCTTCCGGTTGTGGGATGAGGAGGCTGACGCCTCCGACCCGGCGGAGGACGACGAAGCGCTGGTCCTGCACACCTCCGGCACCACTTCGCGCCCGAAGGTGGTGCCGTTGACGCAGCGGAACCTGTTCGCCTCCGCGCGCAACATCGCCGAGACGCTTCAACTCACGTCGGCGGATCACTGCCTGAACATCATGCCGCTGTTCCACATCCACGGGCTGATCGCGGTGGTGCTGGCGTCGATGAAGGCGGGCGCGTCGGTGTGCTGCACGCCGGGCTTCAACGCGCTCAAGTTCCTCGACCTCGCGGCGGAGCAGAAGCCGAGCTGGTATTCCGGCGTGCCGACGATGCACCAGACGATCCTATTGCGCGCCAAGCGCAATCCCGATGCGCTGGCGAAGATCGACTTCCGCTTCGTGCGCTCCTCCTCCGCCTCGCTGCCGCCGGCGGTCTTCAAGGAGTTGGCGGAGACCTTCGACTGCCCTGTCATCGAGGCCTACGGCATGACCGAGGCGACGCACCAGATGGCCTCCAACCCGCTGCCGCCGGGCGCCCAGAAGCCGGGCTTCGTCGGTCTGCCCGCGGGGCCGGAGATCAAGATCCGCAAGCTGGACGGCGCCGACGCCGCGCAAGGCGAGGAAGGCGAGGTCTGCATCAAGGGCGAGAACGTGACCCCCGGCTACGAGGCCAATCCGAAGGCGAACGAGGAGAGCTTCGTCGACGGCTGGTTCCGCACCGGCGATCAGGGGCTGCTGGACCCGGACGGCTATCTGAAGATCACCGGGCGCATCAAGGAGATCATCAACCGCGGCGGCGAGAAGGTCTCGCCGCTGGAGGTCGATGATTTCTACATGGACCATCCGGCCGTGCAGCAGGTCGTCACCTTCGCCCTGCCCCACAAGATGCTGGGCGAGGAGGTCGCGGCCGCGGTCGTGCTGCGCGAGGGCGCGCAGGCGAGCGAGAAGGAGCTCAAGGACTACGCCGCCGAGAAGCTCGCCCCCTTCAAGATCCCGAAGAAGTTCGTCTTCGTCGACGAGATCCCGAAGGGCGCGACCGGCAAGCTGCAGCGCATCGGCCTGCACGAGAAGCTGGGCTTGGGAGAGGCGGAATGACGCGGGTCTGCATCTTCGGCGCCGGGGCCATCGGCGGGCTGATGGCGGGCGCCCTGGCGGAGGCCGGCGCCGACGTCTCCATCGTCGCGCGCGGGCCGCACCTCGCCGCCATGAAGAAGAACGGCATGGTCCTGCGCATGGACGGCCGGGAGAAGACCTACAAGGTCGCGGCCAGCGACGACCCGGCCGATCTCGGCGGGCAAGACTACGTCGTCATCGCGCTGAAAGCCCATTCCGTGCCGCCGATCGTGGACAAGTTCGCCCCGCTTTTGGGGAAGGAGACGGCCGTCGTCTCAGCCGTCAACGGGCTGCCCTGGTGGTACTTCTACAAGGCGGGCACCGGCACCGCGCTCGACGATACGCCGATCGAGACGGTCGATCCCGGCGGCGCGCAATGGAAGACCTTCGGACCGGAGCGCGCGATCGGCTGCGTCGTCTACCCGGCCGCCAGCGTGCCGGAGCCGGGCGTAATCGAACACAAGTACGGCAACCGCTTCTCGCTGGGCGAGCCGGACGGCGAGCAGACCGAGCGCCTGGAGACGCTGTCCAAGCTGATGATCGCCGGCGGCCTGAAAGCCCCGCGCAAAGGGCGGCTGCGCGACGAGATCTGGATCAAGCTATGGGGCAATTGCAGCTTCAACCCCGTCTCGGCGCTCACCGGCGCGAGCCTCGACCTGATCGGCGAGAACCCGGCCTGCCGCGACGTGGTCCGACGCATGATGCTGGAGTGCAAGGCGGTCGGCGAGGCCGTCGGCGCGCGCTTCGCCGTCGACGTCGAGCGGCGGATCGACGGCGGCGCGGAGATCGTCGGCCACAAGCCCTCCACCCGCCAAGACGTGGAGCAAGGCCGCCCGATGGAGCTCGACGCGCTCACCTCGACCGTGCTGGAGCTGGCGCGCCGGCTCGACATCCCGACGCCGACGCTGGACGCGGTCGCGGCGCTCGTGCGCATGCAGGGCGTCGTCCTCGACCTCTACGAGCGCAAGCCGGCGCTGGAGGAGATCATCTTTCCCAGCTGACGCGCCCGCGCCGGTCTGCGTGAACCGCCTGCCCCTTGGACGGCTGATGCGTTGAAAAAAGGAGCCTGTCGTCCCGGGCGGCCGACAGGCCGACCTGGGATGACGTCCCTTCTGAAAATCCGAGGACTCGCCAAAGGCCGTCCACCGCCCCCCGGCCTTGCGCCGGGGGAACAGCGGTGCGCGTCGGCGGACGCGAGAGCCCGTCGGCCCGGAGCCCGTCCGGGCCGACGAGGCGGGAGGCCCGCGGCTTGCGGATCGTCCTTCTGCATGAACTGCCTTGATGACCTTGTCCTCCCTCCGCCAGAAGGAGGCCCCCCGCGCAGGCTAGGGGCTTTTCGACCGATCCGCCTGCGGCGCGGGGTTGTTAGCCTTAACGTCCATCCCCATTCCTTTAGGAGGACGACAAACGCGACCCGGACGGAGGCGGTTTATGACCTACGATGTCGGCGTCGTTGGATTGGACGACTTCAACGGCTCGAAACTCAAGCACCTGAAAGGCGCCGACGATTGCCGCTTTCGCGGCGTCATCACGCGGCCCGAGACGATCATCCACGGCCCGGACTATCCGTTCGAGGAGCGGCTTGAGGCCGCGCGCGCACGCATCGGCGAGGCGGGCGGGATCGACGGAATCCTAACCTATTGGGATTTCCCCTCCTCCTCGATCGCAGCCGCGCTCGCCGAGGAGTTCGACGTGCCCTACGCCAGCTTGGAATCCGTGCTCAAATGCGAGCACAAGCTCTGGTTCCGCGAGGAGCAGGCGAAGGTCATGAAGACGCCGGACTTCGCCGGCTTCAATCCCTTCGACGACGACCCGATGGCCGCGATCCATCTGGACTATCCCTTCTGGGTGAAGCCGGTTGTCGGCCATTCCTCTATGCTGGGCTTTCGGATCGAAAGCCGCGCGGACTTTGATCGCGCGATCGAAGAGATCCGCGCCGGCATCCGCGACCTGACCAAGCCCTTCGCCTATGTGATCGAGCGGGTCGGCCTGCCCGATCATCTGAAGGAGGGCGGCGCCGATCTGTGCGTCGCGGAGGAGATCATCTCCGACGGCGACCAGTGCACCGTCGAAGGCTACGCCAAGGACGGCGAGGTCGTCTCCTACGCACTGATCGACTCCATCCGCTTTGAGGACGGCCACACCTTCCACCATTACAGTTACCCGAGCCGCGAGTCGGACGAGGCGTACGCCCGCATGGCGCGGGAGAGCGAGCGGCTGATCCGGCGGCTCGGCTACGACGATGCGCCCTTCAACATCGAGTTCTTCTTCAATCGCGAGGAAGACCGCCTCGACATCCTGGAGGTGAACGCGCGGCTGTCGCAATCCCATGCCGGCCTGTTCGAGCGGGTGGACGGCCGGCCGCACTTCCAGTTCGCGCTCGACCTCGCGCTGGGTCGCGAGCCGCGCTGGGACCGCGGCGGCGGTCAGTTCAACCGCGCCGGCAAGTTCTATCTGCGCCGCTTCGAGGATGCGATCGTCGAGCGCACGCCGAGCGATCGGGACGTCTGGCGGATGCGCGAGCGCTACCCCGACGCTGAAGTGGAGACGGCTTGCGAGGAAGGCGATCGCCTTTCCGAACTGAGGGAGCAGGCGCCCGGCAACTACATCTACGCCGAACTGTTCCTGGGCGCGGACAGCGAAGACGACCTGATGGCGCGCTACGAGGATTGCCTGGAGATTCTGGGCTTCCGCTTTCGCCCGGTCGAAGAGCGCCGCGCCTCCTGACGCCGCCCGACTTGCCCGAACGACCATCGCGAGGTTCGCCCGCATGCCCTACGCCGACGACGCCCCGGAGGAGATCGAAGTGATGCGCCATGTGCGCATCCCCGTGACCGACGGGCTGGAGCTTTCCGCCCGCATCTGGCTGCCGAAAAGCGCGCACCAGACGCCGGTCCCGGCGGTCCTGGAATACATCCCCTATCGCAAGAACGACTTCACCGCCCCGCGGGATTCGATGCACCACCCCTATTTCGCGGCGCGCGGCTACGCCTCTGTTAGGGTCGACATCCGCGGCAGCGGCGACAGCGACGGGGTGCTGGCGGACGAGTATCTCCAGTCGGAGCTCGACGACGGCGTGAAGATCCTAGAGTGGCTGGAGGCGCAGCCCTGGTGCACCGGCGACGTCGGCATGATCGGCATCTCCTGGGGCGGCTTCAACGGGCTGCAGATCGCCGCGCTGCAGCCGCCGCAGCTGAAGGCGGTGGTCAGCGTCTGCTCGACCGACGACCGTTACGCCGACGACGTGCACTACATGGGCGGCTGCCTGCTCGGCGACAATCTGAGCTGGGCCTCGCAGATGTTCGCCTACAACTCGCTGCCGCCCGACCCTGAGGTGGTGGGCGCGCGTTGGCGCGACATGTGGCTGGAGCGGCTCGAGGGCTGCGAACCCTGGATCGTCAACTGGCTTGAGCATCAGCGCCGCGACGAGTTCTGGCGCCACGGCTCGATCTGCGAGGATTGGTCCCAGGTCAAGACGCCGGTGATGGCGGTGTCCGGCTGGGCCGACGGCTATTCGAACGCGGTTTTCCGACTGATGGAGAATCTGCAGGCGCCCTGCCTCGGCCTCGTCGGACCGTGGAGCCACAAATACCCCCATATCGGCGAACCCGGCCCCGCTATCGGCTTTCTGCAGGAGTGCGTGCGCTTCTGGGACCATTGGCTCAAAGGGATCGACAGCGGGATCATGGAGGAGCCGAAGTTGCGCGCCTGGATGCAGCATTCCGTCGCGCCGACGCCAAGCTACGATCATCGCCCCGGTCGCTGGGTGGGCGAACGCCGCTGGCCGTCCGAGCGGGTGAAGGAGACGCCCTACGCGCTGGCCTCCGCCTATCGGCTGTTGCGCACGGATACGCTCGACTCGCTCGATCCGGCGGCGAAGAACCTGGACGATCAGGAGTTCATCTCCGTGCAGTCCCCGCTCTCGACTGGTTTGTTCGCGGGCAAATGGTGCTCCTACGCCGCGACTCCGGACCTGCCGCACGACCAGCGGCAGGAGGACGGCGGCGCGCTCGTCTTCAACTCCTACCGCCTGGAGGAAGACGTCGAGATCCTCGGCGCGCCCGAGATCGATCTGGATTTCGAGGTGGATCAACCGGTCGCCATGGTCGCGGTGCGCCTTTCGGACGTTAGGCCCGACGACAAGGCGACGCGGGTCACCTACGGCGTCCTCAACCTGACGCACCGCAACGACCACGGCGAGCCCGAGCCGCTGGAGCCCGGCAAACGCTATCGCGCGCGGGTGCGCCTGAACCGGATCGCCCAGTGCTTCCCGGCCGGCAACCGGATCAGGGTCGCGATCTCGACCAGCTACTGGCCGTTGGCCTGGCCGGCGCCGACGGTCGCGAAGCTCAAGGTCTACACCGGCTCCAGCCGCCTGCTGCTGCCGATCCGCGAAGGCCAGGCGCTGGACGAAGCGGTGGCGTTCGAGCCACCCGAGATGAACGAGCCGCTGGAGACCGAGACGCGCGGCCTGACGCACCACAATTGGACGGTGGAGCGTGACTTGGCGCTCGACCGCTCGACCCTGCACGTGGTCGACGACAACGCGCGCAGCTACCTGCCCGACGCGGATCTGGAGCTCGAGCAGAAGACCGAGGAGTGGTACAGCTCCGAGAATGACGATTTTCAATCGATCGCGGGCGAGGTGCAGGCGGTGCGCGGGTTGCGGCGCGAGGGCTGGCATGTCCGCACGATCACCCGCACCCGCCTGCAGTGCGACGAGGAAAACTTCCGGGTCATCGCGGAACTCGACGCCTACGAGGACGACCGCCGAATCTTCAGCCGCAATTGGGAGCGCCTGATCCCGCGGGACCTGGTCTAGCGCGGGCGAGGCGCGCTCAGCCCCGCACCGCCGCCAGGAAGCGCACGCCGTCGGGACCCGCGCGCTCCTCATGCACGACGCCGCCGGGCACTTCGACGGTCGCACCGGGGCCGAGGACGACGGGCGGCGAGCCGTCGTCGTAGACGACGGTCATCTCCCCCGCCAAGCCCAGCAGATAGAGCGCGCCGTCGTGGGTGTGCATCGCATTGACGCGCCCCGCCTCCCAGCTTTTCTCGATCGGCGCCTCGAAGCCGCGGGCGGCGGCCTCCTTGCGAAAATCGTCCGGAGTCATTGCGCCGTCCTCTCTTGTTCGGCCCCCATCAAGCCCGCGCCGACGGAGCGTAGCAAGCCGTCCGTATTTCCACGCCGTAACTACGGTCTTTTACACGCCCGCATCGATATGTTACGGTCTCCTACATAATTCGCGTCGCACGCCGACAAGCTCGGTTGCGCGGCAAATCCATCCGACGCGGAGGCGAAAGCCGATGCCGGAGACCGATGCGAGCCCGCAGGACCGGGACGCGCGGACGGTCAAGAAGCGCGAGCTTCGGACCTTTCTCTTCACCTGCTTCATCCTGTTCCCCGGCCTGGCCGTCGCCTTTGTCGGCGCCTTCGGCTTCGCCGTGTGGATCTTGCAGATGATCTTCGGGCCGCCCGGACCTCCGGGAGCTTGAGGAAATGAGCGCCGACGCCTCCCCGAAGCCGGCGGACGCGCCTGTCGACCACGGCCGGCGCGCGCTGTTGCGCGGGCGCCCCGCCGGGCCGCCCCCGGTCCGTCC
Organism: Marivibrio sp.; assembly: GCF_040218065.1. Classification (NCBI taxonomy): domain Bacteria; kingdom Pseudomonadati; phylum Pseudomonadota; class Alphaproteobacteria; order Rhodospirillales; family Aestuariispiraceae; genus Marivibrio; species Marivibrio sp. The sequence continues at coordinate 294,854 of NZ_JAVJQE010000008.1, read as the reverse complement.
GCCCTGGACGGACGAAGCCCGGCTGGCGGACGCCTGCACGCGATGCGGCGCCTGCCTGTCCGCCTGCCCCGAAGACATCCTGGTCGCGGGATCCGGCGGCCTGCCCGCCGTCGATTTTCACGCAGGCGGCGGCGAATGCATCTTCTGTCACGCCTGCGTCGACGCCTGTCCGGAGCCGGTCTTCGAGGCCGAGCGCGATCCGCCCTGGCGTCTTTCCGTGACGATCGCGCAAGACCGCTGCCTGCCCCACGCGGGGGTCCATTGCGAGGCCTGCCGCGACGCCTGCCCGGAGGGCGCGATACGCTTCGCGCCCCGTCTCGGCGGCCCCCCGACGCCTGAGATTCTGCCTGAGCGATGCACCGGTTGCGGGGCCTGCGTCGGCGTCTGCCCGGAAGAGGCCGTCGCGATCGCCCCCGCGCGGCGGGAGGCGCCCGCATGACGGAGCCCGTCCACATCGCCAGCCTGATGGTCCAATGCCGGCCCGAGGCGCTGGACGCCCTGGCCGAGCGCATCGCCGCCGAGCCGGAAGCCGTGATCGCCGCGCGCGACGCCGCCGGCAAGCTGATCGTGCTGCTGGAGACCGAAAGCTCCCAGCGGATCGCCGATCTGTCCCACGCGTTCGCGCTGCTAGACGGCGCGTTGGGCTGCTCGCTCGTCTTCCACGGGATCGACGACGAAACCGACGTCGAATCCGACCGCGGCGACGACGCGCAGCCCGCAACAACATCCCCCTCCCCCACCGAGGAGAGCAGAAAATGAGCGAGATGAAGCCGACCCGTCGCGCGGTCCTTAAGGCGAAGGCCGCCGCCAGCGCCGCCGCCGCCGCCGGCGTCTCCCTGCCCGCGCAGGCCCAGAACCTGGTCGCCGAGCGCGAGAAGGCCGAACTCAAATGGTCGAAGGCCGCCTGCCGCTTCTGCGGGACCGGCTGCTCGGTCATGGTCGCGACCAAGAAGGGCCGCGTCGTCGCAACCCACGGCGACGTGAAGGCGGAGGTCAATCGCGGCTTGAACTGCGTGAAGGGCTACTTCCTCTCCAAGATCCTCTATGGCGAGGACCGCCTGACCCAGCCGCTGCTGCGCAAGAGGCACGGCGAATACGCCAAGGACGGCGAATTCACGCCGGTCAGCTGGGACGAGGCCTTCGACGTCATGGCCGCCCAGTTCAAGAAGACGCTGAAAGAGAAGGGACCGGAGGCGGTCGGCATGTTCGGCTCCGGCCAATGGACGGTCTGGGAGGGCTACGCCGCCGCCAAGCTCTTCAAGGCCGGCTTTCGCAGCAACAACATCGACCCGAACGCCCGGCACTGCATGGCGTCCGCCGTCGGCGGCTTCATGCGCACCTTCGGCATGGACGAGCCGATGGGCTGCTACGACGACATCGAGCACGCCGACGCCTTCTTCCTGTGGGGCTCCAACATGGCGGAGATGCACCCGATCCTCTGGACCCGGGTGACCGACCGGCGGCTGAGCGCGCCGCATGTAAAGGTGGGCGTGCTGTCGACCTTCGAGCATCGCTGCTTCGATCTGGCCGACATCCCAATGGTGTTCACGCCGCAGACCGATCTCGTGATCCTGAATTTCATCGCGAACCACATCATCCAGACCGGCCGCGTCAATCAGGACTTCGTGGACAAGCACGCGACCTTCCGGCGCGGCGTGACCGACATCGGCTACGGGCTGCGCGACGAGCATCCGCTGCAACAGGCGGCCGCGAACGCCGACAACCCCGGCGCCTCCAGCCCGATGAGCTTCGAGGAGTACAAGGACTTCGTCGCCGACTACACGCTCGACTACGCGCATGAGATCTCGGGCGTGCCGAAGGAGCGTCTCCTTGAGATGGCCGAGCTCTACGCCGATCCGGAGGTGAAGGTCACATCCTTCTGGACGATGGGCTTCAACCAGCACACCCGCGGCGTCTGGGCCAACAACCTGATCTACAACATCCATCTGCTGACCGGCAAAATCGCAGAGCCGGGCAACAGCCCCTTCTCGCTGACCGGCCAGCCGTCCGCCTGCGGCACGGCGCGCGAGGTCGGCACCTTCTCCCACCGCCTGCCGGCAGATATGGTCGTTATGAACCCGGACCACCGCAAGCTGGCGGAGAAGATCTGGAAGCTGCCCGAGGGGGCGGTTCCCGAGAGGCCCGGCTATCACGCCGTCCTGCAGAACCGGAAGCTCAAGGACGGCGCGCTCAACGCCTATTGGGTGCAGGTCAACAATAATATGCAGGCCGCGCCGAACTTGAACGAGGAGACGCTGCCCGGCTATCGCAACCCGGAGAATTTCATCGTCGTCTCCGACGCCTATCCGACCGTGACGGCTCAGGCCGCCGACCTGATCCTGCCGACCGCCATGTGGGTCGAAAAGGAGGGCGCCTACGGCAACGCCGAACGGCGCACCCAGTTCTGGCGCCAGCTGGTGGACGCCCCGGGCGAGAGCCGCTCGGACCTGTGGCAGCTGGTCGAGTTCTCCAAGCGCTTCCGCGTCGACGAGGTCTGGCCTGCCGAACTGGTCGAGGCCGCGCCGGAATATAAGGACGCGACTCTCTACGACCTCCTGTTCGCGAACGGTCAGGTCGACCGCTACCCGCTGGAGGAGACCGCCGACGACTACGCCAACGACGAGGCGGAGGCCTTCGGCTTCTATATCCAGAAAGGTCTGTTCGAGGAATACGCCCGCTTCGGGCGCGGCAAAGCGCACGACCTCGCCGCCTTCGAGCGCTATCACGAGGAGCGCGGCCTGCGCTGGCCCGTGGTCGACGGGGAGGAGACGCGCTGGCGCTACCGCGAGGGCTACGACCCCTACGTCAAGGAGGGGGCCGGCGTTGAGTTCTACGGCCATGAGGACGGCCGGGCGCGCATCTTCGCCCTGCCCTATGAGCCGGCGGCGGAGAGCCCGGACGAAGAGTACCCGATGTGGCTCACCACCGGCCGGGTGCTGGAGCATTGGCACTCCGGCTCGATGACCCAACGCGTTCCGGAGCTCTACAAGGCCGTACCCGACGCGGTCGTCTACATGCATCCTGACGACGCCGACCGCCTGGGCGTGCGGCGCGGCGACGCGGTCGCGGTCACCTCCCGCCGCGGACGGATGAAGACGCGGGTCGAGACGCGCGGGCGCAACAAGATGCCCGAAGGCGTCGTCTTCGTGCCCTGGTTCGACGCCAGCCAGCTGATCAACAAATGCACGCTGGACGCCACCGACCCGATCTCCAAGCAGACCGACTTCAAGAAGTGCGCGGTCCGGATCGAGAAGGTCTGAGCCATGCCCCTGCAGAACCGAAATCGTCACAGGAAGGAGACCGCCATGCGCGCCGCAAGCCTATGCGCCGCCTGCCTGCTGGCGCTCGCCGCCTTCTCGACCGCGGCCGTCTCGACCGTCGCGGTATCGACCGCGGCCGCGCAGGAAGCGGGCGCCGGCCTCGCCCACATGCGGGGCGCCGAGCCGATCGGGGATCGGACCGAGCCCCCGATGATGGCCCGCACCGAAGACGGGGCGGAGCGTCGGGTCCGCAACTATCCCGAACAGCCGCCCACCATTCCCCACGAGATCGAAGGCTATCAGCTCGACCTCAAGGCCAACAAATGCCTGAGCTGTCACGCGCGGCGACGGACGGGGGAGAGCGGCGCCCCGATGGTGAGCGTCACCCACTACATGGACCGCGACGGGCAGTTTCTGGCCGCGGTTTCGCCGCGCCGCTACTTCTGCACCCAGTGCCACGTCCCCCAGCAGGACGCCCGCCCGCCGGTCGAAAACACCTTCGTCGACGTGGACGATCTGCTGAGCGCCGCCGGCGGCGACGCCGACGAATGAGGGGGCGGCCATGATGCGAAAGCTTATTGATTGGGTGAAGATCTTCTGGCGGACGCTCTCCCGTCCGGCGGTGCATCTGAGCCTCGGCTTCCTGACGGTCGGCGGCTTCGTTGCGGGCGTGCTGTTCTGGGGCGGCTTCAACACGGCGATGGAGGCGACCAACACCGAGGAGTTCTGCATCGCGTGTCATGAAATGCGCGACAACGTCTATGAGGAGCTCAAGACCACCGTCCACTTCTCCAACGCCTCCGGCGTGCGCGCGACCTGCCCCGACTGTCACGTGCCGCACGACTGGACCGACAAGATCGCGCGCAAGATGCAGGCCTCGAAAGAGGTTTGGGGCTGGGTCTTCGGCACCATCGACACGCGCGAGAAGTTCGAGGCGAACCGGCTGCGTCTGGCCAAGCACGAATGGCATCGGCTCCAGACCAACGATTCGCTGGAGTGCCGGAACTGCCACAGCGAGGACTCGATGGACCTCACCCAGCAGAGCCCGCGGGCGGCCGAGGCGCACCGTACGCAACTGATCGACGGCTCGAAGACCTGCATCGACTGCCACAAAGGGATCGCGCACGAGTTGCCCAACATGGCCGGCGTCGAAGGCTGGTGAGACGGAAGGGCCGGATCCGATGAGCGAGGCGAGACCCGCGGGGGGCGTGCCGCGCTACGCCAAGCCGCGCGCCGCCGGGCTTTTCAGCCGCGGCTTTCGTCCCTTCTTCCTGGCGGCCGGCGTTTATGCCGTTGCCCTGATGCTCTATTGGCTCGCCTGGATCGAGGGGGCGGCGCCGGCCATCGCGGGTCCGTTCGATCCGGTGTCCTGGCACGCGCATGAAGTGCTGTTCGGGGTCACCGGGGCCGCCATCGCGGGCTTCCTGTTGACCGCCATTCCCAACTGGACCGGCCGCCTGCCGCTGCAGGGCGCCGGGTTGGCGGGGCTGTGCGGGCTATGGCTGGCGGGGCGCCTTGCGGTCGCGACCGGGACGCCGGCGGATCCTTGGGGCGCGGCGGCGATCGACCTCTCCTTCCCCGTGATTTTCCTGAGCGTCGTCGCCCGCGAGATCCTCGCCGGGCGCAACACGCGCAATCTGCCGATGGTCGCCGCGCTCGCCGTCTTCGCCCTGGCCAACGCGATAACCCACGCCGAGGCGGCCGGCTGGGCGCCGCCCGACGGCGTCGAGCCGGGAATCGGCCTGCGCCTCGGCCTCGCGACGCCGGTGATGCTGATCGTGCTGATCGGCGGGCGGATCACCCCGAGCTTCACCCGCAACTGGCTGGTCAAGCGCGGCGCAACGCGCCTGCCGGCGGCGGCCGGGCCGGTCGACGGGATCGCGATGGCCTGCGCTCTTGTCGCGCTGCTGCATTTGGGCGTCCGGCCCTACGATCCGTGGCTCGCGCTCACCGCAGGCGCGGCGGCGACGGCGCTGGCGCTCCGGCTCGCGCGTTGGCGCGGGACGGCGACGGCCGCCGAGCCGCTGTTGCTGGCGCTGCACATCGGCTACGCGTGGCTTCCAGTCGGGTTCGCGACGACGGCGGCTGCGGCGGCCTTTCCGGCAATCCCGTTGAGCGCGGCCTTCCACGCCTTCGGCGTCGGCGCGATCGGGACCATGACGCTGGCCGTCATGACGCGCGCGACGCTCGGCCATTCCGGCGCGGCGCTCACCGCCGACCGTTGGACGCTCGCCATCTTCGCCGCGATCACGCTCGCCGCGTTCGCCCGGCTTGCGGCCGCGATCCGACCGCAGGACGGGCCGCTCTTGCTGGCGCTTGGGGCCGGCGGGTGGATCCTCGCCTACGGGCTGTTCAGCCTGACCTACGGCCCGCGCCTTCTGGGGCGGCGGGATCCCGGGGCCTAGGCGTCCGGCGCGGGGGCCAACCCTGCCGCCTGATACAGCGCGATCGCCTCGCGCGCCAGATCGGTGCGGGCGTCGGCGAGGTCGAACCGCCGATCGGTCAGCGAGCGCTGCGCCTCCAGCACGTCGAGGAAACTGGCCAGACCCTGCGTGTAGCGCTGTTCGGCGCGGGTGAAGGCGAGACGATTAGCCGTCACCGCCTGCTCCAAGGATTGAACCCGCCGGGCGGCGCCGGCGTAGCCTTCAAGCGCCCCCTCCACCTCCTGCAGCGCGCCCAGAAGGGTCGCGCGATAGGCGAGCAAGGCCTGTTCCGCGCGCTCCGTCGCCGCCTCGACCTCAGCCTCCTGCGCCCCGCCGTCGAACAAGGGCGCGTCGATCGCCAAGAACAGCGAGCCGACGATGGCCGTCACCATCTCGCCGGTGAAGACGTCCGACAGGTCGAGCCCGATGCGCCCCGGCAGGCTGAATTTCGGATAAAGCTCCGCCTCCGCAACGCCGATCTCGGCGGTGGCACGGATCAGCGCCTCCTCCGCGGCGACCAGGTCGGGCCGCTGGCGCAAGAGATCGAGCGGCGCGCCGATCGGCGGCCCGCCGGATATCTGCGGCGGCGCCCCCGCCTCTCTCACCGCGTCCGGCAGCGCGCCGGGCGGGGATCCGGTAAGAACCGCCAGCGCGGCGGCCGCGCGTTGGATTTCAGTGCGGATCGGCGCGCGATCGGCCTCCAGCGCCGCCAACTCCGCCTCGGCCCTCGCCATATCCAGATCGGAGGCGAGGCCGCTGTCGACGCGGCCCTGGACCAGCTGCAGCGAACGGCGCTGCAGCGCCAAAGACTCGTCCGCCAACGCCAATCGGGTCTGCGCGCCGCGCAGGTCGGCGTAGGTGCGCGCGATCTCGGCCGCCACGCCGAGCGCCGCATCGCGCCGCTCCGCCTCGATCAGGCGCAGGTCGGCTTCCGCCGCCTGAATTTCCCGTTCCATGCCGCCGAACAGATCGAGCGACCAGTCGAACACGGCCGCAAGGCCGAACGCCCCGCCGAGGGCGCGCTCCTCGTCGCGTTCGGCGTCGGCGTAAGCGCGCCGGCCCTCGATCCCGGCCTCCGCTTCCGCGTCCAATGTGGGGCGCTTGGCGGCCCGGGCCCCGCGCAGCAGCGCGCGCGCCTCGCGCACTCGGCTGTCGGCGGTCAGCACATCCGGATTTTCGGCCAGGCCGCGGGCCACCAACCGATCCAGCAGCGGGTCCTGAAACCGGGTCCACCAACGCCCCGCCTCCACCGCCTCGCCCGCCAGGAAGTCCGGGCGCGGCGCGGCGTAACTTGCGGGAATGTCCGGCTGCTCCGGCGCGACATAGTCGGGACCGACGGGCCCCTCCCCCCAGGAGGCCCAGTCGGGCAGCCCTGTCCAGCAGCCGCCGAGCAGCAGCGGCGCGACCATGAGCGCGGCCTTCAAGCCGGCCGCCCGCCTCATGCCGTCCCCGCGGGTTGCGGCGCGCGGCCCTGCTCGGCCATCTCGTCCTCGACGTCCGTATCGCGCTCGACCGCGTCGCCGGCGGCCGCCAGCTCGGCGGCCAACCGGTCGCCGCCGTGGGCCCGCGGCTTGGCGAACCGCGCGAGGCCGAGATAGATCACCGGCGCGAGGAACAGAGTGTAGAGCGTCGCGATCCCGAGTCCCCCGAAGACGACCCAGCCGATGGCGCTGCGCGCCTCCGCGCCCGCCCCGGTCGCCAGGATCAAGGGCGCGCCGCCCAGCACCGTCGACAGCATCGTCATCATAACCGGCCTGAGGCGGATCAGCGCCGCGTTGCGCACCGCCGCGCGCACCGAATAGCCGCGGTCGCGCAGCTGGTCCGCGAACTCCACCACCAGGACGCCGTTCTTCGCCATCAGCCCGACCAGCATGATCAGGCCGATCTGGCTGTAGATGTTGATGCTGGTCCCCGTCGCCGCCAGCGCGAAGATCGCGGCCGACACGCCGAACGGCACCGTCAGGATGATCACCAGCGCCGAATTGACGCTTTCGAACTGCGCGGCCAGGACGAGCAGCACCACCAGGATCGCGATCGCGAAGGTGACGGCGACGTCGTAGGCGGTCTCCTCCAGCGTCTCCGCCTCACCCAGCAGCTTTAGGGCGATCCCGGGCGGCAGCACATCGTCTGCAAGCGTCTCGACGTCCGCGACAGCTTCGCTCAGCGCATAGCCCGGAAGCAGGCCCGCGTCGATCTCGACCGCGCGCTTCTGCGCGTGGCGGTCGAGTTCGGTCGCGACCCCCCTCTCGCGAATCGTCACCAGCGAGGTGAGCGGGACCATCCCGCCCGCGTCCGTGCGTACGTAAAGGCCTCTCAGATCGTCCGGCGCGTCGATTGCTCCGGCGGCGGATTGAAGGATGACCGGCACGGCCTCGTCGTTGACGGTGACCTCCGCCACCTCGAAGCCGTCGACCATGGCGCGCAGCACGTCGGCGATCGCCTCCACCGGAACGCCCAGATCGGAGGCGCGGCGCCGGTCGATGTCGAGCGACAATTCCGGCTGCGTCGCCTGATAGCTGAGGCGCAGATCCTCCATCTGATCGGGGTGGCGTTCGCGCATGGCGGCCATCATGGCGTCGGCGGCCGCCGCCAATTCGGTGTAGTCGTCGCCGAGCAGCGCGATCTCCAAGCCCCCGCCGGCGCCGCGCAGATTGAGGCTGTTGGGCGCGATGATGCGGACGTTCATGCCTGGGATGTCGGAAAGTTCGCCGCGCAGCGAGGCGGCGATCTCCTGCTGCGAGCGAGCGCGCTCCGCCCACGGCTTCAGCGGCGCTACGGTGTAGGCGCGGTGCATGTCGTAGCGCCCGACGATGGTGAAGATCGTCTCGATCTCGCCGTCCGCGCGCAGCGGACGCAGCGCGCTTTCCACCCGCTCGACCTGGCGGCCTGTGTATTCAAGGCCGACGCCGTCGGGGCCGGTCTGCCAAATCAGCAGCATGCCGCGGTCTTCAGCCGGCGTCAGTTCGCGTTCGATATCGGTGAACAGCAGCGCCGAGCCGACGGCGGCCGCGCCCGCGATCGCCAGCACCACGAAGGGCGCCGCCAGGGCCCCGTCCAACAGCCGTTCGTAAGCGCGAGCCACCGGCCGGCCGAGGACGCCGAGGCCCGAGCCCTGCGCCGTGCGCGCGCCCTTCTCCCCGCCGCTGCGGTCCGGCAGCCGGGCCGCCAGCATCGGGCACAGCGTCAGCGCCGTGAAGGAGGAAATCGCAACCGCGATCGCCAAGACGAACCCGAACTCGACGAACAGCCGGCCCGCCGTCCCCGGCAGGAAGGAGATCGGCAGGAAGACCGAGATCAGCGTCGCCGTCGTCGCGATCACCGCGAAGAAGACCTGCCGCGCCCCCACCACCGCCGCGGCGAAGGGCGCGAGGCCCTGATTGCGCCGGCGCTGGATGTTCTCCAGCACGACGATGCTGTCGTCGACGATCAGCCCCGTGGCCAGCACGAGCGCGAGCAGCGTCAGGATGTTGATCGAAAAGCCGACGAGCCAGATCGCCGCCACCACGCCGATCAGCGCGACCGGGATCACCGCCGCCGGGATCAGCGTCGGCCGGATCGAGCCCATGAAGAGATAGATCACCGCGATCACGATCAGCACGGCCAGCGCCAGCGTCGTCAGCACCTCGCGCACCGCGCTTTCGATGAAGACCGCATCGTCGGATATTTTGATCACGCGGGCCTCGTCGAGCCGGCGGTTCAAGCGCTCCACCGCGCGGTCGACGCCCTTCGAGATTTCGATCGTGTTCGATTGCGCCTGCCGCACCACGCCGAGGCCGATCACCCGCTGACCGTCTACCTGAACGTAGTTGTCCGCGTCGGCCGGGCCGTAGAACACCTCCGCCACGTCGCCCAGCGTCAGGTCGCCGCGCACCACCAGCCGCTCGACATCCGCCGGCCGCCAGACGGAGGCGTCGGCGCGCACGATCAGCATCTGATCGTCGGACTTGTAGCTGCCCGCGGGCACGTCGAACCGCGCCCCCTCCAGCGTCGAGGCCAACTCATCGACCGACAGATCGTATCCGGCGAGTTGCAGCGGATCGACCACCACGCGCAGCACGCGCTCGCGGTCGCCGAAGAGACGCACCTCCGCGACGCCGGGCACGTTGGCGAGCTCGGCCGCCACCTCCTCGTCCGCCAGCTCGGTGAGATCCGCTTCGCTCAACACGTCGCTCGCCACCGCCAAGCGGATGATCGGATCGGCGTCGGCGTCGGCCTTGACGACGACCAAATCTTCGATGCCGTCGGGCAAATCGCGCTCGATTCCCGCCACCGCTTCGCGCAGATCGATCGCCGCGGTGTCGAGATCGACGCCGGGATTGAACTCGACGCGCATGCGCGCGTTGTTCTCCTCGCTGGAGCTGGCGATGGAGCGCACGCCGGGGACGCGGGCGGCCGCGCCTTCGATGACGCTGGTCACCTCGGTGTCCATCGTCTCGGGCGCCGCGCCCTCCCAAACCACGCGGATCGAGACGGTCGGCCGATCGACGTCCGGCAACTCGCGCACTTCGACCCCGAGAATCGCGGCCAGCCCGGCGATCACGATCAACAGATTGACGACGACGATCAGCACCGGCCGGCGGATGCTGAGCGCCGGCAGCCCGCCTAGCAGCGGGCTGGAGAAGCGGGTTCGACGATCCGGCGCGTCCGCGCCGTCCGGCGCCTCTTCGCTCACGATCCGCCCTCCGCCGGCGCCGCCGGCGTCGGCTTCTCGGCCTCCGCCTCGGCCGCAATACGGCCGGAGACGCTGAGGCGCACGCCCTCGCGCATGCGCTGCACCCCCTCGACGACGATCTCGTCGTCCGCGCCAAGCGGAGCGTCGATCAGGATGCGGCCCTCGCCGCGTTTGACGATCTCGACGAAGACTTTCTCCGCGCGGCCGTCCGCGGCGCGCCAGAGATAGGCGCCCTCCCTTCCCCATTGGACGGCGGTCTCGGGGACGCTGACGTAATCGCGGCCGGGCAATTCGATGAAGATCGTGAACGACATGCCCGGACGCAGCCGATCGCCCGCATTCGGCAGGCGCGCGCGGGCGCGGATCGTGCGCGTCGACGCGTCCACGCGGCTTTCAAGCGCGCTCAGCCGGCCGTAGAAGGTTTGTTCCGGCAGGCTCCAGGCGCCGGCCTGCACGGGCATGTCGAGGGCGAGGCGACCGAGGTAAATCTCCGGAAGGTCGAAATCGACCAGCAGCGCCGAGCGGTCGTCGAGCGTCGTCAGCAGGGTCTCCGACGTCACGCGGTCGCCGGGTTCGATCCGCGGGATGCCGACCACCCCGTCGAACGGCGCCTCGATCGTGCGATCCTCCAACGCCACTTCGGCCTGATCGCGCTCCAGGCGCGCGCGCTCCAGCGCCGTGCGGGCCGCGTCCACTTCGCTCTGCGAGACCGCGCCCGTTCGCACCGCGCGCTCGAAGCGCTCGAGCGTCTGCTCCGCGTCCTTCACCGCGACAAGCGCCAGGTCGAGAGCCAGCTGTTCGCGTCGGTCGTCGAGGCGAACCAGCGCCTCGCCGGCCGCAACGCGCTCACCGGCCTTGAAAGAAACGTCCGTGACTTCGCCCGAAACGCTGGAATAGAGCGTCACGGCCTTGAGCGCGAGGCCGTCGCCCACCGCTTCGATCACCGTGCGGTCGCGACGGAACTCTACGCCGGAGACGAGCACGGGCGCGCCCTCGGACTCCGGCGTCAAGGCCGCGCCCGACCCGTCGGCGCCGGCGGCGTCCCGCTCGAGTCCCGCCAAACGCAACAGCCCCAGATCGCGGGCGTCCCAAAGGGTGTAGGCGAGCCCGGCGATGACGGCCACCACCAGCAACTGACGTAAGATCGACATGCCTCAAAGCCCTCGGGCGCCGGCTGCGCGCGTGCGCCGCTCTCGGCCGCGTCTCACCGAATAAAGCGATTCGCCCGACGTTCGCGAGACGTCAGGCTGCATCGGTTGAGAGCTAGGGCGTCACCAGCCGTTGGCGAGGGCGTCGGGGCCGCCTGCGGCGTCGCGCAAGGCCGCGCGGCGCATCTGCGGGCCGTCGATCCCGCGCGCGCTCCTCACCCGACGGTCGGCGGAGGCGACGTCCGCGAGTTTGCGCCGACGATCGGGGCCGAAATAGCAGGCTTCGCGCACGAAGGGTCGGGGTCGCTCGATGAGAGAGGCGAGACGCTCATAAATCGCCTGCGTCGTGAAGGGCTTCACAAGAAACTCGGTCGCGCCGACGTCCCGCGCGCGCAGGACCCGCTCCTCCTCCACATGGGCGGAGCACATGACGACGGGAAGGAAGCGCACCAGATCATTGTGGTGGCCTCGCACGCGAGAGATCAGATCCAAACCGGACATGGCCGGCATCTCGTAATCGAAGAAGGCGAGATCGAAAGCGTGGCTTTCCAGATAGGACAGCCCTTCCAGCGGGCACTCGCTGACGCTGACCCGATCGAGACCGAAGCTGCGCAACACCATGCGCAGCAGATCGCCCATGAACCGGTTGTCGTCGACGATCAGCACCTGAAGACGCTGGAAATCGTAAGCCATCCCGTCTCTCCCTCGGCGCGCTCCTCCGGCGGGTGCAGTCCGCGCCTGCTGCACCCGCCCCTAGGCTCACGCGGCGTCGGTCGCGCCGCGACCCTCGTTTGAGGGGGCGCCCTTTGATTTATGTCAATCTCTCTAGCCGCATTAGCTGTCACGTTAAGTGGACAGATCAAGGGAGGCGACCTCATGCGCATCGTGCTGATCCATCCGAACTACCATTCCGGCGGCGCCGAGATCGCGGGCAACTGGCCGCCGGCCTGGGTCGCCTATCTCTCCGGCCACCTGAAGGACGCCGGCTATGACGACGTCCGCTTCGTCGACGCCATGACCAACCATCTGACGGACGAGCAGGTGCGCGACATGTTGGTCGACCTGCAGCCCGACGTGGTCGGCACGACGGCGATCACTCCCTCGATCTACAAGGCGGAGAGCATCCTGAAGATCGCCGCCGAGGCGGTTCCGGACGCGGTGCGCGTGCTGGGCGGCGTGCACGCCACCTTCATGTACCGTCAGGTGCTGACCGAGGCGCCGTGGATCGACGTGATCGTCCGCGGCGAGGGCGAGGAGATCTTCCGCGAACTGATCCAGGTGATCGACGCCGGGCGCTGGCCGACCGACCGCGCGCACATCAAGGGACTCGCCTATATCGAGGCGGACGATACCGGCGAAGCCGGGCGCATCGTCGCCAACGAGGCGGCGCCGACGGTCAAGGACATCGACGCGATCAACCCCGATTGGTCGCTTCTGGAATGGGACAAGTATATCTACGTGCCGCTGGGCGTGAAGGTGGCGATCCCCAACATGGCGCGCGGCTGCCCCTTCACCTGCAGCTTCTGCAGCCAATGGAAGTTCTGGCGCGACTACCGCATCCGCGACCCGAAGAAGGTGGTCGACGAGATCGAGACGCTGGTCGAGGAGCACGGCGTCGGCTTCTTCATCCTGGCCGACGAAGAGCCGACGATTAACCGCAAGAAGTTCATCCAGTTCTGCGAGGAGCTGATCGCCCGCGGCCTGCCCGACAAGATCAAATGGGGCATCAACACGCGCGTGACCGACATCCTGCGCGACGAGAAGTTCCTGGAGCTCTATCGCCGCGCCGGGCTGGTCCACGTCTCGCTCGGCACCGAGGCGGCGGCGCAGCTGAAGCTCGACCGCTTCAACAAGGAGACGAAGGTCGAGGACAACAAGCGCGCCATCCGCCTGCTGCGCGAAGCCGACATCTTCGTCGAGGCGCAGTTCATCGTGGGCCTGGAGAACGAGACGGCGGAGACGCTGGAGGAGACCTACCGGATGGCCTGGGACTGGCAGCCGGATCTGGCCAACTGGGCGATGTACACGCCCTGGCCCTTCTCCAAGCTGTTCGAGGATCTGGGCGACAAGGTCGAGGTCTTCGACTTCGAGAAGTACAATTTCGTCACCCCCATCATGAAGCCCGAGGCGATGGAGCGGGGCGAGTTGCTCGACCGCGTGATGAATAATTACCGGCGCTTCTATATGCAGAAGGCGCTGTTCCATTACCCCTGGCGCGGCACCGGCTTCCGGCGGCGCTATCTGCTCGGCTGCCTGAAGGCCTTCCTGAAGGCGGGCTTCCAGCGCAAGTTCTACGATCTGGGCAAGGTCAATTACTGGGGCCCGCAGTCGAAGAACAAGGTCGACTTCAACTTCGACCGCACCAAGCGCTCGGCCCCGGTGAAGGCGGATGATTGGGTCGCGCTCGCCGACGGGACGCGCAAGGCGCAAGCGGCGAGAGCGCATGAGGCCCAGAACGCATCCGCCCAGGCGAGCGCGTGCGGCGGCGGGACCGAGCAGCTCTCCGACGCGGAGCTTGAGGCCCGCACCGTCCACCCGGCGGAGTGAGCGCCGTGGCGCTCGCCGCCGCGGCGGACGCGGCGCCGACCCGCGAGGGCGCGCGCCCCGGCGCCGCCCATCCGGACGGCTTGATAGGCCCCAACTCGGTCATCCAACTGGCCGAAGCGCTCGGCGCGCGCGAAGGCGAGGCCGCCGTCGACCGGTTGTTCGAGCGCGCGGGCCTGGCCGTTTGGCGGGGCCGGTCGCTCGACGCCATGATCCCCGAGGCCGTGCCGGCGGCGCTGTTCGACGCGCTGTTCGCCGCCTACCCGCAGGACGACGCCCAGGCGATCGCGGCCGACGCCGGTCGGCGCACCGCCGATTACGTCATGGCGCACCGGATTCCCGGGCCGGTGAAGACGCTGTTGCGCCTCACGCCCGCGCCGATCGCGGCGCGGCTCCTGTTGACCGCGATCGGCCGCAACGCGTGGACCTTCGCCGGCTCCGGCGTCTTCACAAGTCGCTACGGCGGGGTTAGCGTCATCGCGATCGCGGGCAATCCGATCGCCATGCCCGGCTGCGTCTGGCATGCGGCGGTTTTCACGCGGCTGTTCCGCCGCCTCGTCTCAAAGAAAACGACGATCCGGCATCCCGCCTGCCGCCTCGCCGGCGACGAGGCCTGCCGGTTCGATATCCGGCTGCGCTGACCCGTCAGCCGCGGCCGTAGCGGGCGAAGACGTCCGTCGCGCCGTCGCGGCCGATCAGCAGCACGTCATAGGCGTCGACGTGGTCGCCCATCTCCATGCCGGGGGAGCCGATCGGCATGCCGGGGACGGTGAGGCCCAATGCATCCGGCCGCTCGCGCAGCAGGCGGGCGACGTCGGCGGCGGGCACATGCCCCTCGATCACATAACCGTCGATCCGCGCGGTGTGGCAGGAGGCGAGCGCCTCCGTCACGCCGAGGCGCGCCTTCATCTGATAGAGCCACGCGTTCGAAACGTCTTGGACGCTGGCGTTGAAGCCCGCGGCCCTCATCCGCTCGACCCAGGCCGAGCAGCAGCCGCAGGTCGGGCTCTTCGCGACGTAGAGCGTCGGCGCCTCGGCCCGCGCGGGCCAGGCGCGGCCGGCGGCGTAGAGAACCGGCAGGGCGGCGAGAGTTGCAAGCGCACGGCGACGGGTCATCGGCGTTTCCTCAGTTTTCAGGGCGTCCCGCCCTAGTTCAAAAGATAGTCGGCGAGCGCGCTCAAGTCATCCCGACTCCAAAATTGCGTGCCGCCGTTGACGACGTCGGCCATCGAGCCGCCGAAGACGTCGCCGTCCGGCGTGATCCCGCTTTGCAGCGCGTAGATCAGGTCGTCCGCGCTCCAGCCGGCCTCGCGCAGCGCCTCGGCCGTGATCGCAGGAACCTTGCCGCCGCCGGCTTCCCGCGCCCCTTCGTACCGGCGCGCTTCGTCCCGCCGGCCGAGCGCGTCGCGCGGCGTGTGGCAGGCGCCGCAATGGGCCGCGGCCTCCGCCAGATAAGCGCCGCGCGACATGTCTTTCGCCTGCGCCGGGTCCCTGGGCCGGAAGGCGGCGCGCTTCCACGCGCCAAGGGTCCAGCGTTGATCGTAAGGAAAGGCCAGATCGTGCGCGGGGGCGGCGCCGGCGACGGCCGGGACCGAGTTCACGGCGGCCCAAAGGTCCACGATGTCCTGGTTCGAAAGCCGCGTGTAGAAGGTGTAGGGGAACGCCGGATAATAATGGACGCCGGTCGGGCTTTCACCGGCCGTCAGCGCGCGGGCGAAATCCTCGACGCTCCAGGCGCCGACGCCGTCGGCCTCGTGCGGCGTGATGTTGGGGCCGTAAAAGGTCCCGAACGCCGTCTCTATCGGCGGGCCGCCTGCGAGCGGGCCGCGATCGTCGTCCGGGTTCGTGTGACAGGGTATGCAGCCGGCGAGCCTGGCGACATAGGCGCCCCGCTGAACGTCGCCCTGCAGATCCGCCACCGCGCGATCGGGCGCGCCGGGCCCGGCTAGGAGCCAGAGCCCGAAAAGAGCGCCGACGCTCAAGCCCGCCGCCGCACAGAGCGCAAGGCGCCGCCGCGTCATTTGTCGACGCGGAAGCTCTTGTGGCAGGCCGAACAGGTCTGCGTCAGGCGCCGGAAGGCCGCCTCGGGCGGGGCTTTGGCCAGCCGTTCCGGGGGAGGGCCGGCGTCCCCGCCCATCATGCCGCCGCCCTGGCCCATCATGCCTGAGCCGGCCTGGTCGCCCGCGCGCGGATTGTCGGCGGCTTTGGCGAGCGCTCGGGCGTAGGCTTCCATCCGATGCGCCAGATCCTCGAAGCGGGACCAGTTCTCCCAGATCTCGGGCCGCGCTTCGGTCGGCGGGTCGAGGCTTCCCTCGGGGAAATTCTCCGTCAGAGCGTCCCCGCCATGCCCGGCGATGCGATCGGCGAGGCGCCGCACCGCGGCCGCGTCGTACGCGCTTTTACCGCGCATCATATCGGCCAGCGCCTTGGTCGCGTCGCCGGCGTCCTTCATCTGATCCATGCGCTCCTTCACGACGCCCGAGGCGCCGGTGTGGGCCGCAACCAGCCCGGCGGAGCCAAGCGCGCCGGCCAATAACGCGGCCCCGGCCCAGAGGACCGCATAAGATGCCTGTCGGCGTCGCTGCGTCATCTGCGTCTCTCCTCGATATGGCGGACCGTCCGGCCCTCAGCCCTCTAGCACCTTGCGCCGGGCCTCGAACTCCTCGCGATCGATTTCGCCCCGGGCGAACCGCGCGCGTAAGATCGTCATCGCGTCGTGTTCGCCGCCCTCTTGCGAGTGCGGCCGGCGGGCGTCGGCGCCCGAGCGACGCAAGACGAGCAGAACCAAGCCGACGAGCAGCGCGAGAATCAGAATCATGCCGAACGGGCCAAGGCCCCAGCCGTGCCAGCCCCCGCCCCACATATGCGGACCGCCATAGCCTGGATCGGTTTGGGCCATGGCCGCCGCCGGCGCCAGAACGGTTAGCGCGCCTGAGATTGAAAGCAGTCGAAAAGCCGTCACTAGTCGCCTCCTTGGCATGGTGGACCGCGCCGGAGGAAGACGCTGCGCCCCTCATTCAGGCCCCAATTTGAAGGTTCCCGCCGCGGGAAGGTCAAGAGCGCGAGGCGGCGGCCCGGCGCTGCAGGCTTCCGGGCGGGATGCGATTGCGGTACAATTTCCCCAACAGCGCGCGATGGCGCGAGATCATAAGATCGGGAGGCCCACCCATGTCCTTCACGCTGTCCGCCGAGCAGGAAGCCGCCTATCGCCGCGACGGGTTCGTCACCCTGAAAGGACTGTTCGATCCGGGGGAGGTCGCGCTCCTGAACCGCGCGATGGAGGAGGATCCGGCGATCCGCGAGCACATGCTGGTGCGCCCGGACCAGGAAGGCTTCGGCACCAAGATCGCGCTGTGGAACCGCCTCGGCGACAGCGTCTACGGTCTGGCCGGCCGCGTGCCGCGGATGGTGGAGACGGCCGAGCGGCTGATCGGCGAGCCGGTCTATCATTATCAGAGCAAGCTTACCGCCAAGGATCCGCACGAGGGCGGCGCCTGGGAATGGCACCAGGATTACGGCTATTGGTACCACAACGGCTGCCTCCGGCCGGCGATGCTGAGTTGCATGATCGCCCTCGATCGAACGACTCCCGAGAACGGCTGCCTGAAGGTCGTGAAGGGCAGCCACCTGATGGGCCGGATCGATCACGTGCCGCTGACCGAGAAGCAGAACGAGGCCGACCCGGAGCGCATGCGGCGCATCCTCGCGCGGCACGAGGTGGTCGACGCGGTGCTGGAGCCGGGCGACGTTTTCATCTTCCACTGCAACACGCTGCACCGCTCCGACCGCAACGCCTCCGACAAGCGACGCTGGACGCTTTTGATCTGCTACAACGCGATCAGCAACGACGCTTATGTGACGGACGACGACCGTTCCTACGTGCCGTTGAAAATGGTCGACGACGGCGCGATCAAACGCGCGGGCCTGCGCTTCTCGGAGGGCGGCCAGGAGCATTTCGCGGCTAAGCCTTTCGTACCGAAAGTGCAACGCGCGAGCTGACGCGGAAAACCTCCAACCGCCTCATAAATATAGCAAAATAGGTGAAAATACGGAATTGACGTTTTTCGTCTGACTCGTCCTTTCGTCTTAAGACCTCATTAAACCTGGAACGCCTAGAAGGGGCGGCGTGCGGCGGCCGACCCCGGCCCGCGCGCATCCTTTCTAACGGGTCTTAGGGACGGAGATCGGCCATGGCTCTGGCGAACGCTCGGATCACGACGAAACAGCTCTTCATCGTCGCCATTCTCTCCTTTTCGACGCTCGCGGTGGCGGGCGTCGGGGTCTACGCTCTGCTGCATCTGGGCGAGCAGCGCCTGCGCGCCGAGCGCGCCAACGGCGAAGCGCTGGCCGGCGCGCGCCTCAATCGCGACGTGGTGCTGCTGAACCGCGCGGAATACAACATCGCCGCCGACCCGACGGCGGCGAACCTGGCCGACGCCAAGGCGACGATCGCCGAGGTCCGCGAACGCTTCAAGGAGCGTCTGGCGCGCGTCGAGGAAACCGCCGACCCCCGTCAGAGCGCCTTGCTGAGCGAGGTTGAAACCCGCTTCGCCGCCTACCTGCAGGGCCTCGAAAACACGGTTGAGACCGCGCAGGAAGTCTCGAAGACGGCGACCCTCACCGCCGGCCAGTTGCAGATGCTGGGCGCGGTCCGGGCCAGCCGCGACGAGGCGTCGGCCTTGCGCGACGTGGTGCGGGACTTCTCCGGCTATTCCGACCAGAAGGCCGAGCGCATCGTCGTGGAAAGCGCCGACGCGGCGACCGCGATCAAGATGCTGCTGATTGCGGCCGCGCTGATCGGCGTCCTCGGCGGGGCGCTGGTCGCCTGGATCATCGCGCGCCGCACGATCGCCAAGCCGTTGGCGGGCTCCGTCGCTGCGCTGAAGCGCTTGGCGGAAGACGATTTGTCCCTTGAGATCGTCGGGACGGAGCGCGGCGACGAAGTCGGCGACATCGCACGGGCCATGCAGACCTTCAAGACCAACCTCCTGCGCACGCGCGAACTCGAGGCTGAAGCCGAGCGGCGGGAGAAAGCCGCCGAAGAGGAGAAGGCCGCCGCCGAGGCCCGTCGACGCGAGGAGATGCTGGCGCTCGCCGACCAGTTCGAGAAGCGCGTCGGCGGCATCGTCAAGATCGTCGCGGACAGCTCCGCCAACTTGCAGGAGACCGCGCAAGAGTTGGCCGCCGCGGTCGAGGAGACCAACGCCCAGGCTTCCGCCATCGCCGCTGCGGCGGAACAGTCGAGCACCAACGTCGAGACCGTCGCCGCCGCCTCGGAGGAGCTGTCGACCGCGATCGGCGAAGTCTCGAGCCAGGTGACCGACACCGCCGGCAAGTCCTCCAGCGTCGCGCAGAGCGGCGAGGAGGCGCGGCGCGAACTCGACGCGCTGAGCACCACCATCGTCGAGACGACCCAGATCCTGGCTCAGATCGGCGAGATCGCCGATCAGACCAATCTGCTGGCGCTGAACGCCACCATAGAGGCGGCCCGCGCCGGCGAGGCGGGCAAGGGCTTTGCGGTGGTGGCCGAAGAGGTGAAGTCGCTCGCCTCCGAGACCCAGCGCATGACCCAGCGCATCGGCGCGCAGGTGGAGACGGTGCAGGCGTCCGTCGGTCGGGCGGTGACGGGCATGCGCACGATCATCGACCAGATCGGCGGCATCGACGGGGCCACCTCGGCCGTCGCCTCCTCGGTCGAGCAGCAGAGCTCCGCGACCCAGGAGATCAGCCGCAACGCCACCCAGGCCGCCGAGGGCGCGCAGGAGGTGACAAGCAACGTGGTCGGCATCCAGTCCGCCACGCAGCAGACCGGCGAGGCCGCGACCGGCGTCAAAAGCGTCGCCTCCGACCTGCGCGACAACGCCGGCGCATTGCGCAAGGAAGTCGAAGCCTTCTTGGCGGAAATCCGCGCCGCGTAACCGCCCTCGTCAGTCGATCCCGGCGCCCTCTCCCCGAACGGGGAGGGGGCGTTTTTTTGCTCGAAAGACGAGCCGCCGCGCGTCATTATTCAAGACAGCGCTCTGCGGCGATGGCGTCGCCGCTCTCCCGGCGCTCACCCGATTGACGATCCTGTACGCCCGGATCCTTTTGGATCGCCGGGCGGCTTCTCCGTCCGGCGGATGGAGGACGACCCATGGATCATACGACCCCCAGACCCGCCTTTTTTCGCAAACCCAACGGACCGAAAGCGCCCCCGCCCTTCAGCCAAAACGAATACGCCGCGCGTCTCGCCGCGGTGCGGGCGGTGACCGCCGCCCGCGATCTCTCCGCCGTCGTGCTGACGTCGATGCACAACATCGCCTATCTGACGGGCTTTCTCTATTGCAGCTTCGGGCGGGCTTACGCCTGCGTCGTGACGGCCGAGGCGATGACGCTCGTCACCGCCAACATCGACGCCGGTCAGCCCGAGCGCCGCGCGGTCTGCCCCGCCGTCACCTACACCGATTGGGCGCGCGACAATTACGAGCGCGCGATCGTCGACCTGCTGGGCGCATCGGCGCGCGGTCGGATCGGCGTCGAGGCCGACCATTTGACCCTGGCGATGCGCGAGCGTCTGGCGGCGGCGCTTCCCGGCGCCGAGTTCGTCGACGTCGCCGGCGATCTGATGGCGAAGCGCATGGTGAAGTCGACGGAAGAGATCGCGCTGATCCGCGAGGGCGCGCGCATCGCCGATATCGGCGGCGCGGCGATGAAAGCGGAGATCCGCCCGGGCGTGCGCGAGATCGACGTGGCGATGGCCGGGCGCGACGCCATGGAGCTCGAAATCGCGAGGCGTTTTCCCGAGAGCGAATTGCGCGATAGCTGGTGCTGGTTCCAGTCGGGCCTCAATACCGACGGCGCCCATAATCCGGTGACGACGCGGGCGCTGGCCCCGGGCGACATCCTAAGCCTCAACGCCTTCCCGATGATCTCCGGCTACTACACAGCGCTCGAACGAACGCTGTTCCTGGGCGACCCCGATCCGGCCTCGCGCCGCGCGTGGGACGTCAACGTCGCGACGCACGAACTCGGCCTGTCGTTGATCCGTCCCGGCGCGTCCTGCCGGGAGATTTGCGGAACGCTCAACGCCTTCCTGGCCGAAGAAGGATTTCTCGATTTCCGCAGTTTCGGCTACGGCCACTCCTTCGGACTCCTCTCGCACTATTACGGGCGAGAGGCCGGCCTGGAGTTGCGCGAGGACGTCGACACAGTTCTCGAGCCGGGCATGGTCGTCTCGATGGAGCCGATGCTGTGGATCCCCGAAGGCGCGCCCGGCGCGGGCGGCTATCGCGAGCACGACATATTGGTCGTGACCGAGAACGGCGCGGATAACGTGACCGGCTTCCCCTACGGACCGGAGGCGAACGTCGTGGCGGCGTAGGATGCGTGCGCCATTCTTCCCCCTCGGTCCTTGAGAGGGTAGAGGGTCAGGGTGGGGAGTAGTCGCTGAAAGTCCAGGCCCCGGCGACGCTGCGACCTTCCCCTCACCCTCCCACGCGGCTCCGCCGCGCGGGCCCCTCCCTCTCCCTCTATGAAGGGGGCGAGGGATTGTCGCGCCCTACCGACCTGCGGTGATGATGATCTCGACCTGCAGGTCGGGGCTCGCCAGCTTGGCTTCGCCGCAGGCGCGCGCGGGCGCATGACCCTCCGGGACCCAGGCGTCCCAGACGGCGTTCATCGCCTCGAAATGCGCCATGTCGTCGAGCCAGATGACGGCCTGCAGGATCTTGCTCTTGTCGGCGCCGACCTCGGCTAGCAGCGCGTCGACTTTCTCCAAGATCTGACGGGTCTGGTCCGGGACGGAGGCGCCGGCCTCGCCCACCTGCCCCGCCAGGTAGATCGTGTCGCCGTGGGTCACGATCTGGCTCATCCGACGGCCGACATGCTTGCGCTCGATGCTCATTCTGGAACGATCCTTCTAATATAAAGGCTCAGCCGCCGTGGGCGTCGCCGAAGCCGGTGAGGAAACTCGTGAGGTTGGGGCCGAGATCGTCGGAGAGATAGCCGCCCTCCTGCACCAGCACGGCGGGCAGCTTGAGCTTGCCGATCTTCTCGGCGATCCGCGCGAAGCCCTGGGTCGAGATCGCGAGGCCGGCGAAGGGGTCGCCCTCATAGGCGTCGAGGCCGAGCGCGATCACCAGCGCGTCCGGCGCGAAGGCCTCGATCCGCTTCAGCGCCAAATCTAGATGCGGCATGTAGTCGTCGTCGGCCGTGCCGCGCGGGATCGGCAGATTGTAGTTGTAGCCGAGGCCGGCGCCCTCGCCCCGCTCGTCCGCGTAGCCCCAGAAGAAGGGGTAGTAGCGCACCGGATCGGCGTGGATCGAGACGGTCAGCACGTCCGCCCGGTCGTAGAAGCAGCCCTGCGTACCGTTGCCCGCGTGCAGGTCGACGTCCAGGATCGCCACCCGGTCGCAGGCCATGCGCAGCATCTCGGCCGCAACGCCGCAATTGTTGACGAAGCAGAAGCCGCCCGCGAGATCCTTGAAGGCGTGATGACCCGGCGGCCGGCAGAGCGCATAGGACCACAGATCGCCTTCCAGCACGCAGGTCGCGGCTTCGGCCGCGCTCATCGCGCTCCAGTAAATGCTCTCCCAGCTGTGCGGGCCGATCGGACAGGCGGTGTCCGCCTGGTGGTAGCCCGCCTGACCCACGGCGGAGGCCGGATAGGAGCCGCCGCGCCGATCGGGATGAATGTTCGGGATCACCTCCTCCGAGGCGCCGTCGATGCGCGACCAGCGCTCATGGATCGTCGACAGGAAGGCGATGTATTCCGGCGTGTGGACGCGCGCGATGGCGTCGAGGCCGTGATCCTCGGGCTCCACCCGCTCCAGCCCCGCGGCCTCGGCGCCTTTCAGGAGGCGGGTCGCGCGCTCGGACTGTTCCGGGCTTGGCTGCGGCGCGCCGGAGACCAGGAAGGTCTTCGGCTCATGGCGCATCTGTTGATCGGCGAAAGCTGCTTTCATCGCAAGACGTCCCTTTCGGGGTTCGAGGGAAGGTCAGAATCCGACGGCGTCGCCGCCTTTGAGCGCCAGGCGCTCACGCGCCTCTTTCGGCGTCGCGATCTGGCGCGACAGCCCTTCGGCGATCTGGCGAACCTGACGGACCTGATCGGCGTTGCGTTCGGCGAGCCGCCCGGGGCCGAGCGTCAAGCTGTCCTCCAACCCGACGCGGACATTCCCGCCGAGCGCCAAGGAGATCGCGCAGAGCGGCATCTGATGCCGACCGGCGCCGAGGACTGAGAATTCATAGTCGCCGCCGAACAGCCGATCCGCGGTCTCCTTCATGAAGACCAAATTCTCCCGGTCCGGCCCGATGCCGCCGAGCACGCCGAGGACGAACTGGATGAAGAAGGGCGGCTCGAGCAGCTTGCGCTCGACGAAATGCTTCAGGCTGTAGAGATGGCCGACGTCGTAGCATTCGAACTCGAAGCGCACCGAATGGTCGCGGCCGAGACGCTGCAGCGCCGTCTCGATGTCCTTGAAGGTGTTCTTGAAAATGAAGTCGCGGGTCGACTCCAGGAACTCTTCCTCCCAATCATACTTGAACTCGGCGATCCGATCCTTGGCCGGAAACAGGGCGAAGTTCATCGAGCCCATGTTGAGCGAACACATCTCCGGCGAATGCGTCAGCGCGGCGGCCATCCGCTCCTCGACCGTCATGGTCGCCCCGCCGCCGGTCGTGATGTTCACGACCGCGTCCGTCGCCTGCTTGATGCGCGGCAGGAAGCGGCCGAAGACCGCCGGATCCGGCGAGGGGCGGCCGTCGTCCGGATCGCGGGCGTGGAGGTGGAGGATCGCAGCCCCGGCCTCCGCCGCCTCGATCGCGTGGGTCGCGATCTCGTCCGGCGTGATCGGCAGATGCGGGCTCATGCTCGGCGTGTGGACCGAGCCGGTGACGGCGCAGGTGATGATCGCGGGCTTGTCGGCCATCACGCGGCCCGCGGCAGATCGTGACGGTCGGCGAAGGCGTCGAGCGCGCCGGAGAGCTTCTCGATGATCTCGTCAATCTGTTCGTCGGTGACGATCAGCGGCGGGCAGACCAGGAAATGCTCCCCGTCGACGCCGCCGCGGGTGCGCCGGGAATAGAGGATGAGCTTGCGTTTGTAGGCCTCCTCGACCAATTCGACGAAGCCGTTCATCTCCTTCGGCAGCGGCGCCATGCTTTCTCGGTCGCGGCCCAGTTCGAAGGCCAGCAGCAGCCCCTCGCCGCGCACGTCGATGATGAAGGGATAGCGCTGCTGCAACGCCTGAAGGCGGGCCTTCAGGGTCGCGCCCTGGCGCTCGGCCGCGCCGACCAGATCCAGCCGATCGATCTCCCCCAGCACCGCCAAGCCCGCCGCGCAGGCCATCGGATTGCCGGCGTAGGTGTAGCCGTGGATGAAGCCGCCCTTGTCGAGGACCGGCTCCACGAGGCGCTTCGGCGCCGCCATCGCGCCGAGCGGCGCGTAGCCGGCCGCGAAGCCCTTGGACATGGCGATGATGTCGGGCGCGGCCTCGGGCCAGTGGTCGGCGCCCAAAAACTTGCCGGTGCGGCCTGCGCCGGTCATCACCTCGTCATAGATCAGCAGCACGCCGAACTCGTCGCAGATCTCGCGAATGCGCTTCAGATATCCCGGCGGCGGGACCAGCGCGCCGGTCGACGCGCCGCCGATCGGCTCGACAATGAAGGCGAGCACGGTGTCGGCCCCCTCGCGGCGGATCTGCTCGCGCAACGCCTCGGCGTAGCGCAGGCCCCGCTCCTCCAGGCTCGTCTCGTCCCGGTCGGGATCGAGATAGCAGGTCGGCGCCGGGATCTTCGGCATCTCGCGCATCATCGGCGCGAAGGGGGCGGTCATGCTGGCCATGCCGGTGACCGACAGCGCCCCCAGGGTCGAGCCGTGATAGGAGGGAAAGCGCGAGATCACCTTCCAGCGCTGCGCCTGCCCCACCGCGATCGCATATTGCCGGGCGAGCTTCAGGCAGCTCTCCACCGCCTCGGACCCGCCGGAGACGAAGAAGATCCGGTCGAGATCCCCCGGCATGCGCTTGGCCGTCTCGGCGGCCAGCATCTCGGCCGGCTCGTTCTCGAAATGCAGCCGGTAGCCGAAGGTCGCCTTTTCGATCTGGCGACGCATCGCCTCGATGACCCGCGGGTTCGAATGACCGATGTTGGAGACCATCGCCCCGGACGAGCCGTCGAGATAGGCGTTCCCCTCGACGTCGTAGAGATAGACGCCCTCCCCGCGGTCGAGCAGCGGGCGGCGCTGACGGCTCTGATAGAAGAGATGGCTCGGCGGCCGCGCGACAGGCTCGCTCATCGGAAAGATCCCCCGGCTGGGCTGTTTCTTGATTGCGGCCAGCCTGCAAGGCGGCGGGGGAATAAGCAAGGGGGCGCCGCATCCCCCTCCACCCTCTTCCCCCCATAAAGGGGGGAGGCTCTCCCCCCCTTCATCGGGGAGGATCGGGGAGAGGGCGGGCGCGCCGGCAGGCGCGCTTGCAACAATCATCTCGGCGCTTTGGGGCCGAGGCGATCTCTTGCCAGAGATCGCGCACCCCCATCCAGCCTTCCCTCCCCAAGGGGGAAGGCTTTTCTTTGCGCCCTAAGCCGCCCGCTCCCCGATCGTGATTTCGATGTCGGGCAGGCCGTCGATCCCGCCCTTGACCACGTCGCCGGGCTTAAGCGCCCCGACGCCGGCGGGCGTGCCGGTCATGATGAGATCGCCGGGCTTGAGCGCCATGGTCTTGGAGACGATGGAGATCACTTCGTCGATATCCCAGATCAGCTCCTCGACGCTGGCGTCCTGACGCGTCTCGCCGTTGACGGAAAGCCAGATGCGGGCGCGGTCGACGTCGCCCGCCTGATCCTTCTTCACGATCGGCGCGCAGGGGGCGGAGAGGTCGAAAGCCTTCCCCCAATCCCACGGCCGGCCCATGTCCTTCGCCTGCTGCTGCAGGTCGCGTCGCGTCAGGTCGATGCCGGTGCAGTAGCCGTAGACGACGGATCGCGCCTCGGCCTGCGACAGGTTTCGCCCTTCCGCGCCGATCGCGACGACCAGTTCGATCTCGTGATGGAAGTTTTCGGTCTCCGGCGGATAGGGAATCTCGGTGTTCGTGTCGCACACTGCGTCCGCCGGTTTGGTGAAGAAAAAGGGCGGTTCGCGGTCCGGGTCCTTGCCCATCTCGCGGGCGTGGGCGGCGTAGTTGCGCCCGACGCAGAAGATGCGGCGCACGGGAAAGCGCGCCTCTTCGCCCTGGACGGCGACGGTGGCCTGGGGGGCGGCGGGGAAGACGGTGTCCATAAAGATGCCTCGTCTGACTTTAAGGGTTACGCGTTGCCGCGGTCTTCGCGGAACAGGCCGAGCTTCTCCTGCACCGGCCGGTCGGAGAAGCTGAAGAGCACGGCGTCCTCATTCGCCTCGTGGCGCACAGGGGTCCAGCTGGGGACGACGAAGATGTCGCGCGGACCCCACTCGATCGTCTCGTCGCCGATGCGGCTGACGCCCGATCCTTCGGTCGCGGTGAAGACGCTCGCGTCGGTCGATCGGTAGGCGGCGGTCTCGAACCCCTTGGGCAGCAGCTGCAGGCAGGCGCCCATGGTCGGCATCGCCCAATCGCCCGTGGCGGGATTGACGTAGCGCAGCTTGACGCCGTGGCAGGCGTCCCATTCCCCGCTGCGGCGCAGGGTCTCCAGCGCCTCGCGCGAGCGGTCGTAGGGGTAGCTGAAGACCGGGCTGTTCAGATTGTCGCCGCGCTCATACCCCACCGGCAGCATGCCCTGGCCGAAGCGCGCCAGATTGTCGCCGGCGGGCCGCGCGCGGGGATATTCGTCCGCCCCAAAGCCTTCGGCGAAACTGGCGTCCAGCATCTGCACCAGCGGGATGTCGAGGCCGTCCATCCAGATCATCGGATCGGCGCTGTCGTTGCCGTGATCGTGCCAGGCCCAGTTCGGCGTGATGACGAAATCGCCCGGGCGCATGATCGTCTTCTCGCCGTCGACGGCGGTGTGGGCGCCCTCGCCTTCCATGACGAAGCGCAGCGCCGTCTGGGTGTGCCGGTGGGCCGGCGCGATCTCCCCCGGCAGGACCAGCTGCAGCCCGGCGTAGAGCGTGCGCGTGATGCGCGACTGACCGGGCAGGCCTGGGTTCTCCAGAATCAGCACGCGGCGCTCCGCCTCCTTGGCGGTGATCAGCTCGCCCGCCTCCATCAGCAACGCGCGGACGGCGTCGTAGCGCCAGAGATGGGGGACGATCGGGCTCTGCGGCTCGCGGCTCACCAGTTGCGGGAACCGGGTCCACAGCGCGGCCAGATCGGCGGGCGCCAAGCGGTCGTAATAGGCCTGGCGTTCGGGCGTCTCCTTGGGCGCGCTTTCCATCGACATGGGCTCGCCTCCCTCCCTCTCTCGTTCTCTAAAGCGGCCGCGCCTTCAGCTGCGCGCGGTCCAGCTTCCCGGTGCCGGTCTTGGGCAGGCTCTCGGCGTATTCCACGATACGCGGGTACTTGTACGGCACAAGCGCGCCCTTGACGAAATCCTGCAGCTCTTTCGTCAAGGCCTCGTCGCCGACCCGCCCGGCGGCGGGGACGACGAAAGCCTTCAGGGTCGTGCGGCGATCCGGCAGCTCGACCGCCAGCACGCAGCATTCGTGCACCGCCGGATGGTTGGCGAGCGTCAGCTCCACCTCCAACGGATAGACCCACTGGCCGGAGACTTTCACCAGATCGTCGGCGCGCCCCTTGAAGAAATAGAATCCGTCCGCGTCCTCGACGAAGCGGTCGCCGGTCATGATCCAACCGTCGCGCATGGTCTCTTCCGTCTTGTCCGGCCGGTTCCAGTAGCAGGGCGCGTTGCTGTCGCCGCGCACCCACATGATCCCTTCCTCGCCGCGCGGAACCTCCGCGCCGTCCCGGTCGCACAGCTTGATGGCGTAGCCCGGGACGCGGCGGCCGGCGGAGCCGAGCTTCTTCGCCTCCAGCCGGTTGGAGAGATAGATGTGCAAGACCTCGGTCGAGCCGAGCCCCTCCACGATCTCATGGCCGAAGCGGGTCTTCCAGGCGGTGAAGATCTCCTCCGACAGGATCTCGGCGGCCGAGATGCAGGTGTCGACGCTCGCGAAATCGGCCGTCGCCGCCGCCTCGTGCCGCACCAGCGCGGTGTAGAGGGTGGGCAGCGCGAAGAAGCGCGTCGGCCGGCGCCGCGCGACGAGCTCGAAGATCGCATCCGGCTTCGGCGCCTGCGGCATCAGGAGGCTCGCCGCGCCGACCGAAAAGGGGAAGGTCACCGAGTTTCCGAAGCCGTAGGCGAAGAAAATTTTCGGCACCGAGAAGCAGATATCGTCCTTACGCAGCCCCAAGAGCGGCTTGGCGTAAGCCTCGGCCGTGTAGGGCATGTCGTGCTGCAGATGGACGACCCCCTTCGGCCGGCCGGTTGAGCCGGAGGAGTACATCCAGAAGGCCATCTCGTCGCGGTGCGTGTCCGCCGCGTCCAGGGTCTCCGCCGCGCCCGAAACGAAAGCGTCCAGGCTCTCCTCGCCCGTCGCGCCGGGCGTCGCGACGACGATGCGCTCGACCGCCGTCCCGGCCAAGGCTTCTGCGTCGAAGCGCTCGCGATAGGCGGCCTCGCAGAAGACAACCCTGGCGTCCGAATCCTCCAGATAGAAACGGATCAGATCGGGGGTCGACAGCGTGTTGATCAGCATGGGTGTGAAGCCCGCGCGGATCGCCCCGAAGATCGCCGCCAGATAGTCGCCGTGGTCGTCCAGCAGACACATAACCCGGTCGCCGCGCTCCAGCCCCTGGGCGATCAGCGCGTTCCCGACCCGGGCGGCCCGCGCGCAGAGCTGCGCGTAGGTCATGTCGCCGGCGTCGCAATAGACCGCCGTCCGCTCGCCGAAGCCGCGCTCCAGATTGTCGAACAGCACGGTTGAGGCGTTGTAGCGCTCGGGACAGGAAAAGCCGATCTCCTCGACCTCCCAGCCGTCGCGGGGAGACTTGTCTTCAAGGGGAGTGGTCATGAGCAGATCACCGCAGGTGCAGGCCGCATGAAGCCCCCGCTTTCGCGGGGGCGCCCGGAGTGGCGATCTCGCGGGGCGTCCCCGCGAAAGCGGGGACCTTTCTCAGCACGCGCCGCCCGCCTCACGCCCCCGCCCTTTCGCGATAGGCCGCCACGAACTCAGGCGCGATCTTCGCCAGCCGGTCGGGGTCGACCCGCCCGCTGCGCGAGATGTAGGACCAGGCGAAGTCGTAGGGCGGCAGCTTGATGTGCTCCGGAAAATCCTCATACCAGGCGGCGGACCGATTGGCGGCCTCGACCAGTTTGGCGACGATCGGCCGGCGGCGCTCCTCGAACAGCGCCAGAGCGGCCGGGACGTCCTCGCCGGTCTCGCCGATCGCCTGGGCCAACGCGATGGCGTCCTCCAGGGCGAGCCGCGTGCCGGAGCCGATGGAGAAATGCGCGGTGCGCAGCGCGTCGCCGATCAGCACCGCGGCGCCGGCCGACCAGCGGGCGTTCGACAGGCGCGGGAAGCGCCGCCAGTGCGACTTGTTGGTCAGCAACGGACGGCCCTCCAGCACCTCGGCGAAGATCTCGGCGCAGAGCTCGGCCGACGCGGCTTCATCCATACCCTCGAAGCCGTAGGCCTCGAAGGTCGCAGGGTCGGCCTCGACGATGAAGGTGCTGCGCTCGGGCGTGAAGCGGTAGTGATGGGCGTTGAAGGTCCCGCGCTCGGTCTCGACGAAGGTTTGGGTCAGGGCGTCGAAGGGGATTTGCGCCCCGAACCAGGCGAAGCGATTGTCGAGCGGGCGAATCTCCGTCCCGAAGTCCGCCGCCTGCCGGACGACGGAGTTCACGCCGTCGGCGCCGACGACGAGGTCGGCGCCGTGCAGCACGCTCTCCGGCGCGATGCGCGTCTCCCAGCGCGGCGCGACGCCGACGCTCTCAAGCCGCCGCGCCAGCAGCTCCAACAGCCGGTGCCGGCCGATCGCGGCGAAGCCGATTCCGTCGATCACAACGCGCTCGCCGCTGGGGTGGTTCAGCGCCAGGTCGCGCCAGCGCTCCATCTCAGGCGCGATCAGATCGTGCGTCTCCGAGTCGTCCTCTTGCAGGAAGCCCAGCGCCTGATCGGAGAACACGACGCCGAAGCCGAAGGTGGCGCCGGGCGGGTTCTGCTCGATCAACTCGATCTCATGGCGGACCCCGCGCTGGCGGCCCTGGCGCGCCAGCAAATAGGCGAGGTAAAGGCCGGCGGGTCCGCCGCCGACGATCCGGATGCGCATGGGGCGCGGTCCTCCCGTTTCGGCCCGCCGTCCTTTTTCGTTCCGGCGGCGGTTGCCGTTATTTACGCATTGTGCAATTCTTTTCGCATTGCGCAACCCTCGAGCTTTCACGGACATCGCCATGCCGTCCCCAGGCGACGCCCCGCCGCCCCCCGATCCGGACGCGCCGCGTCGCGGCGTGCAGTCGGTCGGCGTCGCGGTCGACGTGTTGGCCGCCTTGGCCCGCGGCGGCGACGCCATGACGCTGGGCGAGGTGGCGGCGGCGGCCGGCCTCGCCCCCGCCAAGGCGCATCGCTATCTGGCGAGCCTGATCGAAAAGGGCCTCGTTGTTCAGCAAGGCCGCGCGCAGGCCTACGGCCTCGGCCGGCTGGCCGCTGAAATCGGCCTGGCGGCGCTCAGCCGCATCAGTCTGGTCAACGAGGCCGCAGACGGGCTGCCTGACCTGGCGCGGCGGACCGGACTCGGCGCCCTGCTCTCGGTCTGGGGGGCGGAGGGCGCGACGATCGTTCGCATCGAACGCTCGCAGCGGCTGATCACCACCGCGCTGGCGCTCGGCAGTCGGCTTCCCTTGATGAACTCCGCGACCGGCCACTGCTTCTTCGCCCATCTGCCGCCCCGCCTGACAGAGGGCGAGCGCGCGCGCGAAGGCGCGCTCGGCGCGGAAGGTGCGGACGCGATCGCCGCACGCGTGCGCGCGGACGGCTTCGCCGCCGTCGACGGCCAGTTCATCCCCGGCCTGGCGGCGATCGCCGCCCCTGTCCTCGACGCCCAGGGCTGGCCGGAGGCCGTCGTTTCGCTGATCGGCGTCGATCCCACGCTGACGGAGGTGACGGGACCTGCAATCGCGGCGCTCAAAGCCTACGCGGCAGGCGTCGGGACGGGCTGAGAAGTCGCCGAGCCGCCTCAGGCGGGAAAGAAGCGCCGCGTCCGGTTGGCGAGCGCAACGAGCGAGAGCATCACCGGCACCTCCACCAACACGCCCACGACGGTGGCGAGCGCCGCCCCCGACTGGAGGCCGAACAGGCTGATCGCGACCGCGACGGCGAGTTCGAAGAAATTCGAGGTTCCGATTAACGCGCACGGCGCCGCCACCGCATGCGGGATCCGCCAGGCCCAGGCGGCCAGAAAGGCGATCAAAAAGACGCCGTAGGATTGGATCAGGATGGGGACCGCGATCAGGCCGATGACGAAGGGCTTTTCGACCAGCACCGGGGCCTGGAAGCCGAACAGCAGCGTGACGGTCGCAAGCAGCCCCAGGATCGACGCCGGCTTGATACGCGCGGTGAAGCGCGCCACCGGATCGCTCGATGCGCCGCTTTGCAGGAGACGCCGGCGCGTCCAGGCCCCGGCGGCGAGCGGGACCACGACATAGAGCCCGACCGAGAGCAGCAGCGTCTCCCACGGGACGCTGAGATCCGTCACCCCCAGCAGGAAGGCGACGATCGGCGCGAAGGCCGGAACCATCACCAGATCGTTCAGCGAGACCTGAACCAGCGTGTAGGCCGGGTCCCCGCGGGTCAACTGAGACCAGACGAAGACCATCGCCGTGCAGGGCGCGGCGCCCAGGATGATCAGACCCGCAATATATTGCTGCGCGTCCGCCGGCGCGATCCAATCGGCGAAAACCCCTTCGAAGAACAGGACGGCGAGCGCCGCCATGGTGAACGGCTTGATCAGCCAATTGACCGTCAGCGTGACGACCAACCCCTTCGGCTTCGCGCCGACGGCGCGCAGGCTGCCGAAATCGACCGCCACCATCATCGGATAGACCATCGCCCAGATCAGCAGGGCGACCGGCAGGTTGACCTTCGCGATCTCCAGCGCCGCGAGACCCGCAAAGACCTCCGGCGCGACGAGGCCGAGCCCCACGCCGGCCGCGATCGCCAGCGCCACCCAGATCGACAGATAGCGCTCGAACGCGCCCATCGGCGTCGCCGTCTCACTCATGAACGGGTCTCCCACCAGACGGCGGCCGGGCCGCACAGCTCCGGCCGGCCGTCGCAACAATCCTGCAGCAAGGTGCGCATCAGATCGGCGATCCCGCCCTCATCCGCGCGATAGAGGATGCACCGTCCGTCGCGGCGGCGCGTCGCCAGACCGGCGCGGGTCAGCCGGTCGAGATGAGGCGAGAGCGCGTTCTCCCGCACCGCCAACCGCTCGGCGATCCGTCCCGCGGCAAGGCCGGCCGGGCCGGCCTCAATCAACAGGCGCAACGCCTCAAGCCGAGTCTCATGGCCGAGCGCGCCGAGCCGCTCCAGCGCGGCGGCCTCGTCGACGCGCGCCTCATCCGTCATGGGCCGCCTCTTGACTCCGGGCGGGCGTCTCGGGCCGCAACAGGAAGGCGAGCGCGGCGGCGATCGCGACCATCGCGGCCGAGACCCACAGGCAAGCCGTCAGCCCCGCCGCCTGATAGACGAGACCCGATAGCAACGTCCCGGCAAACCGCCCGACGGCGTTCGCCATGTAATAGAAGCCGACCGACAGCGCGACCTTGTCGCGATCCGACAGCGCCACGATCAGATAGGAGTGCAGCGAGGAATTGACCGCGAAGACCGCGCCGAAGACGAACAAGCCGCCGATCAGGACGGCCCCGTCCGACGACCCCTCCCCCGGGTCGCCGCCCAGCAGCGCGGCGAGGCCGGCGGGGATCGCCGCCAAGGCCAGCCCCCACCAGCGCGCGCCCGTCGCGGCCTCGCCCGCGCCGGCGGATCGGCCGATCAGTCGCGGCGCGCCGGCTTGTACGATCCCGTAGCCGATCACCCAGGCGGCCATGAAGGCGCCGACCTGATCGAAGCGCCAGCCCAAGACGTCGTAGAGGAAAAGCGGAACGCCCACCACGAACCACACGTCGCGCGCGGCGAACAGAAAGACGCGGGCCGCCGACAGGATGTTGATCGCGCGCGATTTCGCGAACAGCTCGCGCCGCGCGATCTTCTGCTTGGCGCGCCCCAGATCGGCGCGGATTCCGGCCAGCGCAGCGATCAGCACCAGGGCCAACGCCCCCGCCATCAGCCACAGCCCCGCCTGGAAGCCGAGCGTCTCCAGCAGCAGGCCGCCGAGGAAGAAGCCGACGCCCTTGAGCGCGTTCTTCGAGCCGGTCAGCAGCGCCACCAACTTGAACAGCGGGCTCGACGCGCCGTCCCCCGCCTCGTCGGCGACGACCAGCTTCACCGCACTTTTCGAGCTCATCTTGGTGAGGTCCTTGGCGACGCCGGAAAGCGCCTGCGCCCCCATGACGTAGGCCACCGACAGGCCGAGCGCCCAGTCCGCCGAGACGAACGAGAGCGCCGTCAGCGCGACGATCTGCGTCGCGAGCCCGAGATAGAGCGTAAGGCGCAGCCCGTAGCGCGCGCCGATCCAGCCGCCGAAGAAGTTGGTGACGACGCCCATCGCCTCGTACAGCAAGAACAGGAAGGCGAGGTCGAGCGGCGTGAAGCCCAGCGCATGGAAGTGCAGCAGCACCAGCATGCGCAACGCGCCGTCCGTCAGCGTGAAACCCCAATAGGCGGCCGTAACGGCCGCGTAGCTGCGTCGGTCGGCGGTCATGGCGCTCACACGTCCTCGGCGATCCGCAGCGCCAGATCGGCCATCCGGCTGGCGTAGCCCCACTCATTGTCGTACCAGGCGTAGAGCTTCAGGTGCGACCCGTCGACCACCAGCGTCGAGGGCGCGTCCAGAATCGCCGAGCGCGGATCGTCGACATAGTCGGCCGAGACAAGCGGCCGGTCCTCCACCCCAAGGACCGCGCCAAGCGGGCCGGCGGCCGCATCCCGGAACAACTGATTCACCTCTTCCGCGGTCGTCTCGCGCTCGAGCTCGAACGCGCAGTCGGTGAGCGAGGCGTTGAGCAGCGGAACCCGCACCGCATGTCCGTCGAGACGACCCTGAAGCTCCGGATAGATCAGCCCGATCGCGGTCGCCGAGCCCGTCGTCGTCGGGATCAGCGAGTTGAGCGCCGAGCGCGCGCGGCGCAGATCAGACTTCGGCGCGTCCACCATCACCTGGGTGTTGGTGACGTCGTGGATCGTGGTGATCGACCCGCGGCGGACGCCGATCCCCTCATGCACCACCTTCACCAGCGGCGCGAGGCAATTGGTGGTGCAGGAGGCGGCCGTCACCAGATGATGCCGGTCGGGGTCGTAGAGATGATCGTTCACCCCGACGACGAGGTTCAGCGCCGGTTCGGTCTTCACCGGGCAAGCGACCAGCAGCTTTTTGACGCCGCCGTCGAAATAGGGCTGCAGCGCTTCGGTCGTCTTGAACTTGCCGGTGCACTCCAGCACCAGATCGACGCCGAGGCCCGCCCAATCGACGGCGCCGGGCGTCTTCTCCGCGCTGTAGGCGATGCGCCGCTCCTCGACGATCAGGGCGTCGCCGTCCGCGCGCACGCCGCGACGCCAGCGGCCGTGCACGCTGTCGAACGCCAGCAGATGCGCCGCCGTCTCGGCGTCGCCGGCGATCTCGTTCACCGTCGCGATCTCCGCGCCCGCCGCCTCCAGCCGGTCCCACAGCGCCCGCAGGCTGAGCCGCCCCATGCGCCCGAAGCCGTTGATCCCGATCCGAACGCTCATGCGTTTTCTCCGTCCTTCGCCCCGACGGCCCCAATATCGTCCAGGTGCCGCTGGAGCGTCAGGCGATCAAGGCTTGCAAGGGGCAGTTCGGCGAAGACCCGGATGCGGTTGTTCAGCATGCGGTAGACATCCGCGAGGAAGGCGGCCTTCTCCGCCGGCGTTCCGGCGAAGGCGATCGGATCCGGCACGCCCCAGTGCGCCGACATCGGCTGGCCGGGCCAGACCGGGCAGGGCTCCGCGGCGGCCTTGTCGCAGACGGTGAAGACGAAGTCCAAGGCGGGCGCGTCCGCGCCTGCAAACGCCTCCCAGCTCTTCGAGCGCAGCGTCTCTGTGGGCCGGTTCAACGTCTTCAGAAAGTCGATCGTCGCCGGATCGACGACGCCCCGCGGCAGGCTGCCGGCGCTGTAGGCGGCGAAGCGCTTGCTGGGATGGGCGTTCAGGATCGATTCGGCCATGATGCTGCGGGACGAATTGCCGGTGCACAGAAACAGGACGCTGTAGGGTTTCTCGCTCATACTCCGGTCTCCTCTCGATGCGCCGGCGGCTCAGCGCAGCCCGCCGGCAGGCAGAGTTCCGGCCGACCGCCGCAGCAGTCGGCCAACATGTACCCGGTGAGCGCGCTGACGCCCGCCGCATCGACCTGGTAACGCCGCATCCGCCCCTCCGCTCGCCCCGCGATCAAGCCCGCTTCCTCCAACACAGACAAATGCGTCGAGAGCGTGTTGTGCGGAACGCCCAGAGCCTCGGCCAGCTCGCCGGCGCTGAGCCCCGCCCGCCCGGCCGCCACCAGACGGCGAAAGGCGGCCAGACGGGTCGGCTGGGCGAGCGCCTTGAAGGCGCGGGCGGCGTCTTTCTTGTCCATATTTCGTGAATTATCGACAAACTAAACTCGGCGCAAGGGCGAATCCGTTTCCCAGCCGCCTGCGAACGACGGGAGAGGACACCGGCGCCGGGGCGTCCTATATCTTGAGCCATGCGACCGCTGCTCGCCCTTCTCGCCTTGGCGTTGGCCGCCGCGCCCGCGGCGGCCGAAGAGCGCGTGGATCTGGAGTTGGCGCTGGCGGTCGACGCCTCTTTCTCGGTCGATGAAGCGGAGTTTCGCCTGCAGATGGACGGCGTCGCCGCCGCCTTCCGCGACCCTGAGATCCAGGAGGCGATCGCAAGCGGCCCGATCGGCGCGATCGCGGTGGCCTTGGTCGTCTGGGCTGAACCAACCATCCCCAAGGATCTCGGCCCCTGGATGCGGATCGCCGGGCCGGCTGACGCCGAAGCCTTCGCGCGGCTGGTCGAAAGCTTTCCCAGACGGGTCAGCGGCGGCACCGGCGTCGGCAGCGGGATCGGCGCGGCGGCGCGCTGGATGGGGCGCAACGGCTATGCAGGCACGCGCAAGGTGATCGACGTCTCCGGCGACGGCAAGGAGACGCCGGCGCGAGACTATGTCGTGCTGCTGCCCCAGGCGCGGGCGATGGCGGACAGTCTGGGCATCACGGTCAACGGCCTCGCGATCCTGAACGAGGAGCCCGAGCTCGACCGATATTATCGCGAGGAGGTGGCGACCGGATTCGGGTCATTCGTCATGACGGCCGAGACGATGGCGGACTTCCCGGACGCCATGCGGCGCAAGCTCAAGCGCGAAATCGAGCACAAGCCGGAAGTCGCGCGGGCGTTGCGATAAACATCCGCAAGACGAAAAGGGGCGTTGCCGGCCGCCCGCCTCGGTCTATGTTAAATTACCCCGGCCGTCCGCTGATCGGTGTGGCAGAACCAAAGCGAGGCGCGCGATGTACAAGAAAGAATTCCGGCTCAACATGCGGGAGCTCGAGATCATCGAGGACTGCCTGCGGCAACGGGTGAGCCACTTAGCCATGCGCATCCACGATGCGCAGGAGGCGACGATCCACAGCGAAGACAGCGCCATCATCAAGGCCGACCTCGAGCGGCTGCGCGAGATCAAAGATCTGCTGGGCGAGATTCACAATCAGAAGATTTGGTTTCACCCGAAGGAGAACGTGCCGCTCGGCTGAGCGGGACGCGGCCCCTCAATACCCTTTCTCTGGATCGACGACGCCTTCGGGGGTCTCGCCCCGCTCGAAGGCGCGAATCGCCGACACGAGCCGGGCGACACCGGTCTTCACCCGGGTGATGCTGGCGACGTGCGGGGTGACCGTGATCTTCGGGTGCGCCCAGAAGGGATGGTCCTGCGGCAGCGGTTCGGTGCGGAAGACGTCCAGCGTCGCACCCGCCAGCCGGCCTGACTCGAGCGCGGCGATCAGGTCCTCTTCCACCAGATGCTCGCCGCGCCCGACATTGATCAGGTAGGCGCCCTCCGGCAATTCGGCGAACAGCCCGGCGTTCAGAACATTCTCGGTCTCCGCCGTGCGCGGCAGGAGGTTCACCAAGATGTCGGTGCGCGCCAGCATCGCCGCGCGCTCCGCGTCGCCCGCGTAGCAGTCGACGCCGTCCATCCTCTTTCGGCTCTTCGCCCAGCCCGCGACCTGAAAGCCGAAATCGCGCAGCGCGGCCGCACAGTCGCTTCCCAGAACGCCGAGCCCCAGGATCCCGACCGTCACCTCGTCGACCAGCGGTTCGGTCCCGTGGGGTCCGCGAATCTCCGGGCGCCAGACCCGCTCGTTCTGCTGACGGATATACTCCGGCATCTTCAGATGGGCGTTCAACGCCTGGGCGACGACGAACTCCCGCATGCCGCGGGTCAATCCCTCCTCCACCATCCGCGCGATCGGAAGATGCGCGGGAAACTCCGGATCCGAGGTGATGTGATCCACGCCCGCCCACAACGATAGAACGGCTTTCACGTTGGGATAGGCGGCGATCGCGCCGGGCGGCGGTTTGGCGGCGATGACGAAGTCCACCGCCGCCGGGTCGAGGTCGCGCGTCTCGTCAGGCCAGACGCGCAAGTCCAATTCGGGGTCTTGGCCGCGGATCTCCGCAGCCCAGGTGGCGGCGCTTTCGGCCCGGCTGATCAGGACGACCGTCATGTTCGAATGATCCTCATCTCGTTGCGTGAAGAGAGCGCGGCGGGCGGCGCGCGGAATACGATCCCCGCCTTGACTAGCAAGCCTTGACCGTCGGCGCCAGACGCGGGCGGCGCCTGCGGATCGATTGACCCAAGTCAATGACCCCGCAGCGCGCAGGGTCAAGAGTGGCCTGTACGATCGGGCCGCGCCGGCGGCCCGCGCAACCGATTTTAGGGAGGCCTACCCGATGACCCTCAAGCGGCTTTTCGTTCACTACGACGCCAGCGCGCGCGCCGACCGCGCCCTCGACATGGCGCTGCGTTTGGCGGACGCGCACGACGCGCATCTGATCGGGTGCGGGGTGGAGGCCTACCCGTCCATGCCCGGCTTCGTCGGCGCCCAGGTGCCGGCCGAGATCTATGAGACCGTCGCCGCCGAGATTCAAAAGAAGCTGGACCACTCCAAATCCGCTTTCGACGAGGCGTGCCGCAAGGCCGGTCGCGAGGATCGCAGCGAATGGCAGCAGGTCGACGGCGACCCGGCGCACGCGCTTGCGCTCGCCGCACGCTGCACCGATCTGATCGTGCTCGGCCAGTCGGAGCCGGATCAGGACCCCGCGCACATCCAGGCGCTGCCCGACGACATGGTGATGAGCGCGGGCCGCCCCATCCTGGTCGTCCCCTATATCGGCGCGCCCAAGACGATGGGCGAGCGGGTCTGCGTCGCTTGGACCAACACGCGCGAGGCGGCCCGGGCGGTGATGGATTCGCTGCCGCTGCTGCAGAACGCCAAGCAGGTGGACGTGGTCACCGTCAACCAGTCCGAGCGCGGCGACATGCCGGGCGCCGACATCGCGCGCTGGCTTTCCGCCCATGGCGTGGAGGCGACGCTTCAGCGCTTCGACAGCGACATCGACCCGGCCGCCGCGATCCTCAATCACGTCAGCGACAACGGCTGCGATCTGATCGTCATGGGCGCCTACGGCCATTCCCGCCTGCGCGAGACCGTGCTCGGCGGCGCGACGCGCACCGTTCTGCGTCAGATGACGGCGCCGGTGATGTTGGCGCACTGACGAGGGGCGGGCGCGGGCGCCTCATCATCCTCGCGCGCGGTCGATCTCCCAATCGGTGATCAACCGTTTGCCGGGCGGATTGATCGCAGCGAACCGAACGCCGGCAGCCAGCAAGGCGGCTTCGGCCGTGCGGGCGCTCGCCCAGAAGACCGGAACCTCGCCGTCGCGTACGCGCGACGGCGGGTTGAGGTCCGGCTTGGACAGCCGGTCGATCCCGATCGCACCGGGATCGCCGAAATGGACAGGCGCGCCATGGCCTTTCGGAAAGCGGCTGGCGGCCTCGATCGCACGGATGGCGTCGGCTGGGTAGAAGGGGCGCATGCTGACCCACATCCGCGCCCCGAAGGGTCCCGCCTTCTCCATCGGGATGTTGGTCTCGTACAGCGGCGCCGCGTGCGCTTCTGCGCGGTGGCGCAACTCAAGTCCGGCCTGCAAGAGGCCGATCTCCAGGGGCTGGGCGGTTCCGAGGGCGAAGGCGACCAGATCCGGGCGCCAAAGATCCTCGATATCCGGCGGCTCGTCCGGCGCGACGACGCCCTCTTCCACGACGCGATAGGCCGGCAGATCGCGGGCGAGGTCTATGTCGGCGCCGAGTTGCGGACAGCGCCGCTCTCCCGGCCGGCTCATCGCGAGCAGCGGCAGCGCTTTCGGGTTGCGCTGGCAGTATGTCGCAAACGCCAGCGCCTCCTGCTCCGGCAAAAGTACGAGCGCGGTCTGCAAACGCCCGGCCGCCAGGCTGCCGGTGGGTCCGTCGTACAACCCGTCGCGCAGCAATCGGCGCGCCGCCGTCGGCGAGCGCCCGGCGTCGGCCGTCGGCGGCGCCTCGTCCTCGTCCGCGCGCGTCGCCTGCGTCATCGCGTTCAGCTCGCAACCGTCTTGACGAGACCGCCGGAGGGCGGCGTCTGCCCGCCGGTCAGGTCGTTGAGCACGCGGAACATCTCTTCATTGTAGCGGCCGTGAGGCATGCCGCGCGACAAGCCGGCGACGGTGTCGCCCGGCTGCACCGGGACCACCAGCAGACGATGCGCCGTGATCCGCGCCGCCTCTTCGGGGTCCAGGCGCCGGAAGGAATAGGTCGTCTCGCGCAGCGCCTGACTGAAGCGCTCGGTCGCCTGCGGCTCGGTGATGAAACGAAAACGGTAGACCTGCTCGCCGTCGAAGCGGATCGCGACGCCGCGCAGATCGACCGGCCCCTGGTCGCCGTTGAGCCGCGCCCAGCCGGTCGCCGCCTGGAGGCCGTTGACGTTGATCGGCTCCAGATCCTGGAGCCGGATCTGCGCGCCAGACCAGTCCTGCTGCAGATAGGCCTGCATCGAGCGGCTGGTCGGAACCTTGGCCCCGTCGAAGAGGATCGTTGCGGCGCGGTCGGGGCTGAAGGCGACGACCTGATCCGGCGCGTTCAGGAGCGTGAAGTTTTCGGGCGCCGTAAAGGCGAGGCGCAGATCGGGATGCTTGAAGGCGGTCCCGTCGATGATCCCTTGCGAGGGGTCGTCGCCGTAAAGCATGCCGTCGATCTGCGACAGATACGGCTCGCGCGCGACGCGGGTCGCGCCGGGGGCTGCGCCGACCGCTTGCTGGCGGGCGCGCTGGACTCGCTCGATGGTGCGCGGGTGCGTCGCCATCAGGTTGGTTTCATCCACCACGCCGGGATCGCGCCCTTGGATCTTCGCGTGGACTTGCGTGTATTCGCGCAAGGTGGCGAGGAACGTGCTCATCGCGTCCGGATCGTAGCCGGCGCGGCTCATGTAGCGGATGCCGAGGCTGTCGGCCTCGAACTCCTGCTCGCGCGAAAAACTCTGCAGGGCCAAGCCCGCCGCGGTCGAGCCCGCCTGCGCCAGCGCCCGCGAGCCCGTGGCGACCGCGCCCAACAGCACCAGCCCTTGCGCCAATTGGCTGGAGCTGACGCGTTCCGCCGTATGACGGGCGTTGACGTGCCCGATTTCGTGGCTCAGCACGCCCATCAGTTCCGCTTCGTTGGACGCGAAGCTGAGCAGACCGCGCGAGATGTAGACGAACCCGCCGGGCAACGCGAAAGCGTTGATGATCGGCGAATTGACGATGGTGAATTTGTACGGGAATTCCTGATATTCGGCGTAAGCCGCCGCGCGCTCTCCCAGCCGGGCGACGTAGCTTTGCAGTCGGGGATTCTCGTACTCGCCGCCGAATTGCTTGACGAGCTTCGGATGCTCGCGCCGGCCGAGCTCGATGTCGTCTTGGATCGACATCAAGCCGGTGAAGCTGGTGTCGCCCGTCGCCCGGTTGGTGCTGACGCAGCCGCCGAGGCAGCCCGCCGCCGCGACGCAAACCCCCGTTTGGAGGAACCCCCGGCGACTGAAAGATCGGGTCTTATCCTGCATGACGCCCTCTTGGGTGACGCTCGGCGGAGCCGAAACCGACCCGCGCCCGCCTCTGAGCTTTCATCGTCGCCAGCCTGCCCCAGGCCGCGCCGACTGGCCAGCCCCCGTGCGATGCCGGCCGACTTAGAACCAACGGATTAGGTT
Organism: Marivibrio sp.; assembly: GCF_040218065.1. NCBI lineage: Bacteria > Pseudomonadati > Pseudomonadota > Alphaproteobacteria > Rhodospirillales > Aestuariispiraceae > Marivibrio > Marivibrio sp. Next base: position 253,462 of record NZ_JAVJQE010000008.1, on the reverse strand, counting down.
GATTGATCTACACACGCAAAAGGGTCCTGAATCGGCTTGACGACGCTTTTCTCACCTTTAGGTTCGCGAACGGTTAATCTATAGTGTGGTTAAAGTTTGACGGATTTCCGACCCAGTTGCGCCCCAGCGCGCGCCGGCCGTCATATGAGATCACACGGGCTTCGGCCCGATGTGAGGCGTCCTGCGGCTCTCGCTGACCCTCCCCACCCTCAAGCGGGGGCCGCAGGACCGACCTTCCCCCTCTCCAGCGATCGCCTCACCGGCGCGCCGAAAAGAATTCTTTTAACAGTCGCGCCGCGCGGGTCTCCTCGACGCCGCCGACCACTTCCGGCGCGTGGTGACAGGTGACGCGCTCGAAAAAGCGCGCGCCGTGCTCGACCCCGCCTCCCTTGGGATCGTAGGCGGCGAAGACCAGCCGCGCGATCCGGGCGTGGCTGATCGCGCCGGCGCACATGGTGCAAGGCTCCAAGGTGACGTAGAGATCGCAGTCGGGCAGCCGCGGCGCGCCCTTCGCCGCGCAGGCCGCCCGGATCGCCAGGAGTTCGGCGTGGGCGCTGGGATCCTTGTCCGCCTCCGTGCGATTGCCCGCGGCGGCCAGAATGCGCCCCGTGGCGCGCTCCACCACAACGGCGCCGATCGGCGCTTCGCCGCGCAGAGCCGCCGCCTCGGCCTCTGCGAAGGCGGCCGCCATCGGGTTTTCGCCTGCGCCGTCGCCAGCGCCCCCCGCGCCGGGCCGCGGCGACGCTTGCGCCGGTCGCTCACGCATGGCTTTCTCTCGTCGTCCATCCGAGCGCGAGGCCCAAGCCCCGCGCCGGACCCTTATAGACCGGAAGGTCCCGAGCCGCCATGACCGCGTCCGATCCGCCCTCTCCCGACGCTTCCGCCGCCGCGTCCGCCGGCGAGCGGCAACGCATCGCAAAGCGGATCGCGCGCGCCGGCCTGTGCTCGCGCCGTGACGCCGAGCGGTGGATTGAGGCGGGTCGGGTGCGTCTCAACGGCGCCCTTCTGAAAAGCCCCGCCGTCGATGTCGGGCCGGAGGACGAGATCGTCGTCGACGGCAAACCGCTGCCGGCGGCCGAACCGGCGCGGCTGTGGCGCTATCACAAGCCGCGCGGTCTGGTCACCAGCGCGCGCGACGAACAGGGGCGCGCCACGGTCTTCGACAATTTGCCCCAGCGTCTGCCGCGCGTGGTCAGCGTCGGGCGCCTCGACATCAATTCCGAAGGCCTATTGCTGCTGACCAACGACGGCGAGGTCGCGCGTAAGCTGGAATTGCCGTCGACCGGCTGGTCGCGGCGCTATCGCGTTCGGGTGCACGGGGCGGTCGATCCGGAAAAGCTCAAGACCCTGGCCGACGGCGTGACGGTGGAAGGCGTTTCCTACGGCCCGATCCGCGCCGAGGTGGAGAAGCAGCAGACGACCAACGCTTGGGTGCTGGTCTCGCTCCAAGAGGGCAAGAATCGCGAAGTCCGCCGGGTGATGGAGCATCTGGGCTATCAGGTGAACCGGCTGATCCGCATCGCCTATGGGCCGTTCCAACTCGGCCGCCTCAACGCCGGCGAGGTGGAGGAGGTGAGCCCGCGGGTTCTGCGCGAGCAGTTGGGCGAGGCGAAGCGCATCGTCCCCGGCGAAGGCGGCGCCGCCAAGGCGAAGCCGAAGCCGGTCAAGCCCGGCCATCGCAAGGGACCCGGCTTCAAAACCGGGCGCAAGAAGCCCGCCGCCAAGGGCGGCTCCAAGAGGGCGCCTGCCGCGCCGCCCGCGGACGCGCCCGCCGGGGCCGCCAAACGGACGGGCCCGAAAGGCGCCGCCCGACGCGCGCCCAAGCCGAAGAGCTGACCGCTCGATGCGCATCGTCGCCGGCCGCCTGCGCAACCAGCGCCTGGACGCCCCGCCCGGCAAGGCGACGCGGCCGACCGCCGAGCGGGTGCGCGAGAGCCTGTTTAACATTCTGGAGAACGGGCGCTTTCGCGGCTTCCTGACCGGCGCGCCGGTGTTGGACCTGTTCGCGGGCAGCGGCGCGGTCGGGCTGGAGGCTCTGAGCCGCGGCGCGGCGCGGGCCTATCTGATTGAGACGGACCGCGCGGCCTTGCGGACGATGGAGGACAACATCCGACGCCTTGGCTTGGACCAGGCGGCCCGGGTCGTGAAAGCGGACGCAACGAAGCCCCCGGCGGCGGCGGAGGCGTGCGCGCTGGTCTTCCTCGACCCGCCCTACGGCGAAGGTTTGGCCGAGCCGGCGCTGGCCGGCGCGCGCGCGATGGGTTGGCTCGATCCTGAAGGGATCGCGGCTGTGCAACTGCATCCGAAAGACGCCTTCACTCCGCCGGACGGGCTGGTCGTGATCGACGAGCGCCGCTACGGCGCGGCGCGGCTTGTGCTGCTCGAAAGTGCGGAGGGCGGGGGATGAGCGAAGCCGAGCGCGAGACGCCCGTCTTCGACGCCGACTTCCGCGCGCGCTTCGAGACGCTGTTGGCCTGGCGGCGCGACGTGCGCCGATTCCGCCGCGACCCGCCGCCGGAGGACTTGGTGGAGCATCTGCTCACTCTGGCCGCCCGGGCGCCGTCGGTTGGATTGAGCGAGCCGTGGCGCTTCGTCCTGGTCGAGAGCGCCGATCGGCGCGCGGCCGTGCGCGCTTCCTTCCAGCGCTGCAACGAGGCCGCCCTCGCCGGTTACGAGGGCGAAAAGGCGAAACTCTACGCAGGGCTCAAGCTTTCCGGGCTGGAGGACGCGCCGGTCCATCTCGCCGTCTTCGCCGAGGAGGATCCGGACCAGGGCGCGGGCCTCGGCCGCCAGACGATGCCGGAGACGGTGCGCTACTCCGTCGTCTCGGCGATCCAGACGCTGTGGCTCGCCGCGCGCGCCCACGGCGTCGGCCTCGGCTGGGTGTCGATTCTCGAGCCGGAAGCCGTCGCGCGAGCCTGCAACGCCGCCGCGGATTGGATCCTGATCGGCTATCTCTGCCTTGGCTATCCGGAGCGCGAGAGCGAAACGCCTGAATTGCAACAGGCCGGATGGGAGGAGCGCCGCGCGGCGGCGGCGCGGATCTTTCGGGTGTGATCCCGTCGCGTCGCCGACGGAGAGGCGAGCGAGTCCGGCGGCGACGGAACCGCTCCGATCACACCGCGCCCGCCGCCAGCCAGGCGAGATAGCCGATATAGCCGGCGAACAGCGTCGCCCCCTCCCAGCGCGAAAGGCGCGCGCCCGATAGCGCGAAGACCAGCATCGCCGCCGTCGCCCCCAACATGACCCAGATGTCGAGGGTCGCGATCTCAGCCGGGACCGAGATCGGATGCACCAGGGCGGTGACCCCGAGGATGCCGAGAATGTTGAAGATGTTGGAGCCGAGAATGTTGCCGAGCGCCAGATCGCCCTGGCGGCGTAGCGCCGCGATCAGGCTCGCGGTCAACTCGGGCAATGAGGTGCCGATCGCGACCACGGTAAGACCGATCAGCGTCTCCGACAGCCCGGCGGCGGCGGCCAGATCGATCGCGCCCGTCACCAGAAGGCGCGCGCCGAGCAAGGTGAGGAGGAGACCGCCTGCGGCGAGCGCGCCGGCCAGCCACAGGTTCTGCGGCGCCGGCCCCGCAAGCTCGGCCTCGCCCGCATGCAGGGCTGCGGCCGCGTCCGGGGCGCGCCGTTCGCGGCGGATCGTGTAGACGAGATAGCCGGCCAACAGCGCCAGCAGGCCGACGCCGGCCAGCCGGCCCGCCTCGCCCCACAGGACGACCGCCAGACAGGCGAGGCTGGCGATCGTGAGCGCCGCGCCGTCGCGCCAGAGCGCCTCGCGCGCGGTCGGGATCGCGGCGATGGCGGCGGTCCCGCCCAGGATCAACAGGATGTTGGCGATATTGCTGCCGACGACGTTGCCGACGGCGACGCCGGGCGCGTCCTGCAAGGCCGCGGTCAGGCTGGTCAGCAGCTCGGGCGTCGAGGTGCCGAAGCCGACGAGCGTGAGACCGATCAACAGGGGCGACACCCCGAGCCGGCGCGCCGCTTGCACGGCGCCGCGGACGAGCGCTTCGCCGCCCGCGACCAGACACACGAGACCGAGAGCGATCAACAGATAGGACATGGGAGAGCGCGCGCTTTCGCTTACTGATCGACCGGCGCCGCAGCCGTCCCCTATGGGCGGGCCCGCCGGGCGGCGCCTATATCGGCGCACGCTCGACGCGCTGCAAGAGGCGTCAGCCGAGGTCGGGCTCGGTCAGCTTGAAATTCTGATGGGCCGCCATCTTCTCCCACCAGTCGGAGACGCCGGGGACGGCCTTCAGCCGATCGGCGTCCGGCGTCAGCCCGACATAAAACAGGATCGGACCGAGATAGAAATCCGCGAGCGACGGCTCGGCGCCGGCGAGCCACGGATCGTCGCCCTTGATCCCCATCAAGGTCTTCAGGACCAATTCCGCCTGATCGGCGGCGGCGTCATGATCCGCCTGGCTCGGATTGCCCAGGAACTCCGGGAAGAGATGGAAGCCGGCCGCGCCGACCAGCGCGCCGTACCCGTAGCTGTCGATGATCCCCATCACCATGCGCATGCGCGCGCGGTCCTTCGGGTCGCTCGGACGGACACGCGTTCCGCCCTCGACGGACTCGTCGAGATACTCGGCGATGGCCGCGGTCTCCAGGAGCCGCATGCCGTCGATGTCGAGCACCGGCACCTTGCCGAACGGATGGCGGGCCAGATGCTCAGGCTGACGCGGCTCGCCTTCTAGCACGTTGACCGGCACCTGCTCGTAATCGACGCCCTTTTCCGCCAGGACGATGCGAACGGTGCGCACATAGGTGCTGCCGTCGAAGCCGTAGAGCACGGGTTTCTGGGTCATATCGGACTGTCGCTCCTGTGTCGTTCTGCACCCCCCAGCGGGACAGCTAGGGCGGAGGGTCAGGCCGCCAAGGTCAACACGCTGCAAGGCGCCCGGCTGGCGACCTTGTGGCTGGTCGAGCCCAAGAAGACGCCTTTCAGATCGCTGAACCCTCGGCTTCCCATCGCGATGGCGTCGGCCCGGACACGGTCGGCCTTCTCCAGGATCGTTGCGGCCGCATCGCCCTTCTCCACGTCGGCGCTCGTCACCTTCAGGCCGCGCGACGCCGCCTCCTTGGCGTACTTGTCGAGGATGCGGCGGCCCAGCGCCGTGCGGACGGTCAGGCCGACGTCGTGGCTGTGATCCAGCAGGGTGGGCAGCGGATAGGCTCCGTCGGCCGTGCCCTCCAGGGGGCGCAGGCGATGCAGCTCGTCCGCGTCCGCAAGATGCTCGGCCTCGGCCAGACGGCGCTCTTCTTCGCTCACCCGATCGGCGGTGGCGACGTACAGCAACGAGAGCTCGGCGCCGTACTTCTCCGCCAGATCGGCGGCGACTTTGTACGCCTTGTCGGCGGCGTCGGACCCGTCGACGGCGGTCAGAATGCGTTTGAACATGGATGCACGTCCTCCTCTCGTCCGGTGGTTCGCGCCACGCTCCGCATCACAGGTGGGCGCCGGACGCCGTCGCATCAAGCGACGGATGGGACGGGAAGGTTATTCCGCCGGCGCCTCTGCGCGGCGCTTCGGGAACCGCCGCACGACGCTCAGCGAGACGAAGAGCGCCGCCGCCAGGATCGCCGCGCCGATCACGAAGGGGCTCTGCGGCCCGAGGGCGCCGAAGGACCAGCCGGCCCAGGCGGGGCCGACGATACGCGCCAAGCTCTGCGCGCTTTGCGCAGCGCCCAGGACCGCGCCTCGCAGATGCTCGGGGGCCGTGCGGCTCAACAGCGACTGGCAGGCGGGATTGTTGAGGCCCATGCCGAGCGCAAGCAACCCCATCGGCAGGTAGATCTGCCACGGCGTCGTCACGACGATCAGCGTCAGCGACGAGGCCGTCAGGATCAACACGGCGGCGACCGTAAGCTTCGCCTCGCCCACCCGTTTCGACAGGGCGCCCACGAGCCCGCCCTGCACCACGATGGTGACCAGCCCGGCGAAGACCAGATACCAGGCCACGTCGCGCGCGCCGAGGCCGAACTGATCCGCGGCCCAGACGGCGAACACCCCCTCCAGCGCCGTGAAGACCAGCGCCACGAGAAAGTAAAGCAGCAGCAGCTGGGCGATGTTGCGGTCGCGCAGCAGCTCGAAGCGGATCGGCGGGCGCGCGCTCGCCCTCAATCGCTCGGGCTCCTTAACGGCGAAGGCCGTCACCAGCAGCGCCCCGCCCGCAAAGCCGGCGGCGAGCAGCGAGGGCAGCACGTAATCCGCGGTTCCGGATCCGTCGCCGACCGCAAGTCCGCCGAGGCCCGGCCCCACCGTGAAGCCGACGCCGAAGGCCGCGCCCAAGAGGCCCATGCCCTTGGCGCGGTTCTCCTCGTCGGTGACGTCGGAGACGTAGGCCTGGCTCGCCGCCATCCAGCCGGCGGTGACGCCGGCGAAGGCGCGGCTGGCGAACAGCTCCCAGATCTCGCTGGCGACGGCGAGCCAGAGATAGGCCAGCACCGTTGCGCCGATCGCCATCAGAAGCACCGGCCGTCGGCCCACCCGGTCGCTGATCCGGCCCCAGATCGGCGCCGAAATCAGCGCGGCCGCGGAGAAGGTCGAGAAGATCAGGGGCGCCAGATCCTTCCCCCCGCCCAAATCCGTCACATAGAAGGGGAGCACAGGCATGACGATCCCCAACGCCACGATGGCGAGGCAGGTCGCGATGCCGAGCGGCAGAATGGGGCGCACGGAGTCCATGGGGCGGGGATGTAGCGCGATGCGGGGCGCGTGTCACGGGGCGGCGGAGGAGTCTAGCGCCGCCCGAACAGCTTCTCGATGTCGGCGAGTTTGAGTTCGACGTAGGTCGGCCGGCCGTGGTTGCACTGGCCCGAGTGCGGCGTCGCCTCCATCTGGCGCAGGAGGGCGTTCATCTCGTCCGCCGTCAGGCGCCGGCCGGATCGCACCGAGCCGTGGCAGGCCATCGTGCCGCAGACCTCCTCCAGCTTTTCCTTCAGCGCGAAGGCGTCGCCCATCTCCTCCAGCTCGTCGGCGAGGTCGTTGAGCAGGCCTTGGGCGTTCACCTCCCCCAACAGCGCCGGCGTCTCGCGCACGGCGAGCGCGCCGGGTCCGAAACTCTCCACCGCGAGGCCCAGCTCGCCCAGCTCCTGCGCCCGGGCCAACACCCGCTCGGCGCGGTCCTCGCCCAGGTCGACGATTTCGGGGATCAACAGGCCCTGGCGCATCACCCCGCCGGCGTCGAGCGCCTGCTTCATGCGCTCATAGACGAGGCGCTCATGGGCTGCGTGCTGATCGACGATGACGATGCCGTCGCGGGTCTGGGCCACGACGTAGGTCTCGTGCAGCTGCGCGCGCGCCGCGCCCAGGGGGTAGGCCTCCAGCTCCGCGCCGCGGGGCGGGACTTCGCCGGTGTCGGGGTCGCCGGCCGGGGCGTCCTGCGCCCAACCGCCGCCGTCGCTGCGCGCGGCCGGCTGGAAGGCGTCGGCCCCGTCCGGCCCTTGGAACCTGTAGGCCCGCGCCGCGAGGCCGGGGTCGGGCCGAAAAGCCTCGGCCGGCGGACGGTAGGCGTAGCCGCCGGCGCCCGAGCGGTAGGGGAGCGGCGCGGGACCGACGCCCTCCGCGCCCTCCCGACGGAGCGCGCCCAGCGCCGTGTCGGAGACCGTCGTGCTGGCCCGGTGCCCGGCCTCGGCCAACGCATGGCGCAGCGCGCCGACGATCAGCCCGCGGACCAGCCCCGGCTCGCGGAAGCGCACCTCGGCCTTGGCGGGGTGGACGTTGACGTCGACCCAGCGCGGCTCGCACTCCAGGAACAGCGCCAGCATCGGATGCCGATCGCGCGCCAGAAAATCCTGATAGGCCGCGCGGACCGCGCCGATCAGCTGCTTGTCGCGCACCGGGCGGCCGTTGACGAACAGGAACTGCATCTGCGCGTTGCCGCGGTTAAGCGTCGGCAGACCCGCATGGCCGGTCAGATGCACGCCCTCCCGGACGGCGTCGATGGCCAGCGCGTTCTGCGCGAAATCGCGCCCCATGATCGCGCCGAGGCGCTCCAGGCGGCCGTCCAGCAGATCGCCCTGCGCCGCCTGGACCGACAACTTGCGCCGCCCGTCATCCTCCAGAGAGAAGGCGATTTCAGGATGCGCCATGGCGATGCGGTTCATGACGTCGACGATCGCCATCGATTCGGCGCGCGCGCTGCGCAGGAACTTCAGGCGCGCAGGCGTCGCGAAGAACAGGTCGCGCACCTCCACCCGCGTGCCGGGCGCGCCGGCCGCCGGCTCGACCGCGCGCTGGATTCCGCCGTCGACGCGAATCTGATGCGCCGTCCCCTGCCCGCCTGAGCCGCCGCGCGGGCGGCTGGTGATGGCGAGCCGGCTGACCGAGCCGATGGAGGGCAGCGCCTCGCCGCGGAAGCCGAGCGTCGTGATGTGGAACAGGTCGCCTTCCGGCAGCTTGGAGGTGGCGTGCCGGGCGACGGCGAGCTCCAGCTCGTCCGGTCCCATGCCCCGGCCGTCGTCGCTGACGGCGATCAGGGCGCGCCCGCCGTCGCGCACGCTGACCTCGATGCGCCGGGCGCCGGCGTCGAGCGCGTTCTCGACCAGCTCCTTCACCGCGCTGGCCGGACGCTCGATCACCTCGCCCGCGGCGATGCGGTTGACCAGCCCTTCCGGCAGGCGGCGGATGATCGATTGTCCGCCGGCGACGGAATCCGCCTCGCCCGCGCGCGCCGGATCGGCCATCAGCCGCCTCCCATCTCTTTGAGATAGCGGCGGGTCAGGACCTTGCCGCGCTCCACCGCCGGCTGATCGAACGGATCGACCCCCAACAGATCGGCGGCCAAGACGGTTTCCAGCATGAAATGCATCATCAGCGCGCCCATCGACGCCTCGTCGATCCGCAGCATGTCGATATGGCGCACCGGGCGGCCGCGGGCCGCCAGCGTCTGCGCAGTCGCGCGGCGCGACGCGTCCATGAGATCGCCGAGCGTACGCCCAGCCATGTAGTCGAGGTCCTCATGCGCGATCAGATCCGGGTCCAGCGCCTCGCCGATCGCCTCGTTCGGCCCGCCGAGCACGGTGAACATTTTGTCGGCCGGCCCGTCGAGCCAGAGTTGCAGCTGACTGTGCTGATCGACCGGCCCTGTGCCGTAAATCGGCGTCGTGCCCTGGCCGTTCTTGCCCAGGCTTTCGGCCCAGAGCTGACGATACCAGCGCGCCAGCGAGCCGAGCCTGTCGGAATAGGCCAGCATCACCGAGGCCCCCACGCCCCGCTCGCGCTGGAGTCCGACTGAGATCGCGGCCCCCAGCGCCGGCGCCAGCGCCGCCGGGCGCGCATGCGGCGCCAGCGCCTGGGTCAGGACGTCGTCCGCGCCGACGCGCACCGCCGCGGCGTCGAGCCCGGCGATCAACGTCGGCAGCATTCCGACGACGCTCAGCACCGAATAACGGCCGCCGACCTTCGGGTCGTGGTCCAGCACCGGCAGAGCGAAGCGCGCGCCCAACTCGCGCAGCGGCCGAGGCCCCGGCTCGGTGATCAGGGTTACGTGCTCCCCCAGCTTCGCGTCGCCGATCTGGGCGCGCATCAAGGGCAACACGGTCAAGAACTGCATCATCGTCTCGGTCGTGCCGCCGGATTTGGAGATCACGATGACGCCGGTCTCGCGGAAATCGAAGCGGCGGATCATCCGTTCGAAGACGAAGGGATCGACGTTGGTGATGATGTGGAGCGCCGGTCGGCCTCCGAGATGCTCGCTCGCCGCCATCTCATAAAGGGCGCGCCCGCCCAGGCTCGATCCGCCGGTGCCGAGCACCAGCACCTCCTTGAAACGCGCGCGATAGTCCGCGGCCCGACCGGCGATCGCCTGCAGGTCCTCGTTGCGCCGCGCCAGACCGAGGAACGGCAGCTCGCCCGCCTCGAACCGCCCTCGCAGGCGTTCGAGCGCGCCGTCCAACTCGCCCAGCAGCCGGTTCAGCGAGGCCTGCGCCAGACCGCCGGGTCCGACGGAGCGCTCAAGACAGGCGGCGACGTCCTGACGGTAATGACCGCCGGCGCAATCGAGCGGCGCGTCAAAGGCCTGGGCGGGGTGCGAGGGGGCGGGGTCAGCCATGGCGTTTTCATAGCGGATGGCTGTGATACAGTCCAACCTCGCGATCCGCCCGCCGGCCAAGTGCTTGAAAGCCCGCCGAACATGCGTCTTCGATCCGCCCTCGCGCCGTTCCTGTTGGGCCTGCTGACGCTGGCGCTTTGCGCCGTCGAGTCGCCGCGCGCCGCCGCGCAGGGCGAAAGCGAGCAGGCCTCCCAGGCCGCCAGCCAGGAATTCAGCCTGACCGTCGCGGGGTGGAGTCGCCGACTGGACCGCATCGAGCGGCTGCTGCGCGACGGCGGCGACGACCCGCAGCGGAACGCGGAGGCGCTGGACACCCTGTCCGAGGTGCGCAGCGAAGCGCAAAGCGCCAAAAGCCGCGCCGAGACGGCGTTGGAGGACGCGAACGCCCGGCTCGATTCGCTCGGCGCGCCGCCGGCCGAGGGCGAGCCGGCAGAGCCCGCCGACATCGGCGAACGCCGCAGCCAGATCAACAAGGAGATCGGGACGCTGAAGTCCCGGGTCTCCCTGGCGGATCTGGCGCTGACCCGCGTCCGATCGTTGGAGGAGCGGCTCTCCAGCAGCGAACGCCAGCGCCTGATGGAGCGTCTGACCACCCAGGGTCCGCTCCCCTACGCGCCGAGCACGCTGACCCGGGCCGTCCAGGACTTCGCCGCGTTGCTCGCCGCGATGGGCGCGACCGCCGTCGAGTGGTGGGCGAATCTGCCCGACGCCGACCGCGCGCCGGAGCGGGTCGCGCTGACGCTGCTGGGTTTCATCGCGGCCGCCTTCGCGGTCGCCTTTCTGGTGCGCCGGCTGCTGGGCCGGCGCTTCGGCGCGCGGCCGACAGACGATCCGCCGGCCTACAGCCAACGGCTGATCGCCGCGATCGCCGACGGCTTGGGCGAGGGGCTTATGCCGGCGGCGATTCTCGGCATCATCGCCGTGCGCACGGGCATGGAGGGCACGCCGCTTTACAGCGCCTTCGGCGATCTGGTCGGGCTGGGCGCGACGATGGCGATCATCTACGTGCTCGCCACCGCGCTGCCCAAAGCGGTGCTGTCCCCCGACTACCCGCAATGGCGCCTGACCCGGCTGCATCCGGAAAACGCCGCGCGCATCCTGTTGCTCATCCGAGTGATCGCGCTGCTGTTCTGCGTCGACGAGTTCCTGGTCGAAGCGACCCAGCGGATCGACCCGTTGCATGGGCTGCGCACGCCCGAACTCGACGCCGTCTGGACCTTCCTGTTCAACGCGGCGCAGGCGGCCTCCGTCTTCGCGCTGCTGCGGCCGAGCCTCTGGACCCTGGAGGACCGCCCGGCCGAGGAGGCCGGCCAGGAGGGCGAGACCGCCGCCCAACCCGACGCCTCCGCGCGCCAGGACCAAGCCGAGGCCGAGCGGGAGGCCGCGGAGGAGGACGACCCGGACACCCAGCCGGTCGATCAGCCGGCCGGCCTCGACGGAGCGGCGGCGGCCGCCCGGGCGGGCGCGGGCGCGGGCTTCTGGAAACTCTTGCGGTTCGCGCTGGCGACCTTGGCGGTGGTCGGGTTGCTGGCCCCCGTCGCCGGCTACACCGCGCTCGGCAACTACCTGCTGAACAATCTCTTGGGCACGGGGCTGGTCGTCGGCGTGCTCTACATCCTGCGCGGCCTGTTCCGGGAGCTGATCGGCCTCGGCGCCTCCAGCCGCTTCATGCGCGATACGCTCGGCGTCGAACACAAGACCCGCGCGCGGCTCAAATTCTGGGCGCGGGCGTTCATGGACCTGGTGGTGATCGCGCTGGGCGTGCTGGTCGTCGCGCCCAACTGGGGCGTCTCGCAGTTAGAGATCCTGCGCTGGCTGTCCGAGGCGTTCGAGGGCTTCTCGGTCGGCAACGTCAGGATTTCGGTGGCCGACATCTTCTTCGGTCTGGTCACCTTCGCCGTGATCCTGACGTTGACCAGCGCCACCAAGCGCGCGCTGGCCGAGCGCGTGCTGCCGGAGACCGACATCGACGAAGGCGTGCAGCATTCGGTCACGGCGGGCGTCGGCTATCTGGGGTTCGTCGTGGCGGTGGCGCTGGCGATCGCGATGATGGGCGTGGACCTGTCCAACATCGCGATCATCGCGGGCGCGCTGTCGGTCGGCATCGGCTTCGGGCTGCAAAACATCGTCAACAACTTCGTCTCCGGCCTGATCCTGCTGATCGAGCGGCCAATCAAGGCCGGCGACTGGGTCGTGGTCGGCGAGAACGAGGGCTTCGTTCGGCAGATCTCGATGCGCGCGACCGAGATCGAAACCTGGCACCGCGCGAGCGTCATCGTCCCGAATGCGGATCTGCTCTCCTCAGCGCTCAAGAACTGGACGCACAAGGACAAGTACGGACGCATCGACGTCGACGTGGGCGTCGCGCTCGACAGCGACGTAAAGCAGGTCGAGAAGGTGCTGATCCAGATCGCGCGCCGCCATCCGCGCGTGGTGCGCTGGCCGCAACCGGCGGCGCTGATCCTCGACTTCGGAAACAGTCGGATCGAATTCCAGCTGCGCGTCTTCAGCGACGACATCGTCTGGGCCTGGTTCATCGCGAGCGACCTGCGCTACGAGATCGTCCGCCGCTTCCGGGACGAAGGGATCGTGATCCCCTACGACCATCAGATCCTGCATCTGACCCGCGGCGACCCACAGACCCCGGTCGACGAGAACGGCGACCCGATTCCGCCGCCGCGCTTCACGCCCAAGGGGGCCGCGTCGCGCGGGCGCGGCGCCAAGAGCGCGGGGGGCGATCAAGGCGCGGGCGACGACCAAGCCGGAAACGGCGATCGGGGCGGATGAGCGGCGCCTGCGCGAACGGCCCTCTTTCCCGACCGGCGGGCAGCGGTTAAAACCGCCCGCGGCGGCGCGATTTCGCGCCTTCCCAATCGATAAGGCGAGCGACAGCGAGAGGAACCCCATCCATGGCGTCCAATAAGACCCTTCTGATGCTGCCCGGCGACGGGATCGGCCCCGAAGTATCGGCGGAGGTGACCAAGGTCATCGACTGGATGGACAAGCGCCGCGCCGTCTCGTTCGACATCAGGGAGGGGCTGGTCGGCGGCGCCGCCTACGACGCGCACAAGGTCGCGATCACGGACGAGACCATGGACGACGCGATGAACAGCGACGCGGTGCTGTTCGGCGCGGTCGGCGGGCCGCAGTACGACGATTTGGGCTGGGACGTGCGGCCGGAGGCGGGTCTCTTGCGCCTGCGCAAGGAAATGGACCTGTTCGCCAATCTGCGCCCGGCGGTGACCTTCGACGCGCTGCTTGAGGCCTCCACTCTGAAACCAGAGGTGATCAAGGGCCTCGACATCCTGATCGTGCGCGAACTCACCGCGGGCGTCTATTTCGGCGAGCCTCGCGGCATGCAGGAATGGAACGGCGTCGAGCGCTGCATCGACACGCAAGCCTACACCAAGGCCGAGATCGAGCGCGTGGCGGAGGTCGCCTTCGATCTGGCGCGCAAGCGCAAGTCCAAGGTGACGTCGGTCGAGAAGGCGAACGTCATGAAGACCGGCGTCTTCTGGCGTCAGACAGTGACCGCGCTGCACAAGTCGGGCGGCTATTCCGACGTCGAACTCGGCCATATGTACGCCGACAACTGCGCCATGCAGTTGGTGCGCAACCCGAACCAGTTCGACGTGATCGTCACCGCCAATCTGTTCGGCGACATGCTGTCGGACTGCGCGGCGATGCTGACCGGCTCGCTCGGCATGCTGCCGTCCGCCTCGCTCGGCGCGGTCGACGGAACCGGCCGGCGCAAGGCGCTTTACGAGCCGGTGCACGGCTCCGCCCCCGACATCGCGGGCGAGGGCAAGGCGAACCCGCTCGCCATGCTGCTCAGCTTCGCGATGGCGCTGCGCTACAGCTTCGATCTGCAGGAGGACGCCGATCTCGTCGAGCAGGCCGTGCAGGACGTCCTCGCCCAAGGCAAGCGCACCGCCGACATCATGGGAACCGGCGGCGAGGTGCTCTCCACCGCCCAGATGGGCGACGCGGTCTGCCGGGCGCTGGACGCGCTGGCGGCTTAAGCGGCGAGAGGCTCCTCGGGCGCCCCCGCGAAGGCGGGGGCCTCGCGCGACGGGCGCAGAGGCCTGAGCGTATCGAGAAGGTTCCTCGCCTGCGCGCGGTCTCCTGCTGGAGGGGGCGCCGCTGCAGAGCGGGCGAGCGCTTAAAGCCCGTGAAAGCCCCGATACCACTCGACGAACTTGGGGATCCCGACGTCGATCGGCGTGGTCGGCTTATAGCCGAAGTCGCGCTCGATCGCGCTGATGTCGGCGTAGGTCTCGCGCACGTCGCCGGGCTGCATCGGCTGAAAGTCGATCTCCGCCTTGACGCCAAGCGCGCTCTCGAGAACCTCGATCAGTCGCATCAGCGGCTCGGGCCGGTTGTTGCCGATATTGTAGACGCGGTGCGGCGCGCTGTCGCCCGGATCGCCCGGCGGGCCGTCCAGCACCGCCAGCACGCCCGCGACGATGTCGTCGACATAGGTGAAATCGCGGCGCATGTCGCCGTTGTTGAAGACCTTGATCGGCCGGCCGTTCACCATGGCGTCGGTAAACAGGTAAGCCGCCATGTCAGGGCGCCCCCAGGGACCGTAGACGGTAAAGAAGCGAAGCCCCGTCATGGGGATGCGATAGAGATGGCCGTAGCAGTGCCCCATCAACTCGTCCGCGCGCTTGGTCGCCGCGTAGAGGGAGACGGGCGTGTCCACGCGATCCTCGGTCGAAAACGGGATTTTCGTGTTGCCGCCGTAGACCGACGAGCTTGAGGCGTAGACCAGATGCTTGAGCGCGCCCGCCGCCATGAGACCCCGCGCGCCCTCCAGGATGTTGAGCTGGCCCAGCACGTTCGCCTCGATATAGGCGTGCGGGTTCTCGAGCGAATAGCGCACGCCGGCCTGGGCGGCCAGATGGACGATCCGGTCGATGTCGGAATGGGCGGCGAAGAACCCTTCCATCGCCGCCTTGTCGGCGATGTCCAGCCGCTCGAAGGCGAAGCCGGGCAGGCCCTCGATCTCGGCGAGGCGCGCTTCCTTCAAGGCGGGATCGTAATAGGCGTTCAGATTGTCGATCCCGACCACGCGCTCGCCGCGCGCCGCCAACGCTTTCACCACATAGGAGCCGATGAAGCCGGCCGCGCCGGTAACCAGGATCGTCATGAAAAGCCTCCGGACAGCGTGGGACACCGCCTTCAGCAAGGGTCATAAGGGCTGGACCGTCTCAATGCACGCGTCTTTTTCCCCCCGCCGGCGACGCGTCGCGCCGTCGCTTTATCGCCGCAACTGCTCCATCTCTCCTAGCGACCAAGTCCTGGCCTTTTGGTTGGGTCGACCGTCCAAGGTCACGTCGGCGACTTCGTCGCTCTTGAGGCTGACGAGGATCGCCTCCGCGTCTTCTTCAAGCACGATCGACGCTCCGTTGGCGTTGGATTTGTCGATCCAAAGCCCTACCTCGGCCGCCGAACTAGCCTCCTTGCCGATCTTGCGCCGGGCCGCTTTGTTTCGCTCGATAAGCGCCTTCGAGGTCAGCGTCAAGATCGACGACCCTGGATCTTCCGCCAACCCGCCCGCGCTGCGCGCCGGCCAGCGATGCGGAAGTTGCGGGCCGTCCATCAGCAGGACGAAGATCAGATGCGGGCCAAGGGCCCGCACCAGTTCGTGGCAAGGATCGGTTCTCGCCAAATCTTCGCAGATCAAGGCCGCGTAGGTGGAGGAGCGACGGAACCTATGAATAGAGACCTCGCGAATTCCGACGGCGAGGTCCTCCCACCAGAAGAGGTTCGGCGAGAACTGTTGCTCCAAGCCATAGGTTTGGATCTGGCTTGCATTCAAGCGCCACCGATGATGTTTCCCGCGCGCGCTCGTGAGCCCAAAACTGCCTTGCTTCGATCCCACATTGTCGAATTGTCTGGAAAGGACCCAGTTTCCGCGTTCGTGTCGGCAGTTGTCGCTGGACCCGGCGACAACGAACTCGAGGTCCGGATGGACTCCGACGGCGCGCCGACAGATCTCGTCGAACAGTTGAAAGTTGAGCGCATATTCCGGGAAGACGATTCCGTGGATCTTGGGTCGGCTCTTGAGAGCGACGCGGAGCAGGTCGATCACCATGCTGCAGACCGCTTCACCGTCGTTGAGCCATCCTTGCCGAATGCGGAAGCGCTTCCATCGGTTGGCCCCGTTTCCGGACGCACCGTCACCAACCTGTTCGAAGTTCTCATCGGCGATCTCGAAAGGAAACGGAATGAGAAGGACGTTGACGTCGCCGTCATCCTCATGGGCGATCACGCCGTCTTCGCTGTTGAAGATCGCCGGCGGACTGAGCCAATAGCACCGCGCCGTGCTGCGCGAACGCAGCAAGGAGAGATTTCGTGAGAAGACGCGGGTCGAGCAGCCGACGTCCGGGATCCGACCTTTGGGCTGCACGCACACAACGTCAGGGTCGGCTTGCTGACAAAGAGTCGGGCGCATGTTCTCCATCGAAACGCCCTGGCCGACAGGCGAGGAACCGCCATTCGCCGCGGCGGCGTTCGCCGACTTCACGAGCTTGCTGTCGCGTCGGAGGATCAGAGCGGGCAGCAGCCGCGAGTCGGTCCCTCCGTTGTAGGCCTCCTTGACGTTGGACGGAAAGCCGACCCCGTCCGACGCCTCGTCCGCCAGAATGAAAAGGCGCAGCGCCGGCTCCCACCAGGGCGGCGTCATCGACCGGGCAGAGTAGGCGCGGATGTTTACAGGCCAGGACCAATATCGAATGAGGTCTTGCCAGTTGTCCTGGATCAGCGATTCGTAGGCGGCGGTAGAATCTTGGCGCACGAATTGCCGGGCCGCCTCGCACACGCGCTCATGATCCTTGTTGCTCAAGGATAGACGAAGCGTGCCGGAGACTTGCGATTCGACGGGCGAGTAGCATGCGAGCGCGCCGGCGCTCTCCAGAAGATATCCGCAGGCCGCAAATAGATCCGGGACCCAGCGCGGCGGCTTTAGCCAAGGCCCGTAAGCGGTCGTCTTGATCGGCTGCGGGCGGCCCGTTCTCTGAACGATGTTCGGACCGAAAGGAAGAACGCGCCGCAGCGCGCCGCCGACGGATCCGCCCACCGAGGATTCGAAGGGAGATTGCTCAAGGTGGGAAGACATTAAGGACCAATCCGAGACTGAACCTGACCGCGTGCGGCGATTGCGAACAGAAGGCCACAGGTACGAGATAAATCTTCCAATTGCAACTAAAGGCTGGCGTTTTTCGGTCGCCATCCCTATATGTCGTGGGGGAATCCGCGAGGCTTCCCGATGAAGTTGCGCGTCTCGCTGAATGGTTTAGTGTGATTGAACTGCAACGCGCGCCGTCAATTCCACCTGCGACAGCATCGTCGCTGTTGGCCTGCGCGGGTTTGCCCCTATACGCTTAGGGCGGAATGTGGCGAACGTGCGTTGATCATCGGGGCGCGGACGCGATCCCTCGTCGAATGGCTGAATGGAGCGACGTCGGAAGATGACCATTATCGTTGATGAAAAATATCTTAACCTTGTCGAGCCCACGCTCGACGAGACCCAGAAGGTCATCGATCAGCACGTGGAAAACAGCGAAGGCTCGGACCGCGAGTTTCTAAACAAGATGATAGCCGACTTCGAACGCTCATTGCAGTTCTCCAGCGCAGAATAGCCTCCTTTCCTATCCCGCCTCACGTCTAGGGCCGGCCGCCGATCGCAGCATAGGCGGCGCGCGCGCGCTTCCTCTTGCGGCAAATAGGTCAACAATGCTACCCTAACTGCCTTAGGTGGCGGAACGCGCCTATGCGCATTCGATTGTCCGCCGGCGTCGCCGCGCCAATATAAAGATGTGCCCGCTGAACCGGTGCGCCGTGAGCGCCCGGACTTCAGTTTCGACGCTTTACTCAGGAGACGACAGGGTAGGCCATGACGGAGCAAAAGACCCCCGACACGCTGCGCAATCAGCTGGCCGACGTCCGCCTCGACGACAAGTACACGCAGGAACAGGGCCGCATCTTCATCACCGGCACGCAGGCGCTGGTGCGCCTGCCGCTGATGCAGCACGCCCGCGACGCGGAAAACGGCCTCAAGACCGGCGGCTTCATCTCCGGTTACCGCGGCAGCCCGCTCGGCGGGCTCGATCAGCAGCTGTGGAAAGCGCGGAAGTTCCTCGCGGAAAGCGGCGTCCACTTCCAGCCGGGCGTAAACGAGGATCTGGCGGCGACCGCGATCTGGGGCACCCAGCAGGTGGGCCTCTTTCCCGGCGCCAAAGTCGACGGCGTCTTCTCCATGTTCTACGGCAAGGGGCCGGGGATCGACCGCTCGGGCGACGTGCTGCGCCACGCCAACCTCGCCGGCACATCGCCGCACGGCGGCGTGCTGGCGCTGGCCGGCGACGACCACACCTGCAAGAGCTCGACCACCGCGCACCAGACCGAATACGCCTTCATGGACGCGATGATCCCGGTGCTGAGCCCGGCCAACGTCCAGGAGTTCCTGGACATGGGCCTGCACGGCTTCGCGATGAGCCGCTATTCCGGCTGCTGGGTCGCCTTCAAGACGCTGGCCGACACGGTCGACACCTCGGCCTCGGTCTATGTCGATCCGATGCGCCTGCAGACGAAGCTGCCCGACGATTTCGAGATGCCGGAAGGCGGCCTCAACATCCGCTGGACCGGCCATGCGCCGCTGGAGCAGGAGGAGTTGCTCCACAAATACAAGCTCTACGCCGCGCTCGCCTACGCGCGCGCGAACGGCCTGAACCGCACGGTGCTCGATTCGCCGAAGCGGCGGCTGGGGATCGTGACCACCGGCAAAGCCTATCTGGACGTGCTGCAGGCGCTGGACGACCTGCATATCGACGAGGCCTTCGCCAAGGAGCTCGGCGTCTCGATCTACAAGGTGGGCATGCCTTGGCCGCTGGAGCGCGAGGGGATTCGCACCTTCGCCGAAGGCCAGGAGGAGATCCTGGTCGTCGAGGAGAAGCGCGCGCTGATCGAGAATCAGTTGAAGGAGCAGCTCTACAACTGGCGGGCCGACGTGCGCCCGCGCGTCGTCGGCAAGTTCTCGGAGGATCGCAAGGAGCTCCTGCCGGCCTACGGCGAGCTGACGCCCGCGCGCATCGCCCGCGTGCTGGCGAGCCGCCTGCGTCAACTGCCCGGCGGCGACGCGCTGGTGGAGAACAACTCGCATTTCCAGAAGCGGCTCTCCTTCCTCGACGCCAAGGAGCGCTCGCTCGCCGCGCACAAGTCGCCGATCAGCCGCCTGCCCTATTTCTGCAGCGGCTGCCCGCACAACACGTCGACCAAGGTGCCGGAGGGGAGCCGCGCGCTCGCCGGCATCGGCTGCCACTACATGGCGCAATGGATGGACCGGTCGACCTCCACCTTCACCCAGATGGGCGGCGAGGGGCTGACCTGGGTCGGCCAAGCGCCCTTCACGGAGGAAAACCACGTCTTCGTCAATTTGGGCGACGGGACCTATTTCCACTCCGGTCTGATGGCGATCCGCGCGGCGATCGCGGCCAAGGTCAACGTCACCTACAAGATTCTCTACAACGACGCGGTCGCCATGACCGGCGGCCAGCCGCATGACGGCCCGATCGACGTGCCGACCATGGGCGCGCAGGTGATGGCGGAGGGCGCAAAGCGCCTCGTCATCGTCTCGGACGAGCCGGAAAAATATACGACCGGCATGTTCCCGGACGGGACGACGATCCATCACCGCGACGAACTGGACGCCGTTCAGCGCGAGCTGCGTGAGACCGACGGCTGCACGATCATGATCTACGATCAGACCTGTGCGGCCGAGAAGCGTCGCCGGCGCAAGCGCGGCCAGCATCCCGACCCGGCCAAGCGCGTCGTCATCAACGAGCTGGTTTGCGAGGGGTGCGGCGACTGCGGCGTCAAATCCAACTGCGTCTCCGTCGTTCCGAAGGAGACCGAGTTCGGCCGCAAGCGTCAGATCGACCAGTCGAGCTGCAACAAGGACTTCTCCTGCCTGAACGGCTTCTGCCCAAGCTTCGTCACCGTCGAGGGCGGCGAATTGCGCAAGGGCAAGGGCGCTGACCAGGGCGCCGCGCAAGGGGCCGGCGCGGCCGACGTGTTCGAAACCCTGCCCGAGCCTGCGACGGCCGACGTGTCGACCAAGCCCTTCGGCATCCTGCTGACCGGCGTCGGCGGCACCGGCGTGGTCACGATCGGCGCGCTGATCGGCATGGCCGCGCACTTGGAGGGAAAGGGCTGCTCCGTCCTCGACATGGCGGGTCTGGCCCAGAAGGGCGGCGCGGTGACCAGTCACATCCGCGTCGGCGAAAGCCCGGAGCAGATTAAGGCCCTGCGCGTCGCCGCCGGCGGCGCCGACCTGATCCTCGGCTGCGACATCGTCGTCGCCGCCGGCGCGGATGCGATGGGCAAGGCCGACCGCGGCCTGACCCGCGCCATCATCAACACCCACCAGACGGTGACCGGCGACTTCACCCGCAATCCGGACTGGAAGTTCCCGCTGAGCGAGATGGAGGCCGTCATCGCCGAAGAGGTGGGCGAGGACGCCGCCCATTTCGTTGAGGCGACCGACCTGGCCGAGGCGCTGATGGGCGACAGCATCGCGACCAACCTCTTCATGGTCGGTTACGCCGCCCAGAAGGGCCTGCTCCCGGTGACGTTGTCGGCGATCGAGCGGGCGATCGAGCTGAACGGCGTCGCGATCGAGGCGAACAAGCGGGCGCTCCTGTGGGGCCGCCGCGCGGCCCACGACCTGGAGGCCGTGCGCCGCATCGTCGCCCGCGCGAACGAGGCCGCCCAGCCGGCGCAGGCGGAGGGCCAGAGCGCCGGCTTCGCCAAGACGCTGGAGGACATCGTCGCCAAGCGGGTGGATTTCCTGAAGGCTTATCAGGACGACAAGCTGGCCAGACGATATAAGGACCTCGTGGACCGCGTGGTGACCGCTGAAGCGCGCGCGAAGCCGGGATCGGACGACCTCTCGAAGGCGATCGCGCGCTATTACTTCAAGCTGCTCGCGATCAAGGACGAGTACGAGGTGGCGCGGCTCTACACCGACGGCTCCTTTGAGCGCATGGTCCGCGACAAGTTCCAGGGCGACTACAAGCTGAAGTTCCACCTGGCCCCCCCGATCGGCGCGCCGCGCGATCCCCAGACCGGCCGCCTGATCAAGAAGCAGTTCGGCCCCTGGATGATGCCGGCCTTCCGGGTGCTGGCGAAGATGAGGGGCCTGCGCGGCACGCCTTTCGACCTCTTCGGCTACACCGACGAGCGCAAGATGGAGCGCCGCCTGATCGCGGAGTACGAGGCCGTGATCGACGAGATCCTGACGAGTCTCTCCGCCGCCAATCACGAGGCGGCGGTCGAACTCGCCTCGATCCCGGAGCATATCCGCGGCTACGGGCATGTGAAGGAGCAGCATGTGGAGACCGCCAAGGCGAACGAAGAACTGCTGCTTGAGCGCTTCCGCAACCCGCAGGCCGCAGCGCCCGCGGCGGCGGAGTGAGGGCTTCGGCCGCTGCGCAGGTTCGGGCCGCTCTCGGGAGCGCCTGACAGACCCGAGATCGTCCCGGGCGGCCGCAAGGCCGACCAGGGGTCTCGCGAAAGGCGCACGGACGACGAGACCCGAACGCTCCGCCGCGGGCGGGGCGGGGCGACGACCGCCTGGTCCTGTGCGACGCTCTTGGCTTGTCCCCCGCGGCTCGGCATGATCCGCGCGATGTCGATCGCCGTCCGCCCCGCCCGTTCCGACGACCGCCCGACGCTCGTGCGCTTCATGGGCGCGCTGCAGGATGTCGAGCGCGCCCTTCATCCCGACAGCCGCCTCCCCGGCGCCGACATGGCCGAGGCGCACACCGCCTATCTGCTGGAGGAGGCGGAGACGCCCGGCGGCTTGGTGCTGCTGGCCGAGGAGCCGGAGACCGGCCGCGCCGTCGGCTTCCTGATCGCCTATGAGGAGGCCCAGGAGGGGATCTATCTGACCCCGCCCTTTGAGCGCATCGGCTGGGTCTCGGACCTTTACGTGGAGGAGGCCGCGCGCGGCGGCGGCGCGACGGACGCGCTCCTCGCCGCGGCGGAGGCGCATTTCCGCGCCCGCGGGATCACGCGGCTGTTGCTGAGCTATCTCGTCGGCAACGAGGCGGCCGCGCGGGCCTACGCAAAGCGCGGCTTCGCGCCCTATGAGACGGTGCTGGCGAAACCGATCGATTGATCTGCGCGCCCCGCCCTCAAAGCCCCTTGATCCAGGCCGCCAGGCGATCGGTCAGGGGGTCGTCGCTTTCCTCGAAGACGTGGGACAGGGCGAGGAGCGGGCCGATATGACCTTCCTCGGCGCGCAGCGAAAGTTCGACCGGCACCCCGACGGCGCGCAGACGGTCCGCCAGCTTTTCGCTGTTTATCGGATAGACGGTGCCGTCCTCCGCCCCGTGGATGATGTAGGCGGGCGGATCGTCCGCGCTGGCGTAAAGCGCGGGACGCCCGCGTTCGGGATCGTCGGCGACCGGGGCGAAGACCGGTCGGGTCGTTCTGTATTCCTGCGGATCGATATAGACCGGCCCGGCGATCGAGATCAGTCCCGCGCGCGTCGCCGGATCGACGCCGGCGCCCTCAAGATAACGCGGCTCCAGGGCCAGCGCCGCGGCGGTATGCGCGCCGGCGCTGTGGCCCATGACCACGAACCGCGACGGCAGACCGTGCGCCGGGGCCATCTCAAGCAGCCGCTTCGCCGCCAGCCCGGCGTCCTCCGCGAAGGTCGGATAGCGGATTTCCGGAAAGACGCGATACTCCGCCACGGCGATCGGGACGCCGCGGCTGGCGAAGGCCTGGCCGATGAAACGATAGCCGTCCTTGCCGCCGCGCCGCCAGGAGCCGCCGTGGAAGAAAAGGACCGGCGGCGCGTCGCTCATCCGACCTTCCGGCGGCAGATAAAGATCGAAGCGCATGCGCGGGTGGTCGCCGTAAGCCACGTCCCCAACCAGCCGATAGCCCTCGTCCGGCGTCAGCGCGTCGAGCGCCTTCAAGGGCGAACAGGCGCCGAGCGCCAGACCGGCGCTCAACAGCGCCGCCGGCGCGGCGATCAGTCTGGAAAGGCGGGGAATCGGTTTCACGCTTGGCTATACGCCACGGCGGGCGGAGCGGATCAAGGCGCGGCGTTTCGGGTTACTCAGAAATTCCCGACAGGCTCAGACGGTCGGACGTCGAGCCCCCGCCCCGCCCTTCGCCCTCTGAAGGGGAGAGGGCGACGGGCCTTAATCAGCCGCGTAGTCCGTCTTGAACCCGCCTTTGCGGCCCAGCTCGATCTTGCCGTCCTGCACGCCGTAGAGCCATGCGGCGGACTTCTTCAGGCCGCCCAGCGGATAAAGGTGGCATTGACGGACGCCGAACTCCGGATTGCGGGCGCGCTCGGCCGCCAGGTCGCGGACCAGCGTATCCGGCTCACGCACCGTCATCAGCTTGGTGATGTTGGCGGCCTGACGGGTCAGCACGCGCATGGAGTTGCCGATGCCGCACTGCTGCGCATGCTTCAGCAGCGTCTTGATGGTCGCCAGGCCCGGGATGCCGATATGGATCGGAAGCTCGTTGCCCACCTGCTCGCGCAGGCGGCGGTCCCATTCGATGATCGGCGCGGCCTCGAAGCAGAACTGGGTGGCGATGTACATCGCCATCCCGCTCTCCTTGGCGAAAGCGTTTTTCTCGCGGATCGCGCGGTCGCACTCGGCGGGCGAGATGTCGGGACTGCCCTCCGGATGGCCGGCGACGCCCAGCTTCTTGATGCCGTATTTCTCGAACAGGCCGGTCTTGAGGACCTGCATGCTCTCGGTGAACTCGCCGACCGGATTGTCGACGCCGCCGCCGATCAGGAGCGCCTCGTCGATGTCGCACTCCGCTTGCAGCATGGCGAGGTTCTCCTCCAGGAAGCTCTTGGAGGGGATGGAGCGCGCGGCGAAATGCGGCACCGGGCGCATGCCCTGGGCCTTAAGCTTCTTCACCGTCGTCACCGTGTCCGCGAAATCGGAGCCCGGCAGGAACGTGACGTAGACGGTCTGCCCCTCGCGCAGGAGCGCCCGGAAGTCGTCGATCTTGGCCGCGCCGTTGGGCGTGACCTCCAACGAGCAGGTGCTCATGAAATCGACGATCTGCTCGACTTCGCTCATCGCTCTCACTTCCGTCATCGGGGCTGGCTCCCAAGCGCGGCGCGGCTGCGCCTCATCTCCGTGGGGTCTTTAGGTACGCGTCAAGCCGACGCCGGACGTGCGCAGGTGCGACCTGTTCAGCCGCGCCGACGACGCCGACGCCGACCGCCCTCGGCGCCGTCGTCCGATTCGCCGCCCTTGGCGGCGATCTTGCGTTCCGGCAATTGGACGGCCGCGCGCAGCTTGGGGAACGGCGCGCTCTTGTGCGGGAAGGCCATGGCGCCGACGAAATGCTCCTGAAAGCGCGGCTCGACGGCGGTCTCGATCTTCTCGATCGCGCGCACCGTGCGGCGAATCTCGTCGCGCGCCTTGCGATTGAGCAGCGCGATGCGCGCGCCGGTGCCGGCCGCGTTCCCGACCGACTGCACCCGATCCAGTTCGCAATCGGGCACGAGGCCTAGGATCATCGCGTATTTCGGATCGATGTGGCTGCCGAAAGCGCCGGCGAGGACGACGCGCTCCGGCGGCCGGCCGACCTTGTCGACCAGCAGCTGCGCGCCCGCATAGAGCGCCGCCTTCGCCAGCTGGATCGCGCGGACGTCGGCTTGCGTCACCCGGATTTCGGGGTTCTTCCCGTCCGGGCGGCTCAGAATGTAGGAGAAGGTTCGCCCCTCGGCGACGACCCGTTCGCTCTTGGCTGCGAGCGCGCCGTCGATCACGCCGTCCTCGTCGATGATTCCGGCGAGATACATCTCCGCCAGCACCTCGATGATGCCGGAGCCGCAGACTCCGGTGACGCCGACCTTGCGCGCCGTCTCCGCGAAGCCTTCCTCGTCCGACCAATGGTCGCCGCCGATCACCTTGAAACGGGGCTCCAAGGTCTCCGGATTGATCCGCACCCGCTCGATCGCACCGTTGGCGGCGCGCTGACCGGCCGAGATCTGAGCGCCTTCCAACGCCGGCCCGGTGGGGCTGGAGCAGGCGAGGAGCCGCTCCTTGTCGCCGTAGACGATCTCGGCGTTGGTGCCGACGTCGACGATCAGCGTCAGTTCGTCCCGCAGCTGCGGGGCCTCAGACAGCACGACGGCGGCGGCGTCCGCTCCGACATGGCCGGCGACGCAGGGCAGGAAATAGGCGCGCGCGCCGGGATTGACCTTGCCGTCGAGCCCGATCTGGCTCGCCCAGACGCGCAAAGCCTCGTTGGTGGCCAGCGCGAACGGGGCCCATCCCAGCTCGGTCGGGTCGATGCCCAGCATCAGGTGATGCATGATCGGATTGCCGACGAGCGTCAGCTCCAGGATGTCGTTCGGCTCGATGCCGGCCTCGGTCGCGGCCTGAACCAGCAGGAAGCCCAACGTCTCCTGCACGGCCGCCGTCATTTCCTTATCGCCGCCGGGGTTCATCATGACGTAGGAGACGCGGCTCATCAGATCCTCGCCGAAACGGATCTGCGGGTTCATCGCGCCGACCGAGCTTACGACCTCCCCGGTCTGCAGGTCGGTCAGATGGACCGACATGGTGGTGGATCCGATATCGACCGCGCAGCCGAACGCCTTGTCGTGGAAGCCGGGCCACGTGTAGACCAGCTTGTGGCCGTTTCGCACGGCCGCCGTCACCGTCCAGTCGCCTTGGCGCAGCGACTTCTGCAGCGTCTGCAGCACCGGCAGGTCGGCCCGGTCGACGGTGATGCCCCACTGCTCCTGCAACGCCGTCTCCAGGCGCTCCAAATCGCCGGAGGGGTGATGCATGTCGGGCTCCTGCACCTCGACATAGTGCAGCTTCACGATCGGATCGATCTCGATGTTGCGCACTTCGGCGCGCTTGCGCACCACCTGACGGTGGACTTGGCTGTCCGGCGGCACGTCGACCACCAGGTCGCCCAGAATCTGCGCCGAGCAACCGAGCCGCCGCCCTTCCTTCAGCCCGCGCTTGTCAGCGTAGCGCGCCTCAACCTTGGTGGTGTCGGAAATGCAGCCGGGCTGGCTCTTGACCTTGAATTTAGGGTAGTCGCCGAAGCCGGGAACGACCTGGCACCGCCCGCAGATGCCGCGCCCGCCGCACACGGAGTCGAGATCGACTCCCAGCGTGCGCGCGGCCTGCAGAATCGGCGTGCCGACTGGAAAGTCGCCGCGCTTGCCCGACGGGGTGAAGACGACGTGGGCGGTCTTCGCCGACGCCGCTTTCGCCCCCTCGATCTCCTCGCGCTCGCCTTCAACCGTCTCAGGATCGGCCATGGCGTGGCGGCTCCTTATGCGACGACCGGATCAGGCCACGCGACGACGACGGCGCTCGCGCCCGCCGCGCGCGCCGCCGGCTTCCTCGCCCTCCGCGGCCGGCTCCCGAAAACGGCGGATCCAAGCGCCGCAATCCTTGTCGTGACCGGCGATCACGTCGGCGCCCCAGACTGCGTGCATCTCCTGCTCGTGCAACGGGTTCATGATGGCCGTCGTCATGCCGGCCCCGATCGCCATCGACAGGAAGGCGGCGTTCAGGCCGTGCCGGTTCGGCAAACCGAAGCTCATGTTGGACGCGCCGCAGGTGGTGTTCACCTTAAGCTCGCTGTTGAGCCGCCGGATGAGGGCGAGCGCGCCCTTGCCCGCGTTGCCCAAAGCCCCGATCGGCATGACCAGCGGATCGATGACGATATCCTCGCGCGGGATGCCGTAATCGGCCGCATGCTCGACGATCTTCTTCGCCACTTCAAAGCGGACGTCCGGATCTTCGGAAATGCCGGTCTCGTCATTCGAGATGCCGACCACCGCGCAGTTGTACTTCTTGACCAGAGGCAGGACGGCCTCGAGGCGCTCTTCCTCGCCGGTGACCGAGTTGAGAAGGGCCTTGCCCTGATAGACCTCGAGGCCGCGCTCCAGCGCCTCGACGATCGAGCTGTCGATGGCGAGCGGCACGTCGGTCAGCGACTGCACCAGCTGGATGGTCTTGGCCAGGATGTCCGGCTCGTCCGCCAGCGGAATGCCGGCGTTGACGTCCAGCATGTGCGCGCCCGCAGCCACCTGGGCAAGCGCGTCGCGCTCGACCGTCTCGAAGTTGTACTCCTTCATTTCGGCGGCGAGCTTCTTGCGGCCCGTCGGGTTGATGCGCTCGCCGATCACCGTGAAGGGGCGGTCGAAGCCGATGATGTGGGTCTTGGTGGCGGAGCTGACGACGGTCTCAGTCATGGCGGCGGTTCCCCGGGCTGCAAGTCAAGGGTCGACGCGGAAAATCCCGCGCCGATCGCCTGCAGATTTAAAAGAGGGGGACGCCGACCGAATGCCCGACAACGCCCATTACCGTCGAACGAGCGTCATCGCTTGAGGGCCGCGGCCGCGGTCGAACGGTCCGCGCTTTCTCGGAGACGCCCCTGCCCGGCGGATCGCGACGGGGGGATCGCGACGGGGGATCGCGACGGGGGATCGCGACGAGGGATCGCGACGGGGGATCGCGACGGGGGATCGAAAGGGGGGCGAGCTCCCGGGACGGCCTGGCCGCCGTCCGGGATGACGGGCTTTTTCGACAGGGCGGGAGCCCCAGGCCCTCCCGCCCCCATAGATTTCCGCCGCCCCCCCCTCCAGAGGGCCGCCACGCACTCAGCGTGAGGGGCGTCTCAGCCCTTCACCTCCTCCTCGACCAGCGTGGCGGAGCCGGAGGTCTTCGCGATCTCCCGCGGGAAGCGGGTCCAGCTGGAGGCGGGCTGGTAATCGTCGATCGGCGCGTTGTCGCGCAGCCAGCCGAGGACCGGGCGGAAGTTGTCCTCCGCGCGCTCGCGCAGCATGCGGTCGATGATCTTCGTGTCCTCGGCCGTCGCGCCGCCGCCGATCAGGTTGACCCGCCCGTCGGCGACTGCGGCGTCGAGCCAGGCGCTCTTCTTCGCCTCGCCCGGCCGGTAGCGCACGACGCCGTCGGAGGCGTCCACCGTGCGCGGGCCGAAATGCGGGCCGGTCTCGATCGACTGCAGGAAGATCGCGGTCTCGGAATTGAGCGCCGCCCGCGCGCGCCGCGCGCCCGAGAGCATCGCCTGGATGCGCCCGACGCCCGGCAGCACGTCCAGCAGCACGCCGTCGACGCCGCCGGCGATCAGCCCCTGGACCTGGACGTCGACCGCGCCCTCCACCTTACCCGGGCTCTCGTCCCAGCCGTCGTCGCGTACGAGGCCGAGGACGAAGCGCCGCCGTCCGCGGCCGGGCACGCTGTCGACCGCCTCGGCCGCCGCCTGGGCTGCGTGATAATTCACGATGAAGGCTTCCTCCGCCATGCCGTGGGCGGCCAGCGACAGCGGGTTGGCGCGCAGCGTGTTGGTGCGGATGATGTCCGCCCCCGCCTCCAGGAAGGCCTTGTGCGCCTGACGCACCAGATCGAGACGCGAGAGGTTCAGCGCCTCGTAGAGATCCTGTTGGCCGAAGAAGTCGCGGTTCGGATCGACGTCGGCGCCGCGCAGACTGCGCGCGACCGAACCGTCGGCGAGATTGATGCGGTGCACGAGGGATTCGCGGATGGTGCGCATGGGATTAGCCCTCCTCAGGCGTTGACGGCGCGCAGGGAGCCCGCGCCCGCGGCGGCCGGCTTTTCGCCGGCCCATAGGCAGACCGTCAGCGGCCCGCCCTCCAGTTTCTCGACCGGACGCGCGGCGAGCCCGGCGCCCTCAAGCCATCGGCTCACATCCTGCGCCGCGAAGCCTGGCCAGCGATGCTGGTGTTCGGCCCGCAGTTCGGCGAGGTTGTGCGCTTCGAAATCGATAACCACCAGCCGCCCGCCCGGGGCCAGCACGCGCGCGGCCTCCTCGAGCGCGCGGCCTGGATCCTCCGCATAGTGCAGCACCATGTGGATGCAGGCGCTGTCGAAGGCGTCATCGGGGAACGGCAGTTGGTACATGTCCGCTTGGCGAACCTGGCAGTGCTTCAGATGGGCGCGGTCGACCGCAGCGCGGGCGACGGACAGCATCGCGGACGACTGATCGACGCCGATCGCCTTGTCGGCGCGCGGCCCGAGCAGCTCGACCACCCGGCCGGTGCCGGTTCCGATATCCAAAAAACGGCCGATCGATCGGCCGCCGTCCTGATCGGCGAAGGCCCGCACGAGCGCCTGATTCACCTCCGTCTCGTCGACATGCAGCGCGCGGATGCGATCCCACTGCGCGGCGTTGCGGGCGAAGTAGTCTTGCGCGGCGCGTTCGCGCTCCGCCTTCACCGCCTCGAGACGCTCCAGGTCGCGGGCGATCGTGCGATCGTCCTCAGGCAGCAGATCGATGACCGCCTCGGCGAACCGGCCGACAGCCGCCTGACGGCGCGCGGCGCGGTCGCTCGACGCGCCGCCGTCCGCCAGGCGATAGCGCGCCCAGTTGCCTTCCTGATAACGGGAGAGCAGACCCGCCTCGACCATCAGCTTCAAGTGACGGGAGACCCGCGGCTGGCTCTGCCCCAGGATGCGGACGAGTTCGGAGACCGTCAGTTCGGCGTGCGCGCACAAGGCCAGAATCCGAAGCCGGGTCGGCTCCGCGGCGGCGCGCATTCCCTGCAGCAATTCGTCCATGACGGCCTCACAGGCTGTTTCCAAGACATATAACAATATCTTTATATCGTTTTGTCAACGGGGATTCCCGCTCAAAAGATTGGGGGAGCGCCGAAACGGCGCGCGGCGCCGTGAGGACTGTCAGGGATTGGAAGAAAAAGGCTAGAGAGAGGCGTCAGGGCCGCGGCGAAGGCGCCGCCGGGGGCAGGTTCTGGCGCGCGCGCACGGTCTCGTACCAATGGTCATAGGTTTGATAGGCGCGCTTCAAGGCGGGGTCGGGCCGCTCCGCCTTGCGGCCCATGTGGTCGACGCCGAAATACTCCGCCATCAGCCAACGCTCCCGATAGATCGCGCTGAGGGAGAGATAGGCCGCCGCGATCCCGCGCGAGCCCATGGCGTTCAAGTCCTGCAACAGCCGCTCGTTGGAGGGCCACCAGGCGGGCGGCGGAGGCGGATGTTCCGCCCCTGCCGCACGGGAGTGGCGCAGCGCGGCGGTGTCGATCGCGCGGATCATGCTGAAATGCACGCCGACCAAGGCGTAGTCGGCCTTCTCGAAGCCGACCTGACGCGCCTTCAGCAGCATGCGATAGCCGCGCTCGCGCACGCCGGGCTGCTTCGTCGGATCGCGTTCGAAGCCGAAGACGACCCCGCCGTGCCACAGAAAATAGCCGAGAGTGTAAAGCCCCAACGGCTCGGTCCAATGATGATTGCGGCGTTCCACTTCCAGGAAGCATTCCTTGGCGCGCGCGCGCCAATCGGCCTCCGGCTCGTCCGCGCCCTGCGGCACGGACCAGGCGAACTCCCCCACCCCGCCCCAGCCGTGACGCTCGACGTAGGACCAGAATTGATCGAAGTCGCCCTGGAACAGGCGCTGGTGCCGCTCGCCGCAGCGCGCGGGCTCGAAGCCCACGGGCGCGGGCGGCGGGCCGTCCGGCCCGGAATGGGCGTGCAGCAACGACGCGCCGAAGACAAGCGCGAGCGCGAGACCGCCTAGGGGTCGCAAGAGCCGCCCTGAGTTCATCCTGCAAGCATCGGGCGACTCGGGGCGGCGCTGCAAGGACCCCGTGGGCCGGGGCCTGTTGAGGGAAGGGCGCGCGCCGATGTCGGGACGCCGGCTCGCCGCTCGGCCTCGGCCGGGACGGGTCCCGATTGGAAAAGACTAGGCGCCGCCGTGCCGGCGCGTCGCCAAGCCAAATCGGGATCTCGCAGACGGCGCGCCGCCGCCCGGCTATCCCGCCCGGCCGCCGTTCTCCACCAACGCTTTCAGCCGCGTCTCGTCATATTCGGCCTCCAGCGCTGCGGCGGCCTTCTCGGCCTCCGCCTCCAGATCGTCGGAGACCGTCACCGGATCGGCCTTGCGCCACTCCGCGAGGTAGTCGTCGGTCGAGCGCGCCTCGCCGCGCATCGCCGCCCGGTCGATCGCCTTCTCGAAGCGTTCGTCGAGCACGCGCTTCACTTGCTCGCGTCGGCCCTTCTTGACGATGACCTGGGCGGGAATGTCGCGCCAATACACGGTGATGAGATCAGCCATTGTCTCTCCTTCCCTCCAGTCAGGTCGGGGCGGTCTCGGCGAGGAAGTCCGCCAGTTCGCCGTAGCCGGTCCGGCGTTTTTCATAGGCGAGGCCGAGACGCTCGGCCGCCGCCTGGGCGGCCGCGTCCAGCGCCGGGTCGTCGATCTGCGCCAGATAGACGAGGCGCGTGTAATTGCCGAACATCATCGAGAGCAGTTCGGGATGCCGGTCGAGTTTCATGCCCTTGACCACCAGCGTCTCGAAATGCCGGGCGAGATAGTCGGTAAGATAAAAGGTCCCCGGCTCGGCCTCATGCAGCGCCTCGAAGTCCGGCTGGCCGGCGAAGAAGGCGTAGCAGTGCGGGCCGGCGAGACGCTCGCCCCCCTCCTCCGCCAGGACGCGATCGAGCGCGCCGCCCGTCCCGCAATCGGCGTAGCCGATCCAGATCCTGGCGTAGCGATCCCGGTTGGCGCGGATCTTCTCGCGCACGCGCTCCGGAATTTTCTCCGGCCGATTGTGCAACTCCGCCGGCAGGCAGGTCAGATCGAGGTGGGTCCAGCCGTTGAGACGGATCAGCGCCAGGATCTCGCGCGCCAGCGCGCCGCAGGCGATGACGAGTTGATCGGCCGACCCGGTGCGGCGTTCCGGCGCCGCCTCCGGCGCCGGACGTTCCAAATCATGCAGGCTCTCGGACGCCATAATGCGCCCTCTTGCGAAACCCCGGCTCAGGCCGACTGGTTGTGCTTGCGCACCATGATCTCTTTGGCGGTTTCGACCGCCACGGCGGCGTCGCGGCAATAGGCGTCGGCTCCGACCTCGCGCGCAAACTCCTCGTTCAGCGGCGCGCCGCCGACCAGTACGACGTAGTCGTCGCGCACGCCCTGCTCCTTCATCGTGTCAATCACGACCTTCATGTAGGGCATGGTCGTCGTCAGCAGCGCCGACATGCCGAGGATGTCCGGCTTGTGCTTCTCCAGCGCCTCCAGATAGTTCTCGACCGGGTTGTTGATGCCGATATCGATCACCTCGAAGCCGGCGCCCTCCATCATCATGGAGACCAGGTTCTTGCCGATGTCGTGGATGTCGCCCTTGACGGTGCCGATGACCATCTTGCCCTGCGGGGGCGCGCCGGTTTCGGCCAGCAGCGGGCGCAAAATGTTCATGCCGGCCTTCATCGAATTGGCCGCCATCAGCACTTCGGGCACGAACAGGATGCCGTCGCGGAAATCGACGCCGACGATGCGCATGCCTTCGACCAGCGCCTCGGTGAGGATGCGGTAGGGGGGCCAGCCGCGCTCCAGCAAGATGTTCACGCCCTCGGTGATCTCGTCGGCGAGACCGTCATAGAGGTCGTCCCACATCTGCTCGACCAATTCCTGGTCGTCCAACTCGCGAAGATCGAGATCGTCTTCTTCGGCCATGGCCTTCTATCCCCTAAAGCGTGGGGCCGGCGGTCCGATCGCCGGCCGTGTTCACCGGGGCCGTACGCTATGTCTTCCCCGACGCGACACTCCCGCCCGCGCGACCGAATTTATCCATCGCGCGACCCGTCACGAACGACGCCGCCGCATCTGGGCCAGGACGTCGTGCGCCTGTTTCAATTTCTGCGCCTCCGCCCTCTGAGCATCGCTCATTTGCGCCTCAAGTTTTCTCAGAAGCGAAGCGGCGTCGACGTTTCCCTGCTCGGCGGCGCGCGCGAGCCAGGCCCAAGCCTCCACCGGATCGACCGGCGTTCCGACGCCGGTCGAATGCAGCTCCGCCAGCGCCAGCGCCGCGCGGGAAACGCCGGCGAGCGCCGCCTGTTCGTACCAGCGGATCGCGGCGCGCAGATCGCGCGGGCCGCCGCGCCCCTCCTGCAGCATCAACGCCAAATTGTACTGCGCCTCCTTCAGGCCCGCCTCGGCGGCCGTCTGGTAAAGCGCGCGGGCGCCGCGCGGATCAGGCGGGCCGCCGACCCCTTCTTCGCGCATCACGGCGAGCTTGTACTGCGCCGGCGGATAGCCGGCCTCGCCCGCGCGGGCGAACCACTCGCGCGCGGCGGCCGGCTGCGGACCCGATTGGCCGATCAGCCCCTGTTCGTGCATCAGGCCGAGATAGAATTGCGCGCGCGCGTCGCCGGCCTCCGCCCGGTCCCGGTAGCGCTGAACGACGAAGGGCGGCGCCTCCTCAAGCGTGCGACCGTCCAGGTATAGCTGAGCCGCCGCCGGCTGCGACGGGGCGAGCGTCGTCGGCGCGGCCAGCGTCAAAGCCGGCGCCGCGAGGCTGAGAGCCCGTCCGATGCGACGGGCGGCCGTCAGGAAGGCGGTTACGGACCCGCGCGGCATCGACCGACCTTGAAGCTGTTGAACCCCGCGTCTTGGGCGGACCTTAAGCCGATTCCTGCGAGGCGTCGATAGCGCGCGGCGCAGACGGCAGCGTGCGCTCGGGCGGGAAAGTGATGGTGAAGCGGGCGCCCGCCATCTCGGCGCTGTCGATCTCCAGCGCGGCGTCGTGGTTGCGCAGCAGCAGACGCACAAGCGCCAGGCCGATGCCGAGCCCCCCGTGTCGACGGTCGATGTCCGCTTCGCCCTGTTCGAACGGGACCATCATCTGATCGATCCGCGCTTGGTCCATGCCGACCCCGTCGTCGGCGACGACAAGGCGCAAGCGCGTCGCGCCGTCGGCGTCCTCGACCGTCTCCAGCGAGGCGCGCACGGCCCCGTTGGCGGCGGTGAACTTGACGGCGTTGTCGATCAGATGACGCACCATCTGCCGCAGCCCCCGATCGTCGCCAAGCAGCCGCGGCGCATTCGCCGGCGCGGAGACGTGAAGCGCGACCCCCTTGTCCTCGGCGCGGGCCTGGAAACCGCGCGCGACCGTATCCAGCACATAAGCGAGGTCGACCGCATCCTCCTCATGCGCGCCGACCTCGCTCTCAAGGCGGGTGTAGTCCAGCAGATCGTCGACGATCTGGTTCAGGGCCTTGCCCTCCTCGTGGATCTGTTCGGCGAACTCTCGGTATTTCGACTGGCCCAGCGGCCCCAGCTTCTCTTCGCGAAGGAAGGAGGCGAACCCGATGATCGCATGCAGCGGCGAGCGCAATTCGTGCGAGACGTTGGCGAGGAATCGGGACTTGGCCGCGCTCGCCGTTCGCGCCTCCAACTCGGCGGCGCGGGCGTCGCGCTCCTTGCCCTGGATGTCGCCCAGCGCGCGCTCCAGCTGCTCGGCGGTCTTGATCGTGCGCCGCACCAACATCGCGGCCAGCAGCCCCATCAACAGCATCGCCGCCAGCACGGGCGCGATCACCTGCTTCAGCAGCTCGGTCCCCGGCTCGGGCGCATTCCAGCCGACGCCGCCGATCGTCTCTCCGCTCGCGGCCTGCAACGGCAGCCAGGCGTTGCAGTCGGGATCGATCCGCCGCTTCAAGACCATTTCACCGACCTGAATCTGCTCGGCCAAGCCGGCCAGATAGTCGTCGTCGATGCGCTGCAGAAAAGCGAGCACGGGACGCGGGCGGGCGATCAGGGCGTCGCCGGTCGGATTCTCCGGCGTCAGGGCGGCGAGGCCGACCGCATAGACCTCGTCGCGCCAGCGGATCAGGCCGGTCGCCGCCTCCGCCTCCGCCATCGAGGCCGCGCGCGCCCTGCGGACCAGCGCGGCGAAGCCCGGGCCCAGCGCCGCGCGGTCCGCCGCGATCGGCTCGCCGTCCAGCACGGCGTAGATCGGCTCGTCGCGGACGCCGAGGACGATGGTGGCCGAAACGCCGTAGGTGACGTTCATCCAGAGGCCGACATTTTCCGCCGCCCACTCGGGATCGAAGCGCTCGATCAAGTTCTCAAGCGCGGCGTCCCACCAGGCGTTGTCGACGGCCTGTCGGCCGAGCTGGTCGCGCGTGCGCTCCAAGGCGGCGGCGACGCGCTTTTCCGAGGTCTCGATGGAAAGGCGGTTCTGACCGAGCACGCCGAGATAGATCAGGGCCCCGACCAAGGCGGCGACCGTCACGCCGAGCGCGAGGCTGATCGCCGCGGCGCGACGTTTGATACGGCGCGTCGCGGTTTCGATCGTCGCGCCGTTCAGCGTCGGCCCGGGCGCAGCGCCCGCCGGTTCACCCGCTTCATCCGCCAAGGGCCCGCCCTGCCGCATAAGCCGCTCCCGGGACCGTTGATACGCCCGCACGGCCCGCACGTCCAGAGCGCCGGTCCTTCCGTCGGGGTTGGGTCCGGCGGCGCGGCGGCTTTCACCGCAAGGCTTGCAGGATCGAGCAATAGTTGGCGACGCCGGCGCCGCCCATGTTGAAGACGCCGCCGATCTCGGCCCCGTCCACCTGCATGCCCCCGGCTTGCCCGCGCACCTGCATGGCGGCGAGTGCATGCATCGAGACGCCGGTCGCGCCGATCGGATGACCTTTCGCCTTCAGACCCCCGGAGGCGTTGATCGGCAGGCGGCCGTCCTTCTGCGTCGCCCCGTCCAACACGGTCTTCGCCCCCTCGCCGGGCGCGGCGAGGCCCATCGCCTCGACCTGCATCAATTCCGCGATGGTGAAACAGTCGTGCGTCTCGACGAAATCGAGATCGTCTAGGGCGAGCTTGGCGCCCTCCAGCGCCTTCTCCCAGGCGCGCGCGCAGCCGTCGAGGTGCGTCATGTCGCGCTTCGACATCGGCAGGAAGTCGTTGACCTGCGCCCGCGATCGGATCGCCACCGCTTTCTTGGACGCGAGCGCCGCGTCGCCGTCGCGCATAACCAGCGCCGCCGCCCCGTCGGAGACGAGCGAGCAGTCCGTGCGCTTCAGCGGGCCGGCCACCAGCGGGTTCTTCTCGGACGGATGGCGGCAGAAATCGAAGCCTAGATCCTTGCGCATCTGGGCGTAGGGATTCTCGCAACCGTTCTTGTGGTTCTTGGCCGCAATGGCGGCGAGGGCGTCGCTCTGGTCGCCGTATTTCTGGAAATAGCCGTTGCAGATCTGGCCGAAGACGCCGGCGAACCCGCCTTCGGTCTCAGCCTCTTCCTTCACATAGGAGCATTGCAGCAGGATGCCGCCGATCTCCGGCCCGGGCGTGGCGGTCATCTTCTCGACCCCGATCACCAGCACGGTGCGACCCTGCTTGGCCTCCAGGAAATTGGCCGCCTGATGCACCGCCGCCGAACCGGTGGCGCAGGCGTTCTCAAGCCGGGTCGCAGGCGCGTAGCGCAGACCGGGGACCGCGTTCATCACCAGGGAAGAGCCGAAATCCTGCCGCGAGAAGCCGCCGTTGTACCAACCGAGATAGACGGCGTCGATTTCTTCCGGCGCGACCTCGGCGTCGGCCAACGCGTCGGCGGCGACCCGGCCGATCAAGGCCTCTACGTCGTCGCCTTCCAGTTTGCCGAACGGCGAGTGGCTCCAACCGACGATGCAGGCGGTCATGGCGCGGGCTCCTCTTGGCTGCGGTGTCCGAGACCGTCTTCTAGCAGGCGGGTCGGAGGCTGTCATGCGGCGGGAGGGGGAACGCGCGGCGGCTCGATTTGCGAAAGCGCCTGGCCGCCCGGGACGGATAGTCGTCCGCCGTCGGCCCGGCCTAGATCCGGGCCGGTCGAGGCGTTCCCCTCATCCCGTCGCTTGGGCGCGCTCTCCGCTGTCGCGCGGGCTCTTGCGGCGCGGGCGGCTCACCTGCCAGATCGGCTGCGGCTCCTTGAAGCCCTTCAGCGGAAACCGGCCGAGCTCGTAGAACTGCATCGCCCCGCCGTCGCACAGCTCGCGGATGTTGTCGGAGACGGCGATCTGGCCGCCCTTGGCTTTGCTCATCACCCGCGCGGCGAGATTCACCGGGGTGCCGAAGATGTCGCCGGATTCGTGGATCGGTTCGCCCGCGCTCAGGCCGATGCGCACTTCGAAGGCGAGGTCAGGCATCATCTGAGAGAAGCGGGCGAACCCCTCCTGCATGGCCAGCGCCGCCTCGGCGCCGCCCGGCACGGTCGGGAAGCTCGCCATGATCCCGTCGCCGGTGTGCTTGATCTCGCGCCCGCCGAAACGGTTGATCGCCTCGCGCACGATGTCGTTGTGGGCGCGCAGGACGTCGTACATCCAGCGGTCGCCGTTGGTCTGCTGCAAT
This sequence comes from Marivibrio sp., assembly GCF_040218065.1. NCBI lineage: Bacteria > Pseudomonadati > Pseudomonadota > Alphaproteobacteria > Rhodospirillales > Aestuariispiraceae > Marivibrio > Marivibrio sp. The sequence continues at coordinate 216,206 of NZ_JAVJQE010000008.1, read as the reverse complement.
TCGGTCGAGTTCACGATGTCGGTGAACAGCACGGCGACGAAGCCAAGCGGGGCGTCCTCCTCGCCTGCGCCTTTCTTTTTCGGCGGCGAGTCATAGTGCTTCGAGTCGGGGTGACCCCCGGATTGGGCGCTTTGCTCGGCCGCCGCGGGATTGCGCCAAGCCTCGACCGCCGCGCCGAGACCGGTGTCCTCCGCCGCGCCCTTGACGGCGCGAAGCGCGCTCGCCCGGCCGGCTGCGTACATGTCGAAATAGCGCTGATCGAGCAGATATTCGTCGATGTTGGCCGCGAAACCCCGCGCGTGCTGTTTGGAGGCCCCGAGCTTCTCGATCTCCACCGACAGCATGTCCACCAGTTGCTTGTGCGCCACGCCGGCCCGGCGCGCGAAGGTTTCGGCCGCGCCGGCCAGGAACAGGATCATGCCGAACCGCAGATAATTGTCCTGTTGCAACAGCTTGCCGAACAGCGTCTGCGCTTCGCGCACCAAGGACGCCAAGCCGTGCTTGACCAGGCTCGGACCGGTCAGGGTCGCGAGATCGCCGCCTGCCGGCTCGCGCTCGGGCTCTGGTTCCGGCTCGGGCTCGGGCTCGGGTTCCGGCTCGGGCTCGGGTTCGGGTCGCTGATTTGATGCGGAGTCCGGTTCGAGCTCGGGCTGCGGTTCCCGCTCGGGCTCAGGCTCAGGCTCAGGCTCGAGCTCGGGCTCGGGCTCGGGCTCGGGCGAGAGGTCGGCGGCGAGATCCTGCGCCAAGCTTTTCAGATCGTCCTTCGGCGGCGGGGCGCCGGCCTGATCCGCGCCTCCCTCCGGACCCGCCTCTGCGTTCCCCTTTGCAGCGCCGTCCGCCGCCTTTTCGGGCGTCGGACCGCCCGGCGCGTCGGCGGCCTTCATCGCCGCCGCCTCGGCGGCGAGCGCTTTCTGCGCGGCGTCCATCTCCCGCCGCCCGGACGGCGGTTTGGCGGCGCGCACCGGCTCGGACGCCGTCGGATCCTCCGAGGGACGCCGTCGCGCGCGCGCCGACTTGATCGCGCGCCGCAACATCGGGAAGAAGATCGACGCCCAGCCCAGCCCCCAGCCGCCGATCAAAAGGATTTGGTTGATCGTCCGGTCGAAGGTGACGCCGGCCTTCGACAACCCTTGAAGGCCGTAAAACACGATCACGCCGACGCCCGTTCCGATGAGGCAGCCGGCCAAAAACGCGAACGCGATGCGCAGCACGAGTTGCGCGGTGTCCACATCTTCGTCGTCGTCGGCCTTCGCGGCCTTCGGCGGCGCGGCCAACGGCCGGCTGCGCCCTTCCTTCTCCGTCGTCTCGCTTTTGGCGAGCCGCTCGGCGCGCTCTTTCTTCGCCCCCTCGATCCGCTTGCGGGCCTCGGTGTCGGCGTTCGCGGCCGCCGAGCCTGGCGGCGCGGCCGCGCTAGGCGCGCGGGACTTGGCGCTCTGGCTTGGGTCGGGCGCGCCGGAGGTGATGAAGTCGACCGGCGGCTTCGCCTTCATCGTCGGCGTGTGATAGATCACCGATTCGCTGGCGCTGTTGGTGGCGCTGTCGAAACTTTCGCGGATGACGCAGGCGGCCTTGAACTGCCCGGTGTCAAGCCGTTTGGCTTCCTCGATCGCCTCTTCGCGCTGACTGTGGTCGAAGCGCGCGTGGATCTGCCAGCGGCCGTTCTGCATGTAGTAGACTTCGAAGGAGAGCGAGCGCGCCATAAATCAGCGCCCTCCGGACCGGTTCGACCGCCCGAGGGCGCACAACGCCGCCGCGCGGCGCGTCAAAGCGCCCGCGTCCGCTCGATGGTTCGCCGACCGGTTCCGCAGCAGCATGCCGTCCCCTTCACCCCGCACCGCACCCTTTCGCTGCGAGGCCCGCCGCATAGTATATCGAAGTTCGTCCACGATAGTGGCGAAAAGCTTTTGCCGAATGGTTAAGACAGCTTGGAGCGACCGCCGATGCCCGACGCCCCCGCCCTGAAACCCGCCGCCAAACGGCTGCAGGAGGCGCTCGACGCCTTCGGCCTCGACCTCAAGGTGATCGAGTTCCCGGCCTCTACCCGCACTTCCGAGGAGGCGGCCGAGGCGATCGGCTGCTCCGTGCGGCAGATCGCAAAATCGGTCATCCTGCGGGGCAAGCGGACCGACCGCCCGATCCTGGTGGTGGCCAGCGGCGTCAATCGCGTGGACGAAAAAAAGGTCAAAGCGCTGATCGGCGAGAAACCCGGCCGCGCGGACGCGGATTTCGTGCGCGCGCGCACCGGCTTTGCGATCGGCGGAGTGGCCCCTGTCGGCCATGCGGAGGCGCCCGTCACGCTGCTCGACCGCGATCTCGCCGACTTGGAGGAAATCTGGGCCGCCGCCGGCACGCCGAACGCCGTCTTCCGGCTGACGCCGGATCAGCTGGCGCGGATCACCGGCGGCCAATGGGTCGACGTGCGTCAGGAGTGACGAGGGCGCTGATGATCAGGACGCGGTCGTTTTTGTGAGATTGCGCGTCCGCGGCGCTGTTAGACTTTCGGCCTGCACCGATCGAGCGTGGGAGGCCCGAATGCGCGATCACCCCGACCAGAACGCCGCCGCCGGCGCCGGCGATCAAAGCGCCGCAGCCCGCCGCGAGGTGCCGCGCGTCGACCGCCGCGCCATGCCGGCGACGCTGGCGCCCCCGCTCGGCTGGGCGGCGCGCCTCGGCCTCATCGTGCTGGCGAGCGATCACACGATCGAATACGAGTGGCGCGAGATCATCGAGCGCGCGGCGTTGGCCGAGGGCGGGCGCGAGTCGGTCGCCGTCTACTGCGCGCGCATCGCCAACGATCCCTCCATCTCGGCCGAGACCCTGACCGACATGGAGCGGCGCCTGACCGACAGCGCGGATCTGCTGCTGCCGGGCGTGCCGTTCGACGTCATCGCCTACGGCTGCACCTCGGCCTCGATGCTGATCGGCTCCGACCGGGTGGCCGCGCAGATCCACCGCGCGCGCCCGGGCGTGTCGGTCACTGACCCGGCCGCGGCGACCTGCCGGGCGTTCGAAGCGCTGGGCATCGATCGGCTGGCGATGCTGACCCCCTACATCCCCGACGTGAACGCGCAGATGCGCCAGGGCTTCATGGCGCGCGGCTTCTCGATTCCCGTGATGGGCTCCTTCGGCCTGCAGAGCGACAATGACGCGGCGCGCGTCGACGCCCCGTCGCTCGCCGCCGGGGTGCGGGAGCTCGGCGCCGACCCGGAGGTGGAGGGGGTGTTCGTCTCCTGCACCTCGATTCGACTGGCCGATCAAGCGGCCGCGCTGGAGGCGGAGATCGGCAAGCCGGTCGTCTCTTCCAACCTTGCGCTCGCCTGGGACGCCTTGCGGCGCGCCGGCGTCGACGCATCGCTGCCGGGCTACGGCAGACTGTTCACGCTGTAAGGCGTCACGGTTCCCTTGCAATGTCGGGCGTCAGATCCCGTTAACGTATTATTCAGTAATGCGGACTAATCCTTTCGGCTGATAGGGCCTTGGCCCTGGTGACGACGAAAGGAGGGGCCCATGTTCGGCTCTGCAGGCGCCGCCGCGAAGACGGCGAAACTCGGTTCCGTAAAAGCGGCCGCAGGCGACGCGGCCTTCAAAGCGATGTTCGACGCCGTGCCGCTCAACGTCATCCGCTGCGGCCTGGACGACATGCTCATCAACTATGTCAACAAGGCGACCGTCACGAACCTGAAGAAGATCGAGGAGCATCTCCCGATCCCGGTCGAGCAGATCGTCGGCGCGTCCATCGACGTCTTTCACAAGAATCCGCACCATCAGCGCTCCATGCTGGCGGATGAGAGCGTCTATCCGCACGACGCGGTCATCCAGCTCGGCCCCGAGCTTCTGGAACTGCATATCGAACGGATGCCGGGCGTGAACGGCGGTCAAGATCAGGCCGTCGTCTCCTGGTCGATCGCCACCGACAAGATCCGCGCGATCGCCGACACCGAGCGTCAGACCCGCATGATGGATCAGATGCCGATCAACGTGATGCTGGCCGACGCGAAGACCTACGACATCGTCTACGCCAACGAGACCAGCGTCGAGACCATCCGCAAGCTGGAGCATCTGGTGCCGATCAAGGCCGAGCAGCTGGTCGGCTCCAACATCGACATCTTCCACAAGAATCCGCAGCACCAGCGCTCGATGCTCTCGAATCACAACAACCTGCCGCACCGCGCCAAGATCAAGCTCGGCGACGAGACGCTGGACCTGAAGGTCTCCGGCATCGAGAACGCCAAGGGCGAGATCGGATCGATCCTGGTCTGCTGGACCGTGGTGACCGCGCAGGAGAAGCTGGCGGACAACTTCGAAAGCGGCGTGAAGTCGATCGTCGACACGGTCTCGGCCGCCTCGACCGAGCTCTTGTCGACCTCCGAGTCGATGGCCGCGGCGGCGGAGGAGACCAGCACCCAGTCACAGACCGTCGCGTCCGCGGCCGAGCAGCTGGCCGCCTCGATCAACGAGATCTCGTCGCAGATCGCCAAGACCACCGAAGCGGTGTCGGCCGCGGTCCACGGCGCGCGCGAGTCGAACGAGCGGATCACCGCGCTGCAGGCCAAAGCCGATCAGATCGGCGACATCGTCACGGTGATCAACGACATCGCCAGCCAGACCAATCTGCTGGCCCTCAACGCCACCATCGAGGCGGCGCGCGCCGGCGAGGCGGGCAAGGGCTTCGCGGTCGTGGCGAACGAGGTCAAATCGCTGTCCGGCCAAACGGCCAAGGCGACCGACGACATCGCCCGCGAGATCAAGCAGATCCAGGACGAGACCCGGGCCTCGGTCGACTCGATCGCTGCGATCATCAATCTGGTCAACGACATCGCCGAGATGGCCAACGCGATCGCCGGCGCGGTGGAGGAGCAGAACGCCGCCACACAAGAAGTGACCAGCAACATCTCGGGCGTCACCCAGGCCTCGGGCGAAACCGGGGCGGCCGCGACCCAGACCAACACCGCCGCGCAGGAGCTTTCGCAGCAGGCGGAGGCGCTGGGCGACCGCGTCGACCAGTTTCTGGTCGAGGTGCGCGCCCTCTGAGCTCCCCTCGTTCGGAGAGTGCGTCGCCGGACGCCGCGGCCCCGCACAGGCCGCGGCGTCCCCTTTTTCGTCGCCCCTTTCGTTACGCGCTGCGATCCGTCAGGATGGCCGCCTACGGCGCGAAACGGACGCCGACCACGACACAGCGAGGCGACAGGGCGAATTCATGGCGACAAGCATCCGAGATCTGGTGAACGAGGCGAACAGCGCCGTCGAAGTGATGGACGCGGAGAGCGCGGCCGACCTGGTCGACACCGACCAAGCGATCTTCGTGGACGTGCGCGAACCGGTGGAGATCGCGCGCGAAGGCAAGGTCCCCGGCGCCATCATGCTGCCGCGCGGCCTTCTCGAGTTCGCGATCGCCGAGGACAGCCCGGCGCACAACCCGCAGCTTCTGATGGACAAGAAGATCGTCTTCTATTGCGCCAGCGGCGGTCGATCCGCGCTCGCCGCCGCGACGGCGAAGAAGATGGGCGTCGGCCGCCCCGTCAACATGGCGGGCGGCTTTGAAGCCTATAAGGCGATCGGCGGCGACATCGAAGAGGCGTGAAGGAGTCGCGTCTCATGACAGCGCCAAACGCCGGCGGTCCGCCGCCGACCGTCCTCCCGGGCGAGGCGGTTCGCGACGCAGACGCAGCGCCGGACCTCGCGCCCAAACGGGGCGTCGATCATTTGGTCCTCGCCGTCGCCGATCTGGAGACGGCCGGTGCGGCCTATGAGCGTCTCGGCTTCACCGTCACGCCGCGTGCGGAGCACAGCTGGGGCACGGCCAATCGGCTGGTTCAGTTCGCCCATCGCAGCTTTCTGGAGATTCTGACCGTCGCGCACCCGGACAGGATTCCGGATCACGGCGACCGGCGCTTCAGCTTCGGCCGCTTCAACCAGGATTATCTGGCGCGGCGCGAAGGCTTCGGCATGTTGGTCTTCGACAGCGCCGACGCGCGCGCCGACCGAGACGAATTCGCGGAAAAAGGTCTCGCCGACCTGGAGCCGTTCGACTTCGAGCGCCAAGCGACCCTGCCGTCCGGCGAGACGGTGCGCGTCGCCTTCTCGCTCGCCTTCGCGCCGCCGCCGGCGGAGCGGGACGGCGCCGCCGTCTTCACCTGCCAACAGCACGCGCCGGAGCATTTTTGGAAGCCGGACTACCAAGTCCATGAGAACGGCGCCCGCGAGATCGTCGAGGTGGTGATGATCGCGGACGATCCGGCCGGGCTGCGGTCTTACTGGGAGGGCGTTCAAGGGCCTGAGGCCGTCAGCGCGGAAGACGACGGCTCGCTCGCGATCGAGACTGCGCGGGGCGCGGTTCTGGCACTCACGCCGGAGGCCTATCAGACGCAGTACGGCGAGCCGCCGCGACCCGACGCGCCCGAAGGCCCGCACTTCGCCGCCTTCCGCGTCGGCGTCCGCGATCTGGCCGCAACCCGCGACCTGTTGGTCGAACGGGGCGTGGAGACGCGCTGGGCGCAAGCGGGACTGATCGTCCCCTCGGACTCGCTGTTCGGCGTCGCGCTGGCCTTCGCACAGCTTTAGCGCGGCAGGCGGGCCGTCACCGCAAGCCCGCCGAGCGGCGAGTCCCCGAGCGCGAGCGTCCCGCCGTAAAGGCTGATGAGATCGTCGGCGATGGCGAGACCGAGACCGCTGCCCGCCATCCGCTCGTCAAGCCGCGCGCCCGGTTTGAGGACGCGCGCGCGCTGCGCCGCCGGGACGCCGGGTCCGTCGTCCTCGACCGTCAGCGCCGCGCCGGCGGGCGTCTCGGCGGCGCTGACCCGCACCCGCGCCTGGGCCCATTTGCAGGCATTGTCCAACAGAACGCCGAGGATCTCGTTCAGGTCGTCGGGATCGATGGCGGCGTGGAGCGAGGCCGGCACGTCGAGGGAGATTTCGACGGCGCGCTCGCCGGACAGCCGCCGCATCACCGCCGCCAGACGTTCGGCCGCGGGCGCGATCGCGGTGCGCAGGCCGACCCGCGTCCGCCCGCCGGCCGCCCGGGCGCGCGCGGTGTGATGGTCGATTAGGCGCTGCATGTCGGCGAGCGCCTCCTTCGCCGAGCCGTCGTCAGCCTGTCGCCCGCCGAAGGCGACGGCGAGCGGCGTCTTCAGCGCGTGCGCCAGATCGCCGGCCTGACGACGCGCGCCGGCGATCAGCCGTTCGTTACGCGCCAGCATCTCGTTGAGGTCCCGGACCGCCGGCGCGATTTCAGCCGGATAGACTCCCTCGACGCGATCGGCCGCCCCATCGCGCAGCCGGCGCAACGCCTCGCGCAACCGGTCGAGCGGCTTGAGCCCGACGCGCACCTGCAACAGCAACGCCGCGCCCAACGCCGCCGCCAGCCCGACCAGCGCCAGGACGAGGGTGCGGTCGAAGCGCGCGATGGCGCGGTCGAGCGCGACGCGATCGCGGGCGACCGACAGCCGGACCGTCCGCTCGGCGCCCTGCGGGCGCACCGAGCGCTCGAGCACCACCAACGCCTGACCCGCCGGTCCGGGCCCGACATGGCGGTGGATCTCGCCGGGCGTCAGGGCGTCCGGCGGCAGGGGCAGACGCTGATCCCATAACGAGCGCGAGGTGACCAGCGCGTCCTCCCCCAAACCCACCTGCCAATAAAGCCCGGAATAGGGTTCTTGAAAGCGCGGGTCGACCGGGGTCTCCGAGACGCTCACGCCGCCGTCGGCGTCCAGCGCGATCGCGGCCGTCAGTCGGTCCAGATGCTCGGCCAGCGTGGCGTTGAAATCATGGGTCACGTGACTGCGGAACTGCCAGGACAAGAACAGCCCCGCCGCCGCCAGCGCCAACAGCAGCCACAGCGCCCCGCCGCCCAGCAGACGCAGGCGCAGCGAGCCGATCTGGCGCGCCGCGCCGTTCATCGCGTCGCGCCCAGGCGATAGCCCAGGCCGCGCGCCGTCTCAATGACCTCGCTCCCCAACTTGCGGCGCAGGCGGGCGACGAAGACTTCGATCGTATTGCTGTCGCGGTCGAAATCCTGGGCGTAGAGCTGCTCGGTGAGTTCGGTGCGCGAGACGGTGCGCTCCGGGTTCAGCATCAGATGGTGCAGCAGGCGGTACTCCTGCGCCGTCAGCGTCACCGGCGCGCCGTCGAGCGTGACGCTCGCCGCGCGCGGATCAAGACGCAGGCGCCCCCGCTCCAACACCGGATTCGCCTGGCCGTGCGCGCGCCGGGCCAAGGCGCGCAGGCGCGCCAGCAATTCTTCGGGCTGGAACGGTTTGGCCAGATAATCGTCCGCGCCGGCGTCAATGCCTTCGACCTTGTCGGTCCAGGCGCTGCGGGCCGTCAGCACAAGCACAGGCGTCTCGAGACCGCCGGCGCGCCATTGCTTGAGAACGCTGAGCCCGTCAAGACCCGGCAGCCCGAGATCCAGGACGATCAGCTGATAGGGTTCCGTCTCGCCCAGATGCGCGGCGTCGACCCCGTCGGCGGCGCGGTCGACGGCGTAGCCCGCCTGCGTCAGCGTCGTCGCCAACCGATCGGCCAGCGCGGCGTCGTCCTCAACCAACAGAAGTCGCATGCCCGGTCCTGCCCGCCCCTCAATCCTCGCGTTCCACCTCGATCAGAGCGCCGGTCGCGGCGTCCAACTTCATTTCCATGAGCACCCCCGCCGCCGTCAACAGCGTCACCTCATAAAGCCAGCGTCCGTCGTCGTGTTCGAGCTCGACCTCGATCACCTCGCCCGGCTGACGACCGGTCGCGCGCTGCAGGATGGTCAGGAGAGGCAGGATCTCGCCGCGCTCGAGCGCCTCTCGGGCGCGCTCGTGATCGCCGGCGCTGGCCGCGCCGCCAAACGCGGCGAGCAGCGCCGCCGCCAACGCCGTCGCGCCGAGCCAAAGCCGAAGGCTGTGAAGAGATAGAGGTCGTTTCATGGACCCCCTCCTACCGCCCGGAAGCTGAACCGCGGATGAACGGCCCGTTCAGGGTCGGTTCAGACGTCCTCTGGCATGACGGTCGCAACGCTGCGCCGACCGGGCGCGGCCCACAGGATAGACGAAAGGAAAGACCATGCGATTGATTGATGCGGCCTTCGGGGCCCTGGGCCTCGTCCTGGCGGCGGGGACGGCCTACGCCGCGCTGGACAGCGACCTGACCGCCGCCCGCCCGACGCCGGTCCAGATCGAGCATGACGGTTTCGAGGCTCCGGAGGGCGACGAAGGCTATGATCGACGCGACGGCTACGAGGACCGTGAAGAGGAGGAATACGGCCGTTCCGGCGGCCCGATCCCTCAGGCGTCGGCCCAGAACGGCCAAGACGGCGCCGGTCAGACCGGAGGGACGCAGTCAGGCGAGGGCGCGCAGCCCACGGCGCAGCCGCTCAGCCTGCAGGATGCGATCGCCCGGACGGGCGCCATGGGCTACACGCGCGTTCTTGAGGCGGAATACGAGCATGGGCGCTACGAGATCGAAGCGCTCGACGACCAGGGTCGGAAAGTCGAGATCTATCTCGACGCGCAGACCGGCCAGACGCTGAAGCAGGGCTATGATGACTGACGCGGCCTACGATGACGATGCGACGCGCCCGGTCCCGGTCTGGGACTTGGCGGTTCGCGCGCTTCACTGGGGGTTGGCGGGCGCGTTCACGCTCGCCTACCTTACCGGCGAGGAGATCTGGACCATTCACGAGGTCGCAGGCTTCGCGGTCGCCGCCATTGTCGGCCTGCGCCTAATCTGGGGCGCGGTCGGCGGCGGACGGGCGCTGTTCTCGGATTTCGTCCGGGGACCGGCGACGAGTCTCGCCTATCTCGGCGACCTCGTTCGCGGGCGCCCGCGCCGCTATCTGGGGCACAATCCGGCCGGCGGCTTCTTCGCGGTCGTCCTCTTGCTGCTGACGGCGGCGACGGCCGTCAGCGGCTGGGTGCAGGCCTACCAGACGTCGAGCCTGTTAGGCGCGCTGATGCACGAGGCCCATGAGGCGCTCGCCAACATCACGCTGGGCGCGGTGATCCTTCACATCGGGGCGGCCGTGCTGATGAGCTTGATTCACCGGGAGAACCTGCCCCGCTCGATGGTCACCGGGCGCAAGCGGCCCTAGCCGGGTCCGCGCGGGCCGTGCGGCGGCGGCGGTCTAGATCGCCGTCGCGCGGTTCTTGCGCCGGGCGTTGCGCCGGATGTCGACGGTGAAGACGGCCAACCCCGCCCAGATGAAGCCGAAGCTGATGACGTCGCCGAGCGTAACCGGCTCGCCGTACAGCAAGGTGGCCAGCAGGAAGAGACCCGTGGGGGTGAGATAAAACATCATGCCCATCGTGGACATCGGCAGCCGTCGGGCCCCGCCCACATACCACATCAACGGCAGCGCCGTGACAGCGCCCGAGGCGAGCAGCAGCAGGTCGATCTTCAGGCCGCTGGTGAGGAAAGCGCCCGTCCCCTCGATCGTGAGCCAGATCACATAGCCCGCCGTCAGCGGCGCCAACAGCAGCGTCTCCACCAGAAGCCCGGGGATCGCCGGCACATCGATCAGTTTACGCACCGCGCCGTAGCCCCCGAAGCTGAAGGCGACCGTCAGCCCGATCCAGGAGATCTGCCCCGCCGCTATCGCCGCGCCGGCGACCCCCGCCGCGGCCAACGCGATCGCCGTCCACTGCAACGGCCGCAAGCGCTCTCCGAACAGCAACAACCCGGCCAGGACGTTCACCAGCGGATTCAGGAAGTACCCCATGCTGGCGTCCAGCACGTGGCCTTCGGTCACGGCGTAAATGTAAGTCCCCCAATTGATCGAGATGAGGGTGGTGCTGAGCGCCAGAAAGGCGATCGTCCGCAGCGAGTCGAAGGCGCGTCGGATCTCCGTCATTCGGCCCGACAGCACCAGCGCCGCAGCGCAGACCGGCAGCGTCCACAGCACGCGGTGCGCCAGCATTTCAATCGCGGGCACCCCGTCGATCTGGTTCCAGAACAACGGAAACAGCGCCCAGGTTCCGAAGGCGGCGAGCGCGAAGGCGTACCCGGCGGCGCGATCGCGCTCCGGGGCGGCGGGGGAAGGGTCTGACATGACGGCGTGGGCTTAGCCCGCCTCACCCCGGGCTTCAAGCGCCGCGCGCATCGCCGCCGCGGTCTGACGGGCCAGCGGGTCGACCTGATCCGCCATCGCCGCCGCCGCGGCCGCGATCTGGGCGGGGCTCTTGTTCTGGCTCAACTTCGCCTTGCCGGCCAAGCGCTCGACCGGTCCTTCGAAGGCGACGATGCCGGGCAACATGTTTCGGACGGTCTCCTCGGCGGAGCCGGCGGGCGCCCAGCCGCCCTCCGCCGGCTCGTAAAGCGCGGCCAACGCGGCCAGTATCTCGATCGACCGATCGGGCGCCTCCACCAGTCTCGGCCGGAAGACGACTTCGGCGGCGAGATAGTTCCAGGTCGGCACGGCGCGCGCGGCGTCTGCGCCGTACCAGCGGGGCGACAGGTAGGCGTGCGGCCCCATGAAGACCGCGCGCGCGGACCGACGCCCGTCGATCCGCCGCCAAATCGGGTTGGCCTTGGCGACATGGCCGATCAGCCGCTCGTCCCCGCGCTCTGGGTCGCCGGTCACGCGCATCGGGACGGGCGCGATCAGCGGCGGGGCGGCGGGGTCGTCGTCGGCCAGCGTCAGCAGCCCGAAACTGTGGGCGGCGATATGGGCGCGGGCCGCCGGCCCTTCCATGCGGAAGGCGGGCGGGGTGAAAAGCGGCTCGGTCATGGGTCGGCCCTCCGTGAGGCGCGGGACGGAGCGCGCGATAACGCGACGCCGCCGCAAAGACCAGCGCCATTTTCACGGCCCCGCCGGCGCCGCTCGCTTAGCGCGACGCGCCCCTCTGTTGCGCTTCACCGTTGCGCCGGTTTGTGATATGGACACGATCGTTCGCCCAGAAGGGGCGTCAGGGGCGTCGTGTGCGGCTCCTGCGGGTATTTCAGAAAGAATAGAACGGGTGCGCCCGCGCGGTCCGACCGGACGGCGCGGACGACGGAGTTTAACGTGACCAGTCCCTATCTCGACAAACCCAAGCGCGCGCTCGATCAGGCGCTGCGCGATCGCGGGATGAGCCGGGCCGATCTGGGCTATGACGGCCTCGCGGACGCGCGGGCGCGCACGCCCTCGCGAAGGGTGCGACGCGCGCCGGGGGCGGCCGCGATCGGCGGGGTGCTGGCGATCGGGCTGATCGCGCTGGGGGTCGCGCTGCTCTCCGAGGGGCGCGAGGAGGCGCCGGCGATCGCAGAGGATCAGATCGACGCCCTGCAGGATATCGCCCCCGCCGCCGGCGAACCGCCGCGCTAACGCGCCTCCCCCTCGAAGCCGAGGGTGGCCAGACCGACCTCGTCGCGCCGCCCCCACTCCACCAAGGCCTCGGCCAGCCGATCGGCCGGGCCGCCCGGCGGGTCGCTGGCGCGCGTCACCGCCCACCAGTCCAGCGCCATGCCCTCCGCGCCCAGCGGCTTTTCGATCAGAGTGCCGTCGCTCAATTCCGGCTGCACCGCCCAGCGGCTAAAGATCCCGACGCCGAAGCCGGCGCGCACCAAATCGATCACCGCTTCCGGCGTCGGCATCTGAGTGATCCGGCGGAAGGGTACGCTGGGGGCCCCGATCAAGGCCTCCCATTCGAACCCCGGCTCGGCGGAGAGCGGGTAGGTGTAATAGCGCTCATCCTCGATCAATCGGCTGTCGAGATGCGCCGCTTTGGCGAGCCGGTGGCCCGGCGCGACGACGCCGATCAACGGATCGGTCGCCAGCTTGCGCCAGCGAAAGCGCGGCAGCGCCGAGGGGCGCCCGTAGACGGTCGAGACGTCGACCGAGCCCTCGACCAGCGCGGCGAAGGGGCGGCTGGCCGCGCGGGCTGACAGGTCGACGGAGAGGTCGGGCGCGCTGCGCTCCGTGAACTCGAGGAAGGCGGGCAGCCAATGATAGCGGCTGTAGGTCGCCTGACCGAGACGCACCAGCCGGCGCGCTCCGTCCCGATCGGCGGCCAACTCCTGCTCCAGCCGAACCAGTTCGTCCAGAAAGCGGTCGGCCAGCGCGCGCACGCGCTCGCCCTCCGGCGTCAGCGTCATCGCGCCGTCGACGCGCCGCACCAGGCGGGCGCCGACGCGTCGCTCCGCCTCGCGCAGCCGGTGGCTGACGGCCGACTGCGTCAGGCCCAGCCGGGCGGCCGTCGCGGTTACGCCGCGGGTCTCGGCCAGCGCGCTGAGAACTGTCAGGTGGTTAAGGGTCAGACGCGGCACCATCGCATCATGAAATCATTTCATTCATCTAATGAAAACTCGGAATTTTACGACGGATGTGAAAGCGCTTAGATGCCAAAGCGGTCGGCGCGGAGCGCCGGCCAAACCCGCGCTTTTGGAGGTTTCCGCCTATGACCCGCGAGACGATCGCCCGACAGCTCGACTTCAGCCCCGCCTTCGCGACGGTCGTCATCGCGTCGACCGCGGTCTGTTTCGGGCTGGTACCGCTGTTCGCGCGGGAGCTGCAGGCGCTGGGGATCAGCTCTTCCGCGATTGCGCTTTACCGCTACGCCTTCAGCGCGGCGGTCATGCTCCCGTTCCTGCCTCGCGCGCGGGAGAAGCGCGGCGAGGCCTGGATGCTGTTCGGGGCCGGTCTCGCCATGGGGCTGGGTTGGATCGCCTATCTGGAGGCGATCAAGCACGCGCCGGTCGCCGCCGCCGGGGTCGTCTACATGTCCTATCCGCTGTTCGCCGTCTTGTTCGCCTGGGCGTTGGCGGGGCAGAAGCCGGGCGCCCGCGCGCTTGCCGCGGGCGCGCTGGTGCTCGCGGCGGCGGCGCTCGTGCTTGATCTCGACGCGCTTGGCGGCGGCTCGGCGCTGGCGCTGCTGTGGTCGCTGCCCGCCCCGATCGGCTTCGGGCTGATCGTGGTCGTATTGAGCGTGCTGGTCCGTCGGCTGACGGTGCTTGAGCGCATGGCCTGCGGTATGACGGGCGCCCTCGCCGGTCTGGCCCCGATCACCATGACGCAAGGCGTCGCCGCGGCCGTGCCCGCAAATCTTGACGGTTATCTGCTGGTCGCAGGCATCGGCCTGATCACGGCTCTGATCCCGCAGCTGCTGTACACGCTGGCCGCGCCGAAAGTGGGCGCGGCGCGTTCGGCGGCGGCGGGCAGCATGGAGCTGCCGACCATGTTCGCGATCGGCTGGATCGCCTTCGGCGAGACGATCGGCGCGCGTGAACTGGGCGCGGCCGTGCTGGTGCTGGGCGCGGTGTTCCTGTCGCCGGCGGTGCGGCCGAAGCGCGATCTGGAGGGGCTGCGGGCGATCGAGAGTCGGGCGTGAGCGGCCTTCACCGCCCGACGGGCCGCCGAAAAAAGGCCCCCGCTTTCGCGGGGGCCTCCTTTACCCAGTCGCTCTTGCATAGACGCGGCTTAACCCGGGCCCGATCCGCGATCTCAGCCGCCCAGCGCCGCGCTTACGCCTGGCGGGCCAGCATCATCTTCTTGATCTCCGCGATCGCCTTGGCCGGATTCAAGCCCTTCGGGCAGGTCTTGGAGCAGTTCATGATGGTGTGGCAGCGATAAAGACGGAAGGGGTCCTCCAGCTGGTCCAGCCGCTCGCCCGTCATCTCGTCGCGGCTGTCGGCGAGCCAGCGATAGGCCTGCAACAGGATGGCGGGGCCGAGATACCGGTCGCCGTTCCACCAGTAGCTGGGACAGGAGGTCTGGCAGCAGAAGCACAGGATGCACTCATAGAGCCCGTCGAGCGCCTTCCGGTCTTCCGGCGACTGAAGGCGTTCCTTGTCCGGCGGCGTGGGCGAGGCGGTCTTCAGCCAGGGCTCGATCGCGGAGAGTTGCGCGTAGGCCCGATTCAGATCCGGCACCAGATCCTTGATGACCGGCATGTGCGGCAGAGGATAGATGTTCACCTCGCCGTCCATCTCGTCGATGAACTTGGTGCAGGCCAGCGTGTTGGTCCCGTCGATGTTCATCGCACAGGACCCGCAGATGCCCTCGCGGCAGGAGCGGCGGAAGGTCAGCGTCTGATCGACCTCGTTCTTGATCTTGATCAGCGCGTCCAGGACCATCGGCCCGCACGCCTCCAGATCGATCTCGTAGGTGTCGACCGTCGGGTTCTCGCCCGCATCGGGGCTCCACCGATAGACGTTGAACTTCTTGACCCGTTTGCCGCCGTCCTTGACCGGCCAGGTCTTGCCCTTGCCGATCTTCGAATTGGCGGGCAGAGCGAATTCAGCCATGACGTCCCATACTCTCTTCTAGCAGGCGCGGCGCCCGCGCCCTCGCCCCGGCGCGCCATGCGCGCCCTCGCCTCAGTAGACCCGCGCCTTCGGCGGGAAGGCCTGCACGTCGTTCGACATCGGCTTCAGCGTGACCGGCCGGTAGTCGATCGTCACCTCGCCCTTGTCGGTGCACCAGGCCAGCGTGTGCTTCATCCAGTCGTCGTCGTTGCGGTCCGGATAGTCCTCGCGGGCGTGGGCGCCGCGGCTCTCGGTGCGGTTGGCCGCGCCGGCGATGGTGACCATCGCGTTGCCTAGCAGGTTCTCGAACTCCAGCGTCTCCACCAGGTCCGAATTCCACACCATGCTGGCGTCCGAGACGCGGACGTCCTCGAAGCCCTTGTAGACCTCGCTCATCTTCTGGACGCCCTCGTCGAGGATTTCGCCGGTGCGGAAGACGGCGCAGTTGTTCTGCATGACGTTCTGCATCTGCGCGCGAAGCTCCGCCGTCGGCGTCGAGCCCTTGGCGTGGCGCAGCCGGTCGAGCCGCTCGATCGACTTCTCGCCCGCATCCTTGGGCAGCGGCATCGTCTTCTCGTTCGGGTCCACCGTCTCGGCGCAACGCAGCGCGACCGACCGGCCGAACACCACGAGGTCAAGCAGCGAGTTGGAGCCGAGGCGGTTCGCCCCGTGGACCGAGACGCAGGCGCTCTCGCCCGCCGCCATCAGGCCCGGCACGATATGGTTCGGGTCGCCGTCCTTCAGCGTCACGACCTCGCCGTGATAATTCGTCTGGATGCCGCCCATGTTGTAGTGGCAGGTCGGCAGCACCGGGATCGGTTCCTTCGTCACGTCGACGCCGGCGAAGATCTTGGCGGTCTCGGCGATGCCGGGCAGGCGCTCGTTGATCACCTCGGGCGGCAGATGCTCGAGGTGCAGGTGGATGTGGTCGCTGTTCGGACCGACGCCGCGCCCTTCGCGGATTTCGATGGTCATCGAGCGCGAGACGACGTCCCGGCTCGCCAGATCCTTGGCGCTCGGCGCGTAGCGCTCCATGAAGCGCTCGCCCTCGCTGTTGGTGAGGTAGCCGCCCTCGCCGCGCACGCCTTCGGTGATCAGGCAGCCGGCGCCGTAGATGCCGGTCGGATGGAACTGCACGAACTCGGCGTCCTGAAGCGGCAGGCCGGCGCGCAGCACCATGCCGCCGCCGTCGCCGGTGCAGGTGTGGGCGCTTGTGGCCGAGAAGAACACCCGGCCGTAGCCCCCGGTCGCCAGCACCACCTGCTTCGCGGCGAAGCGATGCAGCGTGCCGTCGTCGAGGTTCCAGGCGAGCACGCCGCGACAGGCGCCCTCCTCGTCCATGATCAGATCGAGCGCGAAATACTCGATGTAGAATTCGGCGTTATGCTTGATCGCCTGCTGGTAGAGCGTGTGCAGCATGGCGTGACCGGTGCGGTCGGCGGCCGCGCAGGTGCGCTGGGCGGCCGGGCCTTCGCCGAACTGGGTGGTCATGCCGCCGAAGGGGCGCTGATAGATCTTGCCGTCCTCGGTGCGCGAGAAGGGCACCCCATAATGCTCGAGCTCGATGATCGCCGGCGCGGCCTCCCGGACCATGTACTCGATCGAATCCTGGTCTCCGAGCCAGTCGGAGCCCTTGACCGTGTCGTACATGTGCCAGCGCCAGTCGTCGGGCCCCATGTTGCCGAGCGCGGCGGAGACGCCGCCCTGCGCCGCGACCGTATGGCTGCGGGTCGGGAAGACCTTGGTGATGCACGCCGTCTTCAAGCCCGCCTCGGCGAGCCCGAAGGTGGCGCGCAGACCCGCGCCGCCGGCGCCGACGACGACGACGTCATAGGTGTGGTCGATGATCTCGTAGGACTCGGTCATGGCTTCCAGCCCTCGCTTCCTTTTGATTCGCGCACGCTCGCTCCGATGAGACTAGAGCGGCGGCGGTCCGTGTCAGCCCGTGCGGCGGATCGTCGCCCGCAGCGGGGACCTGTCCACTCACGCCGTGAAGGCCACCTTTAGGATGGAAAAGACGGCGGCCGCGCCAAGCGCGAAGGCCCCCAACTTCACCGCCAGCAAGGTTGCGATCTTCACGCCCTCGCCGTGGACGTAATCCTCAATCACCACCTGCAGGCCGAGCTGCATGTGATGAAACGTCGCGATCGACAGCAGGATCATCAGCACCGCGTTGATCGGCTGGGCGAGCCACGCGCTCGCCTCGGCGTAGCCGCCGCCGGCCAACCCGATCGCCGCGAAGACGAACCAGATGGTGAGCGGAACCAGGGCGATCGCGGTGATGCGCTGGACGATCCAATGATGGGTGCCGCTTTTCGCCGAGCCGAGGCCGCGCGCGGCGCCGAGTGGGGTCTTGAGGCTCATCGCGTCTCTCCTCAGCCGCTGATTAAAGGGCCAGCAGCCCGACGACCCAGATCAGGATCGTCAGCGCGCCCGTGATCGCGGCCACGGCGTGGCCGCTTTTCTGCGCCACGTCCAGATCGAACCCGTAGCCCGCATCCCAGGTCAGATGCCGGATCCCGTTGCCGAGATGATACATCAGCGCCCAGGTCCAGCCGAACAACATCAGCAGGCCGAGGATCGAGCCGACGAAACCGTTGGCGACGGCGAAGGCGTCCGGACCGCTGGCCAGCGCCAAGAGCCACCAGGCCAGCAGCAGCGTGCCCGCCGACAAGGCCACGCCCGTCGCGCGGTGCAGAATCGAATAGAGCATCGTCCACTGCCAGCGATAGATCTGCAGGTGCGGGGACAGCGGACGGTCTTGGGTCTTCATGGCGAACGCCCCCTTCGGATGAAAGCGCCGATGTCGTCTTGTGATCCGAGGCGCGCGGACAGGCGGCGCCTGCGGCGAGGGGGCCTCGACCCGGCCCCTCTTGCGTGTCGGCCCCGTAAACTAAAGCGCTCGACCGACGTGTCAAAGCTTTTGCGGTGCGGCGCCGTCGGGCGGGACGCGCTGCACGGCGACACGCCCTGCTTGTTTTTCGCGCGCAGAATGCACTATCGTTTTCGCTTACGGCGGCCTATCTCGGCCCGTCAAACACCGATGAGGAGAGACGAAGTCATGACCAATCGTCATCGCGTTTCCCTGTTCGCCGCGGCCGGCGCCGCGGTTTTCCTGCTCGCCGCCCCGGCCGCCCAGGCGTCCTGCATGGGGATGGCGAAGGGTGAGAGCGCGCACGACCAGACGGCCGGTCTGCAGACCGACCAGAGCGTGCAGACGCAAGCCTTCCAGACGCCTGCGCCCCGAGCCGCGGGGGACGACGCGTTGCGCCGCGACGAGGACGCGCTCGTCGAGCCGGTGGAAATCACCGGCGCCGAGCGGACCGCCAGCGACGCCATGTAATCAGCGACAAGCCTCGCCGCGCGTCGCCCGACGCGCATCGAGACGCCCCCGCCAGGCTCGGCGGGGGCGTTCTCGTATCCGGGCGGCGCGTGCGGGACGACGTCCCGCGCCCCAGCGCGCAGCGCCGAAGGGCGGGCGGCGCGCTTATGCGGCGGTGCGGGAAGTATCTGAGAGGTCGAAAAAAACATCAATCCTGTGGATAAGTCGGTGGATAATATGCGCGAAAGTCGGGGACAAGAATTTATCTTATACACAAGAAATTTGCGCCATTAATTACTTTTTCGTAGACTCGGCGTCACCCCCTCAATCAGACTAATTCTCACGCGGATGCGCCGACGATTGCGGCGCGGCCCGCCTCGTTCCTCCGGGGGCGAACGCGGATCGCACGGCAAGGCGTCGGGGGGCGCGCGCCATTCGGCGGCGAAACGGCCTCGCGGGGTCGTGGAGACGCCGGGTCGGCCGGCCGGGCTCACCCCCGGACGGATCCGATCCGACCGTCGGCGACGACGGGGATTCGCGCGCTCTGTTCCGGCGGCCGTCTTAGGACGGGCGTCGGGGAACCGCAGCCTTCGGTTCGACGGCGGACCGGCCTGAGCGTCGCAAGACGATCGGGGACGCCCGCCGAGCGCGCCGGAGGAGGCGCCCCGCCGGACGGGCTTGACCGTCGGCGGTCCGGCACGGACCTCAGGGTTCGCGCGCGGGTCGCTTGCATGGTCTTGCAACCGGAAGGCGGCGGATGCGACGGCGCGAACGCCGGCTCCGCGATCGCGGCGCTCCCTCAGGGGGTGCGGGTCGCGCGGGGCGGCGCCCGGAGACGGGCGCGTCGTCGGCCGATCGAGGCGGAGTTTGGGAGACCGCGGCTCACCCCGCGGGCTTCGGACCTGCAGCGAGGGCGTTCGGTTCGGGACGGTGCGTCGCACCGGCAGGCGGCGGGCCCGGCGACGGGTGCGCGCAGCCGAACGGGCGACGCCGGGCGGCGCGGACGACGCGCGGACCCAGGGAGTGAGGCTCTTCGCGGCGAACCGCCATTCTTGGTGCTTTGCCAGGGTGACCGGGACGACGGTCGCCGCGAGACCGGGAGCCTCCGGGGCTGACGCCCCACCCTGCCGCGCGACCCGCCCGCGGGAAGGTCGGCCCGAGGCGTCCGCGACTTGAAGGCGGTTCCGCCGGACCGCCGGTCCCTTGAGGACCAGGAAGACCCCGCCTGCGCCCACTGCGCGGCGGGGTCTTTCGATTCAAGCCGCTTCAAGCCTCGCGCTCGATGCTCTCCAGAAAGCCCGCGCTGGCCGCGAAGACCTGCCGGGCGCGTCGTTCGGCGCTGATGAAATGCGCGCCGCCGGCGATTTCCTGATAGCGCTTGTCGGCCGCGCCGAGCCGGTCGAACAGGGCCAGCGCGTCCGTGCGGGTGGAGGTCGGATCCGCCCCGCCGCGCAGCAGCAGAGACGGCGTGCGGATTCGGGTCGGGTCGTAAAGCGGCCGGCCGTGGAACGTCTCCCAGAGGTCGAGCAGCGTTCCGTTCGGCGCCAGGAACGCGGGCGGATCGCGCGTCGCGGCGCCCGGGTCGTCGGCGAGGCTCGCATCGATCAGCGCGCGGAACACAGCCTCATCGCGCCAGACCGTTGGATCGGGGTGCGGGATTTCCGAGTCCCAGCGCGCGCGCATGTCGGCCTCCGTCACCGCGCGCGCGGCGCCGAGCGCCGGGTTCGGTCGATCCGGCGCCTCCGGATCGGCGATCAGGTCGATCCAGGGCTGGTTCCGCTCCGCGAAGATCGGGGCGTAGAGGGTGAGGCTCGCCAGCGCGCTCGCGCGGGCGGGATCGCTTGCGTAGAGCGCGGTGGTGATCGAGCCCCAGGAACCGCCGATCAGATGCACGCGCGCCCCGTCCCGTCGTTCGCGGATCGCGGCCAGCGCGCATGCGATGTCCTCGACCGCGTCGCCGGCGCGCGCATAGGGACGATCGGTCGGGAAGCCGTCCGCAGGCCGGGAGCGCCCATAGCCGCGTACGTCGACGCCGTAGGCGTCGAAGCCGCAGGCCGCCAGCGCCTGCATCCAACTGGCGCCGGGATGGGGAATGTCGAACAGTCGGCTGCCGAGCGTCGCGCCGTGGACGAACAGCACGGGCTCGCCCGGCCCCGCGCGCCGACGCAGGAAGAGACGCAGACCCGGGACGGCCGGTTGATCGACCCAAAGCGTCTGCGCCCCGTCATGCGCGCGCCACGCCGCCCTCGACTCCGCGCTTTGGTCCGGCATCGCGGCCCTTCCCTTCCTCACAACAGTCCTGGGAGCCACAGCACAAGCCCCGGCGCGAACCAGAACAACGCCATCCCGGTCAGGAACAGCCCCACCACCGGCCAGGCGGCCCGGAAGACGTCGGCCGAATTCAACGCCCCGCCGGCCGCGCCCTTGAGCGCAAACAGCGTGTAGCCGAACGGCGGCGTCAAACTTCCGACGGTCAAGTTGATTAGGAAAAGCGTCCAAAACAGGATCGGATCGACGCCCAGGCTCTCAACGATCGGTTCGTAGATGGGGATCGCCAGCAGCATGAAGGCGATCTGGTCGATGAACATGCACAAAATCAGGGGAATCAGCATCATCACGAGCACGGTCAGATCGGGTCCCAGCGCCGACGCGCCGGCCAACTCCACCAACCCCCGCGTCGCGCCGGAGAAGGACAGGAGTTGGCTGAACAGCTTGGCCGAACAGATGATCAGCAAAATCGCCGCTGCGATCGTGACGGTCGAGGCCAACGCCTCGCGCAGCATGGCGAGGGAGAAACGCCGGAAGACCGCCGCCGTGAGGCAGGCTCCCACCACCCCGGTCGCCGCCGATTCCGAGGGCGTCGCCACCCCTAAAAGGATCAAGCCCATCACCGCGAAGACGGTCAGTGAAAAGGGCGCCAGATTGAGCAGCGCTCGGGCGACGGTGAGGCGCGGCGCCTGCGGCCGATCCGCCGCGGCCTCGGCGAGCGCGGCCGACCCGGCCGCCGGCGGGCGCCCCTCCTCCACCCGCCCGGCCGGCGCGCCGCGCGCGACGCGCAGCGCCACATAGCCCAGCGTCAATGCGGCCAGCACGATCCCGGGCGCGACGCCGGCGATCAGCAGACCCGCGATCGAGACGTCGGCCATCGAGCCGACGATGATCGCCAGCAGGCTCGGCGGGATGATCGGCGCCAGGCTTGCGCCCGACAGGATCGTCGCCGCCGCCAGCCGGCGATCGTAGCCGCGCGCCGCCATCGAGGGCAGCAGCGAGCGACCCAGCATGGCCGCCACCGCGACCGCCGAGCCCGAGAGCGCGCCGAACAGCGTCGACAACGCGATCGTCACCACGTAAAGCCGGCCGCGCACGCGCCCGATCAACCGGTCGATCGAATCGAACAGGATTTCGATCGCCCCGGATCGGAACAGAATTTCGCCCATCAAGACGAATAGAGCGATCGCCGCGAGCGAACTGGAGGTGGCGGTCTGGTAAAGGCTGTTCGCGAACAGCCCGAAGCCGCGCGGCCCGATCAGCAGGCTCAGGCCTGCGAGATTGAGCGTCAGAAAGGCGATGAAGACCGGCGCGCCCGCCAACATCACAGCCGCGAGCAGACCGGTCGCCCCGCCCAGCGCAAAGGGCCAGCTCATGCGCCCGGCTCCGACGATGCGGCGTTGCGGACGCGCTCGCCCACGACCCGGCGCAGAAAGAACAACGCGGAGACGCCCAGCCCGTATGCGATGATCGTCGTCAGCAGAAAGCGCGGAATCGGATGGGCGGCGTTGGTCATGACGCCGCGCTCCGCCTGGGTCCAGGCTTCGCCGCTGACGATCGCCGCGGCGCTCCCGGCGACCAGCGCGCCGAGCGCCGCGCCCAGACGGGCGAGGAGCCGGCCGCGCTCCGGCGCCAGCCGTTCGGCCAGCAGGTCGATCGCGATATGGGCGCCGCGACGGGTTATGTCCGGCGCCGCCAGGAAGATGACGGCCAACAACAGATAGCCGATCCACTCCTGCGACCAGGTGGTGGGCGCGGCGAAGAAATACCGCAGCCCGACCTCCAGGACATAAAGCCCGACGATCCCCGCCAGCGCCGCGCCGGCCGCCCCGAAAGACAGTCGGGCGAGCGCGTCGAGAGCGGCGGAAAAGAGCGCGGATGCAGGACGGCTCATCGGCGCGCAGCCTTCGCCTGCCGGCGGCCTAGGGCGTCAGCCCCGCCTCCTGCGCCAGCGCGCGAAGCTCCGTCGCCGCATCCGATTTGGCGGTCGAGACCGACCAGACGCCGTCGGCCCAGAGCGCGTCGAAGCGCTCGGCCTCCTCCGGCGCGAAGGCGGTCATCTTCATGCCGAGATCGAGCAGCGCGGCCGTCTCCTCCTTGGCCAACAGATCGAAGCGCTCGACGCTCGCCGTCTCGATCTCGCGACCGACGCGGGTCAGCATCGCCTGCTCCTCTGCCGACAGGGCCTCCCAGGACTCGAGATTCATGAAGATCATGACCCCGACCTGCCCGAAGGTCGGATCGGCCATGTAGTCCGCCACCTCGTACCATTTGAAGTCCTTCGCCCCCGTCAGCCCCCAGGCGGCGCCGTCGATCACGCCCTTCTGCAGGGCGGAGTAGACCTCGCCGCCCGACATCACGACCGGCGTGCCGCCCAGCGCCTCGATCATCGGATGATAGCTGACGGTGCCGCGGATCTTCAGCCCCTGCATCGCGGGCGTCCCCTCAATCGGCGCCTTCATGAAGTAGCGGAAGCCTTCGGAGCCCGTCGCCGGGGCGGCGATCAGCTTCAGATTATGCTGACGGTAATGATCGTCGATGAAGGCGATCACCCCGGCGTCGCGCCGCTTCGCCGGATCGGGGTCGATCGCGTCGATCGACAGCCCGAGCGCGCTGACGCCGGCGTGATAGGCCGGGTGCGTGAACAGCAGGTCGAACACGCCGGCCTGGACCGGCTCGAACTGCTCGAAGGTCGGGACGGCGTCGGGACCCTGCAGGCTGACGGTCAGCGCGCCGCCGCTTTCCTCCTCCACCCGCTTCATGAAGGGGTGGGCGATTTCCGTGGTGAAGACGAAGTTTTCCGGAAATCCCCCGATCATGCGGAGCTCGGCCGCTTGGGTCGTGAACAGGGGCGCGGCCACGGCCGCGACGGCCGCAAGCGCGCCGAAGCGCAGATGTCGGATCATGGCGTTTCTCCCAGCTTGGGGCCGGGCCGCGGCCTGCGCAGGCCCGCCCGGCGTTTCTCCCGGCGTCGCGCTTTGTCGTCCGGTTCAGCCGGCTTCGTCCAAGCGCGTTCGGCGTATATTAGTCCCACATGGAACCAATAACAAGTTCCAAGCGGGACTAAGCGCTGCTAGACTCTCCCTATGCCTAAGGATGATCGTCAACCGGACGTCGATCCCGCGCTCGCCGATGTGGCCGCGCGGTTCGGTCCGCTTGCCGCGCAGATGCTGCGCGACAATCCCGTTCGCGACGTTTGGCGCCTGAGCTTCGTCGCCAACGTCTTCACCGGGCCGCTCTACAAGGCCTTCGAGGAGGGAGAGGGCGTCTCGCGCGGAGAATTCCTGGTGCTGTTCTGCCTATCCCAGGCGACTGACGGGTTAACCGCCCAAGACGTTTGTCTGGCGACCGGACGGCCGAAGAATTCGATCAGCCGCGCGGTCACCGGATTGATTCAAAAGTCGCTGATCCGGCGATCGGTGAGCGCCGCCGACCGTCGGCGCAAAGAATTGGCGATGACGCCGCAAGGGCGCGCCGTACTGGATCGCCTGTTGCCGCAGACATCGGCTCGGGAGAGCGCGATGCTCGCCCCGTTGAGCGGCGCGGAGCGGGCGACGCTGAGCGCGCTTCTGATGAAGATCGCGGCCGGCGCGCCCGCCTGGGCGGACGATCCGGAATGAGCCCGGCCGCTCCGGCCTAGGCGCGGCGCGGCACGATCACGGTGTAGTCGAGTTCGAGGACGATCGCTTCGCCGGCCGCGTCCTTCTTGCCGCCCTTTTCAGTCGGCAAACGCGGGAAGTCGGCGCAGGGCGTATTCTTGGTCGCCGTCGTGCGCAGGCGCAGCGCCCCGATATCGTCGCGCCGGTCGAGCGACTGTTTCTCCACGATTTCGGTCCAAGCGTAGAGCGTGTCGCCCGCGAAGGTCGGGTTGGCGTGCCGCCCGCCGTGAATGGCGCTGACGATGCAGGCGTTGGCGAGCCCGTTGTGGGTCAGCGCGCGGGCGATCGAGATCACGTGCCCGCCATAGACGATGCGTCGGCCGAACGGCGTCGACTTCATCGCATGGCCGTCGAAATGCGGCCGGGAATCGTTGTGATAGAGGCGGGTCGCCATCATGTGCTCCGCCTCCTCGATGGTGACGCCGTCGAGATGGTCGATCTTCTCGCCCGTCTCGTAATCCTCCCAGCGATGGGGGGAGCCGGTGTCGCGATCGCTCCAGAACTTGTTCAGACGATGGCGCGGCACCGTCAGCGGCGCGACCTGGCGCGCCAGCGCGGGCTCCGCATCCTGCACTGCGCCCGACTTGCCCTTGGCCGCGGCGCCGGCGCGCGTCGGCACCATCACCCAGCGCACGAAGCGCAGGATCACGGCGCCGCGGTGGTCTAGCCCCTCGGTTCGGACATAGACGACGCCCGTCTCGCCCGAGGACGTCTCCTTCAGGCCGATCACCTCCGAGCGCGCGCGCACGGTCTCGCCCTCATAGAGCTGGGCCAGGAAATCGACCTCCGCATAGCCCAGATTCGCGACCGCGTTGCGGCTGATCTCCGGCACCGACTGGCCGAAGACGATGTTGAAGACCAGCAGATCGTCGATCGGCGCGGCGTGATAGCCGACGTCGCGGGCGAACGGGTCCGAGACCTGGAGCGTGAAGCGATTGCCCGTCAGCGCGTGATAGAGCGAGACGTCGCCCTCCCCGATGGTGCGGGGGGTGGCGTGCTCGATCACCTCGCCCAGGCTGAAATCCTCGAAGACGCGGCCGCGGGTGGATTTCGCGCGCATTTGGACGTCGGTCTCGCTCATCGCTTGGCTCTCCCTGATAGTCGCGGCTCCCTCATAGCACCGGCGGCGGGCGGCGTCATCCGGAGCGCGCGCTTGCGGCCTAGCCGTCGCGTCGCTCGATCTCCTCGGCCAACGCCAGCAGGCGGCGCGCGTTCTCGACGTGCAGGTTCTCGACCAGCTTGCCGTTCAGGACCACGACCCCCTTCCCCTCCGCCTCGGCCGCCTTGAAGGCGTCGATTACGGCCCAAGCCTCTTCGATCTCCGCGCCGCTCGGACCGAAGACGTGGTTCGCGGTCTCGATCGTCTTGGGATGGAAGAGACTCTTGCCGTCAAAGCCGAGATCGAGGCCCTGACGGCACTCCGCTTCCAGGCCCGCCATATCGTCGAGATCGAGGAACACCCCGTCAATCGCCGCCAGCCCGTACGCGCGCGCCGCCAGCACCACGCGGCTGAGGCTGGTCAGGAAGGGCGCGCGGTCGGCCGTGTGGCGGCAATGCAGCGCCCGCGCGAGGTCCGCCGTCCCCATCACCAGACCGGCGAGACGCGCGTCGGCGGCCGCGATCTCCTCGACCTTCAGCACGCCGAGCGGGGTTTCTATCATGCACCAGATCGCCAAACCCTCAGGCGCGCCGGCGTCGGCGAGCGCGATCGACGCCGCGCGCACCTGATCGGCGCTCTCCACCTTCGGAAGCAGCACGGCGTCCGCGCCGGCCGTCGCCATCGCCGCAAGATCCGCACGACCCCAGCGGGTCTCAAGCCCGTTGATCCGCACCAGCACCTCGCGCGGGGCGTACCCTCCTCGCCCCAGCGCGTTGACGATCTCCGCGCGCGCCGCCTCCTTTGCATCGGGGGCGACCGCGTCCTCCAGATCCAGGATCAGGGCGTCGGCGGGCAGGCTTCGCCCCTTCTCCAGGGCGCGCGGGTTCGATCCCGGCATGTAGAGCATGGAACGGCGGGGGCGGACGTCTGCAGCCATGGGTCGGGCCTCCTGAATGCGCGGCGGATGCCGCCCGGACTATACGGGCGGACGTCCCGCCTTCAAGACGGGCTTGAGGCCCGCGCGCCGCTCCCGCCAGCCCAGGATCATCGCGCCGCCGACGATCAGCGCTGCGCCCAGCCCCGTGGTCCAAGCCGGAACTTCCGCGAAGAAAAGCCAGTCGTAGAGCGCGGCGTAGAGCAGCGTCGCGTAGAAGAAGGGGGCGATGAAGCTCGCCTCCGCGACGGCCATGCCGCGCAGATTGAGGCTTTGCGCCGTCACCATGAAGACGCCGGTCCCCGCCATCAGCAGCCATTGCTCGGCGCTGGGCGCCCGCCAGACGAAGAGCGCCGCCGCGCCGGCGATCAGCGCCGCCAAGCCGTTGTTGATCAAAAGGATGCGAAGGATCGGCTCGCGGTCCGACAGCATCTTGATGAACAGCAGCTCAAGCCCGATCGCCGCGGCCGCCGCCAAGGCCAACAGCGCCGCCGGGTCGAAGGCGGCCGTCCCCGGCCGCGTCACCACGGCCGCGCCGGCGAAGGCGATCGCGGCCGCCGTCCAGCGCCAGGGTCCCACCCGCTCGCCCAAGAAGAGGAGCGCGAAGACCATCGCGAACAAGGGATTGAGGAAGCTGATCGCGGTCGCGTCGGCCAGCGGCAGGACGCTGACGGCCGCAAACATCAGGCTGACGCCCGCCCATCCGGCGGCGACCCGCGCGACGTGCAGGCGCCACGGCGCGCCTTTCAGGCTGGGTCGACGCCACAACGCGAAAGGCAGCAGCAGCAAGAAGCCGAAGAAAAACCGACCGAAGGCGATCTGCAACGGGTGCATCCGCGCGGCCTCCTGCAGAAGGCCCTCGATCTCGATCAGGCGCGCCGCGCCCAGCGCCTTCGCGCAAAGGGTCGAGCCGGCGATGAAGGCGCAGCACAGCGTCACATAGGCGGCGCCCTTCAGATTGTTGGGGGCGATTGCCGGGGCGATGGGGGGCACGGGGACGGCTGCTCCTCCGATGGACCGGCCGAATGCGGCTGGCGGCGCGCGGACGCAGGCATTAAAGTTCGCGCGGACGCCCGCCTCAAGCCCCTCAACCCGCCTGACGCCCGATGCCCCTGCTGTCGATCCAAAGCCATGTGACCTTCGGCCATGTCGGCAACTCGGCTGCGGTCTTTCCGTTGCAGCGTATGGGCTGGGACGTCTGGCCCGTGCACACGGTGCTGTTCTCGAACCATCCGGGATACGGCGCCTTTCGCGGCGCGGTCACGCCGGTGGAGACCGTGCGCGCCGTGCTGACCGGCCTTGGCGAACGCGGAGCGCTGGGCGCATGCGACGGCGTCGTCTCCGGCTATGTCGGGGAGGCGGCGCTGGGCGATGCGATCCTGTCCGCCGTCGCCGAGGCGCGCGCCGCGAACCCGAAAGCCCGCTACGTCTGCGATCCGGTGATGGGCGACCGGCACGGCGGCCTGTACGTGGCGGACAGCATCCCGCCCTTCATGCGGGATCGGGCGATTCCCGCTTGCGACGCCGCGCTGCCGAACCATTTCGAGCTGGAGGTGCTGACCGGCCGGCGGGTCGAGACCCTGGCCGACGCCCGCGCCGCCGCCGACAGCCTGCGCGCGCGCGGCCCCGACGTGGTGGTCGTCACCAGCCTCGAGCGGCGCGGCGCGCCCGAGGGCGCGATCGAGATGCTGCTGGCCGCGCCCGAGGGCGCCTGGCTGATCGAGACGCCTCGCTTGCCGTTCGACCACCCGCCGAACGGCGCGGGCGACCTGACGGCGGCGCTGTTCGCCGGCTGGTGGCTGGGCGGGACCCCGGCGCACGAGGCGCTGGCGCGGACCGCCTCCTCGGTCTTCGCAGTGCTGGAGGAGACGAGGGCGCGCGGCCGACGGGAGTTGGCGCTCGTCGCGGCCCAGGACAAGCTGGTCGACCCGCCGCGCCGGTTCGAGGCGCATCGCTTGGGTTAAAGCGTTTATCGCCCATTGCGAGCATTTATGATTAGTATCATTTTTAAGGTGTTTTTTCGACGCTGCGAGGCCTATCCTGGGGCCGGCGGACGCGGCTTCCGATCGCCCTGGGGAGGGCGGGCTGTCGTCCAGCCGGGGGAGAGCGTCGCATGCCGGATTGGACCCGCCGTCTCGCCGTTGCGCTGTGTCTGATGTTCGCGGCCTCCTCTGTCGGATGGGCGCAAAACGGCGACGCGCCGCTGCGCAAGAACATTGACGACCTGACGGCCGCGGAGCTGGCGGCCTACGAGCACGCGGTGCAGATCCTGAAGGATCGAAACCAGGCCGACCCTTACGACGAAGAGGGCTATTTGTGGCAGGCCTGGATCCACAACTGCATGAAAATCTTCGTTCCCAAAGATCCGAGCACGGTGACGGAGCCGACGCCGCTGTTCTGCGATCGCGGAGAGCCGCCGCCCGACCGCATCCTCGCCAATCCCGGCATGTGCGAACACGGCAAGGACATCTTTCTACTCTGGCATCGCGCACAGTTCTACTATTTCGAGCAGTTGCTGCGCGCGACCGACCCGGAAGGGCTGACCGGCCCGAGCACGGCCGATGTCGCGGTCCCCTTCTGGAACTGGACGCGCCCGCCTTCGGGGGCCCGCTATCCTAAGGCGTTCGAGGATCCGACCTCCCCGCTTTACCACGAGAACAGATTGCACCACGCGCTGCTCCCCGAGGAGCGCGAACGGCTGGAAGGCGCGACCAGCGCGCGGCTGACGGCTGCGCTGATCTATGGCGGCGACTGGCCCCGGTTCGGCGGATATCCGCAGGCGCATCCGACCGGCGGGAAGGGCGAGTTCGAATCGGCCCAGCATGATCTCATGCACGCCTTCTACTTCGGCGGCGACATGGCCAACCCGACGACGGCGGCGCTGGACCCGGGATTCTGGAGCTTTCACGCCTATATCGA
This sequence comes from Marivibrio sp., assembly GCF_040218065.1. Taxonomy (NCBI): domain Bacteria; kingdom Pseudomonadati; phylum Pseudomonadota; class Alphaproteobacteria; order Rhodospirillales; family Aestuariispiraceae; genus Marivibrio; species Marivibrio sp. The sequence continues at coordinate 186,807 of NZ_JAVJQE010000008.1, read as the reverse complement.
CCTGATTCTGGAATTCTGGTTGCGCGAAAACGGCGCGGGCACGATGACCTCGCTCGATCAATTCCTCCGCGGTACGCAGCCGACCAGCATCACTCCCGCTCCCGGTCACGAGAACGCCGGCGCCGTCCCCTCGATGGGCCGCGCCAGAATCTATCTCGACACGACGCAGCTCGGCTTCGGTTTCGAAGTGAAACCCCAAGACCGCCTGCCGCCGCGCGATCTGATCGCCGACCTGACGACCGGCGCCGTGCGCTTCGGCGCTTCGGCGCAAAGTCCGTTCGCGCGGCTCGCCGGCGACGGCTTCAACAACCCCGACCTCGGTCAACCGACCCAAATCGCGCAGCTGCCCGTCGCGCTCAATGCGGACACTCGAAACGCCTCCGTTCAGTTCGCCCGTCCGAACGGAGCCGCCGACGTCAGCTTCGCGGTCGACTTCTACTTCCATCCGCCGAACGTGACGCCCGACATGGCCGATAGGGCCTTCCGGGAGCGCTTCATCGTCGCAAGTCGGGGCTATTGGGGATCCGGCCAATCGGACGCCGGCGCCCACGCGCCGGCGAAGCCGCTCTTCCTGGATCTGTCAGAGCCCATGCAATCCCTGCTCCCCGCCCTTGAGGGCCAGGTATGGGTTCTGACGGCGGTGGTTTCGGGGCCGGACGTTAATCTCTCTTTCGGCCGACTTTCCCTCTTGGCGGGGCGCTAAGGCGCCGTTCGCCGCACCGACGCGGGAGAAGACTGATGAGCGACCCCTCCTGGGCCGATGTTGAAACGATCCTCCAAGCGGGGGCGGGCTGCATGAACGGCATGGTGCTGACCAATGACGAGGGCGCCTTCCGGATCTATCTCGACGACTACGAGTCGGTCGTTCGTTTCGGCGAGCTGATCGCCGTCGTGCTGGACGGCTGGCGGCGCAACGCGGCCGGCGACGCCTGGGCGATCGTAGACGGCAGACCGGAAGCGGTGAAGCCGCACGCCATGCCGCCGGGCGGGCCGCTCGACATCGCCGACGTCGATACGGTCAAACGCTGGGTCGCGATCGGCATGCCCAAGGATCCCGCCCAGCCCGTCGGCTGACCCGTCAGCGCGCTCGTCCCCGCCGCAACGCGGCCTTGTGCGCCTCCTCGACCGCGAGCAGGCCGAGCGCGACCAGCAACAGCGTCCCCCATTCCTGCAGGCCGATGGGCGAGAGCGCGAGCACGTCGCTCAAGCCCGGGACATACATCGCCGCGATGTGGACCAATTGCGCGGTCGGCACGGCGAGCGCCAGGAACGGGTTCGCGAAGAGGCGCATGGAGAACAGCGAGCGCGTCTCGGAGCGTGAGCTGAGCGCGTGGATGTTGCCGAACAGCACCATCAGCATCAGCGTCAGATTGCGCGCCTCCTCGATCGGGACGCCGGTCGCGTTCAGGTGCCAGAAGACGCCGAAGGCCAGCAGCCCCATGGTCGAGCCGGTGACGAGGACGTGTCCGACGATGCGGCGTTCGAAGATCGGCTCGCTCGGCTTGCGCGGGCGTTGGGCGAGCTCGCCGCCCTCCTTCGGCTCGAAGGCGAGCGCGACGTCCTGCAGGCCGTTGGCGACCAGATTGAGCCACAACAGCTGCACCGCCGTCAGCGGCATCGGCAACCCCGCCAGCACCGTCAGGAAAAAGAGCAGCAGCGCCGAGACGCCGGTGGCGATGAGCAGCGCGATCACCTTGCGGATGTTGTTGTAGACGATGCGCCCCTGCTCGATCCCGGCGACGATGGAAGAGAACTTGTCGTCGGTGATGATCAGGTCCGCCGCCTCCTTGGCGACGTCGGTGCCGCGCTTGCCCATCGCCACGCCGGCGTTGGCGCGCCGCATGGCGGGGGCGTCGTTAACGCCGTCGCCTGTCACGGCGACAAAATGGCCCTGGGCCATGAAGGTCTCGACGATGGTCTGTTTCTGCATCGGCTCGATCCGCGCGAAGACGCGCGCCGGGCCGATCAGCGCCTCGAGCCGCTCGGGCGGCGTCTCGCGGATCTGGGCGCCGGTGACGACCGGCTCGTCGCCCTCGATCAGGTTCAGGTCGCGCGCGATCGCGCGCGCCGTCGCCGGATGGTCGCCGGTCACCATCGCCACCTGCACGCCGCCGGCGCGGCAGCGCGCGACGGCCTCCTTGGCGTCGGGGCGGATCGGATCGATCATCGCCACCATGCCGAGGAAGGTGAGCGCGGAGAGATGCGTAAGCGCGCCGCCTTCCTCGAGCGCGTCGTCGACCGGCAGCGACTCGCGCCGGGCCAGCGCGATCACCCGGTAGCCGTCGGCGGCGAGATCCTCGAACTGGGCTTCGATCGCGGCGCGGTCGATCTCGACCCGGCCGGCCTCGGTCAGCATGTGCGTGGAGAGCGCCAGCATCTTCTCCGGGCTGCCCTTGACATGCAGGCTGGCCCCGTCCTCGCCCGCTTGTCGGGTCAGGCTGCCTGACAGCGCGCGTTCGGATTCGTAAGGGATCAAGTCCAGGCGCCGCTCGCGCTCCCGGATCTCCCGAAGCGACAGCCCCAGCTTCTTGGCCAGCACCAGGAAGGCGACGTCGACGATGTCGCCGTCCGAAACCCACTCGCCGCCGGAATAGTCGAGATAGCTTTCGTTCGCGAGCACGCCGGTGACGCAGATCTCACGCAGCCGCTCCTCCTTGCCTTGGGCGTCTACGGCGCCGGGGCCGACGCCTTCTCCGGCGGCTTCGCACACGCTCCCGCCCGGCAGCGCGATCTTTCGGACGGTCAGCTCGTTGACGGTCAGCGTGCCCGTCTTGTCCGAGCAGATGAAGGTGCAGGAGCCGAGCGCCTCCACCGCCACCAGCTTGCGGATGATGACGCTGCGCTCCGCCATCCGCGCCATGCCGATGGCGAGCGCGACGGTGAGCGCCGCCGGCAGGCCTTCGGGGATGGCCGAGACGGCGAGACCGACGCTCATCAACGCCATCTCGCGCCCGTCGTAGCCGCCCTTCAGCAGCATCAAGGCGACAAGCAGCGCGATCGCGCCCAGGATTCCAGCGGCCACCTGATAGGTGAAGCGGCGCACCCGGATCATCAGGGGCGGCTCGCTCTTACGTGCGGCGCTGACGACTTTGGAGATCGAGCCGATCTGGGTCTTGAGGCCGGTCGCCTCCACCACCCCGCGGGCGCGCCCGCGGGTGACGATGGAGCCGGCGAAGCAGCGGTCGAAGCGCTCGGCCAGCGGCGCGTCGGGTGCGGAGGGCGCGTCGGCGGCCTTCGTCACCACCAGGCTTTCGCCGGTCAGCATGCTTTCGTCGACGGCGAGATTGCGGCTTTCGATCAGCCGGATGTCTGCGGGCGTCTTGTCGCCCGAGGCCAGCAGGACGAGATCGCCGGGGACCAGCGCCTCGACGTCGATCGTCCTGGCCAGCCCGTCGCGGATCACATGCGCCGTGCCGCGCACCATGCGGCGCAGCGCGGACGCCGATTTCTGCGCCGAATACTCCTGGATCGCGCCGATCACGGCGTTCAGCAGCAGCACGGCGGCGATGAAGATCGCGCTGGGGAGCTGCCCGATGACGAGCGACAACAGCCCTGCGACGATCAGAATGTAGATGAAGGGGTTGAGGAACTGACGCGCGAAAATGCGCAACGGTCCCGCCAGCTTGGGCTCCGGAAGGCGGTTGGGACCCGTGGCGGCCAGCCGCCGCTCGGCCTCCGCCTGACTGAGCCCGGCTTCAGGATCCTCGTCTCGTTGGTGCATGGAAAGCCGCCGCCCGCGCCGTCGCACGGTCCAAGATGCTCATGAGGCCGCCATCCTACCCTGCGCTTGGTTGCACGCGCGTGATATGGATCAAGCGCGCCGTCAGGCGCGTGCGCGCAACTTGTCGGAAATTCGTCCGGCCAACGCGCCGCGCACGCGGGCGAAGACCTCGTCCCAATCGCCGGGGCTGGTCTGACGGTAGAGCGTCATCGAGGGGTACCAGGGACTGTCGTCGCGGTGCAGCATCCACCGCCAATCGGGCGCGTAGGGCAAGACGACCCACACCTCCTTACCCATCGCCCCGGCCAGGTGGGCGATCGAGGTGTCGACGGTGATCACCAGATCCAGCGCCTCGATCGCGGCGGTCGTCTCGGCGAAATCTTTAAGGCCGGAGCCGACGTCTTCGACCAACGCCTCCAGCCCGTGCTCGGCGATCTGACGCGCGCCAGGTCCTTTCTGCAACGATTGGAAGCGCGCGCCGGGAAGGTCGAAGAGCGCCATGAAGGCCCCCGCCCCGACCGACCGATTGCGGTCGTTCCGGTGACTGGGCTTTCCCGCCCAGCACAGGCCGACATTCAGCACGTCGACCGGCGCGCGGCGCGCCGGGATCGCCGCCGGACGTGTGAGATAAGGCGTTCCCGCCGGGATCGTCTCAAGCGTCGTCCCCAGGACGCGCGGCAGGCTCAGCAGCGGCGCGTGCGCCGCCGCCTTGGGCAAGGGGGCCCCGCGGGCGACGACCGTGACGCCCTCGAAGGCCGGCGTCTCCTGCAGCAGCCGAGCGATCGGCCCCTGCACTTCGACGATAAGGCGCTCAATCCCGCGCGCCTTGAGCGACGGCAGGTAGCGACAGAACTGCAGCGTGTCGCCGAAGCCCTGCTCGGCCCAGACGAGGAGCGGCCCGTCCAAATCGCCCTCGCCCTCCCAGACCGGGCAGTCGAACTGGCGCCGCGCGGCCTCAGGCAGGCTCCACCGCGCTTCGTATTGCTCGAAGCCGTTGGCGAAATCTCCCTGCAGCAGATAGGTAAGCGCCCGGTCCCATGTCAGCTCAGGCTTCGCGTATCCCAGCATCTCGGCGCGCCGAAAGGCGTGCAGCGCCTCTTCCAGATAGCCTACGTCGCGCTGGGCCAGGGCCATGTTGTAATGCAGCTGGGCCGAGCCCGAGGTGAGTTCGAGCGCCCGGCCGTGCGCGCGCACCGCTTCCTCATAGCGGCCGGCCGCGCGCAGCGCATTGCCGAGGTTAGACCACGCCGAGCCGTCGTAAGGCTTGAGCGCGACCCCGCGCTTCAGACAGGCGACCGCCGCCGCCATCCGTCCCGTGCGGCGCAGCAGCACGCCCAGATTGATCCAAGCGGCGGGAATGTAGGAATCGCGGGCGAGGACGGCGCGGTAGGCGGCGAGCGCCTCCTCAACCTTGCCGGCGCTTTGCAGGCGTACGGCGCGCTCCACCTGACGGCGGATCTCCTCGCCGCCGACGGGCCGAGCCGTCGCGGTGACGCGGGCCGTGGACGCGCGCGTCGCCGCGGCCCCGCCGTCCCCCGCGCCGTTTTCCGGCGCCTGCGTCGGGGCGTCGGCCCCATCCCCCTCGTCACTCATGGCGGGCAGTCTAACCCGCTGCGGATCGGGCGGTCGAGGGGGCTTGGGGCCGTCCGGCCGCCTCAGACGTAACCGTCCTCGATCAGGCACTCGGCGATCTGCACGGTGTTGAGCGCCGCGCCCTTGCGCAGATTGTCCGCGACCACCCAAAGGCTCAGGCCGTTCTCGATCGTCGAGTCCTCACGGATGCGGCTGACATAGACCGCGTCCTCGCCGGCGCACTCCTCCGGCGTCACATAACCCTCGTCCTGGCGCTTGTCGAAGACGACGATGCCCGGCGCATTGGACAGCGCCTCGCGCGCCGCCTCGACCGTGACCTCGCGCTCGAACTCCAGATTGACCGCCTCGGCGTGGCCGATGAAGACCGGCACGCGCACGCAGGTGGCGTGCACCTTGATCTTGGGGTCGAGGATTTTCTTGGTCTCGACCACCATCTTCCATTCCTCCTTCGTGCTCCCGTCGTCCATGAAGACGTCGATGTGCGGGATCACGTTGAACGCGATCTGCTTGGGGTACTTGTTCTTCTCGACCGGGTCGTTGACGTAGATCGCGCGCGTCTGGTTGAAGAGCTCGTCCATCCCCTCGCGGCCCGAGCCCGAGACCGACTGGTAGGTCGACACCACGCAGCGCTTGATCGTCCCCAGATCGTGCAGCGGCTTCATCGCGGCCACCATCTGGATGGTCGAGCAATTGGGGTTCGCGATGATGCCCTTCTTGCGGCATTCCTTCAGCGCGGCGCGGTTCACCTCCGGGACCACCAAGGGGCAGTCCGGATCCATCCGCCAGTGGCTCGTGTTGTCGACCACGATCGCGCCCGCGGCGGCGGCCTTGGGCGAGTACTCGGCCGACACCTTCGCGCCCGGAGAGGACAGAACGATGTCGACGCCGGAGAAGTCGAAGTCGGCCAGGTTCTGGGCCTTCACGACCTTGTCGTCGCCGTAGCTGATCTCGGTCCCGACCGAGCGCGAGGAGGCGAGCGCCACGACCTCGTCGGCCGGGAAATCGCGCTCGGCCATGATTTTGAGGATCTCGCGGCCCACATTGCCCGTGGCGCCGACGACGGCGATTTTATATCCCATCTTTCTCACTCTCTTCCGTTGCTTTGCGGCGCGGGCCTGGGTCCCTGCTTTGCGGCGCGGGCCTGAGCCCCAGGCGCCATGTCTTCCCCCGAAGGGCGATCGCGCCCGGCTCGGCGCGGGTCTCGTTCTCATCCGGTTTCAGGGGCGCTCCCGCGGCCTCAATGAGGGCCAAGCCGGGGAGATCTCCCGGCCCGATCGTCTTTTCTCATCGCTTGGTCGTGATGGCGCGGCGAAGACGGTGTCGGTTCCGGGAGGCCCTAACGGGTTCCCGTGGTCTTGGGTTTCCGGAACGCGGCCGTGAGACCGACGCCGGAAGCCGTCATGTCGCTCGCCGCAATGCGCGGCGCGGAAGCTTCAGCACCCATGGCCGACGCTCTTCCCCCGTCTGCCGGCGCACGCGCCTGCGCGCGCTCGCCCATTCCGCCCGCAAGGCGCATCCCTGCGGCGCGATGAGGCGAAACTTATGGAGAGCGCCGGGAATAATCAAGCGTCGGCGCGCCGCCGAGCCGACGGGAGGCCGGCCGCCGCGTCGCGACGATCACCCTCGACACCCGCATACGACTGATGAAATCACCGGCGAGGTAAAGAACACCAAGCCCCCCGAGGGGAAGGCGGAGGGGAAAAAGGACTGGCCTCTTTCCGCGCCGTCTTGGATAGTCCGGCCAAAGTAGAATCTGGAACAGAACGTCGAATGCTCGCATCGCCGGAACCAACAACGACTTGGCGTCGCCGGGAGGCGGCGGCGCTCGCCTCGCTAGAGGCTTTGGAGGCCTACACCACAACCGACGCGGCCAAGCGGGTCGTTCGGGTCTATCGACGATTGCTGACGCAGAACGGCGGCCGCCTTCCGCGCAAGATCGGGTTCGATCCAACCGAAATCGGCCGGGACCTTGCGAACGCCGTTCTTTATGACGTCCGCGATCCTGCGCGGGTGGTGTTCCGCATCGCTGGAGAGACGATCAAGGAGCACTTTCGAACCAACCCGGTCGGGCGCTGCTATCTGGAGTTCGTGCCGGAAGAGCGGCGCTCGCACGCTTTGGCCGCCTTCAGAGCCTGCGCGGAGACGCCCTGCGCGATGCTGGCGCGCACCCGGCAGGTGTTCGCAAGCGGAGTCTGGCGGTATTGCGAAGCAGTCGGCCTTCCGTTGCTGGCCGAGGATGCGACGGCCCCGGCGACGCATCTGCTGTTCGTCGACACGCCGCTCGCCCACCCGTCGCCGAGCGATTACGACACAGCCTCGTTCCAATGCGCGCACCTGATCGAGCGCCGCTTCGCGGATCTCGGTTTCGGAACGCCCAACGGGTTCGTCGATCTGGTGTCGCCCGACCCGGACGGCCCGTTCGCATAGGCCTGCCTATCAGGGGACGAAGACGCGACGTTCGGCGAGGTCGCGGATCCGCTCCAGGACGCTGTCGACGGTCAGGTTGCCCATCATCGTGTCCGTGGTCGTGGTGTCGTAGCCGTCCCAGTCGACCAACTCCGAAACCGATTCGGGGGTGCGGACGACGAAACCGTTCGGCCCCCAGGGTCCGTACTGGTCGTCTTTGGTCGGACCGAACAGTCCGATCGTCGGGATTCCGGCCGCTGCGGCCAGATGCATCATCGCCGAATCGTTGCCGACCATGAGGCTGCAGCGCTTCAAGAGCTCAAAGGTCGCCAGCACGTCGAGTCCGAAGCCGTCGACGATTCGACCGCCGCCGCCCTGCTCGAAGACGGCGCGGCCGGCCTCGCGCTCTCCCTCCGCCCCGATCAGGGCGAGGTCCGCGCCCGCGGCGAGGCCGTCCGCCGCGCGCAGGCGCCGGGCGAGGTCGGCGAAATTTTCGGTCGGCCAGATCTTGCCGCGCCAATTGGCGCCGGGCGCGAGCGCGATCGGACGCCGCGCGCCCGCCAGCGCGCGATCCGCCTCGAGCGCGTCCGCGGGCTCAGTCCACACGACCGGATCGAGCGGCGGCGAACCAAGCGTGGCGGCGTTCAGCGCCACCCTGTGCAGGCCGGCGCGATCCTTCGGGATAGTGTAGCGCGCGCCCGCCCACAAAACCCAAGGCATGGCCGAGCGACGCAGGTCGACGACGACCCGCCAACGCTTGCCGGCGATCTTCTTCCACAGCTCCCACCAATGGCGGTGGTTCTTCTGCTTGCGGACGACGTGCAACGCCTCGAGGTTCGGGGCCGCGCGCAAGACCTTCGCCGCCGGCGCGCCGCAGGCGATCGTAACGCCGTCGTTCGGATAGCGCTTGTGCAGATGGTCGAGCACGCCCGTGCTGAGGATCGCATCGCCGATGTGCGTGGAGGTGATGAAGAGGATCGCCACGGGCTCGGCCCCTCAATACTCTTCGTAGCTTTTCTCTTCGACCAAGTCGGAGTTCAGCAGCAGATTGATCTCCTTCTTGATCGCCGCCCGCTTGTCATTGGTGCGGTAGACCGCGCGGGCGAGCCCGATGAAGGCGTCGCCGAAATCCTTGCGCGCTTCGCACACGCGGATGTCGTCCTCGATTTCCCAAAGCTGCGAATTGACCTCGACCAGCGCGCGATACAGATCGACCAGCCGCGCGTCGGCGCCGACCACGGCGTCATAGGGTCCCTTCAGCGCGCGGATCTCCGCCTCGACATTGGCCAGCTTTTCAGGATCGCCGATCTTCTCGCGCTTGATCTCCAGGATCGAGACCTTGTCCAACAGCTCTCCCGGCGACACCCGAACGGAAATCTCCACGGCCCGTCTCCTTTTCAGATAGTCTCGACGCGACGCCCGCGCCTCAAACGTTGAAGCGAAAATGGAACACGTCGCCGTCCTGGACGACGTAGTCGCGCCCCTCCAGGCGCATCTTGCCGGTCTCCTTCGCCTGCGCTTCGCCGCCGCAGGCGACGTAATCGGGATAGGAGATCGTCTCGGCCGCGATGAAGCCCCGGGTGAAGTCGGTATGGATCACGCCCGCCGCCTCCGGCGCCTTCGCGCCGCGACGCACGGTCCAGGCCCGCGCCTCCTTCGGACCGGCGGTGAAAAAGGTGATCTGGTCGAGCAGGCGATAGCCCGCCTTGATGACCTTGGATAGGCCGGTCTCCTCAAGTCCCATCGAGCCCAGGAACTCCGCCTTGTCCGCGGGGTCGTCGAGTTGGGCGACCTCCGATTCGATGGCCGCGGAGATGACGACGGCCTGCGCGCCCTCGGCGGCCGCGCGCTCGAAGACGCGCGCGGAATGGGCGTTGCCTTCGGCGGCCGCCTCCTCCTCGACATTGCAGATATTGAGGATGGGCTTGGCGGTCAGCAGCATCAGGCGCTTGAAGATCGGACGCTCCTCGGCCTCGATCTCGGCGAGGCGGGCGGGCTTGCCGTCGCGCAGCAGATCGAGCGCCTTCTGCATCACCGCGACTTCGGCTTTGGCGTCCTTTTCGCCGGACTTCGCTTTCTTCTCGAGCGGGACGATGCGGCGCTCCAGGCTTTCAAGATCGGCCAGCATCAATTCGGTCTCGACCGTCTCGGCGTCGCGGATCGGGTCGACGGAGCCCTCGACATGGGTCACGTCGCCCTCGTCGAAACAGCGCAGAACGTGGCAGACGGCGTGCACCTCGCGGATGTTGGCGAGGAACTGGTTGCCGAGGCCCTCGCCTTTCGATGCGCCTTTGACGAGCCCGGCGATGTCGACGAACTCCAACTGCGTCGGGATCACCTTCGCCGATTTCGCGAGCTCGGCCAGCTTCTCAAGCCGCTCGTCCGGCACCGCGACGCGGCCGGTGTTGGGCTCGATCGTGCAGAAGGGGAAATTGGCGGCCTGGGCGGCCTGGGTCTCCGTCAACGCGTTGAACAGCGTCGACTTGCCCACATTGGGCAGTCCCACGATGCCGAGATTGAAGCCCATCGGATCCTCTAATCCTTCTTGAACAGGTTCTTGAGCGCGCCGCCCAACCCGCCGCTCTTGGGCGCGTCGTCCGCCTGCGCCTCCAGCAGACGCTGGGCGGCCGACTTGCCCTTGGACGGCGTCTGGGCGTCGGCGCCTCCGGCCGGCTTTGCGGGCGCGTCGGCGCGCGGCGGGGCGACGTCCTGCGCGGCCTTCGACATGAAGTCGGGCGCGTTGCCCTCGACCAACAGCGGCATGTGGCGGACCGTCGCCTCCAGCACTTGGTCGACGGTCCGCCGCTCGCTCTTGGAGAAATCGCCCAGCACGTGAGCGATCACCTGCTCCTTCGAGCCCGGATGGCCGATCCCCAGACGCAGGCGCCAGTAGGCCTTGCCGATATGCGAGTCGAGCGACTTCAAGCCGTTATGCCCGCCGTGGCCGCCGTCCTGCTTGACGCGCAGCTTGCCGAGCGCGAGGTCGAGCTCGTCATAAATCACGAGCACGTCGTCCGGCGCGTACCTGAAGAAGCGCACGGCCTCGCCGACCGCGCGGCCGGACTCGTTCATGAAGGTCGTCGGCTTCATGACGAGAACCTTCTCGCCGCCGAGCGTCCCTTCCGCCACCTGGGCCTGGAAGCGCGCGCGCCACGGACCGAAATCATAACGGCGGACCAGCAGGTCCGCCGCCATGAATCCGATGTTGTGCCGGTTGGCCTCGTATTTCGGACCCGGATTGCCGAGACCGACGAGGAGACGCATGGGACCGGCTCCTTCTCCGCGGGAGGGTTACTCCTTGGACTCGTCCTCGGACTCGCCCTCGCCGTCGCCCTCGGACTCGCCGCCCTCAGCGCCCTCTTCGGCCGCTTCCTCGGACTCGGCGCCGTACTCCTCGCCGGCCTCCTGGTCCTCGGCCTCGATCTCCTCGATCGCCTCTTCGGAGCGCGGGGCCTCGATGTTGGCGACGACCGGATCGCGGTCGGTGATGGCGGAAACCACGTCCTTCGGCATCTTCAGATCGGAGATATGGATCGTATCGCCCATCTCGCGGCCGGTGAGATCGCACTCCAACGTCTCGGGAATGTCGTCGGCGGCGCAGTAGACCTCGACCTCGTAGCGCACGACGGACAGCGTGCCGCCCTGCTCCAGCCCCGGGCTCTCCTCCTCGTTGAGGAAGGTGACCGGCACGGCGACGGTGATCTTGGTCGACTTGCTGACGCGCAGGAAGTCGACATGCAGCGGCAGGTCGGTGATCGGGTGCAGCTGCATGTCGCGCGGCAGCACCCGCTCCTTCGCGCCGCCCTCGACCTCGACGTCGTAGACGGTGTTGTAGAAATGACCGGCCATCAGCTCGCGCATCAGGTGGCGCGGTTCGATGGAGATCATCTGGGGGTCTTTGCTGGCGCCGTAGACGACGCAGGGAACCATCCCCGCCCGACGCACCGCACGAGCCGCCCCCTTGCCAGCCCGATCCCGCACGACGGCGGGAAGAACAGCTTGCTCAGACATTTGCCAACGCTCCTATCATCTGCTTGGCGTCATGATCCCGGCCCGACCTCCAGGGGTGTCGGCGCCGGACTTGATCCGCGAGCGCAACCCGCCCAAAAAAACGGCGCGGCCGCCTCGTCCTCGAAGCGGCCGTCGGCGTCAGGCCCGCGCCGTCATGCGGAAAGCGGCGGTCTTTTACACTCAATCGAACAGGCTGGAAACCGATTTTTCTTCGGAAATCCGGCGGATCGCCTCGGCCAGCAGCGGGGCGATGGAGACTTGCCGGACAGTCTGCGAGACCCGCACCGCCTCGGTCGCCATGATCGAGTCGGTGATCACAAGACTCTCCAGCGGCGAGGCCGAGACGCGCGCGACCGCGCCGCCCGACAGCACGCCGTGGGTGACGTAGGCCGAGACGCTCTTAGCGCCCGCGTCCATCAGCGCCTGGGCGGCGTTGCACAGGGTGCCCGCGCTGTCGACGATGTCGTCGATCAGGACGCAGCGCCGCCCCTCCGGCTCGCCGATGATATTCATCACCTCCGAATGGCCGGCCTTCTCGCGCCGCTTGTCGATGATGGCGAGGTCGCATTCGAGGCGTTTGGCGAGCGCCCGAGCCCGCACAACCCCGCCGACGTCGGGGGAGACGACCAGCATCTCCTCCTCCTCGTTCATGCTCTCCTGCAGGTCGTTGTGCAGCACCGGCAGGGCGAAGAGGTTGTCGGTCGGCACCTCGAAGAAGCCCTGGATCTGGCCGGCGTGCAGGTCGATCGTCAGGACGCGGTTGGCGCCCGCCTTCTCGATCAGGTTGGCGACCAGCTTGGCCGAAATCGGCGTGCGCGGGCCGGTCTTCCGGTCCTGGCGGGCGTAGCCGTAGTAGGGAATCACCGCCGTAATCCGACGCGCCGAGCCTCGGCGCAGCGCGTCGATCATCACCAGCAACTCCATCAGATTGTCGTTCGCCGGAAAATTCGTCGACTGGACGACGAAAACGTCCTCGCCGCGCACGTTCTCCAAGATCTCGACGAATATCTCCATGTCGGAGAAGCGCCGGATCGAGGCCTTCGTGAGGGGGACGTTGAGATACGCGGAGATGGCCTCGGCCAGCGGCCGGTTCGAGTTCCCAGCGAGAATTTTCATGCGATGCGCTTCCCCAATGCGACCAGACGGGCGACCAGACGGGCCGCCGGGCGGCGTGCGGCTTCCGCGGCCCGGCTACGCCTTCGACGCGCGGGCGGCCTCCCTCTTCCCCCAACCGCTGCGCCCAAGGCGCGCCCGATATAGCAAGCGGGCCGGAGGGTGTAAACGCTCGGTCGGGGCCGTCCTACTCACTCCGCCTGCAGCGAGCGCGCGACGGCGTCGGCGACCGGGTAGGCGATGTCGTAGGCGAGCGGGCCGAAGCCTGTGCGGCTGGGATCGTCGGGAACCGCGTTTTCCTGCGAGAGCGTGCCGACCACCGACCCGTCCGGGGCGAGGAGCCACCAGTCGACGCTAAGCCGCACGCCCTCGGCGTCCCCCTCTCCCGGGGCGACGGCGTAGGCGCCCTGGATCAGCAGGGTCGCCGCGCCTTCGTCTCCGGTCAGCGGCGCGCCCAGATCCTCAAGCAGCGCGGCGAGGGCCCTGTTCAGCTCCTCCGCCGGGCCGGGCGCCGGCCCCTCCACCCCCATAACGAAAATCGCGTCCGCGCGATCGGGGCCGGCGTCGGCTGCAGGGTCCGCGAGGGCCCGCGCGCTGGGCGAGGCGAGAGCTTCCGCCACCGCCGATGCGCTTACCTTCGACAGCGCGGCGAGCAACGCGTCCGCCCCCGCTTCGTATTCGCCGCGCCTAGCGGGCGCGCTCACCTCGGGCGCCGCCGTCGTTTCGCCCGACGGATCGGTCAGCCGCCAGGCGACGATCGCCCGGCCGCCCTCCAGTCGCGTTCGCCCTTCCAGGAGATAGCCGCCGCTAAGCCCTGGTCCCGTGCTCGCCGGGACGCCGGCCCAGCGCAACCGTTCGGCCGTGCGCTCGGCCAGCGGGCCGGTCAGATCGGACGGGCCGTCGATCGGCGGGGCGACCGTGACGCCGATGCTGTCCGGCATGGCGAGCAACGGGTTCTCCGCCTTGACCGGCGCCGGCTGCGCGAACGGTTTGGGCACCGGGCCGCAGGCGACGGCCGACAGCAGCGCGAGCAGCAGCGCAAGCGCCCTAAAATACAAAGCAGCCCACCATCATCAGCAACAGCGAGATCACGAAAAGCTGGATCAACCAGGGCATGGCGGGCGCCCTTCCGACCTACCGGACGACGAGGTCGAGCGGGCGCTTGGAAAGAACCTCCGGCCCGGTTTCGCCGACGATCGAACTTCGCCCCAACGTCATCGCGCGGCCCGCGTCGGAATTGGCGATGATGATGTGGATGAAGAAGGTCATGCCCGGCTTCAACTCCACCGGATTGCCGTCATAGAACATCGGCCAGTCCATCCAGTTCGGCGCGAAGCAGGTCCCCATCGCGTAGCCGCACGCGTTCATGCGGTGGTCCTTCAGCCCGTGGGCGTCGAGAGTGCGGGCGTGGGCGTGAAAGACGTCCGACATGGTCGACCCGGGCTTCAGCATCGCCTCGCAGGCGAGGATCGCCTCCTCGGCCGCCGCGTGCAGCGCCTTATGCTCGTCCGAGGCCTCGCCGATCAGGAAGGTGTTCATCATCGCGGCGTGGTAGTGGCGATAGACCCCCGCCCACTCCAGGGTCAACTGATCCTGGGCGTCCAGCTTGCGCCGGCCGGCCTTGTAGCGGCACAACAGCGCGTCGCGGCCCGAGCCGATGATGAATTCGTTGCCGGCGTAGTCGCCGCCCCCTTCGAACACCGCCCCTTGCATGGCGGCCAGGATCGCGCCCTCGTCGGCGCCGGGGCCGGCCAGCTCATAGGCGCGATCATAGGCGTCGTCGGCGAGTTCCGCGGCGCGGCGGACATAGTCCAGCTCCGCCGGGCTCTTCACCAGGCGCAAACGCGAGACGAGCGTGGAGGCGTCGACCAGGTCGCAGAAGCCGTCCAGCGCGTGCTCCAGCTTGCGGCCGTTGGCGGCGGTCAGGCCGTAGCTCTCCCATTCCACCCCCAGCTTCTTGCCGGAAAGCCGGCGCTGGTGAAGCAGATCGCGCAATTCACGCGCGGGATTGACGCCTTCCCGATCGACCCAGATGTGAATGTCGTCGATCACAGAGGTATGTTGCGCCTGACGCAGGTCGGGCGCGCGCGTCATCAGGAACATCTCTCCGTCGGCGCCCAGATAGAGGCACTGGAAATAGACGAACCCGAAGGTGTCGTAGCCGGTCAGGTAGTACATCGACTCCTGACGGAAGATCAGCAGCCCGTCGAGGCCGTCGGCCGCCATCGCCTTGCACGCCGCGGCGCGCCGCTCGGCCAGTTCCTGTTCGGTGAAATGGATCGCCATGAAACCCGTCCTTCTCCGCTCGTCTCGGCGCCGAGAGACGGTAGGCGCACCGGCGGGGCGCGGCAAGCGTCCGCGGCCGCAACCGCGGATCCGTCAACGCCCGGGCGCGCGCTTTAGTGCATCCGCTGGCCGTTCGGGACCGCCTGGTCGGGGCGCAACAGCACGATCCCGGCGTCGCCTTCGCCGTCGTCGAGCCCGAGGACGAGGCATTCCGACATGAATTTGCCGATCTGCTTGGCCGGGAAATTGACCACCGCCAGAACCTGCCGACCCGGCAGCGTTGCGGGGTCGTAATGCTTGGCGATCTGGGCGGACGTCTTGCGCTCGCCGATCTCCGGGCCGAAATCGATCCACAGCTTGATCGCCGGCTTTCGGGCCTCGGGATAGGGCTCGGCGTGCAGCACCGTGCCTGCGCGCACGTCCACCTTCAGGAACTCGTCGAAACCGATCTCGGGCGCCTGCTCGCTCATGATCCGCACTCTCCCCGTCGCGTCGTTCGCCAACAGGGGTCGGGCTTTAGCAAGCGCAGGCGCACCGGGCAAAATAAAACCGCCCCGGCCAGGGGCCGGGGCGGCTTCGCATGCAACAGGTCGCCGGCGCTTACTTCTTGGCGGCGTCCATCTGCTTCTTGATCTCGTCCAGCTGCTCGGTCATGCGGCCGTTCAGGATGTCGAAGGCCTCCTGCTGAGACTTCGAAACCATCTCCGACAGCTCGCGCATGTTGGTGACCGCCTGCTCGAGCGAGTCCTTGATCTGGTCGATGTTCTGCGCGGCGGCGGCGTCCGGCTTGCCCGACGCGTTCATCGCCTGCAGCGACGCGTTCGCCTCGTCCATGATCTGCTTCAGGATTTCGCCCTGACGGGTGAAGACGGCCTGGAAGCCCTCCACCGCGGTCTTGTTGGCCTGGGCCAGCGCCTCGAAGTTCTTGCGCTGGCTGTCCATCAGATCCTTCAGTTCCGGCGCCTGATAGCCGCCGAACATCTTGGAGACGTCGGCGCTCAGGAACGGGTTCTTGGACGGGTCGAGGAACGGATTGTTCTTCGGGTCCAAGAAGGGGTTGTTCTTCGGATCGAAATAATTCGTCTGCGACTTTTGCTGGGCCATGGTTTCGCTCCCTTGGGTCGTCGGGCGGGCTTCGTCGCCGTTGCAACGTTTAACCCGCAGCTCTGGTCAAATCCGTGACGGTTTTGCGGCGTCCGCTCACGGGGGTGACGACGCTCCCTCACCGCCCAATGCGCCGTCGCGCTCTCATGCTGCACTGCAGCATCCACGCCTTCTATATGGCCTTCGTCGCGCGAGCGTCAAGGGAAATTTGCTGCACTGCACAACAATGAAGCCCCTTAGCGAGCGCTCGGCGCGGCCTCGTCGGACGGATCCGTTCCCGGGTCTGACGCAGGCCCCGCGTCCGCCTCGCCTTCCGGATCTCCCGGTCGATCGGGGTCGGCCCCGCGCGGGTCCGGCCGGCGTCCTTCCAGCCAGCCGGCGACGCTTTCCGCCTGGCCCAACGCCCGGTCCAGCGCCTTCATGGTTTTGGCCAGATCCTCGCTGTCGTCTTCGAACCAGGCGCGCAGGGCGTGCAGCCAGACGGCGGCGAGCCCCTTGACCCGGAGCGCGCCGAGCGGCCCGTCCGCGCCGACGCCCGCCGCCTCCAAATACCAGCCGAGCGCGCGTACGCCGGCCGGCGCCACGACCATCAAAGCGAGCGGGTCGCGCAGCACGTCCTGGAAGACCGCTTCGACGCCCGACTTGTGCGCGTCCAACTCGTCGAACCGGCGCATCAACAGATCAAACAGCCGATCGCGCACGCTGTCTTCAGGCCGGAAGCCGCTCTCCTCGGATAGAACGGCCGCGTCCGCCTGGGCGATGAAGCGCACGATGAGGCCTGTCTTGTCCGGGGTCAGCCGCCGCAACGCGCCGAGCGACATCTCCGCCTCGCCGGCGACGTCCTCCAGGCGAACCCGCGCCCAACCGTCGCGCGCAGCCAGCCTGAGCGCCGCATCGACGGCGCGATCGAGCATCTGATCGCGATCGGGCCTTGCGTTCTGCGCCATGCCTCTCTCCGCTAGCGTTGCCTGTCCGGGATTATGAGATGGGCCGCCACGCGCCCCCGGACAAGCGCGCTATCCCGCGAGCTCCTTCGATCGGCGCGTCGCGGCGGCGATCGCTTCGGTCATCAGCGGGCCGAGACCGTCCTGCTCGCGCATCAGCACATTCAGCGCCTGCTCCGTCGTCCCCTTGGGCGAGGTCACGTTGCGGCGCAGCTCCGCCGGCTCTTCGTCACTCTGGATCGCAAGCTCGCCCGCGCCGGCGACCGTGTGCAGCGCGAGCTTCGCGGCGAGCGCATCCGGCAGCCCCGCCTCGACGCCGGCCTTCGCCATGCATTCGATCAACAGAAACGTGTAGGCCGGGCCGCCGCCGGACAGTCCGGTCACCGCGTCGATCAGCGCTTCGTCCTCGACCGTCTCCGCTTCGCCGACCGCTTTCAGCAGGCGTTCCGCCAGCGCCTTCTGGCCGGCGCTGCAGACTTCATTCGGACAGCAGACGGTTATGCCGCGGCCGATCGCAGCCGGCGTGTTCGGCATGGCGCGCACGATCGCCGCCTCGGCTCCGAGCATGCGTTCGAAATAGCCGATCGTCTTGCCGGCGGCGACCGAGACGAACAGCGTTTCAGGCCCTGCGAACCGCGCGAGCGGGGCCAGCACGTCGTCCATCTGCTGCGGCTTGACCGCCAGCACGACGACTTCGGGATCAAGGTCGTCCGGCAGATCGTCGGCGCCGGCATGGATCGTCACGCGATCGCGGCCCTGAAAGGGCGCGGCGCCGGTCGGATCGACGATATGGACGCCGGCGGCGGCGACCCCGCTTTTCAGCCAGCCGTCCAACATCGCCCCGCCCATCTTGCCGCAGCCGATCAACAACAGCGGACGGGTCAATTTCTCGCTCATGGCGTCACTCTCCCTCAGACCGAAGCAGCGTCTTCGGCCGGGAGGGTACAGGCGTCGGCGGCGCGGTTAAAGCCGGCTGTCAGGCCTCGCCGCGGCAGTCGAGAAGGGCGGCCGCGATCGCCTCCTCCGGGCTGTGGCCGCCCCAGAGCAGGAACTGGAAGGCCGGATAAAAGCGCTCGCACTCGGCCAGCGCGATGTCCATCAGATCTTCCAACTGCTCGACCGAAAAGCTCTTGACCCCGCGCGTCGGGAGCGTGTGCCGGAAGGTCGGCGCCCCGTCTTCGGAGCACAGGTCGAAATGGCCGAGCCACATCTTCTCGTTGATGAAGGCGAGCAGATCGGTCACGCCCTTTCGCTTGTCCCGCGGGATCTTCAGATCGAAACCGCAGGTGAAATAGAGCGCGTGCAGATCCTCGCGCCAGGCGAAGAACATGCGGTAGTCGCACCAGCCCCCGGTGGTCTCGACCACCATCTCGTCCTCGTCGGAGCGTTCGAACGGCCATTCGTTGGCGGTGAACATCGCTTCGAGAACGTCGAGGGGATTGGGCGCGGAGGTTGCGGTTTCGACCAGCAGCGCGGTCATAAGAGATCCTCCTCAGCCTGGCGTCGGGCGCCTGCTCCAACGGGCGCGGCTGGGAGTCTTGCCCGTCGACCGCGGCCGACTCAAGAGCCGATCTTGGGCTTGCCGCGATATCTTGTGGAAAACTCCAACCGCAACACGAGATTTAGCCTGCCACAGGCTTGAATCCGCCGCAATCGCCTATTTCAGGAAAGTTTTGTGATAGGGGTGCGGGCGCAGGAACGGACCCGGGCTTTCGTCTGGGATAAGGGGCGCGCGAGCGGGAGCGGCCCCGCTCCCTTACGCCCGCCCCGACGTCGGCGCGCTGTGCGTCGCGCGGGCCGCGCCCTCGAGGGCGGCTTCCAGCAGCTCGCGGGTGATCTTCTCGGTCACCGTCGGGGGCGCGTGGATCATGCGGGCGCGAATCGCCGCCGCCATGGCGACGGCCTGCAGCACGTCGCCGTTGCTCGTCTCACCCGCGATGCCGATGTCGCGCTCCACCGCGTCGAGGATGGCGGTGACCAGTTGGCTCACCCGCATCGGCGAGACGGTGTCGCCGTGCAGCGGAAACTCGATCTCGAACACCTCGCCGCTTGCGGTGCGCGCCCGGTAGGGGAGAGCCTTGGCCATGACGATCGGTCGTCCTCGCTCACTGCGATCGGGCGGCGCCGCCCATCGCTTCCAGCTGATCTTCGAACTTGGCGCAGGGATCGTCCAGATCGACGCGCGGCGTGAACCACAGAAAGTCGACCGCCGGCTCTCCGCCCGCATCCCGGGGAACATAGACGCCCGGATCGTCGACGCGGGGCCGCGCCTCCGCGAAGGCCAGCGTCGCGTAGACGCCGGCGTCGCGCCGATCGAGATAGGCGGGAACGCCCCAATCCTCTCGAATGTGACCGGCCCCGGCGATCAGCAGCGCGGGTCCGTGCGCGCCCGCCTGTTCGATCAACGCGTCGGCCATCGCCGCGTCCTTCAGGCGCTGGGCGTCCAGCATCCCGGACAGCTTGTCCCGCGGAGCGTAGCCGCAATGGGCTTCGAAAAGCTGCTCGAGCAGCCGAACCCGATCCGCCTCCGCCATCGGCTCGCCCAGCGCGAGCCTCGCGCGCTCCGGCTCGGGCAACGCCTCCTTCAGACCCGCCGTTGCGGCGCTGCGCAGCGCCTCAGGCCCCGGCGCGCCGGGGGCGAGCGCCAAGCGCGCGGCCATAGCCTCCGCGAAGATCGGGCGATAGAGCGACCAATCGGGCCAGCCCCGCGCCTCCCACGTCAAATCCAGGCCGAGCGCGTCGAGATCGACGTCGGCCGCCCCGCGCGCCGGCAAGGCCGGCGCCTGCTCGGGCGTCAGCATTTCGAAGACGAGCGCTTGCGCGGCGCCGGCGCGACCGAGCGCGCGCACGATCTCCGCCTGCAGCAGGTGATGGTCCGGGTTGTCGTGACGTTCGCCCAGCAGCGCGAAGCGCGCGGCGGCGAGACTCTCGATCAGGGCGGCGCGCGGGATGAAGCGCTCTCGCCGGGCGTCGTAGACGCGGCCCACGAGCGGGTGGTCGATCAGCTCCGTACTGCGCCAACCGCCGGCCGGTTCGACCGTAAGCTGCGGCGAGGATTGCGCGAGGGCCGGCGCGGCCGCGAGCAGGGCCGTCGCCAGCATCGCCGCCGCGACCGAAGCCTGCGCGGCGCGGATCGCGCCCAAGCGGACGGAGCCTAAGCGAAACGGGCCTAAGCGAAACGGGATCGACGGGTTGGGAAACGTTAAGGTCATGCCAGAGTCTACGCGGTACAGGCCGCGACGGTTCAGGCTTTCTTGGCCGCCGCCGTCTTGGCCGCCGCCTTTTTCGCCGCGGCCTTCTTAGGCTGGGCTTTCTTCGCCCGACCCTTTTGCGCACGCCCGCCCTTGGACGGGCCGCCCGACGCGGCAAGGCGCGCGACCTCCGCCTCCAACTCACCGACGCGGGCCTCCAGCGCCTCCTGCTCGAGGCGCGCCTTGGCGGCGACCTCCTTCACGGCCTCGAACTCGTCGCGGCCGACGAGGTCCATATCGGCAAGGACGCGTTCGAGCCGTTGCTTGACCACGCCCTCGATTTCGTGCCGGACGCCGGACAGCGTCCCGGCGGCGCCGTTGGCCACGCGCGCCAGATCGTCGAAAATCCTGCCTTTTGTCTGCATCGCTGTTCGGCTCCGCCGTTCGGGGAATCGGGAAATCCGTCGTCCCGCACCATATAGAGGGCGCGGGCGCTCGCGCAATGTCGGGCCGGCGGCGCGCCGTCCCTTGCGGGGCTCGGGTCCGCGCGGTAAGACCGGCCGAGCGATTAATCGGCCGAGCGATTGATCGGCGAGCGACGAAACGACGCGGGACGGACGACCATGCTTCTGGTGACGGGCGGCGCAGGCTTCATCGGCTCCAACTTGGTCGGCGCGTTGGCCGAGCGCGGCTACGAAAGCATCGCCGTCTGCGATCGTTTCGGCGAGGGCGACAAATGGCGCAATCTGGCGAAGCACCCGATCGCCGCCGTCATCGAGCCCGAGGATTTGCTGGACTGGCTGACGGAGAACGGCTCCAGCGTGTCGACGATCTTCCACATGGGGGCCAGCAGCTCCACGGTGGAGACGGACGTCGACTTCATCCTGCACAACAATTTCACCCTCTCGCAGCGCCTCTGGTACTGGTGCGCGGAGAATGACGTGCGGCTGATCTACGCCTCCTCGGCCGCGACCTACGGCGACGGATCGAAAGGCTTTGACGACGATCCCGATCCGGCGGCGCTCTCGGCCTTGCGCCCGCTCAACCCCTACGGCTGGTCTAAGAACCTGTTCGATCAGACGGCCGTGCGGCTGGCCGACCAAGGCGCGGCGCCGCCGCAGTGGGCCGGCCTCAAATTTTTCAACGTCTACGGCCCGAACGAGTACCACAAGGGCGGCCAGCGCTCCGTCGCCCATCAGCTTTTCGAACAGATCCGCGACCAAGGCCGGGTGAAGCTCTTCAAATCGCACCATCCGGACTATGAGGACGGCGGGCAGAAGCGCGACTTCGTCTATGTCGGCGACTGCGTCGAGGTCATGCTGTGGCTCTACGACAACGCCGGCGTCAGCGGGCTGTTCAACTGCGGGACGGGCGCAGCGCGCAGCTTCAAAGACCTAGCCGAGGCGACCTTCGCGGCCCTGGAGGTCGCGCCCGCCATCGACTACATCGACACGCCGGAGCACATCCGCCGACACTACCAGTATTTCACGCAAGCGAAGATGGAGCGGCTGCGCGCGGCCGGCTACGACCGTCCGGCGACCTCGCTTGAGGACGGCGTGGCGGCCTATGTGCGCGGCTATCTGTCGACCGACGACCCCTATCGCTGACGCGGCGCGCCCGAGAGCCTGATGGACGGTTTCTACATTCATGATCTTGACCCGATCGCTTTGCAGATCGGGCCCGTCGCGATCCGCTGGTACGCGCTCGCCTATATCGCGGGGCTGTTGATCGCCTGGCGCTGGGGCATGCGGCTTGCGCTTCGCAGCCCCTATGAAATCGAGCCCGCGCACATCGACCGATTCCTGACCTGGGCCGTGATCGCGGTGATCGTGGGCGGGCGCCTGGGCCAGGTGCTGTTTTACGCGCCCGGCTATTATTTCGCCAATCCGCTGGAGATCCTGCAGGTCTGGAAGGGCGGCATGGCCTTCCACGGCGGTCTGCTGGGGGTGCTCGCGGCGATGCTGATCTTCATAAAGGTCAATCGCCTGCCGCTTTTCTCGCTGACGGACATCGTGTGCGCGGGCGCGCCGATCGGCATCGGGTTGGGGCGCGTCGCCAACTTCATCAACGGCGAGCATTGGGGCCGGCCGAGCGACGTCTCCTGGGCCGTGATCTTCCCGCGCGCCGGGCCGGAGCCGCGTCACCCGAGCCAGCTCTATGAGGCGGCGCTGGAAGGCCTGGCGCTGTTCCTGCTGATCCTGGCGGCGCTTAAATTCTGGGGGGGCTTGCGCCGGCCGGGGCTGATCTCGGGGCTGTTCCTGGTCGGCTACGCGATCGCGCGGACGATCGCGGAGCTGTTCCGCGCGCCCGAGGTGCCGATCGGCGGTCTGCCCGATTGGATCACCTACGGCCAGATCCTCTCCTTGCCGATGCTTTTGGGCGGGCTCTATCTGGTGCGGCGCGCGCTGACCCGCCCGCCGTCGCCCGCCAAAGGCTGAGATGACGCAACCTGACGGCCCGCTGCTGCGCCACCTCAAGCGTCGGTTGGCGCTGGAGGGGCCGATCCCGATTTCCGAGTTCATGGCGCTGGCGCTGGGCCACCCGCAGCACGGCTACTACATGACCCGCGACCCGCTGGGCGCGGCCGGCGACTTCACCACCGCGCCTGAGATCAGCCAGATGTTCGGCGAGTTGATCGGCCTGTGGTGCGCAGAGGTGTGGCGCCTGATTGGAGAGCCGGCGCGCGTGCGTCTGGTCGAACTCGGCCCCGGTCGGGGGACGCTCATGGCGGACATGTTGCGCGCGGCGCGCATGGCGCCGGGTTTCCGGCAGGCGCTCCGCGTCACGCTGGTGGAGACCAGCCCGGCGCTGCGCGCCGCCCAGGACCGCACCCTGACGCAGGAGACGATCCCCGTCGACTGGGCGGAGAGCGTCGACGCCTTGCCGGACGAGGGCGCGCCGCTTTTGATCGTCGCCAACGAGTTCTTCGACGCGTTGCCGATCCGCCAATTTCAGAAGACGGCCGCCGGCTGGCGGGAGCGGCTGGTCGCCCTCGAGCCTGAGACGGGCGCGCTCGCCCTCACCCTCGCGCCGGCGCCGGGTCCGGCCGCGGCCCTGATCCCCGAGCGCGCGGCCGAGAGGGCCGACGCCGGCGCGATCGTCGAGATCGCGCCGGCCGCCTGGAGCGTCGCGGCGGCGTTGGGGGAGCGGCTGACGGCCTGCGGCGGCGCGGCCCTGATCGTCGATTACGGTCATGGAGCGAGCGCGCCGGGCGACACGCTGCAAGCGGTGAAGGCCCATCGATATTGCGGCGTGCTGGAGCATGTGGGGGAGGCCGACCTGACCGCCCATGTCGATTTCGACGCGCTCGCCCGCGCCTTCTCAGAGGCCGGCTGCCGCCCCGCGCCGCTTGCGACGCAAGGGGGCTTCCTGCAAGCTTTGGGGATCGTACAGCGCGCGGCGACGCTGGCCCGCAAGGGCGATCCCGCCGCCGTCCGAGCGCAGGCCGAACGTCTCGTCGCGCCGGACCAGATGGGCACGCTCTTCAAGGTTTTGGGCGCAGCCGCACCCGCGACGGCGCCGCTGCCCGCGTTGGAAGGATGACGGAGATGCACGCGCCCGCCCCCGCCCGGACGATCGAGCGGCTGGAGGCCCCGAGCCTCGCCGACTGCGGCGTCGCGCACGGTTTTTTCGGTCGCGCGGGCGGAGCGTCGACGGGGATCTACGCAGGCCTCAATGTCGGCTTCGGCTCGGACGACGACCGGGACGCCGTCAGCGAGAATCGCCGACGCGCGATGGCGGCCTTGGCCGATGAAGCAAGCCCGCTCGTCACCGTCCACCAGGTGCACGGAACCGACGTCGTCCGGGTGGAGACCCCGTGGCCGCGGGCGGAAAACCCCAAGGCCGACGGGCTGGTCACCGACCGGCCGGGACTCGCGCTGGGGATCCTGACGGCCGACTGCACGCCGATCCTGCTGGTCGACCCGGAGGCGGGCGTGATCGGCGCGGCGCACAGCGGCTGGAAGGGCGCGGTCGCCGGCATCGGCCCCGCCACGGTCGCCGCGATGGAGCGCCTCGGCGCGCAAGCCGCCCGCATCCGCGCCGCCATCGGCCCGACCATCAATCAGGCGAGCTACGAGGTCGGGCCTGAATTCTTCGAGCGGTTCGAGCGCGAACACCCCGCGAGCGTGCGCTTCTTTCAGCCCGCCGCCGCGCCCGGCAAACACCTCTTCGACCTGCCCGGCTTCGTCGAGGCGCACCTTTCGAGCCTCGGCCTCGCCGCCGTCGACTGCAGCCAAGCCGTCGACACCTGCGCCGACGAGGCCCGCTTCTTCTCCTACCGCCGCGCGACGTTGCGGGGCGAGCCGGATTACGGGCGTCAGCTGGCGGCGGTGATGCTGCGCGGCTAGCCCTTTGCCGACCGCCCCCTGCAGAGGAGAAAGGGCCGGGATGAGGGGCGGGCGCTGTCAGTCCGGGCCTTAGCCGGACCGGGCCGTCCCCTCCCCCTCAAAAGGGGGCGAGGGGCGCCTGTTTCTTTCCATCACCCCTGCCCGTCCGCCTCGTCTTCGCGCGGGGACCGGGCCGGGCCGGTCGCGGCCGGCGCGGCTTTCCCCTCTCCTTCGGGCGGCGAGAAAGCCTCGGGTCGGTCGGCCGGCAGGCTTTCGATGTAGAGCGAGGTTGAAGGGAAGGCGAAGCTCGCGCCCTCCTCTTCGACGATGCGCTTCACCTCATAGGCCAGTTGCTCCTTGATCGCGAGCCATTCGCCCCAGTTCGTCGTCTTGGTGAAGCAGTAGAGCATGATGTCGATCGAGCTCGCGTTGAACGCATCCAGGCGCACGAAGGTCGACGCCTGGTCGGGCGGGACGAAGGCGTCGCTCTCCAGCACGTAGGTCTCGATGCGCTCGCGGATGCGCTGCAGCTGGTCGATGGAGGTGCGGTACTCCACCCCGATCAGCCAGTAGATTCGCCGATAGGTCATGCGGCTGAAATTGGTGATCGCGCTGTCGGACAGCTGGGCGTTTGGCACGTAGACCGGCGCCTTGTCGAAGCGCCGGATGAAGGTGGAGCGGAAGCCGATCGATTCGACCGTGCCCTCGACGACCCCCTCGACCCGGACCCATTCGCCGATGGAAAAGCGCCGCTCCACCAGGATCAGGATGCCGGCGATCAGGTTCTTGAAGAGATCCTGCGCGCCGAGCGCGACGGCGACGCCGAACAGGCCGAGACCGGCCAGGATCGGCCCGATCTCGATCCCCCAGACCTCAAGCACCGTCGCCGCGCCCAGGAAGGCGATCAGCGTCTTGATCGCCTTCACCAGCCATTCGACCATCGCGCTGGTGAAAACCCGCTCCAACCGCCCCATAAGGAAGGATAGCGGCGTCACCAGCCGGAAGAAGGCCCAGAACAGCGTGAAGATGATCAGCGAGCGCACGACGTTGGTCGCGAAAACCTCGACCGTCCCGTCGAGTTGGAGGTAGTTGGTGGCGAAGAAGACGCCGAGCACCACCGGCACGAAGCGCACCGGCGCCTGCAGCGCATGCACCGCCTTGTCGTCGACGCGGGTGTCGGTGCGCGCGGCGTAGCGTTCGAGCCTGGCCAGCACCGCCCAGGTGAACAGCCGGCGCAGCCCCATGAACAGAACGAAGATGCCGATCGCGATCAGGATGCGGCCGAGATCGACGCCCCAGACGCCGCGCTCCCAGACCTCGACGGTCAGCGTCCAGAACTCGGTCCAGCTGTCGATCTGGGCGAACCGTTCGAACGGGCGGGTTATGGTGTCCTTGTCCATGAAAGCTAGGTCCGTCTGATCCGATGGGCGCGCCTAACCTAGGCTCCCAGGGCGCGTTCCGCCACCTTGCGCATGACGGTCGGCAAGGCGACCCCGCCGAGATCGTCCGGCGCGACCCAGCGGCAATCCGCCGGAACGGCCTCGTCCGCCGCGCGGGCCCGCACGACGTCGAGCTCCAGGTGAAAGTGCGTGAAGGTGTGGCGCACCACGCCCGCGCGCTCCAGCGGATCGGACAGCGCGATCGGCGCCGCGGGCCGCGCCGCCTCGATCGCCGGCGGCGGCGCCTCGGTCCAGTCGGTCGAGGGCGTCTCCAGCATGCCGCCGAGCAGCCCTTCCTCCGGCCGGCGGCGCAGCAGCACGGCGCCGTCCGCCCGCTCAATCCAGAAGGCGACGGCGCGGCGCGTCGGCTTGGCCTTCTTGGGCGCCTTGGCCGGCAGCCGCTCGGCGACCGCCTGGCCGGCGCAGAACGTCTGAAGCGGGCACAGCATGCAGCGCGGCTTGCGCGGGGTGCAGATTGTCGCGCCCAGATCCATCATCGCCTGCGCGAAATCGCCGGCCCGGCGCGTCGGCGTGATCCGGTCGGTCAACGCGTAGAGGATCGGCTTCGCCGCCGGCAGCGGCGTCTCAACCGCGAACAGGCGCGCCGTCACCCGTTCGATATTGCCGTCCATCACCACGGCGCGCCGGTCGAAGGCGATGGCGGCGATCGCGGCCGCCGTGTAGGCGCCGACGCCGGGCAGCGCGCGCAGCCCCTCCTCCGTCTCCGGAAAGCGACCGTCCGGCGTCGCGGCGACGGCCCGGGCGCAGGCGTGCAGATTGCGCGCCCGGGCGTAGTAGCCGAGCCCCGCCCATTCCGCGAGGACGTCGTCGAGCGCGGCCGCCGCCAGATCGCCCACCGTCGGCCAGCGCTCGACGAAGCGCTGGAAATAGCCGCCGACAGTCGCGACCGTCGTCTGTTGCAGCATGATTTCGCTGAGCCAGACGCGATAGGGATCGGCCCTCTCCTCCGGCCCGGCGCGCCACGGCAGCCTGCGGCGATGGCGGTCGTACCACGCGAGCAGCGTCGGCGCGACGCCGTGCGGATCCGACGCCCCGGCGAGCGGCAGGACGGCCGCCTCGGCGGCCGCCTTTTCGGCTTTCGTAGGGGCGGATTTCGCGCGTCGCGCCATGAATCGCCTTGGAGCGTCTTGAGAATGGGCGCCGGCCTTTCGCCGTCGCCCGGCGCGTGTGACTATAGCGCCTGCAGCCGGTTTGACGAGAGGTCGCGCCCGCGTCATGAGCGACGAGTCCGCCCGCCCTTCCCCCTCCGCGAAGAAGCGCGACGACAAGCGCCGCGGCGGCGTGCGCGCGATCGGCGCATTGGCCCCGGCGCTGACCAAACAGGCGATCGGCAAGCGCGGCTTCACCAGCGCGACGATCATCACCGACTGGACCAAGATCGTGGGCGCGGAGCTCGCCCGCCAGTCCCAGCCCGACGGCCTCCGCTTCCCGCGCGGCCGGCGCGACGGCGGCGTCCTCAGCGTGCGGGTGGACGGGCCGCTCGCCACGGAACTCATGCATCTGGAGCCCTTGGTGGTGGAGCGCATCAACACCCATTTCGGCTACAAGGCGGTCGAGCGGTTGAAGCTCATTCAAGCGCCGATCCGCCGCGCCGGCGCCGACGCTCCGCGCAAAGCCGCGCCCAAGCCGCTGCGCGCCTTGAGCGAGGCGGAGGAGCAAGCGCTTGAGGCCCGCGTCGCGCATATCGAGGATCCGGAGCTGCGCGCGCATCTAAAGCGCCTTGGGCGCAGCGTGATGCGCCGCACTCTCGCCGCAAAACCCGATCAGGGTTAGCGCCTCGGGCGCGGGGTCCTGTTGCGGTTGTCGGGCTGCGGCCCCGCCCCTATACTCCGCGCCGCTTCGACGGACCCGGCAGTTTCGAGGAGACGCCAGCGCCATGACCGAGATTTCCGCCCTCACCCGCCGCCGCTTCCACGGTCTCGCCCTGGGCGCCGGCGCGGTCGCGCTCGGCGCCGCCGGGCTCGTGCGCCCGGCCTACGCCCAGGCGCGCTCCGTCGAGGAGATGATGCAGGACCGCGTGCTGGGCGATCCGGACGCGCCGGTGACGATCTACGAGTACTCCTCGCTGAGCTGCCCGCACTGCCGCGCCTTCCATCAGGACACCCTGCCGCGCCTCAAGAGCGCCTATATCGAAGCCGGGCGCGCCAAGCTGATCTATCGCGACTTCCCGCTGAACGGCCCGGCCGTCGCGGCCTCGATGCTGGTGCGCTGCGCGCCGGAGGATCGTTTCTATCCGCTGCTGGAGACGCTGTTCGATCAGCAGCCGGAATGGTCGACCTCCCAGGACGTGCTCGGCGCGCTCGCCCAGATCGGGCGTTTCGCCGGCATGTCCGCGGGCGAGATCGACGCCTGCTTCCAGAACGAGGCGCTGTTCGCCGCGCTGCGCGACAGCCGCAACGCCTACGCGGACGAGTTCGAGATCAGCTCGACCCCCACCTTCATCATCGGCGACGAGAAGATCGTCGGCGCCCAGCCGTTCGAGACCTTCGCCGACGCGATTGAGGCCGAGGCGACCTGACGCGAGCCGGGCGCGCCGGTCGAGCCGCCCCTTGCGGGTCGTTTAGAATCGGGCCTCACTGACCCAGCCGCCCGGCTTTCGGGCGGGATTCCGTCGTTTTTTGGCGCACCGTCTCGGAGCGCCGGCCGCAGCATCGGGATTTCCAGCGGGTGGATTTCAAAAAGATCAGACTGCACGGGTTCAAGTCCTTCGTGGACCAGACCGAGCTCCTGATCGAGCCGGGGATCACCGGAGTCGTCGGCCCTAACGGCTGCGGCAAGTCGAACGTCATCGAAAGTTTGCGCTGGGTGATGGGCGAGACGTCGGCCAAGCGCATGCGCGGCGGCGAGATGGACGACGTCATCTTCGGCGGCTCCTCCACCCGCGCCCAGCGCAATTCGGCCGAAGTCTCCGTCGTGCTGAACAACCAGGAGCGCGACGCGCCCGCCGCCTACAACGACGTCGACGAGATCGAGATCACCCGACGCATCGACCGCGGCCAGGGCAGCACCTACCGGATCAACGGGAAGGAGGTCCGCGCGCGCGACGTGCAGCTGCTGTTCGCCGATCTGGCCTCGGGCGCGAATTCCACCGCGATCGTCAGTCAGGGCCGCGTGGGCGCGCTGATCGGCGCCAAACCGACCGAGCGGCGCACGCTGCTGGAGGAGGCCGCCGGCATCCGCGGCCTGCATTCCCGCCGGCATGAGGCGGAGTTGCGCCTGCGCGCGGCGGAAGCGAACCTTGAGCGTCTGGAGGACGTCATCGGCGCGCTGGAAAGCCAGAGCGCCGGGCTGCAGCGCCAGGCGCGCCAAGCCAACCGCTATCGCCGCATCTCCGAGCAACTGCGCCGGCAGGAGGCGATCCAGCTGCATCTGCGCTGGACCGCCGCGCAAGCCGCGGTCGAGGTCGCCAAGGCTCGCCTGCAGGAGGCCGAACAGGCGGTCTATGAGCGGACCGAGGCGGCGGCTTCGGCGGCGAAGCGTCAGGCCGACGCGCAGACCGCCTTGCCCGAGCTGCGCAGGCAAGAAGCCGAGGCCGCGGCCGAGCTGCAGCGCCTGAAGCTGGCCGAGCGCGAGCTGGATCAGGAGGAGAACCGGCTCCTCGAACGCCAGGAGACCTTGACGCAGCGCCTCGAGCAGCTCGCCGCGGATATCGAGCGCGAGGGGCAGTTGAAAAGCGATGCGGAAAGCGCGCTGGAACGCTTGGCCGCGGAGCGCGCCGAGATCGCAGCCGCCCAAGCCGGCGAGGCTGAGGCTGCGGAGGCCGCGCACCGCGCGCGCGAGGCCGCCGACGCCGCCGTCGCGGGGAAGGAGGCGGAGCTTCAGGAGTTGACCGAGCACGTCGCCGGCGTAGACGCCCAGCGCGCCAGCCTCACGCGCCGGATCGAGGAAGGCCGCCAGCGGCTTGAGCGCATCGCCGCACGCCGATCGACGCTGGCCGAGGAGCGTCGCGGGCTGGAGAGCGACGTGGCGCAGGCCGGCGACATCGAGGGCGCGCGCGCCGCCGCGGAAGCCGCCGAGGCGGCGCTCGCCGAAGCCGAGGCGGCCAGCGCCCGCGCCGACGAGGAAAGCGCCGCAAAGACCGACGCGGCGAGCCGCCTGCGCGACGAGGTGGCGGAGGCGGAACGCACCAGCCGTGAGGCGATCGAGACGGCGATCGTCGAGGCGCGTCGCCGGCTGGACGAGATCGAGCGCGCCGCGCGCGATCGGGTGAGCCAAGCGGACAAGGCGCACTCGGCTCTGGCGACGGAGGAGCAGACGCTCTCCCGCCTGCTTGCGCGTGACGCGGAGGATCAATACCCGCCTGCGATCGACAAGGTGACGGTCGACGGCGGCTTCGAAGCCGCGCTGGGCGCCGCCTTGGGCGAGGATCTGGACGCCGCGCTGGAGGAGGCCGCGGCGAGCCATTGGCGCGATCTGCCGCCCCTGAGCCACGCGCCGGAATTGCCGTCGGGCGCGACGCCTTTGTCCGCCTATGTCCGCGCTCCCAAAGCGCTGGCCCGTCGGCTCTCGCAGATCGGCGTGGTCGCGGCCTTCGAGGACGGCGAACGGCTGCATCCGGACTTGGCCCCGGGCCAGCGTCTGGTCAGCCGCGACGGCGGCTTCTGGCGCTGGGACGGGCTGACCGTGCGGCCCGGCGCGGAGACGCCGGCCGCCCGACGTCTGGAGCAGCGCAATCGTCTCGCCGAATTGACGGAGCAGCGCGCGGAGGCGGAGCGAGCGCTGGAGCGCGTCCGCACGCAAGCCGAGGCGGAACTGGCCGAAGCCCGCGCCGCCAACGAACGCGCCGCCGAGGACGCCCGCGCCAAGGCCGAGGCCGACATTCAGGCGATGGTCGAGGCGCGCGACGCCGCCTTGGCCGCCGAGAGCGACGCGGTCGAGGCCGCCCGGGCCGCCCGCAGCGCCTATGCGCAGGCTTTCCAGGCGGTGAACGACGCGCGCCAGGAGCTCTCGACCCTGGAAAACAGATCCGCCGCCGCGCGCTCGCGTCTCGACTCGATAACCGAGGAGGAGGAGCGCCTCGCGGCCGACGAGGTCGAAGCCAAGGAGACGATCGACGCGGCCGACAGCGCGCTGAAAGTGTTGGAGGACCCCAGCGCCGCGCGCGAGCGGGTGGCGCGCATGCGCACCCAACTGGCCGAGCTGCGCACCGACCAAGTCGAGAAGCGCGGCGCGCACGAGCAGCTAAAGCGCGAGGCGGAGGCGCGCGCGCGGCGGCTCGAGTCGATCTCGGGCGAGGAACGCGGCTGGCGCGAGCGTGCGGAGGGCGCCGGCCGGCGCATGGCGGACCTGGACGCGCGCAAGACCGAGGCGGAACAGGGCCTGGTCGAGATCGAGAGCCGCCCGGCCGAGATCGCCGCCCAGCGCGACGGCCTGCTGACGCAGATCGCCGAGAGCGATACCCGCCGAAACGCCGCCGCCGAGGCGCTGGCCAAGGCCGAAGCCGAGCAGGTCGAGGCCGACCGAGACCTGCGCAGGGTCGAAGGCGGCCTCGCCGAAGCGCGCGAGATCCGCGTGCGCCGCGAGGCGGAGGTCGAGACGGCCGAGCAGGCCGCGGGCGTGGTCGCCGATCAGATCGCCGAGAAGCTGGAGGTCCGCCCTGACGAAGCGCTGGGGATTGCGGAGCTGGAAGAGGACGCGCGCCTGCCCGCGCTAGACGAGGTCGATTCGAAGATCGAGCGGTTGAAGCGCGAGCGCGACAATATCGGTCCGGTCAATCTGCGCGCCGAGCAGGAGGCCAGCGAGCTTTCCCAGCAGATCGAGAGCATGACCAACGAGCGCGAGGATCTGCTGGCCGCCATCGCGCGCCTGCGCCAAGGCATCAACGCCCTGAACCGCGAGGGGCGCGAGCGCCTGCTGGCCGCCTTCGAGAAAGTCGACGCCCATTTCCGCGAGTTGTTCGTCCGCCTGTTCGGCGGGGGCGAAGCGAAGCTGACGCTCACCGAATCCGACGATCCGCTGGAGGCGGGTCTGGAGATCATGGCGAGCCCGCCGGGCAAGAAGATGCAGATCCTCTCGCTGCTGTCGGGCGGGGAGCAGGCGCTGACGGCGCTCGCCCTGCTGTTCGGGGTGTTCCTGACCAACCCCGCGCCGATCTGCGTGCTGGACGAGGTGGACGCCCCGCTCGACGATTCGAACGTGGATCGCTTCTGCACGCTGCTGGACGAAATCGCCCACAACGGGACCACGCGCTTCCTGATCGTCACCCACCACCGCCTGACCATGGCGCGGGTCGATCGGCTGTTCGGCGTCACCATGGCCGAACGCGGAATCTCCCAGCTCGTCTCCGTCGATCTGACCCAGGCCGTCCGACTGCGCGAAAGCGCCTGATTTCGGGCGTTCCGCGCCTTGACGGGGCACGGGGCGGCGCCTATTGTGCGCCCGCGCTCGGGAGGGGGTGTTTTCTATCCCGACGCCGAGAGAAGGTGACAGGCCGCGATGAATGACGGGAGCGGCGGGGACGACGATTTCGAACGCCGATTGAAAGCCGCGCGCGCGCAGTACGACGCGACGCACAACGCCGATCGGTCGAAAGACGGCGCCCCGAAGACGCCCTGGCAAGGCGCGGCCTACGCCCTGCGGATCGGCAGCGAGCTGGTCGCCGCGCTGATGGTCGGCGTCGGCGTCGGGTGGCTGCTGGATCGCTGGTTGGGGACGGGACCGTGGTTGATGGTTCTGTTCTTCTTTCTCGGCGGCGGCGCAGGGGTGATGAACGTGTACCGGCTGGTCGAGGGCAAGGACTCCGCGATCGGCTGGCGGCGGCCGACCAAGGGATCGGGCGTTCGGGACGACGTAGACGAGGACAAGACGGGCTGACCAAGCCTGTCGCGGATTCAACGGCGCCGGCCGGGCGATCGAGGCCCGCCGGCGCAGCAGCGAATGGGGTGACCAGTGGCCACTAGTCCGCTAGAGCAGTTCACGATCAAGCCGATCATCGAGCTTCCCTCCGGGCTCGACTACACCAACTCGTCGCTGTGGATGACCATCGCGGTGATCACGGCGACGGCGTTCCTGGTGGGCGGCATGCGCAAGCGCGAGATGGTGCCGGGCCCCTGGCAGTCGATGGCCGAGTCGGTCTACGAGTTCATCGGCAACATGATCCGCGACAACGTCGGCAGCGAAGGGCGGAAGTACTTCCCGCTGGTCTTCACGATCTTCATGTTCGTGCTGTTCGGCAACGCGCTCGGCATGATCCCGGGCTCCTTCACCTACACCAGCCACATCATCGTCACCTTCGCGATGGCGATCTTCGTGTTTCTGTTCGTGACGCTGGTGGGTCTCTTCAAGCACGGGCTGCATTTCTTCAGCTTCTTCGTGCCCGAAGGCGCGCCGAAGTTCCTCTACCCGCTGATCATCCCGATCGAGATCATCAGCTATCTCTCGCGGCCGATCAGCCTGTCGGTGCGTCTGTTCGCCAACATGGTGGCCGGCCACACCATGCTTAAGGTGTTCGCGGGCTTCGTCTTCGGCCTCGGCGCGGCGACCTTCGGCGTCGGCGCGCTGCTGCCGCTCGGCCTGAACGTGCTGCTGATCGGGTTCGAGTTCATGATCGCCTTCATTCAGGCGTACGTGTTCACGATCCTGACCTGCCTCTATCTCAACGACGCGCTGCATCTGCATTGATCGGCGCGGCGCAGAAGATCGGGCGCGCGCTTAAGACGGCGCGTCCGCAACCGTCCCGCGGGAGAGGCCTACAACCGAATCCCCTCGCCCGTGGGAGCACCCTTGAAAGAAGGAAAGGACTAGTCTCATGGAAGTCGAAGCCGCCAAGATGATCGGCGCCGGTCTTGCCTGCATCGCGCTTTTCGGCGTGGGCATCGGCATCGGCAACATCTTCTCGTCGCTGATCTCGTCGGTCGCGCGCAATCCGGCCTCCCGCAGCCAGGTCTTCGGCCTGTCGATGCTGGGCTTCGCGCTGGTCGAGGCCATCGGCCTCTTCGCGCTGCTGATCGCGTTCCTGATCCTGTTCACCTGATCGGGCGGCGGCGGGCGCGCGGACCTTGTAGGGATCGCGCGCCCGTCTGCCTTATCCGCGCGGCGCGCCTTCGTCGGCGCGCCATCACGGACCGTCCTGTACGGGACTTAAAACGGACTGTCCTGTACGGGACTTAAAAAGGCCGGATTGATCATGACAGCCTTCAATCATATCCGCACGGCGGGCGCGGCGGCGCTGATCGCCTTCGCAAGCCCGATCGGCGCGGCGCTGGCCGCCGAACAGGGCGGCGGCGTCGGCATGCCGCAGCTCGACCCGTCCTCGTTTCCCAGCCAGCTGTTCTGGCTGGTGGTCAGCTTCCTGGTGCTCTTCCTGCTGATGTGGAAGGTCGCCCTGCCGCGCGTCGGCGAGGTGATCGAGCAGCGCCAGCAGAAGGTCTCCGCCGATCTGGAGCGGGCCGAGAAGTTGAAGGAAGAGGTCGAGCAGGTCACGGCCGAGTACGAGAAGCTTCTCTCGGAGGCGCGCGCCTCCGCGCAGGAGGAGTTCCGCCGGACGCAGGATCAGCTGAAGACGGAGTACGACAACCGCATCGCCCGGCACGACACCGAGCTGTCCGCCATGATCTCGGAAGCCGAAGGCCGCATCGCCGACGCCCGCAAGGACGCCATGGCCGAGTTGCAGAACGTCGCCGAGGAGATCGCCGCCGAGTCGGTCGCCAAGCTGACCGGAAACAAGCCCGAGGGCGCCGCCGTGAAGAAGGCGGTCCAAAGCGCGGCGAAGGAGGCCTAAGGGATCATGGAAGACTCGCTGCTGCAGAACACCACCCTTTGGGTCGCCGTCTCGTTCGTCGGCTTCGTGGCCCTGATGGTCTGGAAAGGCTCCGGCGCGGTGAAGGGGGCGATCTACGGCCGGATCGAGCGCATTCGCGCGGAGATCGAGCAGGCCGAAGAGCTGAAGGAAGAGGCCAACCGTCGCCTCGCCGAGGCCAAGAAGGCCCAGCGCGACGCCGAGACCCAGGCCGAGCAGATCGTCGAGAACGCCAAGAAGGAAGCCGCCGCGATGAAGAAGGAGGCGCAGGCGCGCCTCGAGGAGACCGTCGCGCGGCGCGAGGCCCAGGCGAAGGACAAGATCTCCCAAGCCGAGGCCAACGCCATCCGCGAGGTCCGCGGCAAGGCCGTCGACATGGCGATTCTGGCGGCGCGCTCGGTGATCGCCGACCAGATGTCCGGCCCCGCCGGCGCCAAGGCGATGGACGACGCGATCCAGTCGGTCTCGACCCGGCTGAACTGATCTCCTTCCCCTCGGAAGGACGCTGAAAAGGCCGGCGGCGCTCCGCCGGCCTTTTTCGGCGCCGCGCTCCCTCTCTCCCTTCACGCTCCGGGCCCGCGGGCGGGTGCGGGGTTCTTATTGCCCGCGCGCGCGATTTCCCTCAGACTCGCGCTTATGCCTTACGTGTCGCGCGACGAAGACGGCCATATTTCGGGAATCGCGGACAAGAGCGCCCCGCACGCGCGGGAGTTCCTGCCCAACGATCATCCCGAGGTGCTGCGCTATCTGCGCGGCGCCAGCCCGCAGGCGATGCGGGCCACGCTGTCCGACAGCGACACTGACATGGCGCGGATCACCGAGGACATCCTCGACGTGCTGATCAGCCGAAACATGATCAATTTCACCGACCTGCCGGTGGAGGCGCAGCGCAAGCTGGTCGCGCGACAACGCATCCGCCGCAACCTGTCAGCGCTGAGCAACCTCGTCACCGACGACGACGACATCATCTAGGCGATGTCAGGGCGGTGGAGCCTGCGCCGTGCGCGACCCGAGGACGCCGCGACGCTCGCCGCCCTGGCGGCGGAGGCCTTCGCGCCTTACATCGCGCGCATCGGCCGGCGTCCGGCGCCGATGGATGCGGACTACGCCGCCGCCGCGGCCGCCGGGCGGGCCACGGTGGCGCTCGACGCGTCGGGCGCGGCGGCGGGCTTCATCGTCGCCCGGCCGAGCGAAGACCCGCGCCGTTGGATGATCGAGACGATCGCCGTCGCGCCGAGCCTGCAGGGACGCGGGCTGGGCCGACGCCTGTTGGCCGCCGCGGAGGCCGACGGCAGAGCGGCAGGCGCCCGGATCGCGACGCTCTACACCAACGCCGCGATGACCGAGAACCTCGACTTTTATCCGAGGCGCGGCTATCGCGAGACCGATCGGCGGCGCGAAGACGGCTTTGAGCGTATCTATTTCGAAAAGAGCCTCGGGGCGGGAGAAGACGATGCGCCAACACTCTGAGGAAGTGCAGGTGGAGACCCGCGGTCCCGGCTTGCTGGAGATCACCCGGCCGGTCGAAGACGCGGTGCGCGCGGCCGGGATCGCCGAGGGCCTGCTGACCCTGTTCTGTCGCCACACCTCCTGTTCGCTCACCATCCAGGAGAACGCCGACCCGGACGTCCAGCGCGACCTCGAGGATTTCTTCGCCCGCCTCGTCAGCCGCGACCCCGCGCTCTATCGCCACACGACCGAAGGACCGGACGACATGCCGGCGCATATTCGCAGCGCCCTCACCCAGGTGCAGCTTTCCATTCCCGTTGCCGACGGGCGTCTGCAGCTGGGGACCTGGCAGGGGATTTATCTGTTCGAGCATCGCGATCGCCCGCATGGGCGGCGCGTGGCCCTGCACCTCATGGGAGAGTAGCCCAGCGCGCCCTTGCAAAAGAGCGCGGACTGTTTACCTTCTAGTTCAGACATCTCGTCGGGGTGCCCCCAGTTTGGAGCGAGGGGCTGAGAGGCGCGCACGCCGCATGCGCCAACCCGTGGAACCTGATCCGGCTAGGACCGGCGTAGGGAACGGAGATCGCCTCGCTTCTTTCACGAGAACTTGGGATCGCCGCCCCGCCCCACGCCAAGGTCGCCCGCCGGATCGACGCCGGCCGAAGGAGGGCCTGGGCTGCGATCGTGCCGTTGGACGCCCCCGCCGATCGATTGCGCGCGGCCGCGAACGCGCTGGAGCGTCTGCGGGCCGCCGCGCCGAGGGTCCATGTCCTAACCAACGTCGCGGCTGCGACGTTGAGCGCCAATGCGCTTCTGGCCTTGGGCGCGACCCCGTCGCTGACCGACGATCCGGACGAGACGGGGGACTTCGTGCGCACGGCCGGGGCGCTCGCCGTCAATCTTGGAACCCCCGATCCGCGCCGAGACCGGGCGATCGAGACGGCGGTCGACGCGGCCGGCGCCGCAAAGATCCCCTGGCTTCTCGATCCGGTGATGATCGAACGCGCGCCCGCGCGCCTGGCCGCCGCCCGGCGCCTGACGGCGCGCGGCCCGGCGGTCCTGCGACTGAACGAAGCGGAGCGCGCGGCGCTGTTCGACGGCGCGCAGGCGCCGCGCTACCACGGCTGCCTGGCCGTCAGCGGCCAGACCGATCAGTTGCGCTTGGGCGACCGGCGAGCCGCGGTGGCCAACGGCACGCCGCTGTTCGCGCGCACGACCGGAACCGGGTGCGCGCTCGGCGCGGCGACCGCCGCGTTTCTGGCGGTCGAAGCCGACCCGCTGCAGGCGGCGCTCGCCGGCGCGCTGGCCTTCGGGATCGCGGGCGAGCTTGCGGCCGAGCGCGCGCCGGGTCCGGGCGGCTTCCCGGCCGCGCTGCTCGATGCGCTGGCCGCGCTCGACCCGGAGACCGTTCAGACGCGCGGGAGGATCGCATGACCGCAAACCGGCGCCCGACCCCTGTGGATCTGTCGCTCTATTTCATCCTCGGCCCCGACCATTGGGGCGAGCGCGACCCGGCTTGGCTGGTTCGCGAAGCCGTCGCGGGCGGGGCGACGCTGGTGCAGCTGCGCGCCAAGCAGACCGGAACTCGCGAGATGATCGAGATGGCGCGGGCGCTAAAACGCGCCCTGGCGGGGACGGGCGTCCCGCTGTTGATCAATGATCGCGCGGACGTGGCGCTGGCCGCCGAGGCCGACGGGGTGCATGTCGGGCGCGACGATATCGCTCCCGCCGACGCGCGGCGGCTGCTGGGTCCGGACGCCGTCGTCGGGGTGACCGTGAAGACCCCGGCGGAGGCCGACGCCGTCGACCCTCGCGTCGTCGACTACGCATCCGTCGGCGGGATCTTCACCACGCTCAGCAAACGCAATCCAGATCCGCCGATCGGCCTCGCGGGGTTGCGCGACAGGGTCGCGCGCATCCGCGGCGTCGCACCGGGACTGCCGATCAGCGCCATCGCAGGCGTCAACGCGACCAACGCGGAGACCGTCGTACGGGCCGGCGCCGACGGCGTCGCCCTGGTCAGCGCCGTCGCCGCCGCGGCCGATCCGCGCGCCGCGGCCTGGTCTCTCGCCGTCGCGGTCGCCGCCGCCAAGGCGACCCGCGCCGCGCCCTCCCCCCCAAAACAAGAAGAGGTCGACCCATGAGCACCCCGATCGCATTGACCGTCGCCGGCTCCGACTCCGGCGGCGGGGCGGGAATCCAGGCCGACCTGAAGACCTTTTCCGCCTTGGGGGTCTATGGGTGTTCGGTCGTCACCGCCTTGACCGCCCAGAACACTCAAGGCGTCAACGGCGTGTTCGACGTCAGCCCGACCTTCGTGCGCGCCCAAATGAAGGCGGTGTTCGAGGACATCGCGGTGGACGCGGTCAAGATCGGCATGCTCGGTCGCGCCGACGTGATCGAGGCCGTGCGCCTCGATCTGAAACGCTACAAGCCGAAATGGGTCGTGCTCGACCCGGTGATGATCGCGAAATCGGGCGATCGCCTGCTGCACAAGAACGCCATGAAGGCGCTGTTGAACGATCTCGTCCCGATGGCCGACGTCATCACGCCCAACCTGCCGGAGGCCGGGGCTCTCCTGAAGCTGAAAGAGCCGATCACCGATCCCGACCAGATGGCCGCGGCGGCTAGGAAACTGCTGGCGCTCGGGCCGAAGGCGGTGCTGCTGAAGGGCGGACATCTGACAGGGGACAGCGCGTCAGACCTGCTCGTCACCGAAGAGGGAGAAAGCGAATGGCTGCCCGGGCGACGCTTTCAGACCAAAAACACGCACGGCACCGGCTGCACCCTTTCGGCCGCGATCGCCGCCGGCCTCGCCAAGGGTCAGTCGCTGTCGGACTCCGTCAAGCAGGCCAAGGCCTACATCGCCAACGCCATCGCCATGGCCGACAGCCTGGAGATCGGGCGCGGCCACGGACCCGTCCATCATTTCCACGGCCTCTGGCAGCAATAGAGGCTGAGACTCCCTCGATCCGACAGACCGAAAGGCAAGGAGGATCCCGATGACCGACACGCCCACCGCCGACCGCCGCCGCTTCCTCAAAGGCGCGGGGCTGTCCGTCGCGGGCGTCGGCGCCCTGTCTGCGCCCCTCGCCGCGCCGACCGTCGCACGCGCCGACGCGCCGATCCGCTGGCGCATGGTCACCAGCTGGCCCAAGAACTCGCCCGGCCCCGGGACCAGCGCCGCGCGCCTCGCCGAGCGCATCGAGAAGGCCGCGGACGGGCGCCTTCAGATCGAGCTTCACGCCGCCGGCGAACTGGTCCCGGCCTTGGAGGTGTTCGACGCGGTCGCGCAGGGCGCGGCCGACATGGCGCACACCGCCTCCGTTTACTGGACGGGCAAGAACCGCGCGGCGTCCTTCTTCACAACCGTGCCTTTCGGCCTCAGCTCGCGCGAGCACGCGGCCTGGATCTATCACGGCGGCGGCCAACAGCTGTGGGACGATCTCTACGCCGACTTCGGCCTGAAGGGCTTCATGGCCGGGGAGACCGGCATGCAGATGGCCGGCTGGTTCAAGCGGCCGATCGAAAGTCTGGAGGATGTGAAGGGCCTGCGCGTGCGCATCGTCGGGCTGGGCGGCGAGATCTTGCGCCGTATGGGCGGCGCGCCGGCGACGCTGCCGGCGGGCGAGATCTTCACCGCCCTCCAGTCCGGCGTAGTCGACGGGGCGGAGTTCCTGAACCCCTGGATCGACGAGGCTTTCGGCTTCTACAAGGCCGCGCCCTACTACGCCTGGCCCGGCTTCAACAAGCCGAACGGCACGGGCGAACTGCTGGTCGCGCGCGACAAGTACGACGGCCTCCCCGAAGATCTGAAGCTCGTGGTGGAGGAGGCCTGCCGGGCGGAGCACGCCTACGCGCTGGCCGAAGCCGACTGGAAGAGCGCCGCAGCGCTGGATCGCCTTGAGAGCGAGCGCGGCGTCACCCTGTTCCGCATGCCCGACGACGTGATCGCCGAAGCCCGCCGTCTGGCCGATCCGGTCGTCGAAGAGGCGATGGCGGACGAGCGCCTGGGGCCGAAGATCCTGAAGAGCTACCGCGCGGCGCAGGAAACCGCCCGACGCTGGTCGTCGGTCGGCGTCAGCGCCTACTTCCAGGCCCGGGCGGCCTGAGCGCGACGATGGGCCGCTCCCCCGGCGTCACCGTCGACGGCGCACGCCTCCGCTTTGCGGCGGACGCTGTCTTCGACTCCCTGGACATGAGGATCCCGGCCGGCCGTTGGACCTGCCTGCTGGGTCCCAGCGGCGTCGGCAAGACGAGCCTTTTGCGATTGATCGCCGCCTTGCCGGCGGAGGGGGCGGAGATCGCCGGGCGCGTCGCGGCGGACGACGGCGCGCCGCTTGACGGGCGAATCGCCTACATGGCCCAGCGCGATCTGCTCGCGCCCTGGGCGAGCGTCTTGGACAACGTGCTGTTGGGCCCGCGGCTTCGCGGCGAGATGCGCGGGCCTGCAGGGCGCGCGCTGAAGGATCGGGCGATGGCGCTGCTCGACGCCGTCGGCTTGGCCGATCGCGCCGGCGCGCTGCCGGCGGAGTTGTCCGGCGGCATGCGCCAGCGCACGGCGCTGGCGCGGACCTTGATGGAGGATCGCCCGGTCGTATTGATGGACGAGCCCTTCTCGTCGCTTGATGCGCTGACCCGCCACCGCCTCCAGGCGCTGGCCGTCGATCTGCTGGCGGGCCGCACCGTCCTGCTGGTGACGCATGATCCATTGGAGGCCTTGCGCGTCGGCGACCGGGTGGAGGTGCTGACGGGCCGACCCGCGCGCCTCGCCCCCGCCCCGATCGAGCCGGGCGGATCGACGCCGCGCGCCACCGACGATCCGGCGATCGCGGCGCTGCACGGCCGGCTGCTGGAACGGCTGGCCGCCGGCGACGGACCCGATCCGCCGACGGCGGCGCGGGAGGCGGCGGAATGAGCCCCGGCGTCGTGCTGCGCCCCGTCACGTTGACGCTGGGCCTGCTGCTGGCGTGGCAGACGATCGTCTGGCTGACCGGCGCGCCGGCCTTCATCCTGCCCGGCCCGCTGGCCGTCGCCGAGGTGCTGATCGACAAGCCGGCGCTGCTGGCGCGCCACGGTCTGGTCACGGCGGCGGAAATCCTGATGGGCCTAGGCTTGGGCGCGATCCTCGGCGCGGCGAGCGCGCTGAGCCTGAGCGCCTTTCGCCCGGCCCGACGCTGGCTGATGCCGGTCCTGGTGGTCAGCCAGGCTTTGCCGGTCTTTGCGCTGGCGCCGATGCTGACGCTCTGGTTCGGCTACGGCATGGCCAGCAAGGTCGCGATGGCGACGCTGATCATCTATTTCCCAGTGACCTCGGCCTTCTATGACGGGTTGAAGCGAACCGATCCGGGCTGGCTCGATCTCGCCCGGACGATGGGCGCGTCGAAGGCCGCAACGCTGATGCATCTGCGGTTGCCGGCCGCGTTGCCCGCCTTCGCCTCGGGCCTGCGGGTGGCCGCCGCCGTCGCGCCGATCGGCGCGGTGGTGGGGGAGTGGGTCGGCTCCTCTGCGGGCCTCGGCTATCTGATGCTGCACGCCAACGCGCGCATGCAAGTCTCGACCATGTTCGCGGCGCTGGTCGTCCTCGCCGCCTTCTCGCTGATCCTGTTCTTCCTGGTGGACCGGGGCTGCCGACGCCTGGTCCGCTGGCAACCCGAAAGATGAGGTATCGATGACCCGACGGTTCACCCTCCCCGCCGCCTTGTTCGCCCTCGCGCTCAGCGTCTCGCCCGCCGCGGCGCAGGAGAAGCTGACGCTGCTGCTCGACTGGTTCGTCAATCCCGACCACGCGCCGCTGATCGTGGCGCAGGAGTTGGGACTGTTCGAGAAGCACGGCCTCGCGGTCGAAATGATCGAACCGGCCGATCCCAACGATCCGCCCAAGTTGGTCGCCGCTGGGCGGGCCGACCTCGCCGTCGGCTATCAGCCGCAACTGCACATCCAGACGGCCGAGGGCCTGCCGCTCGCCCGAATCGGGACGCTGGTGGCCACCCCGCTCAACGCCCTGGTCGTGCTGGCCGACGGGCCGATTGAAGAGATCGCCGACCTGAAGGGCAAGACCGTCGGCTATTCCGTCGGCGGATTCGAGACCGCGCTGCTCGGCGCGATGCTGAGGCAAGTCGGCCTTTCGAGCGACGATGTGGAGCTGGTGAACGTCAACTTCTCCCTCTCGCCCTCGCTGATCTCGGGCCAGGTGGACGCCGTGATCGGCGCCTTCCGCAACTTCGAGCTCAACCAGATGGACATCGTGGGCGAGCCCGGCCGCGCCTTCTATCCCGAGGAGCACGGCGTGCCGGTTTATGACGAGCTGATCTACATCGCCCATCGCGACCGGCTCGACGATCCGGCCCTCAAATCCTTCATGGACGCGGTCGAGGAGGCGACGATCTATCTGATGAACCACCCGCAGGAGAGCTGGGAGATGTTCGCGGCCTATGGCGAGGAGCTCGACGACGAGCTGAACCGACGCGCGTGGGCCGACACGCTGCCGCGCTTCGCCCTGCGCCCGTCCGCGCTCGATCGCGGACGCTACGTGCGCTTCGCGGAGTTCATGCAGGCGGCCGGGCTGGTCGAGACCCCGGCGCCGGTCGACAATTTCGCCGTCGTGCTGGGGGAGTGAGCCGATGGCTCTGTTCGAGGATCTGAAAGCCGCCTGTCCGGAGGACTGGGCGGCCTACACCCGCCATCCCTTCGTCGAGGGGATGGGCCGCGGGGATCTGCCGGAGACGGTCTTCCGGCAGTATCTGATCCAGGATTACCACTTCCTGATCCACTTCGCGCGCGCCTATGCGCTGGCCGGCTACAAGGCGGAGACGCCGGACGACCTGCGCCGCGCCAAGGAGGGCATGGCCGCGATCCTCGACGTCGAGCTGTCGCTGCATCTGGACTATTGCGCGCGCTGGGGCCTGAAGGAGACGGACGTCCTGGCCGCGCCGGAGGCGGAGGCCTGCCTCGCCTACACCCGCTATGTGCTGGAGCGGGGCATGGCGGGCGGTCTTCTCGACCTGCATGTCGCGCTGGCGCCCTGCATGCTGGGCTATGCGGAGATCGCGACCTGGCTGCTCGACCGACCCTGGCTGAAGCGCGAGGGCAATCCCTATCAGGAGTGGATCGCGATGTATTCCGGTGCCGAATACCGCGCGGCCGCCGAGGACGAGCGCGCCTATCTCGACGCGCTGGCGCAGCGGGAGAGCTTGAGCGATCATCGCAGGACGCAGCTCGCCCGCACCTTCACGGAGGCGACCCGGCTCGAGGCCCGCTTCTGGTCGATGGGCTACGAGCTGGCGGGGGAGGCTGTTCCCGACGGCTAAGCTGAGAGAAGGCCTATGACGCGCCGCATCTTGATTCTGCTGGGCCGCCACCCCGACCCGGCGCCCGGCCATTTCGATCGAGCGCTGGCCGACGCCTATCAGCGCGGCGCGGAGGCGGCGGGGCATTCGGTGGAGCGGATCGACCTCGGCGATCTGGAGGTGCCGGTTCTGCGCTCCAAGCAAGCCTTCGAGACAGAGGCGCCCGCGCCCGCGATCGCGAACGCCCAGGCCGCGATCGAGCGGGCGGAGCATCTGGTGATCGTCTACCCGCTCTGGCTGGGGACGATTCCGGGGCTCTTGAAGCTGTTTCTGGAACAGGCGCTGCGGCCCGGCTTCGCCTTCGAGTATCAGGCGAAGGGGCTGCCGAAGAAGCGGCTTTCCGGCCGCTCCGCCCGGATCGTGGTCACGATGGGGATGCCGGCCCTGGCCTATCGCCTGTTCTACGGCGCCCACAGCCTGAAGAGCCTGAAGCGCAACATCCTCGGCTTCGTCGGGATCAAGCCGATCGCCGCGACGCTGATCGGCGGGGTGGAGGCGATCGGCGAGGCGGCGCGCCGCCGCTGGCTGGCGAAACTGGAGGCGTTGGGGCGCAAGGGCGCGTGATCCCTCTCCCCTGACCTACAGGAGAGAGGGAGCGACGCCGCTCAAAGCGCCTCGAGAATCGCCTCGGCCGAGGAGACCTCGAACGCGCCCGGCTCCTCGACCGCGAGGTGGGTGACCTTGCCGTCGTCGACCACCATGGCGAAGCGCTGGCCCCGCATGCCGAGGCCGCGCTCGATCAAATCGAGCTCCAACCCGAGGGCGGTGGTGAACTTGGCGGACCCGTCGGCCAACATGTCGACCTTGCCGCCCGCGCCCTGG
This sequence comes from Marivibrio sp., assembly GCF_040218065.1. Lineage (NCBI taxonomy): Bacteria > Pseudomonadati > Pseudomonadota > Alphaproteobacteria > Rhodospirillales > Aestuariispiraceae > Marivibrio > Marivibrio sp. The sequence goes on along the minus strand of NZ_JAVJQE010000008.1, from coordinate 142,293 downwards.
TCCTTCGACCAGGCGCCCATGACGAACGGGTCGTTGACGGCCAGACAGGCGACGGCGTCGACGCCCTTCGCCTTCAGCGCGTCGATATGCTGGACGAACCCCGGCAGATGCTTGGCCGAGCAGGTCGGCGTAAAGGCGCCCGGCACGGAGAAGACCACCACCTTACGACCCGCAAAGTACGTCGCCGGATCGACAGGCTCCGGCCCGTCGGTCCCCATCGTCATCAGTCCAACGGACGGAATCGCATCACCCACTTGAATGGCCATCGGCCGCCTCCTCCTCAACGCTGATCGTCGATTTCGACTAAGGGTCGCGCCGGTTCGCCCGCGCGCGGCGCATAATGTGCGTCGGCGGCGCGGAATGTCCAGACGGCGCGCGCAAAAGCAAAGGACGTCAGCGCCGCGCCAACGCCGGTTCGCCGGAAGCGGCGGCGGCGGCCTCCATCACTGCGGCTTCCGTCAGCAGCTCGGGCAGCGGGCGGCCCTCTGAGGCTTCGGGGCCGTAGACGATGTTGAACGGGATGCCGTAGCGCCCGTAGCGCGCCAGATAATCGGCGATCGCCTTGTCGGGCCGCGTCCAATCGGCCTGCATCGCCACCACTTCCGCACGCGTCAGCCAATCGGCGACGGCGCCGCGCTCCATCACCGTCTTCTTGTTCCATTGGCAGGTCACGCACCAGTCTGCGGTGACGTCGACGAAGACCGTGCGGCCGGCCCCGACATGCGCGGCGATCGCGTCGGGATCGAAGGCGACCCACTCGATCGTTTGGGAGGCCTCTTGGCCGGGTGCGGAGGCGCCGCCGTCGACGGCGGCGGGCGCGCGCAGACCGATCGCCTGCTGCGAGAGCAGCGGATAGACGACGGTGAGCGCCGCCAGCATGGCGGACAGCGGCCAGGCGAATTTCGCCAGACGGGATTCCTGCACCCGACGGGCCGCCAACACCGCGCCGGCAAGGGCCGCAAGCAATCCCACCGCAACCGCGCCCTCGACGCCGATCGTCGCCTGAAGCACGCTGAGCAGCCACACGGCCGTGCCCAGCAGCGCGAGCGCCAGGACCCGCTTCAACCAGAGCATCCAAGGACCAGGCTTCGGCAGCAGCGCCGCCGCCTGCGGGAAAGCCGCCACGAGCAGATAAGGCGTCGCCAGACCGAGACCGAGAAGCGTGAACACGGCCAAAATCTCCCCCGGCCCGCGGCTGAGCGCAAAGCCCACCGCCGGCCCGAGAAAGGGCGCCGAACAGGGCGTCGCCAGCAAGGTCGCGAAGGCGCCGGTCAGGAAATCGCCGATATAGCCGCTCCGCGCGCCGACGGCCGCGGCCCGGTCGCTCACGAAGCCTGGCAGACCGAATTCGAAAAGTCCCAACATGTTGCAGGTGAAAAGAACCAACAGCGCGACCATGAAGGCCAGGAAGACGGGCTGTTGGAACTGCACGCCCCAACCGATCGACAGCCCCGCCGCCTTGACCCCGATCGCGGCCGCCGCCAGGACGAGGAACGAGACCACAATGCCGGCGGAGGAGGCGAGAAAGCCGAGGCGGACCTCTCGCCGCTCGCCGCCCGACTTGCGCACCACCCCCATCAGCTTGAGCGACAGGACGGGCAAGACGCAGGGCATCAGATTCAGGATCAGCCCGCCCAGAAAGGCGAAGGCGAGGATCGTGAGGAGTCCGAGATCGGCGCGCGCGGGCGCCGGCGCGTCCGCCTGCGGGGCGACCAAGGCCTGCGGCGCGGCGGCCGGCAGCGCGCCGCGGTCAGGGATCAACGCCGCCTCTACCGCACGGCCGCCGTCCACCAGCGTGAAGGTGAGCGCCCCGCCGGTCAGCGTCGCCAGATCCACCCCGCCGCCCGTCAGCGTGAACCGCGCCTCGCGCGGGTCTGCGCCCAGGTCGACCGCCGCCTTGTCGAACCACAGGCCGGCCGGCCCTTCGACCAGCAACTCCATCTCGGCGTCGTCGAACGGCTCGAGCGAGGCGGCCGCCACCTCAAGCCGCACGCCCTCGCCGCCCTCGGCCGCCTGCAGGGCCGCCTGCCGCAGGGCGAGGCCGCCCGGGGTCTCGGACGGGTCGGCGCTGGTCTGGGCCAGCGGCACCGCGGCGCGGTACTTGTCGATCAGGAAAGCGCCCGGCGCGCCGTCGGCCGGCCCCGCCGGCAGACTGATCGACAGCGGCGCGTCGTGCGGGATGCAGATTTCCTCGCAGGTGAGATAACTGACCACGCCGGCGAGCGTCACCGGCGCCCCCGGCCGTTCCGGCGTCACCTCCAGCGGCAGGACCACTTGGTCGGCATAGCCCATCGTCTCCATATCGAAGATCGTGAAGCGCTTGGGCGCGGGCCAGGAGAGCGCGGCCTCGGCGACGTTCTCGGCCCCTGACCAGTCGGGGCGCGGCGGGAAGCCCGCGTCGCCGGGACTGCGCCAATAGATCTTCCAACCCGGCTTGAGTTCGAACTGCAGGCCGAGCTTCAGGGTCTCACGCTCGCCGACGGCCTCCACGGCGGAGATCAACCGCACCGAGCCCTGCTCCGTATCGAACCAGGGACCGGCCCCGTCCACGGTCTGCGCCGCCGCCGGCGCGCCGAGCGCGCTCGCGATCAAGGCAAGCCAAGGGATCAGTCGTTTCAACATCGCAGCCATCGTTCGCATTCATCGCCATCGCGCGGGTCAGTTCAACCCCCTGCGGACGCCCGCCCTTGCGTTTATATAAGCGGCGACGCGCGCCGGCGCCGCTCACTTCTGCGCGACGGCTCTGCGACGCCGGGTCGCGCCGGGCCGCTGGAAAGGCCGGCGGCGATGCTGTTACACTCGCGGCCGAGGGTATCGGCGCGGCGGGTCGCCGCCGCGCGAAAAGGTGGGATTGGTGACGTCGATGATGAGTTCCGGGCGCCGACATTCAGGCTATCTAACAGGCCAGCTGTTGGTGGCGATGCCGGGCATGGCGGACCCGCGCTTCCAGCGCTCGGTCATCTACATGTGCCTGCACAACGCAGAAGGGGCGATGGGCCTGGTGATCAACCGACTGGTCGAATCCATGACGTTCGATGAGCTGTTGGAGCAGTTGGACCTCGGAGCCAGCCGCGCGCAGGACGAGATCCGCGTGCATTTCGGGGGGCCGGTCGAAAGCGGGCGCGGCTTCGTGCTGCACTCCACCGACTACGCCCAGGACGCCACCGTCGATATGGAGAACGGCATCGGCCTGACCGCCACCATCGACATCCTGCGCGATATCGCGCGCGGCGACGGGCCGCAGGCCCGTCTGCTGGCGCTCGGCTACGCGGGCTGGGGGCCGGGGCAGCTGGACGAGGAAATTCAGGAAAACGCCTGGCTGCACGTCCCGGCCGACCCGTCGCTGGTCTTCAACGAACGGCTGGACGAGAAGTGGGACCAGGCGATCGCGCGCCTCGGCTTCGACCCGGCGCTGCTCTCCTCGGAGGCGGGGCGGGCGTAGCCCGCACTACTTCTTCGCCTCCCCCAACGCCTGATGGACGATCACGTCCTGCAGACGCTCGAAATTCTCTGGGCTCACCTCTTTGAAGGCGATGCAGTAGACCATGCCTTCCTCGTCCTGGCCGACGACTTCGGCCGGCAGGTCGAACGGCTCTTCACCGGGCGGGTGAAGATGGGCCGTCACGCGGTCGCCGAGCTGCAAGACCCCGCCTTCGTCGGCGTAGAAGCCGCAGCCGCCGAGGCTGACGTCGGTTATGCGGCCTCTGTATTCGCTCATCGCGCCTTTGAGACGCACGGGCACGCGCCGTTCGCGGCGGCGATCGCCGCCCTTGATGATGCGGATGAGACGACTGAACATAGACCTCTAAAACTCCAAGAAGGGCCGGACGAGCGCGCAGGCCGCGCCCACGGTCCGGATCGACGCCCCTCCCCGGTGCGTACGGTCTCAGATTATGCGCATGCGGGAATCATGCCACGCGTCGGGCGCCAAGGCCAAGCGTTGCGACGCCGTTCAACAGGAAAGGCTTCACATGTCCCAGATCCAAGGCCGTCATCCGCCAAGCCTGTGGGCCGCGACCGCCGCGGCCCCGCCGTATTGCCCGCCGCTGGACGGCCCGGAGGAGGCGGACGTCGTCATCGTCGGCGGGGGGTTCACCGGCCTGTCGGCCGCGCTGCATCTGGCCGAGCGCGGCAAACGCGCGATCGTGCTGGAAGCGGAAGGCCCGGGCTTCGGGGCGTCGGGGCGCAACGGCGGTCAGGTCAATCCGGGCATGAAGCTCAATCCGGACGAACTGCGCGCTCACTACGGCGGCGGCGAGGCCGGCGCGCGGACGGTCCGCCTGGCGGACGGCGCCTGCGATCTGGTCTTCCAGCTGATCGAGCGACACGCGATCGAGTGCGAGGCGATCCGTCCCGGCTACGTCCAGGCCGCGCCCGATGCGGCGGGGGCCGCCGCGCTGCGCCGCCGGGCGGAGAGCTGGGCGGCGGAAGGCGTCGACCTGGATTTCCTGGAGGGCGCGGCGGCCTGCGACCTGTTGGGAACGGATCGTTACACGGCGGCGACGCTGGACCCGCGCGGCGGCAACCTGAACCCGCTGGCCTACGCCCGGGGCCTGGCCCGCGCGGCGCTCGCCGCCGGCGCGACGATCCATGCGGAAAGCCGCGCGACGACGCTCGCGCGCGCCGGCGCCGGCTGGCGGGTCGAGACTCCCGGCGGATCGGTGAGCGCGGCGCATGTCTTGCTGTGCACCAACGGCTACACCGACGCGCTGTGGCCGGACCTCGCGCAGGCCGTCGTGCCCGTCGCCAGCGCCATCGCAGCGACCAGGCCGATGCCGCCTCGCCTCGCGCAAAGCGTGCTGCCCGGCCGGCATGCGGTCTCCGACACCGCGCGCTCGATGCTCTATTTCAAGCGCGACGGCGCGGACCGGTTCGTGATCGGCGCGCGCGGTCAGGTGCTGGGTCCGCCCGACGCCGGCCCGGCTGAGATCGCCAAGCGCGGGGCGTTGAAGCTCTTCCCCCAGCTGGCGGAGTTGGAATTCGAGTTCGAGTGGGGCGGCTATGTCGCGCTGACGACCGACTGGACCCCGCGGCTGATGCGCCCGGCGCCGGGCGTGCTGGCGGCGATCGGCCTGAACGGGCGGGGCGTGGCGATGGGAACGGCGCTGGGGCGCGATCTGGCCGGCGCGATCGAGGGCGAGCCGACCGGCATTCCGATCACCGAGGGCGTCCGGCGCATCCCGTTCCACCGCTTCCGCAAGATCGGCGTCGCCTGGCACATCGCAAAGGCGCGGATGTTGGATCGGATGGGGCTCTAAGCGTCTTTTCAACCGCCCCGACCTTCGCCAGAGTGCGCGCCAGACGGCTCACATTCGCGGGCGGAGGATTCCCATGAAAAGCCATGTTCAGGTCTGCGTCATCGGCGGCGGCGTGGTCGGCTGCAGCGTGCTGTACCACCTGACCAAGTTCGGCTGGTCGGACGTCATGCTGATCGAACGCTCGGAGCTGACCAGCGGCTCGACCTGGCACGCCGCCGGCGGCTTCCACACGCTCAACGCCGACACCAACATGGCGGCGCTGCAAGGCTACACCATCAAGCTCTACCGCGAGCTGGAGGAGATCTCCGGCCAGTCCTGCGGCCTGCACCATGTCGGCGGGATCACCATCGCGACAGATCGAGACCGGCTGGATTTCCTGAAGGCCGAGCGCGCGAAGCACCGCTATATGGGCCTGGAGACCGAAATCGTCGGGCCCGAGGAGATATCCGCTCTCTCCCCCATCACCAACACCGACGGCGTCCTCGGCGCGCTTTATGATCCGCTGGACGGTCATCTCGATCCGTCCGGCACCACCCACGCCTACGCCAAGGCCGCGCGGATGAAGGGCGCGGAGATCGTGCTGCGCAACCGGGTCGTCGAGCTGAACCCGCTCGGCGACGGGACCTGGGACGTGGTGACCGAGCAGGGGACCGTGCGCGCGCAATACGTCGTCAACGCCGCCGGCCTTTAGGCGCGCGAAGTGGGCGAGATGGCCGGCGTCTATCTGCCGCTGCATCCGATGGAGCACCAGTATCTGGTGACCGGCGACATCCCGGAGGTCTATGAGCGCGGCGAGGAGCTGCCGCACGTCATGGACCCGGCCGGCGAGACCTATCTGCGCCAGGAGGGCCGCGGCCTGGTGCTCGGCGTCTACGAGCAGCAGGCCGCGCCCTGGGCCGTCGACGGCACGCCCTGGAGCTTCGGGCACGAATTGTTGGCGGACGATTTGGAGCGTCTGGCCGAGCCGCTGGAGGCCGCCTATCGCCGCTATCCCTGCCTGGAGCGCGCCGGGATCAAATCGATCATCAACGGCCCCTTCACCTTCGCGCCAGACGGCAACCCGCTGGTGGGCCCCGTGCCGGGGCTGCCCGGATTCTGGAGCGCGTGCGCGGTGATGGCCGGCTTCAGCCAGGGCGGCGGCGTCGGGTTGACGCTGGCCGAATGGATGGTGGAGGGCGAGCCCACGCGCGACGTCTTCGCGATGGATGTGGCGCGCTTCGGCGATTACTGCACGCGCGACTACACGCGCAAGACCGTCGTCCAGAACTATCAGCGTCGCTTCGCCGTCAGCTACCCGAACGAGGAACTGCCGGCCGGCCGACCGCTGAAGACGACGCCCGCCTACGGGATCTGGAAGGCGCAGAACGGCGTCTTCGGCCACGGCTACGGCATGGAGAATTTGAACTACATCGCGCCCGCGGGCGAAGAGCCGTTCGAGATCCCCTCCTTCCGCCGCTCCAACGCGCATGCGACGATCGGCGAGGAGGTGCGCGCCGTGCGGACCGCCGTCGGGATCAACGAGATCCACAATTTCGGGAAGTACGAGCTGACCGGCCCGAACGCGCAGGCCTTCCTGGAGCGCGTGATGGCGAACGCCCCGCCGCCGCCGGGCAAACTGCGCCTGACGCCGATGCTGAGCCGGCGCGGCAAGCTGATCGGCGACTTCACCATGGCCTGCGTGGAGGAGGGGCGCTATCGCCTGACCGCCAGCTATGCGGCCCAGGCTTTCCACATGCGCTGGTTCCAGGAGCATCTGCCGGACGGCGCGCGGATCGAGAACGTCTCGGACAGCCAGCTCGGCTTTCAGATCGCAGGGCCAAAGGCGCGGGAGCTCTTGTCCCGCGTCACCCGCGCCGACGTCTCGAAGGAGGCGCTGCCCTTCCTCTCGCTGCTGCAGGCCGAGGTCGGCGGCGTCCCGGCGCTGGTGCAGCGGGTCAGCTACACCGGCGATCTGGGCTATGAGATCTATGTCGACCAGCGCCACCAGATCGCGCTCTACGAGGCGCTGAGCGCAGCCGGCGGCGATTTGGGTCTGAGGCCCTTCGGCATGCGGGCGATGATGTCGCTGCGCCTTGAGAAGAATTTCGGCGCCTGGCTGCGCGAGTACCGGCCTGACTTCACGGCCGCCGAGACCGGCCTCGACCGCTTCATCCGCTTCGACGGCCGCGACTTCATCGGCCGCGCCGCCGCCGAGGAGGAGCGCGACGCGCCGCCCGAGATGGCCGCCTGCGCCTTCACGGTCGCGGCCGACGACGCCGACGTCGTCGCCGACGAGCCGATCTTCGACGGCGATCAGGTGATCGGCTTTTGCACGTCCGGCGGCTACGCGCATTATGTGGAGCAGTCGGTCGCGCTCGGCATGATCCCGCGCGCGAAGGCGCAAGCCGGCGCTCGCTTCGAGATCGAGATCCTGGGCGAACGTCGGCCGGCGACCTTGATCGCCGAGCCGCTGTTCGACCCGAAGGCCGAGCGGATGCGGGGGTGAGCCCCCTCTCCTCTCCCTCTTTCCCTTCATAGGAAAGAGGGGCCTTCACGCCGCTCCCTTACGGCCAGGTCTCCTCCGGCCCGGCGAACCGCGCGGCGAGGAAGTCGATGAAGGCGCGCACCTTGGCCGACAGGTGGCGGTTCGGGGGATAGACGGCGTGCACGCCGATCGGCTCGGCGTCGAACGCGTCGAGCGCGCTTTCCAGCCGCCCTGCGCGAAGCTCCGATCGGCAGATGAAGGTGGGCGTGTAGATCACGCCGCGCCCGCCGGCCGCCGCGTGCGCCAGAACGTGGCCGTTGTTCGAATGCAGCGGCCCCGAATTGACCGTCACCGTAAAGGGTTTGCCGGTCTCCGGATCCTGAAACTCCCAATTCTGCGCCGTCTGCAGATAGGCGTAGGTCAGACATCGGTGCTGCGTGAGCTCGTCCGGATGGGCGGGCTTGCCGTGCTCCGCCCAATAGCCGGGCGCGGCGAGGACCTTGCGTCGGCTGTAGGCGATGCGCTTGGCGATCAGACTGGAATCGCGCATCCGGCCGATACGCACCGCCATGTCGAAGCCCTCCTCGACCAAATCGACTTGGCGATCGGCGCACTCCATGTCGATCTGCACCTCGGGGTGCTGCGCCATGAAGTCCGGCAGCGCCGGCCCCAGATGCTCGATCCCGAAACTGACCGGCGCCGAGAGGCGCAGAATGCCGCGCGGCGCGACCTGCAGCCGGGTGACGGCGAGTTCCGCCTCTTCCGCCTCCGCGACGATGCGCCGACAGCGCTCGTAGAAGGCTTGGCCGACCTCGGTCAGGCTCAGCCTGCGGGTCGTGCGGTTCATCAGCTGCGCGCCGAGCCGCTCCTCCAGCTTGGTGATCTGCTTGCTGACCGCAGACTTCGACAAGCCAAGCTTGTCCCCGGCCTTGGTGAAGCTGCCCGCCTCGACGACGGCGGCGAAGACGGCGATGCCGCTCAGGTCATGCATGGGGGCGCCCTTCCGATTGTTCGCCTATTACGAACAATCTGATTACCAGCACCCCGATTGTTTGCCTAGAGAAAACGCCCCATTTTCCGGGTCAGGCAGTGACAACCGCAAGGGACGGGAGAAGACGATGACGAAGGTTCTGGTTCTCTACTATTCCACCTGGGGCCATATCGAGACCATGGCCGAGGCCGTCGCCGAGGGCGCGCGCAGCGTCGAGGGCGCGGAAGTGACCGTGAAGCGCGTCGCGGAACTGATGCCGCAGGAGACGCTGGACAAGATCGGCGCCAAGCAGGAGCAGGCGGCCGAGATCGCGGAGCCGGGCGAATTGGCCGAGTACGACGCGATCATCTTCGGCACGCCGACCCGCTTCGGCAACATGGCCGCCCAGATGCGCAACTTCCTGGATCAAACCGGCGGCCTGTGGGCCAAGGGCGCGCTGATCGAAAAGCTCGGCTCCGTCTTCACCTCGACCGGCACCAACGGCGGGCACGAGACGACGATCACCAGTTTCTGGAACACGCTGGCGCACCACGGGATGATCCTGGTTCCGCTCAGCTACGACCATCAGGAACTGGCGGACCTGAGCGAGCCGCGCGGCTCCAACCCCTACGGCGCGGCGGCGATCGCGGGGGCGGACGGCTCGCGTCAGCCGACCGACATCGACCTGAAGATGGCCCGCGCGCAGGGCGAGAAGGTCGCGCGTCTGGCGAAGAAGCTGAGCGCCTGAACTGAGCGCGAGACGGGAAAGGAGAGAGACGATGGGACTGCTGGTGGACGGCGTCTGGCATGACAAATGGTACGACACCGACAAGAACGGCGGGCGCTTCAAGCGATGGGACAGCGCGTTCCGCAACTGGGTGACGCCGGACGGCGCGCCGGGGCCGAGCGGCGACGGCGGCTTCGAGGCGGAGCCGGGGCGCTATCACCTCTACGTCTCGCTCGCCTGCCCGTGGGCGCACCGCACGCTGATCTTCCGCAAGCTGAAAGGCCTGGAGGAGATGATCGGCGTCTCGGTCGTCAACTGGCTGATGGGCTCGCAGGGCTGGAGCTTCGAGGACGGCCAGGGCGTCGTCCCCGACCCGATCCACAATGTGCGCCACATGCACGAGCTCTACACCCACGTCGCGCCGGATTATTCCGGTCGCGTGACGGTGCCGGTGCTGTTCGATAAAAAGCGCGATACGATCGTCTCGAACGAGTCGGCCGAGATCATCCGGATGCTCAACAGCGCCTTCGACGGCGTGGGGGCCAAGCCGGGCGACTATTATCCGGCCGACCTGCGGGAGGAGATCGACCGGGTGAACGCGCCGATCTACGACACCGTCAACAACGGCGTCTACAAGTCGGGTTTCGCCTCCAGCCAAGCGGCCTATGAAGAGGCCGTCTATCCGCTGTTCGAAAGCCTGGACTGGCTTGAGGAGCGCCTCGCGGGCCGGCGCTATTTGACGGGCGATCGCCTGACGGAGGCGGACATCCGCCTGTTCACTACGCTGGTGCGTTTCGATCCGGTCTATGTCGGCCACTTCAAGTGCAACCTGCGCCGGCTGATCGACTATCCCAACCTGTGGGCCTACACCCGCGACCTCTATCAGATCCCCGGCGTGGCGGAGACCTGCGACTTCAAGCATATCAAGCATCACTATTACGAAAGCCACGACCACGTGAACCCGACGGGCGTGGTGCCGGCCGGCCCTGTGCTGGACTTCGACGCCCCGCACGGGCGCGCGAAGCTGGCCGCGGCCTGACCGCTGAACGGAGGAACTGAGCCATGAGCGTCGAGGTCCGACCCTTCGACAGCCTGGGCGCGTTCCAGCTCGACTGGCTGGACGCCAAGCATCACTTCAGCTTCGGCGGTTACTACGACCCGGCGCGCATGGGACTCGGCCCCTTGCGGGTGTGGAACGACGACGCGATCAAGCCGCGCACCGGCTTCGATCCGCATCCCCACCGCGACATGGAGATCATCACCTACGTCCGCGAAGGGGCGATCACCCACCGCGACAGCCTGGGCAACGAAGGCCGCACGGAGGCCGGCGACATCCAGGTGATGAGCGCCGGGACCGGCGTCGTCCACGCGGAGTACAATCTGGAGGACGACCTCACCCGCATCTTCCAAATCTGGATCGTCCCGCGCCGCCGGGGCCTTGCGCCCCGGTGGGAGACGCGGGCCTTCCCGAAAGCCGCGGCGCCGGGCGGCCTCACGGCGCTCGCCTCCGGCCGGTCAGGCGTCGAGGGCGCCGCGCCGATCGACCAGGACGCGACGCTGTTCGCCGGGACGATTCCCGCGGGCGGCGGTCTCGACCACAGGTTGGGCGCCGGCCGCCAAGCCTACCTCGTCGCCGCTCGCGGCCGACTTTCGGTCAACGGAACCCCCGCCGCCGCCCGCGACGGCGTCGTGGCGGCCGACGCCGAGAGCGTCCGCCTCGAAGCCGAGGAGGAGGCGGAGGTGATCTTGGTCGACGTGCCTGGATGAGCCTCCCTCTCCCCTCTGCAGGGGAGAGGGTCGGCGTAAGGGACGGCGCCGAAAGTCCGGACGCCCGAGCCCGACGCGCCCATCCCCTCACCCGCCCCTCACAAAGGGGACGAGGGGCCGTTCACGTCCCAGCCCCCGCCTTGCACCGTCGCCGCACGGCTCTAATATTCCGGAAGCGCACCCCGAGCGAAGGATTTCGATGGCGATCGACCGCGACGGCATCAAGAGCGGCTATTTTCAGCGTATGGCGGAAGAAAGCCTGCGCGAAGGCTCCATCGTCCCGTTGAGCGAGGACGAACGCAGAGCCTCGCGCGCCGAGACGGTCTCGCGCCGTCCCGCCGGTGCGGGCCTGTGGATCTTCGGCTACGGCTCGTTGATGTGGAACCCGGCGTTCCATTACGTCGAGAAACGGTTCGCGCGGCTATACGGCTATCACCGCAGCTTCTGCCTGAAGACGCCGATCGGCCGCGGCACCAAGGATTATCCGGGCCTCGTGTTGGGTCTCGACCGCGGCGGGTCGGTGCACGGGGTCGCCTTTCGCATCGACGAGGCGACCGCGGAGGAGGAGCTCGACATCATCTGGGCGCGCGAGATGCTGGCCGGCTCCTACGAGCCGCGCTGGGTCAGCCTCCTGGACGAGGAGCGCGGCGGACGGTTCTGGGCGATGGCCTTCGTCATGCGCCGCGACTGCGAGCGCTACGCCGGCCATATGGACCCGGAGGAGATGGCCGAGACCATCGCGCGCGCCGAGGGCAAGCTCGGCCCCTGCCGGGAGTATCTTGAGAACACGGTGGGCGCGCTCGACGCGCTCGGCATCGGCGACGGGCCGATGCACGCCTTGCTGCGCCGGGTGCGCGAGATTGCCGGGCCGACGACGGCCGCGGCGGAGAAGGAGACGAGCCGATGAGCGATCTGGACATGAAGAGGGTCCGCAAGACGGACGAGGAATGGCGCGAACAGCTGACGCCCGAGCAGTTCAAGGTCACCCGCAAGGGCGGCACCGAGCGCGCCTTCACCGGCAAGTATCACGACTGCAAGGACCCCGGCGTCTATCGCTGCATCTGCTGCGACGCGCCGCTATTCGACGCTGAAACCAAGTTCGACAGCGGCACCGGCTGGCCGAGCTTCACCCAGCCGATCATGGATCAGGCGGTGACGGAGAAGACCGACCGCTCGCTGTTCATGAAACGCACGGAAGTGCTGTGCGCAAGCTGCGACGCGCATCTGGGTCACGTCTTTCCCGACGGGCCGGCGCCGACCGGCCTGCGCTACTGCATGAATTCGGCGGCGCTGACCCTCAAACGCAAATAGCCGCGCGAAAGCCGTAGCGGCCCCGCCGCGCGTTCGCTAGGCTCGCCGGCGTCATGAACCGCAAGCAGCGCCGCGCCGCCGGCAAAACCAAGCCGTCTCCCGGCCCGATCCAGGCCGCCGGCCAGGCGTCGAGCCGGACCGGCGGGCGCGAAGCCTTGCTGACGCTCGGCCGGCAATTGCACGCGGACGGCCGGCTCGAGGCCGCCGACCGCTACTACGTCCAGGCGCTGAAGGCCGACCCCACGGACGCTGAGGCGCTGCGCCTGCGCGGCGCGCTGGCCCACCAGATCGGCAATCACAAGGCCGCGGTCGAGCTTTTGAAGCGCGCCGCCGCGCGCCTGCCGGACGACGCGGAGGTGCGCCTGCACCTCGCCGCCGCGCTGGAGGCGACCGGCGACCGGGGGACGGCGGAGCGGGTCTATCGCAAAGCGCTCAAGCTCGCGCCCGAGAATGGCGAGGCGGCTGCGAACCTCGCCGCCTTCCTGCGCGCCGATCCGGCGAAGCGCGCGGAGGCCGAAGGGCTGCTGCGCGACGCGCTGGCCCGTGCGCCGGAGGCGGTTCAGCCGGCCTATCACCTGGCCGCGCTGCTGATCCAGACCGGCCGCGCGGGCGAGGCGCTGGCGATCGCGGAACGCGCGGCGGAGCGGGCGTCCGAGGATCTGGACGTCCTGACCCTGGTCGGCGTCGCCCGCCAGCATCTGGGCGATCTGGCGGGCGCCGAGACGGCGTTCCGCGAGATCGATCGGCGCGCGCCGGGCAATCTGGGCGCGGCGATCAACCTCGCCTCCCTGCTGATCGCGGCCGAGCGCGCAGAGGAGGCCGAGGGGGTTGCGCGCGCCGCTCTGCTGGCCGCCCCGCACAGCGCGCCGGCCCTGTTCAATCTGGGCGTCGTTCTGACGGCGGCCGAAAAGATCGGCGAGGCGGAGGACGTCCTGCGCCACGCGCTGGCGCATGCGCCGGACCACGCCGACGGCTGGGGCAATTACGGCAACCTGTTGCGAATCGCCGGCCGGCATGAGGAGGCCCTCACGGCCTACGACCGGGCGCTCTCCCTCGCGCCGGACGACGCCCGCCACCGCTTCCAGAAGGCGATGGGCCTGCTGGCGCTGGGCCGCCTGGCCGAAGGTTGGGACCTCTACGACGCCGGGATCGCCTGCGGCGAGCGGCGCGGGCCGCCGCCGATCGACGCGCCGCGCTGGCGGGGCGAGCGGCTGGCCTCCGACGCGCATCTACTGATCCAGCCCGAACAGGGCGTCGGCGACGAGATTCGCTTCCTGGGATTGACGGCGGAGGCGGCGGCGCGCGCCGGCGCGGCGACGACGGTTCAGGTCGACCCGCGCCTCGTCCCGCTGGCGCGGCGATCGCTGCCGGGCGTCGAGGTCGTCGAGAGCGGCGTCCCGCCGGCTGTCGCGCCGACGCACCGGATATCGATGGGCGACCTCCCGGCGCTCTTCCGCCGCGATCTGAACGCTTTCCCCGCCCGCGCCGGCCATCTTGCGCCCGATCCGGAGCGCGTCGCGGAGATCCGGGCGCGGCTTGACGCATTGGGTCCCGGGCTCAAGGTCGGGGTCGCGTGGAAAAGCGGCCTCGTCTCGCTGCGACGAAAGACGGCGCACGGCCCGCTGGTCGATTGGGCGGCGGCCTTGAATACGCGCGGCGTCATCCCAGTCTGCATGCAATATGGCGACGTCGCGGACGAGATCGCGGAAGCCGAGGCGGCTCTCGGCGTGCGCGTCACGCAGCTCGACGGGCTCGATTTGAAGGACGATATGGACGGCGCGGCCGCGCTTGCGGCGGCGCTCGACCTGACCATCTCGACCGGAAGCTCGGTGGTCGACCTCGCCGGCGCGGCGGGCGCGCCGGTCTGGGCGCTCTTGCGCCCGCGGGATTGGGTGACGCTGGGAACCGACCGCCATCCGTGGGCGCCGTCGGTCCGCGTCTTCTTCCGCAAGCCGGGCGAGGGCTGGGCGCGCCTCCTGGAGGAGGAGGTCGCGCCCGCCCTCGCCGACTTGGCGGGCCGCTGAGCGGCGCTCGCCGTCACTTCGCCAGATGCGTGTCCAGGAACGTCGTGAACGCCGCCCAAGAGTGCCGGTCCGCCCGCTCCTGATAGCGGTCCGAGCCGAACACCGTGAAGGCGTGCGGCGCGCCGGAATAGATCTGGATCTCATAGGTGACGCCGGCCGCCTCGAGCTCCCGACCCAACTGCGCCACATCGTCGAGCGAGATGGCCTGATCGGCGCCGCCGTGGGCGACCAGGATCGGCGCCGTATCGGCCGAGTAGCTCTGCCCGTCCGGCGTCGACAGCCCGCCGTGGAAGCTGGTGTAGCCAACCACGTCGTCGGCTGCGCCCGAGCGCGCGAGCTCAAGCGTCGCCGCGCCGCCGAAGCAGTAGCCCATCACCACGACCTCGCCCGGCGCCTCTGCGCGCGCGACGTCCAGCCCGCCGAGGATGAGCGCGCGCATCCGCTCGCGATTCTGGTAGAGCTTGCCGGTCTCGGCCTTCTTGGCGCCGGTCTCGACCGGTCGGTTGCCCTTGCCGTAAAGGTCGACCGCGAAAGCGTCGTAGCCCATCTCGGCCAGCATCTCGGCCCGGCGGACCTCGTAGTCGGTCAGACCGTCCCAATCGTGGATCACCAGGACCAGGCCCTTGGACTCGCCGGACGCCATGGCGCGGTAGCCCTCAAAGGCCTCGCCGTCGATCTCGTACTCCACAACTTCGCCCGCTTGCGCCGCGGCCATCGGCGCGACGGCCAGCGCGGCGGCGATCGCCATCTGCTTCAGCATGTGCGTCTCCCATAATCTTTAGGGCGCCCGTTTCGCGCATCCCAATAAGGACAAGAGATAGCACGCCGCTCGCGCGCATAAAGAGCGTCAGTGAAACGCTTTGTTGAGCGTATAGGGATAATCGCCGTCGGCCGGCCTGTAGCCGGCGGCGGCGAAGAAGGGGGCGGCGTCGCGCTGCGCGCGCACGACGAGGCGCGCGGCCCCCGCCTGGCGCGCCGCCGCTTCAGCCGACTGCAACAGGCGCCGGCCGAGGCCCTGGCGATGGCGGATCGGGTCGACATAGAGGCCGTGCAGCAGCAGTGCGTCCTGCGCCCCGTCTAGCGGGCTCACCGCCGCGAGGCCGACCGGCGCGCCCCGCTCGTCGCGCAGCGTGAAGAAGCGCATGTCGGCGAGATCCAGCGCCTCGTACCGATACGAGGGAAGCGCCGCGCGCTTCACGCGCTCGGTGACGGCCCAACTGCCGATCGCCCGCTCGATCAAGGCGTTGAGGGTGGGCAGATCGGCGGGGCCGGGGCTCTCTTCGCCAAGGGTCAAGGCCGGAGGGTCGATCATGGGACCTAAGATAGCAGGCCGGACACTCCCGACCACCCTTCTCGCTCTTCCCCATCAAGGGGCGCGGGGGCGTCTTCTCCTTTTCCCACTCACAGGGGAGAGGGTCGGGGTGAGGGGTGGGGGCTGCAAGTCCGGCCGCCGGCGTTTGGCGGCTACGCGCCCGCCCGCTCGCTCCGCGCCAGCCCGCGGCCGGCGAAGCGCTCGGCGACGGCGCGCGCCCGGGGGTCGCCCTGGACGCGCGGCTTGTAAGCCATGTCCTCAACCAGAATGTGATGGGTCAGCCAATCGCGCAGAAATCGGCCCAGCTCGGCGGCCAGCGCCGGATCGCGGCGAGCGTCGAAGGCGTCGGCCAGGTCGCGCAGCTCGTCGACGAAGGCGTCGTGCTGAACGCGATGACCGCGGAGCGCCGGATAGCCGACGGCCTCCAGCACCGCCTCTTCGCGGGCGAAGTGCCGCTCGGTGTAGTCGGCGAGCGCCTGCAGGCTGCGGGCGACGGTCGCGCCCGCCTCCGACCCGCCGAGACGGACGGCCTCATGCAGGCGGTTGATGATCGCGATCAGTTGCTTGTGGTCGTCGTCGAGCCGGGCGAGCCCGACGCTCATCCCCTCGTCCCAATCGATCGCGCGCATCGGCTTCGTCCCTCGCGTCCGGCCCCGTCCGAGCCTTCGCGTAGCAGCGCATCCCGCCCGCCGCCTTGCGCGAGATCAAATCCGGCCTAGTAGCGGCACTCCTCGTAGATCTCGGAGATGTCGGACCAGCGGCTGTGATAGGCGTCCAGCAGGTCCTCCGCAAAGGTCTTGCCGGAGGCGACGATGCTGTCGAGCGGCTTGATGTACTGCGTCTCGTCCAATTGATTGCCGGCGCGGATGCGCTGGCGGTTCTTCAGGCCCTTGCGCGCGATGCGCAGCGCGTCCCGGGCGACGTCGTTAAGCGTGCCGTCGCGAAACGGCGTATTGAGCGCCGTCTTCGGGACCTGGTCGCGCAAGCGGGTGATCTCCTCGACCGTCCAGTCGGCGATCAGGGCCTTGGCGTCCGCGAACGCCTCCTCATCGTAAAGCAGCCCGACCCAAAGCGCCGGCAGCGCGCAGAGATTGCCCCACGGCCCGCCGTCGGCGCCGCGCATCTCGATGAACTTCTTCAAACGAATTTCGGGAAAGACCGTCGTCAGATGGTCCGCCCAATCGCTCATCGTCGGCTCGACGCCCTCGTAACCGGGCAGCTTGCGGTCCATGAAGTCTCGGAAGCTCAGGCCCGAGGCGTCGTAGAAGTCCCCGTCGCGCATGAAGAAATACATCGGCACGTCGAGGACGTAGTCGACCCAGCGCTCGAACCCGAAATCCTCGTCGAAGACGAAGGGCAGCATGCCGCAGCGATCAGGGTCCGTATCGGTCCAGATGTGGCTGCGATAGCTGAGGAAGCCGTTCGGCTTTCCTTCGGTGAAGGGCGAATTGGCGAAGAGCGCGGTCGCCAGCGGCTGCAGCGCCAGGCCGACGCGCATCTTCGCGATCATGTCGGTCTCGTCCGAGAAGTCGAGATTGACCTGCACGGTGCAGGTGCGGGTCATCATGTCGAGGCCGAGCGAACCCTTCTTCGGCATGTAGTCGCGCATGATCTTGTAGCGGCCCTTGGGCATCCACGGAATCTCGTCGCGCCGCCAGATCGGGTTGAAGCCGAGGCCCACCACCCCGGCGCCGATCGCATCCGTCGCCTGGCGCACCTGATCGAGATGGCGATGCACCTCGGAACAGGTCTGATGGATCGTCTCCAGAGGCGCGCCGGAAAGCTCCAGCTGGCCGCCCGGCTCCAGCGTCACACTGCCGCCGTCGGCGCCTTTGAGGGCGATGATCTTGCCCGCCTTCTCGGTCACCGGCGTCCATTCGGGTCCCGCCATCGCCTCGAGCAGACGGCGAATGCTCGGCGCGCCCTCCGCCGCCTCGTAAGGCAGCGGTCGCAGGCTCGCCTCGTCATAGGCGAACTTCTCGTGCTCGGTGCCGATACGCCACTGGTCGCGCGGCTTGCAGCCGGCGGCCAGATAATCGATCAGCTGCTGCTTGGACTCGATCGGCGTCGCGTCCGTCGCGGAGGGTCCGGACATGGGCTTCCTTCCCGCAGTCAAAAGACGCGCCGTCGCGGCGCTTTCATCGGCCGCGGGCGCGTTCGGTCATCGCTTCCGCGGGGTCGGCCTGATATCCGCCCGGCCCCGCGCCTTTCCGATCCGCCCGCGCCCGTCGTCCGAAGCCCCATGGAGCGACGGAGCGGCGTCGGATCGCCGTCCCCTTTCCTACTCTGCGCCGGAACCCCCGTTCCGACCCGGCGGACGCGACCCCCAGTCTCCCGCCGCCGATTGCCAGACGGCGATCGCCGCCAGCGCCGCGGTCTCGGCCCGCAACACCCGCGGCCCCAGCCCGACGGGCGTAACAAAGGCGAGTTGCCGCAAAGATTCAAGCTCGTCCTGCGCAAACCCCCCTTCCGGGCCGATCAGGAGCGCCCAGCGCGGGCGGTCCGGATCCGGCTCGGCGGCCAACGCCTCGGCCAGCGGCGGCGCGTCGCCCGATTCCGCCGCGACCAGAAGTCGGCGATCCGCGGGCCACGCGTCAAGCCAGTCCTGCAGCTTGCGCGGCGCATCCACCTGCGGCGCTTCCAGGCGCTCGCATTGCTCCGCGGCTTCGATCGCGTTCGCCCGCAGACGTTCGTCCTTCACCCGCTCGACCTGCGTGCGGCGGGTCAGCACCGGGCTGATGCGCGCGCAGCCCAATTCCGTGGCCTTCTGAATCAAGAAATCGTGACGAGCGCGTTTGATCGGCGCGAACAGCAGCCAGAGATCGGGCGAAGCGGTTTGGTCGCGCCGCTTCTCGAGCACTTTGAGCGACGCCCAGCCCTTGCCGAGACCGTCGATCCGCGCGGACCATTCGCCGTCCCGCCCGTTAAACAACAGGACAGGCTCGCCCCCCTTCATGCGCAACACGCTGCGCAGATAATGCGCCTGATCGGCCGACGCGCCGACGACGGCGCCGGCGTTCAGATCCTGCTCGACGAAAAGGCGGGTTGCGGAGGCCATGGCCCGGACTATCCTGCACTCTGCCGGTTGAACGCAAGCGCGCGGACGCGTAGATCGCCCGCGACCCGCACGCCCGAGAGACGAGGATCGACCGACATGGCCGACGGCCGCACGAACAGCATCGACCCCAGCGACATCGCCCGCGACGACTGGGTGGAGCGCCGGCTGCCCGCGGGCGCACAGCCCTATGCGCGCCTCGCGCGGCTGGACCGGCCGATCGGGACGTGGCTTCTGCTGCTGCCCTGCTGGTGGGGCCTCGGCTTCGCGATCGCGGCCGGCGGGGTCGAGCCCGCGCCGATCCACCTGTGGTACGCCGTCCTGTTCGCGGTCGGCGCGCTGGTGATGCGCGGGGCTGGCTGCACTTGGAACGACATCGTCGACCGCGACATCGACGGCAAAGTCGCGCGCACCGCGACGCGGCCGATCCCCTCCGGCGCGGTCTCGACCAAACAGGCGCTCGCCTTCCTGGTCGCGCTGTGCCTGATCGGGCTCGGCGTGCTGGTGCAGTTCAACATGACCGCGATCTGGGTCGGGATCGCGGCGCTGGCGCTGGTCTGCTGCTATCCCTTCATGAAGCGGATCACCTATTTCCCGCAGGCGTGGCTGGGCCTGACCTTTAACTGGGGCGTCAACGTCGCCTGGACGGCGGTGACGGGCGAATTGCATCCGCTGCAGCTGGTCCTCTACGCCGCCGGCTTCTTCTGGACGATGGGCTACGACACGATCTACGCCCATCAGGACAAGGAGGACGACGCGCTGATCGGCGTTAAGTCGACGGCGCTCAAGTTCGGCGACGGCACGCGACCCTGGATCGCGGGCTTCTATCTCGCGCTCGTGGGGCTGTTGATCGCCGCGGCCTTGCTGGGCGGTCTGGGCTGGGGCGTCTGGCCGTTCCTCGCACTCGCCTTCGCGCATCTCGCCTGGCAGGTGAAGACGGTTGATTTCGACGACGTGAAGAACTGTCTGAAGCACTTCCGGGGCAACCGCGATTTCGGCCTGCTGGTCGCCGCCGCGATGGCGGCGGGGGCGGTGACCGCGTGATCTTCGACCCGCTCGATCAAGGCACGTTGGAGCTTCCCGAGTCGGAGCTGATCCTGGAGCACACGCAGTTGCTCCAGCCGCAACTGACGCCCGAGGTGTCGCTGCATCTGGCGGCGGAGGATCTGCCCTTCTTTCGCATGGGCGAGGATGAACTCGCCGCCGCCGGCCTCGGCGTGCCCTATTGGGCCTTCGCCTGGGCGGGGGGGCAGGCGCTGGCGCGCTACGTCCTCGACAATCCGGAACTGGTGCGCGGACGGCGCGTGCTGGATTTCGGCGCCGGCTCCGGCCTCGTCGGCATCGCGGCCGCGCTGGCCGGCGCCTTCGACGTGACCGCCAGCGAGATCGATCCGCTGTGCGCGGCCGCGATCCGCCTGAACGCCGAGGCCAACGACGTCTATCTCGACGTCGCGCTGGAGGACGTCATCGGCGACATGGATGCCGCGCATGAAGTCGTGCTGGTCGGCGACGTCTGCTACGATAAGGAGATCGCGGATCGGCTGATCCCGTGGCTCGACGCGCTGGACGATGCTGGCCGCACGGTGCTGATCGGCGACCCGGGGCGCTTCTACCTGCCGAAGCTGGGGTTGGAGCGGATCGCGAGCTATCACGCCCCGACGACCGCCTTGATGGAAGACAGCGACCTGCGCAACGCCGGCGTCTGGCGCTTCCAGAAAAGCGCGCCGGCCTTGGAGAGCGGCGATTAAGCCGGCGGCCTAAGCGCGAAGATCGGCCCGCGCCACCGCTCGTCGTCTCCCGCGCCTTCCCTCACCTGCCAGCCGTCGAGCTCCGTAAGCGTCGCGCGCCAGAAGGCGATCGCCGGGCTGTTGTAGGCGGCGACCCCCACCTCCCAGCGTCCCGGGCGCTCCGCAATGAGCCGGCGCGCGGCCGCGCGGCCGAGGCCGATACGCCGGTATTTCCGCAGCACGAAGAACTCCGCGATCGCAAAATCGACGCCGGCGCCCGACGGCGCCCAGCGGTTCAGCAGCGCAAAGCCTGCAAGCAGGCCCCCTCGGCGCATCAGAAACGCCTGATGATCGGAGGTCAGCCAATAGCGCTCAAGATCGGGAAAGGCGAAGCGGCCGTCCGCCTCGACGTCGCCATAAGGCGAGTCGGGCTCGGCGAAGGACGAGAAGTCATGAAGATAGAGCTGGAGCAGGCGCTCCAGCGTCGCGCGTTCGTCCATGCGGGCCGGATCGATCGTAAGCTCCATACTCAGCCTCCCCGCCGCGCATGACGGGGGCGCGCGCGGTTTTGCGGTCTTGCCAGCCGCAGGCCGCGCCCCAACCTGTCGTCACAAGACTTAGGAGAGATTTACATGGCACGCGAGCCGAAAAAGACCCTGCTGATCGTCGCCCACGCCCCCTCCCCCAACACCCAGGCGCTGAAGGACGCGGTTCTGCGCGGCGCCCGGCATGAGGAGATCGAGGGCGTCGAGGCGCGCTGGGTCCCGCCGCTGGAGGCGGGCGCCGAGGACGTGCGCGCGGCCGACGGGATCATTCTCGGGACGACGGAGAATCTCGGCTACATGGCGGGCGCGCTGAAGGACTTCTTCGACCGCACCTACTACGAGGTGATCGAGGAGAAGCAGGGGCTGCCCTGCGCCCTTTACATCCGAGCCGGTCTCGACGGCACTGGCACGAAACGCGCAGTGACGAGCATCTGCTCGGGCCTCCGCTGGTCCCCCGTTCAGGAGCCGGTGATCTTCCACGGAAAATGGGACGACGCCTTCCTGGATCAGGCCGAGGAGTTGGGGCAGTTGATGGCCGCCGGATTGGAAGCGGGCGTGTTCTGAGCGCCCCGGTAACCTCGCGTTAACGCGGCTGCGGCACACTGCACCCTGGCGACATCCTATCGAGAGGCGATTGATGAGCGGATTGGAGAAGTGGCTGCGGCAGCCTGACGAACGGGACATCGTGCCCGTGCGCGGCGTCGTCATGCGCCTCGCCGCCGACGAGATCCGGCGGCTGGAGGCGGAGAACGCCCGGCTGAAGGAACAAGCCGCCGCGGCAGAGGGCGCCGCCGAGCCGCCGGCCGAGATCACCTTCCAGGACGGCTCCGTGACGCGTCGACTTGTGCGCGCCGGCGAGGGCTACGCGCTCCCCGAGGGAGCCGAGACGCTGGACGATTTGCTGTCCGAACAGGCCGCAGACGCGGCCGCAGCGTCGCCGGATCGCTTGGCCCCTGACGGGGCGGCCCCGAGCGAGGAAACCGACGCCGAAGACGTCGCGCCGAGCGAAGAGGCGGCGCCGGACGCGGCCGACGCGCCCGACGCGGCCGAGGCCCCGTCGGAGGGGGACGAGGCGGCGCACGCCGAAGTCGGCGGGGGCGAGGCGGAAGACGACGAGGATTTCGAACTGCCGCCGGAATGGCAGTAGGGCGTCTCGCGCCTCGTGCAGCCGGGTGAAGGCGTCGCCCCCGGGCGCCGCCGGCGCAAACCGTCCTCGGGCCGACCGGCTTCTGGCCGTTCGCTCCCCTCGCCCGCGTGCGGGACGAGGTTCCGCGCCTTCCGCGACAGCCCGCCGCCGGCGTCTCGGCGGCTGAGCGCCCCCCCTCTCCCCCCTTCTTCCAAGGCCGCGCCGACGGCGGCGTGCGCAGGGCCGGCCTGCGCCGGTCTCAGCCTATCGCCGCCATACGTGGTCTCATTTCCCGCAATAAAGCATTGATTGCACTTGCGCCGTCGCCACACCAGAATACGCGACAGACGTGCGGGACGGTACGCGACGAAGGAAAAGGCCGACGGCGGACTGGGAAGACGCTGGCGGGCTGCGTCGGCGACAGGGATGGGAAAAGGCGCATGAACCGCGACGCGCTGGGGATGCTGCTCCGCTCGGGGCGGTTTCTTTGCTTTGATTCGACCGATATTTATTCGGCGCTCCAGGAGTCGGACGGCGTCGGGGCCGCGATGTTCGACAACAAGGCGCTGAACGCCGGCATCCTGTTCAAGGAGGTTTCGCAGGGCGAGGACGAGGATGAGCTCGAACTCACCACGCGCATGTATTTCCCCTATGACGAGAGCAACAAGCTGGACGGCGGGGAATCGATTCTCGCGACCGCGGAGTCCGTGCAGAAGATGATGCTGCGCCGCGGGGCGCTCAAGGAGAACGAGCAGATGTCGTCGCACGACCAGACCGTGCTGCGCGTGTTCGATCTGGTGCCGACGTTCGATCCCTTCCTGCTGCTCTCGCAGCGCCGCGAGTTGGAGACGGAGCGCCCGATCGATCGGCGCTTCTTCGACATCGACGAGAAAACCTGGGCCGGCATCCGCCGCCCTGTCATGCATAAGATCACCGTGCTCGTCAGCAAGGCGGGCCTCGGCGCCGCCTTGGACGAGGGAGGCAAGGACGACGGACCGGAAGCGCAGGTCTCAGCCTCCCCCGGGGCCTCGGTCGCGAACTCGATCCTGAACGCCATGTGGACGGGCGAACCGACGCCGGGGGTGAAGGCCTTCATCTCCAGCTTCCGGCTGGACGTCGACAAGACGCAGGAAATCCTGTTCGCCTGGAAGGGCATCAACTACTACGAATATCTGAACCGTACGATGTTCGACGACTTCGTCGGGCTGTTCAAATGGCTGGGGTCCGACGAGTCGCTGCCGCGCGACCGGATGATGATGGACCCGGCCCTGATCGCCCGCTTCCAAGCCCACCGCACCAGCAGCCGAGCGCACCTGAAACAGCACTTCGAGCGGGTTCAGCAGCATCTGCGCGGCTACAACGACGCCTTCAACGCGCTGATCGACAAGGACGATCCCGCCGCGTTTCAAAATTTTCTGCAGAACGCGCCGTCCA
This sequence comes from Marivibrio sp., assembly GCF_040218065.1. Lineage (NCBI taxonomy): Bacteria > Pseudomonadati > Pseudomonadota > Alphaproteobacteria > Rhodospirillales > Aestuariispiraceae > Marivibrio > Marivibrio sp. The sequence goes on along the minus strand of NZ_JAVJQE010000008.1, from coordinate 118,573 downwards.
CCTTCACCGACATCGGCTCGTCGATCGGCGTGTTGGCGCACGCGACCAACGCCTATGTCGAGCTCACCAAAAGCGGCGCCAAACCGACGGTGAAGGCCGATAAGCTGCAGCCCTTCTACGATTTCGTGGTGGGATTGGCCGGCCGCCACAGCTGAGGCCCCGACGGGTCGCGGCCGGCCGGATCAGACCGCGAGATACTCCTCGCGAATCTCCTTGTTCTCCAGCACCTCGGAGGCCGCGCCTTCGTAGACCACCTCGCCCATGTCGAGGATCAGCGCACGGTCGGCGAGCTTGAGAGCCGCAATCGCGTTCTGCTCCACGATGATGGTGGTGATGCCGAGCTCCCGCACCTCCTGCAAGGTGCGTTCGATCTCCTGCACGATCACCGGCGCCAGGCCCTCATAGGGCTCGTCCAGCAGCAGAAGCTTGACGTCCCGAGCCAGCGCCCGGCCGATCGCCAGCATCTGCTGCTCGCCGCCGGACAGCGTGGTGCCCTCCTGCTGGCGGCGTTCGCCCAGCCGAGGAAAGAGGCTGTAGATCCGGTCGAGCGACCAGCCCACAGGCTCCGCAATCTGGGCCAGCTGCAGGTTCTCCTCGACGGTCAGCCCCTGGATGATCCGGCGGTCTTCCGGCACAAGGGCGATGCCGTTCTGCGCCGCCTCGTGGATCTTCATGTTGTGCAGCGGCTTGTGGTCGAGCCAGATCTCGCCCTGCTTGAGCTCCGGCGAGCCGGTGCGCGCGATGGTGCGCAGGGTCGACGTCTTGCCGGCCCCGTTGCGTCCCAGGAGCGCGAGGATCTGCCCCTCGCGGACGTCGAACCCGACGCCCTGCACGATGTAGCTTTCGCCGTAATAGGCGTGCAGGTTTCGACAGGAGAAGTAGGCCGGCGGGGAGGCCGCGAGCTTGTCGCGCGGGGGGCCGGCTTCAGTGGATCCGTGGGTGGCCGCTTCAGTCATACGTGCGCTCCGCCGAGATAGGCTTCCTGAACCTTGGGATTGCCGCGGATCTCTTCCGGCGTGCCCTCGGCGATGATCGCGCCCTGGGCCAGCACGGAGATCCAATCGGCCAGCGAGAACACGACATGCATGTCGTGCTCGATGATGACCTTCGTCATGCCGCGCTCCTTGATGCGCTTCAGCAGGTCGATGGTTCGGTTGGTGTCGTGCCGCGACATGCCGGCGGTCGGCTCGTCGAGCAGCAGCAGGCTTGGATGCTGGATCAGGCACATCGCGAGCTCCAGCCGGCGCTTGTCGCCGCGCGACAAATTGCCGGTGTGCTCGTCCTTCAGGTGATAGAGGCCGATGTCCTCCAGCGTGTGCTCGGCCTCGTCGGTCAACTCCTTCTCGGCGAACATCGACTTGAAGGGGTTGAAGCTGAAGGAGCCGTCGCGGCTCGCCAGCGCGGCGATCTCGACATTCTGGATCAGCGTCAGGTCCAGGAAGATCTCCGGCGTTTGAAAGACGCGCGCCACGCCCAACTGGTTGATCTCATGCGGCGGCCGGCCGGTCAGGTTGGTCCCCTTGAACATCACCGACCCGGTGTCCGGCGTCAGCCGTCCGACGCAGACGTTCAGCAACGTCGATTTGCCCGCGCCGTTCGGCCCGATCACCGCGTGGGTGCGGCCCTTCTCGATCTTCAGGTTGATGTGCGAGAGCGCCTGCAGCCCCCCGAAGGTCTTGTTGACGTCCGAGACGTCCAGAACGATGTCGCTCATCGGCGAAAATCCTCACTCAATGGCCCGACCGGGCGGGCTTACTCCGACGGCTGCGCGGCGCCGCCGGCGACGGTCTCGTCCCCGCCGGCGCGCTTGGCGCGGATGTAGGCGGCGATGCGCCGCATGCCCTCCATCAGTCCGCCGGGCAGGAAGATGACGACCAGCATGAACAGAATGCCGAGCGTCAGATGCCACCCCTCGCCCACGAACAACATCGAGAAGCTGGTCAGCGGCTGCGCCAACGCGTCGGGCAGGACGGTGCCGTAAAGCTCGCCGAGCTGCGTCTTGTTGACCGCCGAGAAGATGTTCTCGAAGTATTTGATGATGCCGGCGCCGAGCAGCGGGCCGATCAGCGTGCCGGCGCCGCCGAGAATGGTCATCAGCACAACCTCGCCCGACGCGGTCCACTGCATGCGCTCCGCCCCGGCGAGCGGGTCGGTGATCGCCATCAGCGAGCCGGCGAGGCCGGCGTACATGCCGGAGATGACGAAGGCCACCAGCAGGTAGGGCTTGGTGTTGTAGCCGGTGTAGAGCATGCGGTTCTGGTTCGACTTGATCGCAAGCAGCTTCAGCCCGAACGGCGAGCGGAAGATCTTCAGCGACACCCAGAACGCCAGCACCAGCACCGCCGCGCAGAAATAGAAGGCCGTGAAGCCGGTCAACTCCAACCCGAACAGCGAGGGCGAGGGCAGCGCCTCCTTGGCGTCGCCCAGCAGCGCGCGGTCGATGATCCGCGGATCGCCGACCTCGAGAATAAGCGCGGTCTCGCCGTTGGTGATCGGCGTCAGCACCGAGTACGCCATGTTGTAGGCCATCTGCGCGAAGGCCAGCGTCAGGATCGCGAAATAGATGCCCGAGCGGCGCAGGCACACGAAGCCGATCACCAGCGCGAAAATCGCCGCGACGAAGACGCCGAACCCGATCGCCAGCAGCGCGTTCATCGACAAGAGCTTGAACATCCACACGGCCGAATAGGAGCCGACGCCGAGGAAGGCGGCGTGCCCGAACGACAGGTATCCGGTCAGCCCGAAGAGGATGTTGAAGCCGATCGCGAAGATCCCGAAGATCGCGAAACGTTGCAGCAGATCCGGATAGCTGGCCCCGATCGGCGACAGCCAGATCGGCGCGGTGAACACGACCAGCGCGAAGATCCCCATCAGCATGAGGTCGCGCTTCGGGGTCGACGGGTTGAAGGCGGTGACGCTGGCCATGGCTTTAGGTCTCCATCACGCCCTTGCGGCCCAGCAACCCGCGCGGACGGGTGAGCAGGATCGCGACGGCGATGAGATAGATGATGATCTGGTCGATGCCGGGGACGATTTCCTTGACCGCGCCCATCGAGGCGAAGGACTGCACGACGCCCAGCAGGAAGCCGGCCGCGACCGCGCCCGGCAGCGAGCCCATGCCGCCGACCACGACGACGACGAAGGACAGCACCAGGAAGTTCATGCCCAGATTGTAGTCGGGCGGCAGGATGGGCGTGTACATCGTCCCGGCCACGCCGGCGACGATCGCGGCGATGCCGAAGACGACCGTGAAGCGTCGTTCGATGTTGATGCCGAGCAGACCCACCGTCTCGCGGTCCGCCATGCCGGCGCGCACCACCATGCCGTAGGTCGTGAATTGCAGGAAGGAAAAGACGCCCGCGATGATCAGGAAAGATCCGGCCAGATAGATCAGCCGCCACCAGGGATAGACCAGCGCGTCGTTGCCGCCGAACAGCGCGCCGATCGGCGCGGCGCCGGACACGGCGTCGGGCGCGGAGACCGGGATCGGGTTGGCGCCGTAGGTCGCCTTGATGATCTCGCCGATGCAGATCGCCAAGCCGAAGGTGACCAGAATCTGTTCGGCGTGCGTGCGTTTGTAAAAGTATCGGATCAGGCCGCGCTCCATGGCGAGGCCGATCAACAACATGACGGGGACGGCGACGACGACCGCGATCGGAATGGACCAATCGATGATGAAGGCCCCCGTCTCGCCGAACCAGATCTCCAGATAGGGCTGCTCTTTGTAGGCGTCGAAGAAGGTGATGCTCTCGTCCTTCACCTGCTTCGAGATCGTCAGCAGTTTGTTCACCGTGACGGCGACGAAGGCGCCCAGCATGAACAGCGCGCCATGGGCGAAGTTCACCACGCCGAGCGTGCCGAAGACGAGCGTCAGGCCGAGCGCGATCAGCGCGTAGGCCCCGCCCTTGTCCAAGCCGTTGAGCAGCTGGAGGAGAAGTGAATCCATCTGGTCGGTCCCCAGGGCCGATCGTCTCTCGGCGCCCTCCCCAGAGCGCCCGATCGGCGGTTAGATCGGATCGAAGCGAGCCGCGACGCGACAAGCCGCGCCGCCGGGTCTCCCCGACGACGCGACCCGCCGCGTCGCGAAAGGCTTAGACCTCGTACGGACCCAGTTCGCCCGCATACAGGTCATGCGGGTACATGATCTGCTCGGTCGGCGTCTTGTCGACGACCTGCAGCAGATCGAACTGGCTGGTCGGGTTCTCGTTCCCCTTCACGACCAGCACTTCCTTGAAGCACTGGTGGTCCTCGGCGCGATACAGCGTCGGGCCGTTGCCCGCGCCGTCGAACTCGAAGCCCTCGAGGAACTTGATGACCTCCGGCGGATAGAAGGTGCCGACGGTCTCGACCGCGTTGGCGTAGAGCAGCGCCTGCACATAGCAGGTGTGCGCCGCCTGCGACGGCGGGAAGCCGTACTCCTGGCCGAAGGACTTCACGAAGGCCTGAGAACCCTCATCCTCCAGCGACCAGTGCCAGTTGGTCGAGCCGTAGATGCCGGCCACGTTCTTGCCGGCGCCCTGCGCCATCAGACGCGAGTAGAGCGGCACGACGACCTGGAAGTCCTTGCCGTTGACCTGCTTGTCGCGCAGGCCGAACTGGACCGCCTGCGTCAGGCTGTCGACCATGTCCTTGCCGTAGTGGACGAGAACCAGCACGTCCGCGCCGCTGTCGAGCACCGGCGTGATGTACTGCGAGAAGTCGCCGGCGCCGAGCGGGGTGCGAACGGCGTTCGCCGTCTCCCAGCCCATGTTCTCCGTGACTTGCTGCATGGAGCTCTCGACCGACCAGCCCCAGTTGTAGTCGGCGGTCAGATAGTAGGCGCGGCGATCGGTGCCCATCTCGTCCTTGAGGATGGGCCCCAGCGCGGCGGCGGACATGTGGGCGTTGAAGAAGTGACGGAAGCCGTAGCGACGCCGATCCTTGCCGGTCGTGTCGTTGGCGTGCGTCAGGCCGGCCATGAAGATCGTGCCCATGTCCTGGCAGAGCGACTGCACGGCCACCGCCACGCCCGAGGACGAGCCGCCGGTGACCATGACGACGCCGTCGCGCTCGATCATGCGCTTGGCCGACGCGCGAGCCGCGTCCGACTTGGTCTGCGTGTCGCCCGTGACGTACTCGACCTTCTTGCCGAGAATGCCGTTCCCCTTGAGAGCCATCGGCTTCATGGTGTTCAGCATGCCGCCGTCGCCCTCGCCGTTGAGGTGCTTGACGGCCAATCGGTAGGCGCGCAGCTCGTCCGCGCCCTCTTCGGCGTACGGACCGGTCTGCGGCACGTTGAAGCCCAGCGTCACCGACGAGGCGTCGCCCGGATTGTTGCGGAAATCCTGCGCCCACGCGCCGCGCGCGAAGACCGACGGAGCGGCGAGCGCCGCACCGGCGATCGCCGTGCCCTTCAGCATCGTACGGCGCGACAGAGACTTGTACTTCGCCATGAAAAAACCTCCCTTCGCGACATTTTTGTCCGGCGACGGCGGGGTGCCGTTTGCCGATTGGGGCACATTAACGGCAAGGGCGCGTCGAGCTTCAAGAGAATCTTTGCAGGTTTGAAAAATTGTGTAAAAATCGAGGCAATGTGCGGCATCGCAATGTAAAAATCTTTACAAACGCGGCGTATGAACGGGGAAAACGATCCGCATGGCGCGCCTGCCCATCGGCAAGAGAATCCGCGAGGCCCGGCTCGACGCAGGGGTCAGCCAAACCGCGCTTGCAAAGGCGGCGGGGGTCTCGCCGAGCTATCTCAATCTGATCGAACACGACAAGCGACAGATCGGCGGCGCGCTGCTCAAGCGCATCGCACAGGCCCTCGATGCGCCGCTCGGTCGGTTGAGCGGGGCGGAGGACGCGCCGCTCGCCAACGATCTTGCGGAGCTTGCACGGACTCTGGCCTTTCGCGGCCTGGACGACGCGTCCGCGGCGCGCTTCACGTCCCAGCATCCGGATTGGGCGGGCGCGTTCGTCCAGCTCCATCGGCGCTATCGCGATGCGACCGAGACGGCGTTGGCGCTGTCGGACCGCTTAAGTCAGGACCCGGCCTTGATGGAGTTGAGCCACGCGGTGCTCACCCAGGTGAGCGCCATCCGCTCTTTCGCCGAGATTCTGGAGGCCTATCCCGACCTCGCGAGCGACGAGCGGGAGCGTTTTTGCGGCATCATCGCCGCCCAGGCGGACCGTCTCGGATCCAGCGCGCGGGAGATGATCGCGCTGCTCGACGGGGCGCAGAACGCCCCCACGCCCACGTCGCCGCAGAGCGAGGTCGACGATTTCATTCATCATTGCGGCAATCACCTGCCGGTGCTCGAGGAGGCGGCGGACGCGCTGCGCCGCCAGCTGGAAACCGCTCCCCAGCCCTTGGCCGCCGCCATCGAAAGCCGGCTCGTGCAGGCCCACGGCCTGCGCATTCGCCGCGGCGATCCGCTCGAGGCGACGCAAAGCGACCCGCGTGCGGACCTGCTGATCCTCGACCAGGCGGCCTTGGACAGCACCGTGCGCTTTCAATTGGCGCGAACGCTCGCGCAGCTGGAGTTGGGCGACGCGATCGAGGCGCTGGCCGCCAGCGGCCAACTCACCAGCGACGAAGCGCGCGCCATCGCGCGTCGCGCGCTCGCCAACTACGCCGCCGGCGCGCTGCTGTTCCCGTACGCCCCCTTCTTCGAGGCGGCGGAAGCGGACCGCTACGACATCGACCGGCTGGGCCAGCGCTTCGGGGCCAGCTTCGAGCAAGCCGCCCATCGGCTGGTGACGCTGCGCCGGGAGGACGCGCAGGGCGTGCCCTTCGCCTTCCTGCGCGCCGACCCGGCCGGCAACATCTCGAAGCCGTTCAGCATCGCCGGTCTGCGCATGCCGCGACTGGGCGGCGCCTGCCCTCTATGGGCGCTGTACGGCGCGTTGGCGACGCCGGACCGAACCATCGCGCAACTGGCCGAAATGCCGAGCGGCGAGCAGTATCTTTTCATCGCGCGCAGCCAATCGAAACGGGCGCCCGCCTATGGCGGGCCGGCGGCGAGCTATTCGGTCATGCTGGGCTGCGACGTCGTCTATGGCGACCGGCTTGTGTATTTCGACGCCTTCGCGTCGCGCAAACGCTCGCTGGCGACGCCGGTCGGATTCAACTGCCGATCCTGCCCCCGCGCGGGCTGCGCCCAGCGCGCCCAGGCGGCGATCACCGCCGAGGGGCCGCCGCGCGGCGTCGCATCGGCCCGCAACGATCCTCTCGCAACCGAAGGCGCGACGTGAAAGAATGGACCGGTGAAGGGCGCGCGCCAAGCGACACGCCCAAGCGACATGGACGATCCGGGCGGCGTTAGGACTGCGAACAAAACCGGACGTCCGGGGAGGACGATCGATCATGGGGACTCGCATCCTCATCGCGGAGGACGAGCCGTTCATCGTCGAGTCCTTGAGCTTCCTGCTGAAGCGCGAGGGCTATGACGTCGAAGCGGTCGACACCGGGTCGCGGGCGCTGGCCGTCCTGCAGGCCTCGGCGCCGGACCTGCTGCTGCTCGACATCATGCTGCCGGAGACGAACGGCTTCGACGTGCTGCGCCGCGTCCGGGCGAGCGAGGCCCTGGCCGGTCTGCCGGTCATGGTCCTGACCGCCAAGGGCCAGGAAGCGGACCGCAAGCGGATGCAGGAGCTGGGGGCCGACGATTTCGTCACCAAGCCCTTCTCCAACCGCGATCTGATCGAACGCGTCGCCGTGCTGCTGCGCGAAGCGGCCAAGCCGCCGGGTTGAGCCGGGCGCGCCTGCAAGGGGAGCCGGACCGATGAATCGCCGACGCCTGCGCGACGCCGCCGCCGCCCTGCCGGCCGGCGCCGTTCTGATCTTCACGCCGCCCTATATGCGGATTTACGATCAGGATTGGACCGTCTTCGGCGTGCCGTTCCTCCATGTCAGCCTGTTCGCGCTTTGGTTTGTCGGTCTTGTTCTCTCGGCCGCGCTGGCCCGCCGCCTGATCGCGGACGAGGAGGCGGGGGAAGACGGCGGGGTCGAGGCGTTGGACGCGCCGCCTCCGTCGGATGGAGCGGAGCCGCCCGCGCACGCGGCGCGCGGCGACTGACGGGGCGCCGGCGTCATGCTGACCACCGGCGTCATCATCCTGATCGCGGGCGTCTATCTCGGCGGGCTGTTCCTTCTCGCCTTCTACAGCGAACGCCGGGCCGCGCAAGGACGCGCGCGCTTCATCCAATCGCCGCTGGTCTACACGCTCTCGCTCGCGGTCTACTGCACCAGCTGGACCTTCTACGGGGCGGTCGGCTCGGCCGCGCGCAGCGGGCTCGAGTTCCTGACTATCTATCTCGGCCCCACCATCGTGCTGATGGCCTGGTGGCTTTTGCTGCGCAAGTTGGTGCGCATCTCGAAAGCGCAGAAAATCACGTCGATCGCCGACTTCATCTCAGCCCGCTACGGCAAGAGCGCCAGCATCTCGGCGTTGGTCACCTTGATCGCGCTCAGCGGCGTCGCGCCCTATATCGCGCTGCAGCTCAAGGCGGTCGCCTCCAGCGTCGACGCGCTCGGCGGCCTGCACGTACGGACTCCCGTCTCCGCGACAAACCACGGGATCCTGGCCGACACCGGTTTCTGGGTGGCGGTCTGCATGGCGCTGTTCACCATCCTGTTCGGCACCCGCAATCAAAGCGCCGACGAACGCCAGCCGGGCATCGTCGCCGCCATCGCGTTCGAATCGATCGTCAAGCTGGTCAGCCTCGGCGCGATCGCGCTGTTCGCGCTGTACGGCATGAACGGCGGGATCGCCGACCTCTATGCGCGGGCGGACTGGCATGCGGGCGTGGCGCGATTGACGACGCTCGGCGCGGAGTTCGAGACGCGCTGGCTCGCGACCCTGTTCCTGGCGGCGGCGGCCTTTATCTGCCTGCCGCGTCAGTTCCATGTCGGCGTGGTGGAAAACAACGACGAACGCCATCTGGCCACCGCCAGCTGGATGTTTCCGCTCTACCTGATGCTCGTCAGCCTGTTCGTGATCCCGATCGCGATCAGCGGCATGACGCAGTTGCCTGAAACCGCGAACCCCGATCTCTTCGTGCTGACGGTGCCGCTGTCGGAAGGCCGGACGGGGCTCGCGCTGGTCGCCTTCATCGGCGGACTCTCGGCGGCGACCTCGATGGTCATCGTCTCCTCGATCGCCATGTCGATCATGATTTCGAACCATCTGGTGACGCCGCTGCTGCTGCGTCTCAGCGTCTTCAGCCAGCAGCGAACCAGCGATTTCTCCAAGGTGCTGGTTCTGGTGCGCCGGCTCAGCATCATCGCCATCCTCACCCTCGGCTTCATCTATTACCATTCGATCGGCACGACGAGCCCGCTGGCCTCCATCGGCCTGATCTCATTCGCCGCCGTCGCGCAATTCCTGCCCGCCCTGATCGGCGCGGTCTATTGGGAAGGCGGCACCAAGGCCGGCGCCACGGCCGGTCTGATCGGCGGCTTCGGGCTGTGGACCTACACCCTGCTGTTGCCGAGCTTCGCCGGGGCCGGCTATGTGGTGATAGAGCTGGTTGAGAGCGGTCCCTTCGGGATCGAGCTTCTGAAGCCCAATGCGCTTCTCGGCCTAACAGGCTGGGACCCGCTGGTTCACGGGCTGTTCTGGAGCCTGAGCGTCAACGTCGTGCTGTTCGCGGCGGTCTCGCTGTTCAGCGAGCAGTCGCCGCTGGAGCGTCTTCAGAGCGCCGTCTTCGTCGACGCGTTCGACCGCCGGCGCACCGGAGTCGAAGGGGCGATCCCACGCTCCGCGGCCACCGAGGATTTGTTCCGTCTGGCGCGGCGCATCCTGGGGCGCGATCGCGCCGATCGGCTGTTCGCCGAATACGCCCAGTCCGTGGGGCTCGATCGGCGCGCCGATCTTCCGAAGACGGACCCCGCCCTGATCGTCTATGTCGAGCGCGCGCTGGCCGGCTCGATCGGCGCCGCCTCGGCGCGTTCGCTAGTCGCACGCATCGCCAAGGGCGAGACGATCAGCCTGGAATCCGTGATCCAGATCCTCGACGAGACCCAGGAGGCGATCCGCTACAGCCGCGAGCTGGAGCGCAAGTCGCGCGAGCTGGAGGAGACCGCTCGTCAGCTGCGCGAGGCGAACGCCCAGCTCACCGAGCTCGACCGGCTGAAGGACGACTTCCTGAGCCGGGTGAGCCACGAGCTGCGCACGCCCATGACCTCGATCCGCTCCTTTTCCGAAATGCTCGTGGAACAGGCGGCGCAACGCGGCCCGCAGGCGTTGGAGGGGGCGCAGGCGCAGCGCTTTCTCGGCATTATCCAGCATGAAAGCGTGCGGCTGACCCGTCTGCTCGATCAGATCCTGGACCTGAACCGGATGGAGAACGGCCAGCTCGACTGGGAGTTCGAACGCCTCGATCTTGTCGACGTCGCGCGCGAGGCGATGGAGACGATGCACGGTCTGGCCCAGAACAGCGACGTCGAGCTGATCGACGGGCTTGGCGACGCGCGCCTCCCGGTTCTCGCCGACGGCGACCGGCTGAAGCAGGTCTTCGTCAACCTCCTGTCGAACGCAATCAAGTTCAACGACGCCGCCGAGCGCGGCGGGATCGGCCGCGTCTGGGTCGAGGTCGACCGCACCGCCCTTCCCTCGGCCGGACTGGCCGCGATCGCGGTGCGCGACAACGGCCCCGGGATCCCGCCTTCCGAGCAACAGACGCTGTTTTCCAAGTTCTCGCGCGGCTGGAAGGAAGGGGCGCGGCGGCCGACCGGAAGCGGCCTCGGTCTCGCCATCTCCAAACAGATCATGCTGCAGTTCGGCGGGGAGCTGCTGCTGACCGCCTCCTCACTCAACGGCTCCAGCTTCGCGGTGCGCCTGACGCGCGCCGAGGACGCGGCCGAGCGACCCGACGCCGCCGAATGAACGCGCGTCGCCCCGAGCGACCGACGGGCCGGCGCCCGAAGCCCGCCGTTAGGCGAAGCGGGAGGCGATCAGGGGAGCGGGATGAAATCGTCTTCATCGCCGGGCACTTTGGGAAAGCGGCCCTCCCGCCAATCCCTCTTGGCCGCGTCGATCCGCGCCCGCCTGCTTGAGACGAAGTTCCAGAACTTGTGACGCGGACCGTCCAACGGCTCTCCGCCGATGAGGATCAGCCGAGCGCCCGCCGGCGTGCGAACGGAGACGCTCAGCGCCGGCCGCAAGACCAGCATGCGCCCGGCGTCGAAGGTCTTGCCGCCGACCTCGACCGAGCCCTCCAAGACGTATACGGCGCGCTGCTGGTGCTCCGCGTCGATCGTCAGCGTCGCGCCGGCGGACGCTTCGACGTCGGCGTACAGCGTCGGAGAGAAAACGGTGACGGGCGAGGTCTTCTCCCACGCCCGTCCCGCGACGATCGAAGCGCGCCACCCCTCCCCCTCGACGATAGGAATCTGGTTCGCCGGGTAGTGCTGGAAGGACGGCGCGCTCTCCTCATACGCCGTCGGCAAGGCCATCCAGACTTGCAGCCCGTAGAGGCGCGTTTCGCGCCCGCGCAGACGCTCGGGCGTGCGTTCCGAATGCACGACGCCGGATCCGGCGGTCATCCAGTTGACCGCGCCGGGGACGATCTCCTGAGCGTAGCCGAGGCTGTCGCGGTGCATGATCGAGCCCTCGATCATCCAGGTCAGCGTCGACAGGCCGATATGCGGATGCGGCCGCACGCTCAACGGCGAGTCCGCCGCCAACGTCGCCGGCCCCATTTGATCGAAGAAGACGAAGGGGCCGACCGCCGGCGCCTCCTTCGTCGGCAGCACCCGCCGCACGCTGAGTCCGCCGATGTCGTGTTCGATCGGCGAGATGACCAGATCGACCGGATCGCACGCGCCGGGCTCGGTGCAGATCGGATCGGTTGCAGCGCTCCAGCTCATGTCTTTTCCCCTCGCTGGCGGCCTCTTCCATACGGGCCGCTCGACCCCGTCATCCGTCGACGTCCAACCCGAACGCCTCGACCACGTCTGGGTGAATGACGTCGGCGTGAAGGGTGAGCAAGACGAGTTCCGCATCGAGGCCGCGTTCTTCCGCGACCGCCGCTTGGACCCGGCTCTCCACGGCCCGTGTCCGATCCGGCCCGTTGGTCTCGGCGTACGCATCGGGGCCGAGCGTGCAATAGGCGACGAGCGCCGCCGCCTCCGCCATGTGCGGCGCGGCGTCGCCATATGCGCCCTTCAGCAGACGGATGACGGTCATCTTCACGGCGTCGGCCGTCAGCGCCGGATGCAATCCGGCGCTGCGCAATTCGTCGTCAAGATGGCGCAGGTCGCGCGCGCGGCCGAGCCGGCCGAATATCCCCAACATCGCCGCCATTCTAGCGCAGGCGCCCCCTGCGCCGCACTAGGGAAGACGACGGCGGCGCACGCCCTCTTTTTGCCGCCCGAAACCCTCGCTATAGTGTCTCGCAAAGTTGACAGGCGCGCGGGCGACCGCGCCAGATTCAAGAGGACCCGCACCCCCTATGAGCGCCCCTTTTCCCTTCTCCGCCATCGTGGGCCAGGACGAGATGAAGCGCGCGCTGCTGATCGCCGCCGTCGACCCCCATGTCGGCGGCGTCTTGGCCTTCGGCGATCGCGGCACCGGAAAATCGACGACGGTGCGCGCGCTGGCCGCGCTGCTGCCGCAGATCAAGGTGGTCGAGGGCTGCCCCTACAATTGCGATCCGGAGCGCCCCTCGCCTCTGTGCCCGCACTGTGAGGGCGATGGGACGACGCCCGAGGGCGCGAAAAAGGCGTCCAAGGGCCGCAGGATTTCCGCCCCCGTTATCGATCTGCCGCTTGGCGCGACCGAGGATCGCGTCGTCGGCGCGCTCGATCTGGAGCGCGCCCTGACCCGCGGCGAGAAGGCGTTCGAGCCGGGCCTGCTGGCCCGCGCCAACCGCGGCTTCCTCTATATCGACGAGGTGAACCTGCTGGAGGACCATCTGGTCGATCTGCTGCTCGACGTCGCGGCGTCCGGCGAGAATCTGGTGGAGCGCGAAGGCCTGAGCGTCCGCCACCCGGCGCGTTTCGTGCTGATCGGTAGCGGCAACCCGGAGGAGGGCGAGCTGCGCCCGCAGCTGCTTGATCGCTTCGGTCTGTCGGTCGAGGTGACCACGCCCAACGACCTGGAGACCCGGGTCGAAGTGGTGCGCCGCCGCGACGCCTACGAACGCGATCCGAGCGCCTTCCACGAGCGGTGGGCGAAGGAGGAGGCGAAAATCCGCCGCCGAATCGAGCGCGCGCGCAGGCTGATCGGCGAGGTGGAGGCGCCGGAGGCCGCCTATCGACGCGCCTCCGAGATCTGCATGGCGCTCGACACCGACGGGCTGCGCGGGGAGTTGACCCTGATCCGCGCGGCGCGCGCCTCGGCCGCCTTGGACGGCAAGAAAACGATCGAGGACGAGAGCTTGCGCGCGGTCGCGCCGATGGCGCTGCGCCACCGCCTGCGGCGCGATCCGTTGGACGAAGCCGGCTCGGCCGTGCGCGTCGAACGGGGGCTCGGCGAGGTCTTCGCCGCATGATCGAGGCCGCCGCCCTGACCGCGGACGACGCATCCGCCGGCGACGGCGATCCGGCGTCAGAGCGGGTCTGGGCGGATGCGTTGACGGCGGCGGCGCTGCTGGCGCTCGACCCGAGCGGCTGCGGCGGGTTGCGACTGAGGGCCGGGCCGGGGCCGGCGCGCGACAGCTGGATGACATATCTGTCGGCCCTGATCCCGGCGGGAACGCCGGTGCGGCGCATGCCGTCGGGGATCGGCGACGAACGGCTGCTGGGCGGTCTGGATCTGGCCGCGACCTTGAAGGCGGGTCGGCCGATCGCGATGCGGGGTATGCTGGCCGAGGCGGACGGCGGTCTTCTGATCGCGGCGATGGCCGAGCGCCTGGGCGGCGAGACGGCGGCGAAACTCTCCTTGGCGCTCGACCGAGGCGCCGTTCGCCCGGAGCGCACCGGCGCCGCCGAGGAGGTGTCGACCCGCTTCGGTCTGATCCTGCTGGACGAGGGGATCGAGGAGGAGGAAGCGCCGCCGGAGGCGCTGATCGACCGGCTGGCCTTTTCGATCGATCTCTCCGCCTATCGCGGGCCGCTTGAGACCGACGGCTTTCCTTTGCCAGAGGAAATCGAGGCGGCGCGTGAGCGTCTCTCCGCCGCATCCGTGGGGGACGAGGCGATGCGCGCGCTGGTCGGCGCCGCGCTGGCGCTGGGCGTCGCCTCGGCGCGCGCGCCGATCCTGGCGCTGCGCGTCGCGCGCGCGGCGGCCGCGTTGGACGGGCGGCCGGAGGCCTCGATGGACGATTGCGCCCTGGCCGCGCGCCTGGTTCTCGCCCCGCGGGCGACGCGTCTTCCGGCCCCGCCCGAGGATCAACAGGAAGAAGAGCCCGAGGACCGGCAGGAGGAGGAGCCGCCCGAACCGCCGGAGGACCCCGACCAGGACCCGCCGTCCGAGGAGCCCGAGCCGCCGCCGGACGAGAGCGAGGCGAAGACGCCTGAAGAGATCCTGGTGGAGGCGGCGCAGGCCGCCCTGCCGCGCGATCTGCTGGAGCGGATGCGGGCCGGCGTCAAACTGCGCAGCCCCGCCTCCGCCGGGCGGAAGGGGGAGATCGCGCGCTCCCTGACCCGCGGGCGGCCGATCGGCGTGCGCCCGGGCGCGCCGCGCCCCGGCCAGCGTCTGAACGTGGTCGAGACCCTGCGCAACGCCGCCCCCTGGCAGCCGCTGCGCCGGCGCGAGCGCGGCGAAGAGACCGGCGAGGCCGCGACCCGCGTCGAGGTGCGCAAGGACGATTTCCGCATCACCCGCTTTAAGCGCGCGCGCGAGACCTGCACCGTCTTCGTCGTCGACGCCAGCGGCTCCTCCGCCTTCAATCGGCTGGCGGAGGCGAAAGGCGCGGTCGAGCTGCTGCTGGCCGAATGCTACAGCCGGCGCGATCAGGTGGCGCTGATCACCTTCGCCGGCAAGACGGTCGATCTGGCCTTACCGCCGACCCGCAGCCTTGCGCGCGCCAAGAAGCTGCTGGCCGGCCTGCCCGGCGGGGGCGGCACGCCGCTGGCCGCCGCGATCGACGCAGCCGGAGAGCTGGCCGGCAAGCTCGCCCGCGCGGGGCGGACGCCGGCGATCGTGCTGATGACCGACGGGCGCGCCAACATCGCGCGCGACGGGGCCGGCGACCCGCCGCGCGCGGCCGAGGAGTCGCTGTCGGCGGCGCGCTCCTTCGCCGCCCAAGGCCACGCTGCGCTGCTGGTCGACATCTCGCCGCGTCCGCGCGAGAACGCGCAGGCGCTGGCCGGCGCCTTGAAAGCCCGCTATCTGCCGCTGCCGCGGGCGGACGCGCGCCGCCTTAATGACGCCGTACGCGGCGCGACCGGCCGCTGAAAAGGAGAGCGACGCGATGGCGGTGCGCGACGAGCGGCTCATCTGGGCGCGCGACGGCGTCGACTGGCCGAACCGCGATCTGTCGCGCTTCATCGAGACGCGCGGGCTCACCTGGCACGTCCAACAGGCCGGGCACGGGCCGCTGTTGCTGCTGCTGCACGGCACCGGCGCCTCGACCCACAGCTTCCGCGACCTGATCCCGGCCTTGGCCCGCGACTATTCGATCCTTGCGGTCGATCTGCCCGGGCACGGCTTCACCGATCTCCCGCCCTTCTACCGGCTGTCGCTGGACGGCATGGCGCGCGCGCTGGACGAGTTGCTGCGAACGCTGGCGGCGAAGCCGGCCGGCGTCGTCGGCCATTCCGCCGGCGCGGCGATCGGCGCGCGGCTCGCCCTCGATCGGGCGATCCGAGCGGATCTGCTGATCAGTTTGAACGGCGCGCTGCTGCCGTTCCGCGGCGCGCCGAACTTCCTGTTTCCCGCGATAGCCAAGGCGCTGTTCCTCAATCCGCTGACCCCGCGCATCGCGGCCAGGCGGGCGAGCCCGAAGGCGGTCGCGCGCCTGATCCGCGACACGGGCTCGCATCTGGACGAGCGGGGCCTCGACCTCTACTGCCGGCTGATGCGCACGCCCGCCCACATCGCCGGCGCGCTGGGCATGATGGCGAATTGGAAGCTGCAGGGCTTGGCGCGCGAGCTGCCGCGGCTGGAGACGCCGATCGTCTTCGTCGCCTGCGACGGGGACCGGGCGGTCCCGCCCGCCGACGGCGCGACGCTCGCCGGCCGCGTGCCGCACGGCCGCTATCTGGAGATCCCCTCCCTCGGCCATCTCGGACATGAGGAGAACCCGCCGCGCTTCATCGAACTGATCCGCAGCGAGATGCGGCATGCGGGCGGTCGGACGGCCTGAATCGGGAGCCGCTAAAAGAAGGATAGGACAGGCAGGACGCCCCAGCGAAAGCGGGGGGCTCAGGAGTACCCCTGCGGCGGCGCCGGTTGAAAAAGGCGCCCGCCTTCGCGGGCGCACCGTCAAGGCGGCTCGACTTGATGGCGAAAAATTCCTCAGAAACCGCGCTTTAGCGAATCACGGCCGAGCTTGGCCCGACCCTCTTCCGAAGACTGCCCCCGACCTCACGCCGCCTCCACCCGCACCCCGTACTCCGCCGCCGCATGCATCAGCCAGTCGAGGAAGCTGACCGCGAAAGAGCGGGCGACATAGAGATCGGCCGTCTCCTCGTCGACGCGGTGCATCGTCACCGTCATGTGGCCGAGCGACGTTCCCACGACGCGGCCGGGATCGAAATCGCGACCGGGGTCGAGGTCGAGGGTGCAGCCCTTGGCCAGAACGTCGGTCAAGGCAGGACCCGAGATCCGCAGGCAGACCCGGCCGTGCCCCTGATCGGTCAGCGCCGCCTGCCCGCCCAGTTCGGCGGCCAGCGTCTCGACCAGGCTCGCCACGCCGCGCGCGCTCTCCGGCTCGACCAGCAGCCAGCTGTCCGGGCCGACCCACAGCGCCGTCGTCTCGCCCGCGACGGTCGCGACGAGCGGGTCGCGCGAGGGGCGCACGCCGACAGTCTTCCCGATTTTCTCGACCGTCTCGGCCGCGCTTTCCGGCCAAGCCTCGACCTGGGCGATGGCGAGCGCGGGGCGCTCCCGCACCATCAGCCTCGGCCCGTCAGCGCAGACGGTCCCAAAGTCTCCCGGCTCCAGCCGTCCTTCGAGGGCGGAGCGGCGGCGAATTTCGAGCTCAGCCATGCAGACGCTCTCCCTTCGGGTCGACGAAGACGGGCTCGACGATCTTGACCGGCACGCTCAACCCGCGCAGCGGATAGCGCATCGAAATCTCCTCGCCGAGGCGCGCGCGGCCGTTCACCACGAGGCCGAGCGCGATCGGATGGTCCAGTTCCGGGCTGTAGCCTGTGGAGGTGACGTTCCCGATCATCGGGATCGGCTTGCCGCCGGCGGCGAGCGTTCCGGCCTCGGCGGGCGCGTCCTTCTCCACCAGCTGCGCGCCTTGCCGCAGCTTCGTCTTGCCGTCGACAGGGACGAGGCCCACGACCTGCTTGCGGTCGGCGCGGATCAGATCCTCGCGTCCGGCCAGCTTGGCGCCGATGAAGTCCTTCTTGGACGACATCATGCGTCCCATGCCGAGATCGTCGGCGGTGGTGCGGCCGTCGAGCTCCGGTCCCGCGACGTGGCCCTTCTCGATCCGCATGTTGCCGAGCGCCTCCATGCCGTAGGGCGTGATGTCGAACTCGGCGCCGGCCTGCATCAGCATTTCCCACGCCGCGCGGCCGTAATCGGCCGGCACGTTGAGCTCGTAGGCGAGTTCTCCCGAGAAGCTGATGCGGAAGAGCCGCCCCTTGATCTCGCCGGCCGCCGAGCCCTTGTTGAGCGTCGCCGGGCCGCACGCCATGAAGGGAAAGGCCTCGCTCGACAGATCGATGTCGACCACCTTCTCCAGCGCCTTGCGGGCGTTCGGACCGGCGAGCGCCATCGCCGCCCACTGCTCGGTCACGCTGACGGCCTTCACGCGCAGATCCGGCCAGACCACCTGCAGGTGATAGTCGATCCAGGCCATGATGCGCACGGCGTTGGCGGTGGTCGTTGTCATCAGATAATGCTGCTCGCCCAGGCGCGACGTCGTGCCGTCGTCGAGCACGATCCCGTCCTCGCGCAGCATCAGCCCATAGCGCGCCTTGCCGACCGGAAGGGTCTTCCAGCCGTTGATGTAAAGACGGTTCAGGAACTCGGCCGCGTCCGGCCCCTGGATGTCGATTTTGCCCAGCGTGGTGACGTCGACGATTCCGAGCGAGCCGCGCGTGGCCATGGTCTCCCGGATATAGGCGTCGAACAGGCTCTCGCGCGGACCCGAGGGATAGTAGCGCGGCCGGCGCCACAGGCCGGCGTCGATCCACTCGCAGCCCTGCTCCTCATGCCAGCCGTCCATCGGCGTGCGGCGCAGCGCCATGTACCGCTCGCCCACCTCGGGCCCGGCGAGCGCCCCCAACGCCACCGGCGTATAGGGCGGGCGGAAGGTGGTGGTCCCGGTCTGGCCGATCTCCACCCCGCGGGCCTTCGCCATGATCGCGAAGCCCGGAATATTCGAGGTCTTGCCCTGGTCGGTGCCCATGCCGAGCGTGGTGTAGCGCTTCAGATGCTCGACCGAGATGTAGCCCTCCCGATGGGCGAGGCGCACGTCGGACGCCGCCACGTCGTCTTGATGATCGACGAACTTCTTGCCCGGCGTGTTGATCGGATCCGGGCATTCCCAATAGGCGCGCGGCGGGACTTCCTGCGGCGCGCTCGCCTTGGGGGCCTCGATTTCAGGCCGCGCGAGGCCCGCCGCCTCGGCCGCCTCAAGGCCGGCCGCGTGGCCGTGGGCAAGACATTCCGGCAGGGTGAAGACGCCCGCGCAGGCGCCGGCGGAGCGTTCGCGTTGGCGCGGCGGCCCCGGCAGGAAGCAGCACTTCTCCGCGTCCCAATAGGCCTTGGCGCCGGTCTGACTGGAGAGGTGCAGGGTCGGCTGCCAGCCGCCGGACATCGCCACCAAGTCGCAGGCGGCCGCGCGCTGCGAGCCGGTCGCCTTGCCGTTCTCGTCCAATTTCAGGATGGCGAGCTGGCGCACGGCGCGCCGGCCTTGGGCCTTCACCGGCGCATAGCCGCGCAGATAGGTGATGCCGCGGTCCTTCGCCTCCTGTCGGATCGGACCGGGTCCCTTCGGACGCACGTCGACGATGGATTCGATGGTCGCGCCCAGGTCATGCAGATCGATCGCGGTGCGGTAGGCGTCGTCGTTGTTGGCGGCGACGACGATTCGCTTGCCGGCCAGCACGCCGTACTGGTTGGCGAAACCCCGCACTGCGCCCGCCAGCATCACGCCGGGCCGGTCGTTGTCAGCGAAGATCAGGGGCTGTTCGATCGCCCCGGTCGCCAGCACGACCTCTGTCGCGCGGATCGACCATAGACGCTGGCGCGGCTGATGCGGCGGGGGCTTGATCAGATGGTCGCAGACCCGCTCGACCGCGCCGATCATGTTCTGGTCGTAATAGCCGAAGGCGGTGGTGCGCGGCAGGATGCGCACGTTCCCCGCCGCCTCCAGGGCGCCGCGCTCACGCGCCAGCCATTCGCCGGACTCCAGACCGTCGACCTGGAAGCGCTCCATCAAAAGCCGTCCGCCGATCTCCTCGCGCTCGTCCAGCAGGATCACCCGCCCGCCCGACGCGGCCGCGGCGCGCGCGGCGGCGATGCCGGCCGGGCCTGCGCCGATCACCAGCACCTCGCAATGGGCGCTCATCTTGTCGTACTCGTCGGGGTCGGGGGCGTGGGTGCCCGTCCCCATGCCGGCCGCTTTGCGGATCGACCGTTCGAAGCGCATCCACAGCTTGGTGTTGGCGAAGGGTCCCATGAAGGTCTTGTAGTAGAAGCCCGCCGGCAGGAAGCGCGCGAACAGCTGGTTGACCGCCTGGACGTCGAAGGCGAGCGAGGGCCAGCGGTTCTGGCTTTCTGCGACCAGCCCGTCATAGAGCGGGATCATCGTCGCGCGCGTGTTCGGCTCCACCCGGTCGCCGACGCGCAGGCGGACGAGCGCATTGGGCTCCTCCGGCCCGTTGGAGAAAATCCCGCGCGGGCGATGGTATTTGAAGCTGCGCCCGACCAGCTTCACGCCGTTCGCCAGCAACGCGGAGGCGAGGGTGTCGCCCTCGAACCCGGTCATCGGGACGCCGTCGAAGGTGAAGCTGATGCGGCGCGTGCGGTCGATGCGGCCCGCCTCGGCGTGGCGGTTGATCTGTCCCGGACCGGTCATTTCGTCACCTCGCCGGGCTTGCCGCATTGCAGGATGTCATGGCTCAGCGTGTCGCGCTTCACCGCCACATGTTGACGGCAGCCCGCGCCGTGACGCCACAACTCGACATGAACGCCCTTCGGATTGTCGCGCAGATAAACATAGTCGAAATGGCCCGCCTCAGCGCCTATCGCGGGGCGCTGAAGCGTCCCATCGCCGACATAGGTGAACTCCACCATGTCGCGCGGGCCGCACCAGGGGCACTCGATCCTCAGCATGTCGGTCAGACTCCCTTGCGCGCCTAGTGCCAGCCCGGGGTCGGGCCGGCGCCGCGCTCGTCCAGCACCGCGCCGGTCTCGAACCGGCTGAGCGAGAGCGCCTCGTTCAACGCGTGCGGCCGGTCCTGGGCGATCGTGTGGGCGAAGACCCAGCCGCTGCCGGGCGTCGCCTTGAAGCCGCCGTAGCACCAGCCGCCGTTGAGATAGAGCCCCTCGATCGGCGTCTTGCCGATGATCGGGCTGCCGTCCATCGTCATGTCCATGACGCCGCCCCAATGGCGCAGCAGACGCAGGCGCTTCAGGCTCGGCATCAGGGCGACGCCGCACTGGATCACATGCTCCAGCATCGGCAGGTTGCCGCGCTGGGCGAAGGAGTTGTATCCGTCCAGATCGCCGCCGAAGACGAGCCCGCCCTTGTCCGACTGGCTGATGTAGAAATGCCCGGCGCCGAAGGTGACGACGGTGTCGATCCAGGGCTTCAGCGGCTCGGAGACCATCGCCTGCAGCAGGTGGCTTTCGATCGGCAGGCGCAGGCCCGCCATCTCCGCCAGTTGCGTGGTGTGGCCGGCCACCGCCAGACCGATCTTCTTGGTCTTGATCGCGCCGCGGGTCGTCTGGACGCCGGTCACCCGCCCCTGTTCGACGTCGATCCCCGTCACCTCGCAATTCTGGATGACGTCGACGCCGAGGCGGTCGGCCGCCCGCGCGAAGCCCCAGGCGACGGCGTCGTGGCGCGCCGTGCCGCCGCGCGGCTGGAAGAGGCCGCCGTGGATCGGGAAGCGCGCCTTGTCCGAAAAATCGCACATCGGCGCGATCTCGCGCACCTGTTCGGCCGTCAGCAGGTCCGCGTCGATCCCGTTCAGGCGCATCGCGTTGCCGCGGCGCGCATAGGCGTCCATCTGCGCGTCGGAGTGGGCGAGGTTGAGCACGCCGCGCTGGGAGAACATAACGTTATAGTTGAGTTCGTGGCTCAGCTGCTCCCACAGCTGCAGCGACTTCTCGTAGAAGTGCGCATTGCCCTCCAGCATGTAGTTGGAGCGCACGATCGTCGTGTTCCGACCCGTGTTGCCGCCGCCGATCCAGCCCTTCTCCAGCACGGCGACGTTCTTCACCCCGTGCAGCTTGGCGAGATAGAAGGCCGTCGCCAGACCGTGGCCGCCGCCGCCGACGATGATCGCGTCATAGCTGGGTTGGGGGTCGGGGTCCCGCCAGGCCGGCTTCCAATGGCGTTGGCCCGTAAGGCCGCCGCGCAACACGCTCCAAACCGAATAGTCGTTCATCAACCGCCCTGACCGCTGCATGGGGCGCCGCCCGGCCCGACATGACGAACCCCCGCAGGTTGCGGGGGTTTTCGCGCCGTACGGCAACGTGTCGCTCATCTATCAGGGCTCACGATCCCGCGCCCGCCGATCCCCGTCAAGCTTCGGCCTTTTCGCGACATCGGCGGCGAAAATGGGACAAATCGCCGAACCGGGCGGAGCGCGCCGACCGGACGCCGCGCGTCGGGGATCTTAAGTCGGCGACGCCGATCCGCGTGTGATCGCCCCCCAGCCGCGAGCGGTCCCTCGATCGTCGCTCGTCCAGCGCGATTGTCCGGCGAGCGTCCATTATGGGAGCGCCCAGGTAATTCATATGTACACGAATGAATTGACCGGTGTTGCGATTTCAGGGACGCTTTGCGAACGCTGTCCGCTGCGCGGCGGCGCGACGGGGAGGCTTGGCGAGACATGACGGCGCGAGAGCGTGAAGCCGCCGGCGGCGCAACGGCGAGGGGCGGGCTGGTCGGCTGCGACGTTGGCGGCACCTTCACCGACCTGATCTATATCGACGTCGACGCCGACGGCGGTCAGCAAGTGCGCATCGCCAAGGTCCCGACGACGCTGGACAACCAGGCCTTCGGCGTCCTCGCGGCGCTGGACGCGGCGGAGGCCGATCCGGCGGCGCTGGCGGCGCTGGTGCACGGCACGACGACGACGACGAACGCGTTGTTGGAGCGCAAGCTGGCCAAGACGGGGCTGATCACCACCGCGGGGTTTCGCGACGTACTTGAGTTGGGGCGGCGCACCCGCCCGCAGCCCTACGGGCTGAAGGGAAGCTTCACGCCGCTGATACCGCGCGAATTGCGGTTGGAAGTTCCGGAACGGATGGACGCGGACGGCGGCGTCGTCACGGCGTTGGACGAGGCGGCGGTCGGCGCCGCCGTCGACCAGCTGATCGCGGCCGGCTGCGAAGCGCTCGTCATCCATTTCCTGCACGCCTACAAGAACCCGACGCACGAACGCCGCGCGGCCGAAATCGCGGCCGCGCGCTGGCCCAACCGCTACATCACCATGGGCCACGCCGTGTTGAGCGAGTATCGCGAATACGAGCGCGGCGTCACGGCGGCCGTCAACGCCTCCGTCCAGCCGATTCTGGAGCGCTACATCGCCCGTCTGGCGGACGAGCTGGCCGGGCGCGGCTATCGCCACGACCTGTTGGTGATGCAAGGCAACGGCGGCGTGGTCTCGGGCCGAATCGTCGCCGAGAACGCGGTCAACACGGTGATGAGCGGCCCGGCCTCCGGCGTCATGGCCGCGGCCTACACCGCGCGCGCCGCCGGCGTCGAGAGCGTGGTGACCTTCGACATGGGCGGCACCAGTTGCGACGTCGGCCTGATCAAGGACGGCGCGCCCCAGGTCTCGAACGAGTTGGAGATCGAGTACGCCATGCCGGTGCACGTGCCCATGGTGGACGTGCACACGATCGGGGCCGGCGGCGGGTCCATCGCCTCGATCGACGCCGGCGGCCTGCTCAAGGTCGGGCCGGAGAGCGCGGGCTCCGCGCCCGGACCGATCTGCTATGGCCGCGGCGGAACGCAGCCGACCATCACCGACGCCAATCTGGCGCTCGGCCGGCTCAATCCGAAGGCGCTGCTGTCGGTCGACCGTCCGGTCGGAATCGAGGACGTGCAACGGATCATCGGCGAGACGATCGGCGCGCCGCTGGGCCTGGACTGGGCGCAGGCGGCGGCCGCGATCCTGCGCATCGCCGACAACAAGATGGCGGGCGCGGTGCGGATGGTCTCGCTCAGCCGCGGGCACGATCCCCGGGATTTCGCGCTGTTTCCCTTCGGCGGCGCCGGACCCTTGCACGCCGCCTCCATCGCCCGCGAATTGGGGATTCCGCGTCTGCTGGTGCCGGCGCGTCCGGGGATCACCAATGCGCTGGGCTGCACGGTGGCGGACGTGCGCCACGATTACGTCAACACGATCAACGAACCGCTTGGGACCGTCGACATGGCGCTCGTGCGCGAGACCCTTGAAGCGCAGATCGCCCAAGGCCGCGCGACCATCGAACGCGAGGGCGTCGAAGTCGGCGACGTCAGCGTGCTCCACAGCGCCGACATGCAATTCGTCGGGCAAAGCCATTTGCTGGCGGTTCCGGTTTCAGGTCCCGACGTCGATCGAGAGACGCTGCAACAGGCGTTCGAAGACGTCTATTGGGCGCGCTTCGAGGTCGCGCTGCCGGAGATCAAGGCGAACCTCGTCAATTTACACACGGCCGTCATCGGCAAGCGCCCGCCCGTCGACCTCTCCAATCTGATCGACGAAGAGCGCGCGGCCAGCGCGCAGGCCGCCCTCGCCGGGCGCCGGACGGTCTGGTTCCAGGGTGCGGGGTGGGTGGAGACGCCGCTCTATTCCCGCGGCAAGCTGGCCGAAGGCTTCGCGATCGACGGGCCGGCCATCGTCGAACAGTTGGACAGCACCATCGTGATCGAACCGGGCATGCGCGCGCGCGTCGACGCGATGGGCAACCTGATCGTCAGCATCGGAGACGCGACGGAATGAACGCGCAGACGGACCAGGACCTCGACCCTGTCACTTTGACCGTGATCCAGAACGGCCTCGCCCAGGTCTGCAACGAAATGGACCTGGCCTTCTGCCGGGCCGCCTTCTCGCCGGTGATCTCAGAGGCGATGGACCGATCCGACGGAATCTACGCGCTGGACGACGGCGCGCTGATCGCGCAGGGGGAACTGGGGCTGCCGGTCTTCGTCGGCACCATGCAGTACGGCACGCAAGCGGTGATCGACCGGATCAAGGATCCTGAGCCCGACGACGTCATTATCTGCAACGATCCCTATCTGGGCGGCACGCACCTCATGGACGTGCGCTTCTATCGGCCGTTCTTTTATCGCGGACGGCTCTATTGCTGGCTCGCCAACACCGGGCATTGGCCGGATACGGGCGGGATGGTGCCGGGCGGCTTCTCGGCGCGCGCGACGGAGGTGGAGCAGGAGGGGCTGCGCCTGCCGCCGGTGAAACTCTTCAAACGCGGCGTCCTCGACGCCGAGATCCTAGCGATCATCCAATCCAACATCCGCATCGCCGATCAGCGGATCGGCGACATTCAGGCCCAGGCGGCGGCGTTGAAGATCGGCGACAAGCGGCTGACCGCCCTGCTCGACCGGTATGGCGAGGAGACGGTGACGGAGGCGATCCGGCAGCTGCGGCGGCGCTCCAACCAGCTGATGCGGGCAAAGATCGCGGAGATCCCGGACGGCGTTTACGAAGGCGAGGCCTTCGTCGACAGCGACGGCGTGGTGGACCAGCCGCTGCGGATCGCCATGAAGATCACCGTCGCCGGCGACGAGATGACCTTCGACATGACCGGCAGCAGCCCGCCCTGCCGCGGGCCGATGAACAGCGTGATCGCCACCACGCGCTCGTCGGTCTATCTGGCGATCAAGCACATCTTCCCCGACGTGCCGCTCAACGCCGGCGCGTACGAGCCGCTGAAGATCGTCGATCCCAAGGGCACCTTCCTCTACGCCGAGTACCCGCGCCCTGTCTCCGGCTGTGCGGCCGAGGTCTCGCAACGTATCGCGGAAGCCGTGTTCGCCGCGTTGACCAAGGCCGTCCCCGACGAACTGTTCGCCGCGCCGGCGGGCTCCAGCGGCAATTTCGCGCTCGGCGGCCACGATCCGGTGAAGGGCCGCTCCTATGTGATGTACGTGATCTCGGGCGGCGGCTACGGCGGCTATGCGGAAGGCGACGGCCTCTCCAACGGCTGCTCGACGATCGGGATTTCCAAGTCCCAGCCGGTCGAGGTGCTGGAGCAGTATTTCCCCGTCCTGTTTCACCGCTACGCGCTCTACGAAGGCTCCGGCGGGCCGGGGAAAAGCCGCGGCGGCATGGGCCTCAACTACGCCGTCTCGATCCGCCGGGGGGAGGCGCGGGCCTCCATGGTGATGGATCACGGGCGCGACGGGCCGCAGGGCGCGCTCGGCGGCGCCGACGGCGGCCCGAATCGGGTGCGCTTCACTTTCGCCGACGGCCGCTGTTACGAGCCTGAGCACAAATCCAAAGACCAGGACGTCACCATCCGCCCCGGCGACTTGGTCGACGTCTCCACCCCCGGCGGCGGGGGCTACGGCGACCCGTTCGCGCGCGATCCGGCGAAGGTCGCGGCGGACGTGGCGAAGGGATACTACACCGCCGAGCAGGCGGCCGACCTCTTCGGCGTCGCGCTGACGGCGGACGGATCGGTGGACGCGGCCGGGACCGATCGGCTGCGGGGCTAAGCCGCGCGCTCCAGAGAATCCTCACGGCGATTTCGGGAACGGCCTCGCGCGTTTTCCGGGGACGCGGCCGTCGCAGGCCGACCAAAAAACCCCGCCCGAGCGTGAGCCTCGGGCGGGGGCGTTCGGGACGCTAGGGGTCCGGCGTCACGCCGCGTGGCGCTGCTCCGCGTCGCGCAGGGCCTCAAGGAAGAGGGCCGACAGACGCTCCAGCGACATCGGGTTCTGCCCGGTCACCAGGTTGCCGTCGCGCACGGCGTAGGAGGTGAAGGGCTCGCCGCCTTCGACCTTCGCGCCGAGATCCTTCAATTTGCTCTCCAACAAGAAGGGGACGACGCCGTCGAGTTCGACCTTGCGCTCTTCCTCGTCCCGGAAGCAGTTCACCCGCTTGCCCGCGACGATCGGTTCGCCGTCCTTCTTGGCGGCGCCGACGAGACCGGCCGGACCGTGGCAGACCGCGGCGACCGGTCGGTCGGCCATGTAGAAGGCGCCGATGAGGTCCGCCAGCGTCTTATTGTTCGGCATATCCCACATTGTGCCGTGGCCGCCCGGCAGATAGACGCCGTCGTACGCGTCCGCATTCACTTCGGTGAGCGGCAGCGTCTGCCGGATCGTCGCCATCGCCATGTCGTCGTTCAGAAACCGTTCGACGCTCTCAGCGTTCTCGCCGTCCGGTTTGCGGCTGTTCGGGTCGATCGGCGCCTCGCCGCCTTGGACGGAGGCGATATCGACCGTGTGGCCGGCGTCCTTGAAGGCGTAATAGGGATGGGTCAGCTCCTCGAGATGGAAGCCGGTCGGCTTGCCTGTGTCCCCGAGCTGATCGTGCGAGGTCACGACGATTAGGATGCGCTTTTCGTCAGCCATTGCGGCAAAGCCTCCTTTTTGTCCTGAGACATTCTATCGAACGGCCGTGCGCCGTCCGCCAGGCCTTCACCTAAGCTATTGATTTTTCGTTTAAACCCCGATCGGCGAAAAATCCGCAGCGCCCCACACTCGCCATATTCGAGCCCCATGGGGAACACATGGACCGACGACGATAGGCGCAATCCCGATCCGGGGCGCGGATCGGTCGCGGCGAGCGGTTACGGACCCGCGTCGCGGCGCCGCCCCCCTCACGGCGTCGCGACGAAGCCGCGCGAAGCGGCCGGCCGCGCCCCGGACGGGAGGCCTTCTCTCTCCCACGCAATGAAGCGGACGCCTGATGTCTGCAGGAGTGAGCTCGTCAGGACGCAGGCTAGCGCAGCCCGTCGCGCGCGCTGATGTCCGCTTGCGTCAGGCCGCCGACGCGTTCGTGGATTCGGCCGCCGTCGGCCATCGCGATGGCGTAGACGATCTCGCGCGGGCGCGGGGCGTCGGCGACGCGCACTTCGATCGCGGAGAAGTGGCTGCGCACATAGGCCGCGTCGATATGACCGAGCGGCACGTCGAGCCCCGCCCCGCAGGCGCCGACCTTCTTCGACGAAGGCACGATGGCCAGCGCCTCGCCCAACAGCCGTCGCATCGCCCAACCGCCGGGGACATGCCACAGCGCGCCGTGCTCCAACTCCCCGTCGACGCCCACGATCGCCCCCTTGCCGTAGGCTTCGATCGCCCGCTTGTCGCCGCCCATGGCGACGAGCAGACGGGCGGCCATCTCGTCGCCAAGCGGCTTCAGCGTCTCCATGAACCCCTCGATCTCGGGCGCGAACGCGCCGGCGAAGGGATTGGCGATGACGGCCGCCGCCCAACCGACCAGCACGGGCTTGTCGGGCGGCGGGCCGAATTCATGCCGGATCTCTTCGACATGAGTGACGATCTTGCGGATCTCGATGGTGGGGTCGCTCATGCGGGGACGCTCCGATCTGCGGATGGAAGGACGACGGCGGGTCCGGGCGCTTGCAACGGGCCGAGAGCCCGCCGCCGCCCTCGCAGGCTCAACACCGCGCCGAGGATCAGCCCTTGGGTCTGGAACTGCGCCGCGCGCTCGAAGCCCGCGGCCAACGCCCGATCAATCGCGGCGTCGGAAAGCGGGCCGAGCGCGGTCACCGCCGGCCGCTCGCCCAGATCGCTGTCCGGGTCGAGGGAGGCGGCCGGCCGGCGCGTCACCGCCGGGTCGTCGACGTCCACGGCGTTGGCGATCAATGTGGCGGCGGCGTCGGCCTGGGCCGCAGTTTCCGCCAGCACGGTGACGGCGTCGGCTATCCCCAACGAGAATGAGCGTCCGCCGCGCCCGCTGGTGGCGAGGCCGCGCCCGCGCTGACCGGCGTCTAGATCGACCCGGCCCGCCGGCTCCGCCGTATCGAGATCGGCGAGGAGGCCGACCCCTATCTGCGTCCCGGGGGTGAGGAAAAAGGCCACGTCTCCCCCATTGTTCACATAGGCTTTGGCGAGCCGTCGTGCGCGCGTCATCGCCGCCAACAACTCGTCCGCAACCGCGCCGGCCACGGCGGCCATCGGCGTGACGAAGGCTTGGTCGCTGAACGGCAGGCACGCCCAACGCATGCGCTGGGCGACGGGTCCGCGCGGGCTGACGGCGCCGATCGGCGCGCGTAACAGCGGCAATTCCTCGGCCAGCGAGGGCAAAATGTCTGGAAAGCGCGCCTCGGCCTGATCGTAGGCGGCCTCCACCTCCGCGAACGGCCCCTCGGCTTCCACGATCAGATCGATCGGTCCGTGCTGCAGATGCAGGCGACCGTCGGCCAATCGGGCGGCGAAGGGCGGGGTCATGGGATCACAGCGCCTCTTCCGCCGTCTTCGGGTCGTGCGGCCAAGGCAGGTCCGCGCGCGCATCAATCAGGCGCCGCCCGTCCGGCGTCTCGATCCGATCCAGCGCGACGATCGCCGCCTCATGCCCGCCCAGCGCCAGATAGTCCGCGCGGCTCATGCTGAATTCGATCGGCGCGACCAGGGCGGGCGTCGGGACCGATCCGAAGGCCTCGTCCGGCGTCTGCGTCACATCCACCATCACCGTGATCCCGCCGCCCGGCCAGACATAGGCGGGCGCGCCCCCGACCGTCACCCGGGTCAGCGCGTCGCGCACCGAACGGGTTAGGCGCACCGGATTCTCCGTCACGCCCGCGCGCAGGCTGCCCCCCGCCCCGCCGAGGAACAGGACGGAGCACAGCGCCGGCTCGCAATTCTCCGCAATCCGGTCGACCACCTGGGCGAGCGGCGCGGGCATCTCCGTCGGGACGGGCGTCAGATCCTCGTCGAGCACGCAGTAGAGCGCGTCCTCGCCCGTGGTCGAGACCATGAAGAGGCGCAGGCCCGGCCAGGCCTTTTTGGGGTCGATCTTCTCGATGATGGTGAGCGGGTCGGTTACGTCCGTGCCGCCCCAGCCGGCGCCGGGGCGCGCGGTCTGAAAATACCGCCCCGGCGTCGATTTGCGCCCGCGCACGCGGATCCCGCTCGGGCTCATGTCGAGATAGGCGCCCGCCTGATGTTCGCTCAACACGCCGGTTATGTGATCGTCGACCACGATCACCTCGTCGGCGTGGCCGCGCCATTGTTGGGCGAACATGCCGATGGCGGCGCTGCCGCATCCGACGCGCATGCGCCGCTCCTGCTCGCCGTCGACGATCGGCGCCGCGCCGGCCTGGACGGTCAGTTTGGCGCCGCCGTCGATCTGCATCTCCACAGCGCGCTTGTTGCACAGATCGAGCATCGCCTTACAGGTGACGACGCCTTCCTTCTTCGCCCCGCCGGTCAGATGGCGAACCCCGCCCAGCGAGAGCATCTGCGAGCCGTACTCCGCCGTGGTGACGTGGCCGATCGGTTCGCCGTCGACCAGGACGTCGGCCTGTTCCGGCCCGATATGTCGATCGGTGTCGATCTTCACCTTGAGAGAGCAGTAGCTGAAGATCCCCTCGGTCACCACGGTGACGGTGTCGACGCCGCGCCATTTGCCGGCGACGATGAAAGGGGCCGGCTTGTAGTCGGGATAGGTCGTGGTGGCGCCGATCCCGGTGACGAAGACCGGAGCGTCCGAGGTCAGACTCCCATCCCACGCCCCTTGCGGCTTCAGGAAGCGCACGACTTGGCCGTCGGGCTTCTGTTCGGTCTTTTGCAGCAAGGTCAAGGGATCGGTCCGCGCGAGGCGGCCGTCGATGTTGGCGTACCGGTCGCAGGCGCCGGTCCGGCCCGGCCGGATGCGGCAGATCACCGGGCAGGCGTCGCAGCGCACGACGCCGTCGCCGCCCGAGTCCTGGCCCTTGGTCGGCGGCGCGCCCTCGACGGCGGAGGTGTCGCGGCGAGTCTCGGTCACGCGCCCTCCTGTCGCACGGTGTCGATCGCCTCCAACACCCGATGCGGCGTGGCCGGAACCTGGCGGATCACCGCGCCGGTCGCCTGCCGAATCGCGCCCAGGATGGCCGGCGCGGTCGGAACCAGCGCCGGCTCGCCGATGCCCTTGGCCCCGAACGGGCCCTCGCGCTCAGGGTCCTCGATGAGGATGCAGTCGATCTGCGGCATGTCGCCGAAGGTTGGAATGAGATAATCGTGCAGGTTCTCCGTGCGGCCGTGGACGTACTCCTCCATCAGCGCGAGGCCGAGGCCCTGCGCCACGCCGCCGTGGATCTGCCCCTCGACCAGCGTGGGGTTGACGGCGCGGCCCACGTCATGGGCGGCCAAGAGCCGCGTCGGCCGGACCGTGCCCAACTCCAGATCAACCTCGACCTCCGCGATCTGGGCGGCGAAGCCGTAGGTGGCGTAGGGCGCGCCCTGCCCGTCCGCGTCCAGCGTCGTCGTCGGCGGATCGAATCGCCCGACCCCCAGCAGCACGGCGCCCGGCGGCCCCATCTCGACCTCGCCCAGCTCTTCGAGCGCGACACGCTTTTCAACCCCGTCCTCATAGGCGGCCACGCCGTCCTCCAGGAAGCGGATCTCCGCGTCGGGGCCGGCGTTGGCGTGGCGGCGGACTTCGGCGAGCAACGCCTCCGCCGCCTCCTTCACCGCGCGCCCCGAGACGAAGGTCTGGCGCGACGCGGAGGTCTTGCCGGCGTCAAGAGTCGCGTCCGTGTCGCCGGTCACCTGGGCGATCCGCGCGACCGGGACCCCAAGCGTCTCGGCGCAGATCTGCGGCATCACGGTGTACGTGCCTTGGCCGATGTCGACCGCGCCGTTGTAAAGCGTGATCCCGCCGCGCCGGTCTAGCGCGACCTGCATGTTGGACGGATTGGACATCGAGGTGTTGCCGCAGCCGTACCACATGCAGCCGACGCCGACGCCGCGGCGCAGCGGCGATCCCGACGCCTCAGCGGCCGCGTTGGCGGTTACGGCGGCGGCGCGCCACTGCGCCCACGCGCCCTGCACGGCCTCCAGGCACGCCGCCATGCCGACCGATTGCTCGATCACCTGGCCGGTCGCCGTGCGGTCGCCGGCGCGCAGCGCGTTCTTCAGGCGGAAGGCCACCGGGTCCTCCCCAAGCGCCGCCGCCAGATCGTCCATCAGCCCCTCGGTCGCGATCGCGCCCTGCGGCACGCCGAAGCCGCGGAAGGCGCCGGACGGGCACTTGTTCGTGTGAATGGCCGCGCTGGTCGCCAGCACGTGCGGAACCCGATAGGGGCCGGTGGCGTGAACCGGCACGCGCCCGGCCACGGTCGGACCCCAGCTCGCGTAGGCGCCGGTGTCGAAATCCGCGTGCATGCGAAGGGCGGTCAGCCGGCCGTCCGCGTCCGCCGCCAGCGTCGCGTCGATCCGCGCCGGGTGCCGCTTGGTGCTGGCGCGCATCGACTCAGGCCGGTCATAGACATAGCGCACCGGTCGGCCGGTCAGCCAAGCGGCGACGCCCAGGATCGGCTGCAGCGAGACGTCCAGCTTGCCGCCGAAGCCGCCGCCGCAGGCGGTGGGCACGATGCGGACGCGCTCTTGCTCGAAGCCGAGAACGTTGGCGACCTCCTCAAGATCCATGTAGGGCGCTTGCGTACAGGCGTACACATGAACTCGATCGCCGACGCGTACGGCGTATCCCGCCTCAGGTTCAATATAGGCGTGCTCGACGAAGCCGGTTTCATAACGCCCCGCCGCGCGCACGACGCCGACCTCCAACGCCGCCTCCGCGTCGCCCGCCTTGACCCGGCCTCGGATCAGGACGTTGTGCTCCTCCAGGCGCGGGTGCAAGGCGGCCGACCGCGCGGGATCGCGGGCCGCGTCCAGATCTTCGACCGCCGGCAGGACGGCCCATTCGATCGGCAGGTCGGCGTCGGTCAACCGGTCGATCGTCTCACGGTCGCCCAGCAGCGCGCAGACCGCATCGCCGCGGTACAGCACCCGACCCTCCGCCAGAACCGGCTGGTCCTTGATTGTCGGATAGATGCCGAAACCGTTCAGACCGGGGATGTCGGCGGCCGTCAGAACCCGGTCCAGGCCGGGGAAGCGTGCGTGCAGGCCCCGCAAGTCGCCGATCGTAAATCGCGCGTGCGCGTACGGGCTGCGCACGACGCGCATATGCAGGCAGTTTTCCGGAAAGGCGTCAGCGCCGTAACGCTCCGTGCCGTCCAGTTTCGGCGCCCCGTCAAGCCGGGCCACCCGCGCGCCCATCGCCCGAGTCTCGGCGTTGTCGGCCGGCGGGGCGGGACCGTTGCCGGCGGCGTCCAGCACCGCCTCGACGATTTTCTGGTAGCCGGTGCAGCGGCACAGCACGCCGCCCAGCGCGTCCATCGCCTCTCGCCGGTTCGGCCGTGCGACTCGGGCCAGCAGATCATGCGCCGCCATCAGCATGCCCGGCGTGCAGATCCCGCATTGCGCCGCCCCGTGCGCCAGGAAAGCCTCTTGCAACCGGTCGAGCCGCCCGTCCGCGGCCAGCCCCTCCACCGTGCGGATCTCGGCGCCGTCGGCTTGGGCGGCGGGCACCAGACAGGCGCAGACCTGCGCGCCGTCGAGCAGCACAGTGCAGGCGCCGCAGTCGCCGGCGTCGCACCCGACCTTGGTCCCGATCAGACCGAGATCTTCGCGAAGCACGCGGGTCAAGCGCCGGCCCGCGGGCACGCGCAAGCGTTCGGCCTTGCCGTTCACCGTCAAGGCTACGTCGATTTGCGCGCCCGCTTCGCTCGGTCGATCCAGGGCGTCGGTCATGCGGCGTTCTCCTCCGCCTCGGCGGGGACCCGGACGACATCCTCAAGCGCCCGGGCGACGAGAGTCCGCGCCGCGCGCCGGCGATAGGCCGCGCTCGCGCGGACGTCGTCGATCGGCTGCAGCTCCGCGAGATGCGCCTCACTCACAAGCGCGCCTAGGCCCGGAGCGGCCGGCCGGCCGACAAGCGCGGCCTCAAGCTCGGACAGGCGTTGAGCCGTGGCGGAGCAGGCGCCGACCGCGATCCGCGCCGCAGCTACGGCGCCGCCATCGTCGACTTCGAGCGTCGCGGCGACCATCGCGATCGAGATCACCAGATAACGTCGCGCGCCGAGCTTGAGGAAACGACTCGCCGCCGGACGGTCGGGTTTGGGCAGATGGATCGCCGTCAGCAGCTCGTCCGGCCGCCGCGCCGTGGCGCGGTAGCCGATCAGAAAGTCCGCGAGCGGCAGCCGGCGTGGGCCCGCGACGCTGTGCAGCTCGACCGCCGCATCGGCCGCGAGAAGGCAGGGCGTTCCGTCCGCCGCGGGCGAGGCGTTGCACAGATTGCCCGCCAGCGTGCCGCGATTTTGAATCTGCACGCCGCCGATCTCCCGCGCCGCCTGCTTCAGGGCGTCGAACCAGGGCGGAAGCTCGGCCTCCACGACGTCGGTCCAGGTTGTGCGGCCGCCGAGGACGAAGGCCTGCGCCTCCTCGCGAATGAAGCGCAGTTCGGAAATCCCGCCGATGTCGAGAACGGCCTCCTCCGCGTGCGGGCCCACGCGGGCCGGATAATGATCCGTGCCGCCCGAAAGCACGACCAGCGGCCTCTCGGCCAGCCGCTCCAACGCCGCCTGAAGCGTCGTGGGTCGATGATAGACGGGGCCCGTCATGTCGGCCGGAACTCCCTTGACGTCGCGCCTGTTCGCCCCTCGCTCGCGCCGCACCCGGCCTGCGAGGATTGTTTGTGTACGAACGAGTTTGCGGCAAATCCGTTTCCCGGGCAAGGGGCGGCGGCGCCCGGGACGCGCGGCCCGCGACGGGCGCGGCGCCGGTTTGGAAGCGAGGGCGGAGACGACGGATCTTCATTCCTTATTAACCCGTGCGTCTTAGGGTTGCGAACGATCGAGAGGGACCTGCGTCGGGACAGGTCTATTTGTGCAACGCAAACTCTTGTCGATCCGCGGCGAATTGTTTGATAGTCTGAAAGACGTCGTAATAGTCGATGGGAGTCGCAGCGTTTTGTTTTTGCAGGGGCGGGACTGATTACCGGGAGGCCTACTTGGTCCGGCGCACCGGATCGACGGCGAACAGAAAGGACGAACGACGCGCCATCCGATAGGACGGGAGCCGAGCGAGCGTCGCTCGGGCGGGGCGTCGAGCGGGCATGATCGGAACCCCAAGCAGGAAGAGTGCGACGGTGCGGCCATGGAGTTGGACGGCGAGCCGATGACGGCGCAACCCCCACCCGACCCTGCGATGCGGGACGGCGCAGACGCGATCGCCGACGACCGCACGCCGGCCTCGGGGCCGGGGCCGATCGTGCGCGCGGCCTTGGAGGCTTCGGGCGACCTGGCCTATGTCTGGGACCTGCAGGACGACCGGATCGATTGGGCGGGCGACGTGGCCGGCATCTTCGGTCGCGCGGCCCCGCCGTCCGTCGCTGACGGCGAAGCCTTCAACGAGCGCATCAACGCCGAAGATCTGGCGCGACGGCTCAAGGTGTTGAACGAACATCTGTCTACCGGCTCGCCCTATGACTGCGAATATCGCATTCGACGCGAAGACGGCTCTTTCGTCTGGGTTCACGACCGCGGCGGCATGAGCGTCGGCGGCGACGGGGAGCCGCAAAGTCTGGCCGGCACGCTGCGGGTCATCACCCGTCGGAAACAGGCTGAGAGCCTGCTGGAGCATCGCGCGAACTTCGACGAATTGACCGGCCATCTCAACAAGGCGCGACTGCGCGAAGCGCTGCAGAGCGCGCTGGCCTATAACCAGCGTTACAAGGTTTCGGGCGGTTATCTTGCGGTCGGCCTCGACAAGCTCTCGATGATCAACGACGGCTACGGGCACGAGACCGCTGACGCCGTCATCATCGCGGCCGGGCAGCGGATCGAGCGCTGCCTGCGGATCACCGACGTGATCGGGCGTATCGGCGGCGACCGCTTCGGCATCGTGCTGGCGCAATGCGACGAGGACGGGTTGGCGCGCACGGCCGAAAAGATCCTTGAGGCCTTCCGCGCCGCGCCGTTAGAGACGGCCGACGGGCCCATGCGCCTCACCGTTTCGATCGGCGGCGTCTCGATCCCCGGCTTCATCCGCACCGCGCAGGACGCCATGACCGGAGCGGAGAGCGCGCTGCAGGAAGCCAAGGCGGCGGGCCGCAACTGCTTCGTGCGCTACGAGATGTCGAGCGAACAACGCGAACGCCAGCGCCGAAACATCGAGGTCGGAGAGGACGTGCTGCGCGCGCTGGACGACGACCGCATCGTGCTGGCCTATCAGCCGGTCGTGTGCGCGCGCACCCGGGAGACGCGCTATTTCGAGACGCTGCTGCGCATGTATGACGAGCACGGCCAGTTGCGCTCGGCCGGTGAGTTCGTGCCGATTCTCGAGAAGCTGGGCTTGATCCGTCTGCTCGACCTGCGCGCGCTCGAACTCGCCGCGCAGGATCTGCGCCGGCACCCGAACGTGGCGCTCGCCGTCAACGTCTCGTCCATGACGGTCATCGACCCGTCCTGGATGCGCACGCTGGTCAGTCTGGTGACGGGCAGCCGGTCGATCGCCGAACGGCTGACGATTGAGATCACCGAGACGGCGGCGCTGGAGGATTTCGACGTCACGGCGCGCTTCATCAGCAACGTGCGCGATCTCGGCTGCAAGGTGGCGCTCGACGATTTCGGCTCGGGCTACACCTCGTTCCGACACATGAAGTCGCTGACGGTCGACGTCGTGAAGATCGACGGAGCGTTCGTCACCGACATCGCCAACAGCCCGGACAACCAGCTGTTCGTGCGTACGCTGCTGGGCTTGGCCGAAGGCTTCGGCCTGAAGACGGTGGCGGAATGCATCGAGAGCGAGGAGGACGCCCGGATCCTCAGCCGTGAAGGCGCCGACTTCCTGCAGGGCTGGCACCTCGGCCGGCCGGAAGTCGCGCCCGATTGGCGCAAGGTCGATCCGGACCGCGATCCGGCCTGACCCGCTATTTCTTCTGCATGTCCTTGAGCTGGCGCTGCATCTCGGCGAGTTGAGACTGCAGCGCCTCGACCCGCTGCGCCTGATCGGCGGCGGCCTGACGATTGGCCTCACTCGGCTCGCCGGTCGGATCCGCCGCCTCGTCGTTTGGGAACGGCGTGAAGGCGCGCATCGCGCGTTCGAAGATCTCCATGTTCTTCTTCCCCATCTCCTCCAACTGGCCGAAGGGGAACACGGTTCCGAAGGCGTCCGACATGTAGCTGCGCATCTTCTCCTGATTCTCCGCGAACGAGCGGATCGAGAAGTCGAGATACTGCGGCAGCATCATCTGCTGCATGTTGTCGCCATAGAAACTGATGAGTTGGCGCAGGAAGCTGATCGGCAGGAGATTCTGGCCGGTCTTCGCCTCCTCCTCCACGATGATCTGAGTGAGCACCGAGCGGGTGATGTCTTCGCCCGTCTTGGCGTCGTAGACCGCGAACTCCACCCCCTCCTTCACCATTTTGCACAGATGGTCGAGGGTGACGTAGCTGCTGGTGGCCGTATTGTAGAGCCGGCGGTTCGCGTATTTCTTGATGGTGACCGGCGCGCCCTCGCGGCCGTCGCCTTTACCGCCGCCCGCCTTGCCCGTCTTTTTCGCCGCCCCCGCCTGGCCGGCGCTCTCGCGTTCGTCCGCCATCGATCCGCTCCTTCCACGAGAGCCGTCTCGCGCGCGCTTTGCGAAGGGGTCGCCCGAGTGTCGACCGCCCCGCGCCCTTGCGCGAAGTAAGGGCATACTGCACCGCGCAATGAGGCGGCGCAAGCGCGGCGGGCGCCGACGCCGATCGGCCTAACCCCTTGGAGCCGCGGGCGCGTCCGGTCTATAGTCCGCCCGCGGCGGCGGGTGCGGCGCCGCCTGCGAGGCAAGGAGGATCGAGCGAGCCGATGAGCCCGAGCCGAGACGGCGAAGAGGATTTGGCGGCGCTTGCCGAACGGTTCGCAGCCCTGTGGCGCGAGCAGGCGGCGCGCACAGCCGACGACCCGGCGACGGCGGAGGCGATGGCTTTGCTCGCGCGCTTCTGGCGTCCCTTCTGGCTCGACGGCGCCTGGCCGCCCGAGGCCGGACGGGATCCGGTCGGAGCGCCGGGCGCCGATCCCGGCGCGATGATGCGCCAAATGCAGGCGATGGCCGCCGCGATGACCGGCGGGGCGGCGCAACAGGGAGGCGCGGATGACGGAGCGGCGCGAACCACCGGCCCGCATGGGACCGCGGCCGCTGGCGGTGCATCTGACGACCGCGATCGGCGTCTCAATGAGTTCGATCGCCGCCTCCGCCGCCTTGAGGAGCGGCTCGATTCCCTGGGCGGCGGACCTGCGGCCGGAGGCGGCGGCGATCGAGGCGGCGCTGCAGGCGCTGGAAAGGCCGCCGGCGCGAAAGGCGGCGGCGGAAAAGGCCGCGCCAAAAAAAAGGCGGCGGCGAAACGAGCCGCCGCCAAACGGCCGGCCGGACGAAAGCCCCGATCCTGACGCCGTGCGCCGCGCCTTCGCCGGCGCGGTCCAGAGGGTGGAGCAACGCCGGCTCGCGGCCATGCTCGACGGGATCGAGCGGTATCGCAGCCACCCCTATCGGCGCACGCTCGCCGATCCGCCGGCGGTCTGGCGGGAAGGCGGGGCTCGGCTTTTGGATTTCCGCGCGCTGCGTCGCGGATCAGCGAAGGGCGCGGTGCTGCTGACGCCGTCCCTGGTCAATCGGGGCTACGTGCTCGACCTGTCCGAGCGGTGCAGTTTTGCGCGGTGGCTGGCGCAGGACGGCTTCGACGTCTTCCTGATGGATTGGGGGGCGCCGGGCGCGGAGGAGCGCAGCTTCGCCCTCGCCGACGTGGTCGCCCGGTTGGGGCGCGCCGCCGCCGCGGCGGCCGAAGCCGCCGGCCGGCCCGTGGGCCTTCTCGGCTACTGCATGGGCGGTCTGCTGGCCTTGCCGCTGGCCGCCGGCTGGTTGGGCCCGCATCCGCCGATCGACCGATTGGTGCTGCTCGCCGCGCCCTGGGACTTCCACGCCGAACGCGCGGCCCAAGCGCGCGCGCTGGGCGCGACGGCGCAGCTTTGGGCGCCGGCGATCGCCGGATTGGGCGTGCTGCCTGTCGACGCCATTCAGGCGCTGTTCGCCGCCCTCGACCCTGATTTGGCGCCGCGGAAGTTCGCCGCCTTCGCGCGCATGGCGCCGGAGAGCGCCCGCGCGCACGCCTTCGTCGCGTTGGAGGACTGGCTCAACGACGGCGTCCCGCTTCCGGCGGCCGTGGCTGAAGAATGTTTGATCGGATGGTACGGCGAAAACCGGCCGGCCCGCGGAGGGTGGCGGCTTGGCGGATTCCCGGTCGATCCAGGCGCGGTCGGCGTCCCGAGCCTCGCGCTCGCCCCGGCGGGCGATCGGATCGTGCCGCCGGCCTCGGCGCGGGCGCTGGCCGCGGCCGTGCCGGGCTGCCGGCTGATCGAGCCGGAGGCGGGCCATATCGGCATGATCGTCGGCGCGAGCGCGCCGGATCGGGTCTGGCGGCCGATCGCCGACTTCCTTGCAGAGCGCGGCGACGGCGCCTAGGTGCAAGACGGCGCGCCGGGCGGCAAGCGCGTTGCCCGCATGCGCCCCGGTCGCTACAGTCTTTTTGCGACGCAGCGCCGCGCAGGCGCTGCAGCGCCAGTTTTCGTACGCCCGCGTCCGTGGGCTCGCCCGTCGGCCGATCGCCGACCTTGAGCCGGGACGCCGACAGATCGCATCCAAGCGAACGCACCCAAGCGGAGGAGCATCCATGACCGACATCGTAATCGCCGGCGCGGCCCGCACGCCGGTCGGCGCCTTCAACGGCGCGCTGAGCAGCGTCCCCGCCCACTATCTCGGCAGCGTCGCGATCAAGGAGGCGTTGAGCCGCGCCAAGGTCGCGCCGGAAGACGTCGACGAGGTGGTGCTGGGTCAGATCCTGACCGCGGCCGAAGGCCAGAATCCCGCCCGTCAGGCGGCGGTCGAGGCCGGCATCCCGGTTGAGAAGACGGCCTATCAGATGAACCAGTTGTGCGGGTCCGGCCTGCGCTCGGTCGCACTCGGCCTGCAGGCGATCAAAGCGGGCGACGCCGACATCATCGTCGCCGGCGGCCAGGAGAGCATGAGCCAGGCGCCGCACGCCGCGCACCTGCGCAACGGCCAGAAGATGGGCGACCTTAAGTTCGTCGACACCATGATCAAGGACGGTCTGTGGTGCGCCTTCAACGGCTATCACATGGGCAACACGGCCGAGAACGTCGCCCGCCAGTGGCAGCTGACGCGCGAGCAGCAGGACGAATTCGCCGCGCTGTCGCAGCAGAAGGCCGAGGCCGCCCAAAAGGCCGGCCGCTTCAAGGACGAGATCGTCCCCGTGACGATCAAGGGCCGCAAGGGCGAGACCGTCGTAGAAGATGACGAGCATCCCAAGCACGGCACCACGGCCGAAAGCCTTTCCAAGCTGCGCCCGGCCTTCGACAAGGAGGGCACCGTAACCGCGGGCAACGCATCGGGCATCAACGACGGCGCGGCCGCCTGCGTGTTGATGAGCGCGGCCGAGGCCGAGAAGCGCGGGATCGAGCCGCTGGCCCGGATCGTCTCCTGGGCGACCGCCGGCGTCGACCCCTCGATCATGGGCACGGGTCCGATCCCGGCCTCGCGCAAGGCGCTGGAGAAAGCCGGCTGGAGCCCGGAAGACCTCGACCTGATCGAGGCGAACGAGGCCTTCGCCGCTCAGGCGCTGGCCGTCAACAAGGACATGGGCTGGAACCCGGAGAAGGTGAACGTGAACGGCGGCGCGATCGCGCTCGGCCATCCGATCGGCGCCTCCGGCCAGCGCGTGTTCGTCACCCTGCTGCACGAGATGGTCAAACGCGACGCGAAGAAGGGCCTCGCCACGCTGTGCATCGGCGGCGGCATGGGCATCGCGATGTGCGTGGAGCGGGACTGACTTCCGCGCCGCCTGAGGATTTGAGCCTCAGGCGATCTTCTTCAGAAGCGCGATCAGCGCGCGCCGCTCGGACTCGCTCAAAGGGTCCAGCGTGCGCGCGCTGACTTTTTCGGCCGACGGGATCAGCGCCTGCGCCAACCGGCCGCCCGCCTCGCTTGCGCTCAACAGCGTGCGGCGGCGGTCGCTCGGGTCCGGGCGCCGCTCGATCAGGCCGCGCTCCTCAAGCCGCCGGATGACCCCCTGGATCGTGGCCGGATCCATCGCCGTCTCGCGGCCGAGGCGGTTTTGGGAGACCGGGCCTGCATCGACGAGGCGCATCAGCGCAGCGAGTTGCATCGGCGTCATGCCGGGATCGTCCAGGGTCTCCTGGAAGACGGCCGTGGCGCGTTGGTGCGCCCGGCGCAGCAGATGGCCGATCTGCTCGGTGACGTCGTACTCCGACGCCCGGCCCTCGTCCGGCGCCGTTTCCCCGCGCGCGTCGCTCATGCGATCGACAGACGCCATTAACCCGACCCCGCCCGACGGTTGTGCGCGACATAAAATGTCGCCGCGCAAGCCGTTTGAGTACGAATGTTCGTGTACATACAAGGCGAAGCGACGGCCCGGTGCAAGGGCGGGGTTCGGCGCGCGCAGGGACGCTTACGTTTTTTCTCGCCTGATCAGATACTTGACGACAATGACGGCGGGAAGCTCCAGCCGATTTTTCGCGACGATCTCTTGCCATGCTGCACCGCACATGCCATATTGTGCAACGCAGCATGGCGCGCCTCGCCATGTTGTAGCGCCGGGAGGCCGAGGCTTCCCCAAGCGCTCTTTTGGGCGTTTCCTCCCTAAACTTGGGCCGCGCTTCGGCGCGGCCTTTTTTTTCCACAGGCAGAAGCGACGCGAAAGGGAGGCCTCAGCCGACGACCCACGCGCCGACCGCATTGCGGCAGGCGGTCTCTTCGCCGTCATAACGCTCGCCCTCGACTTCGATCATGGCGGCGTAATCGCGGCAGATCCGCCCCTCGCCGTCGAGATAGGTGCGCAGCGGCGTGATCGTGCCGTTCGAGCCCGTATCGGGGTTGCGCCAGGCCGCCGTCTCGCCCGCCGGGGCCTCGGTCAGGCTGAAGTAGGCGGTCTCCTGCATCACACGGCGATCCCAAACCGTCAGCCGATCGGTCACTTCATAGCCGGCGTAGCCGCCGGCCGCGCCCAGCACGAACGCCGCCACCCATTGCCCGGAGCCGCCTCCGAACAACGAATAGCCGATCAGCGCGCCGGCCGCCGCCCCGGCGATCGTGCCTGAGGCCAGCTTGTCCTCCCGGCTGCTGTTCGGGCTGATGCACCCCGTCAGCGCCAGCGCCAGCGCGCCGACGAGCAAGCCGCGGCCGGCGCGCCGGCGGCGATCTTTGCGTCGGGTCTCTTGAAAATCGACCTCCGGCGCCTTCATCTCGATGAGCGTCATGGTCATCGCGCCCCATCCTCAGGATCGTCGTTTCCGCCCGTGCGCGGGCGTCAGGAAGAGCAAGCACGAAGCATGCCAGCACGTTCGCCCGTCCGCCGCCCACGCCTTGGACCCGCCGCCGCGACGCTGCTGCTGTCCGCGCTCATTGTGGGCGCCTGCGCGGAGCGGGCGCAATGGGTCAATGAAGATGCGCCTCAGGAGCGTTGGGGCCAAGATCGCGCCGCCTGTCGCGAGCGCGCGGATCGGCTGGCCGGCCGACAGCTGGAACGCGACCGATCCTCAGACTGGATCAGCGGCGATACGGGCGCGCTCAGCGAACAGTTCGCGGTCGAGGACGCCAAACGGCTGCGGCGCGATCTCTACAATCGATGCATGGGCGCGCGGGGCTACGAGTTGAAGGGGGAGTGACGGTCGAGCGCCGCGCTCTCCTTCGACTCCGTCGGCCGCACGCTCGCCACTCGGGCCGGGTCGGCGACGATCAACGACAACTCCGCCTCGCCCACACCGACGCTCAAGGGCGTCCGGCCGATCAGATCGCCGTCGCTTTGCACCGGCTCGCCGACCGGTCCCGCGAAGACCACCGACCGAGCGCGCCGCACCTCTGCGCTTTGGAGCCGCGGAATGCGGTTCAGCAACAACGCCAGACCGCACAGGATCAGGCTGCGCTTACGCCCGTCTTTCAGCAGCACGACCGTCAGCCGATCGTCGGCGAGACGCGCGTCCCGCGCGATGATGAACGGTCCCGCGTAATGCGCCGCGTGGGTCGCCACGACCAACGCCGCCCTTTCCGGGACGCCGTCGATCTCCACCTCAATCGGCGCGGGCGTCGCGCGGAAAATCTCCCGCACGGCGGCGAGGGCGTAGGCCGCCTTTCCGATGCGCCGCTTCAGCGCCGAATCGACGCCCGCCACCACGCGAGCGTCCAGGCCCGCGCTCGCCATCAACAGAAAGCCGCGGGTCCCGGCGCGGGCTGGGCGAATGCGCACCACGTCGCCCCAGGCCACTGTGGTCGCGGCCCGCCGAACGCCGAGTCCGTGGCCCAACTCCCAGGCCAGCACGTTGGCGGTTCCCAAGGGCGCGATCGCCAGCGGCAGCGAGCGGCCGATCAGCCCGTTCGCAACTTCATTGATGGTGCCGTCGCCGCCGGCCGCCAGCACGACGTCGACCGAGGCGGGGTCCAGTGCGCCGGCGATCCGCGTGGCGTCGCCGGGTCCTTCCGTCCGGCGCAGCAGTATTTCATGTCCGGCCGCCTTAAGCCGCTTCAGCAGACCGCGCAGCCGGCCGCGCTGGCGGGCGCCCGCGGCCGGATTGTAGATCACGGCCACGCGGCGCCGATTCGCGGGACAAGGAGTCATGCAAGACCTTTCCAAGGGATCGACCGATAAATTATCGCGTTTTTTGTCGGATTAACGACGTTAACATTTACTTTCGGTGACAGAGACGTGAAGTCATGGTGAAATCCCAAATACTCATACGCCTATACTCCGATCTGTAACATTGAGTCCTTATCACCGCCCCAACGAACGCGCTGGATACTGAGGCAACCGGAAAGGACCTCGCCATGCACGGGATTCGCGGCGTCAGCCGGTACCGCACCGTCTGGATTTCCGACACCCATCTCGGCACCCGCGGCTGCAAAGCCGACTATCTTCTCGATTTCCTGAAACACGTCGAGGCCGAGACGATTTATCTCGTCGGCGACATCATCGACGGTTGGCGTCTCAAACGCTCCTGGTATTGGACCGAGACCCAGAACGCGGTCGTCCAGGAAATCCTGAAAAAGACCCGGCACGGGACCAAGGTCGTCTACGTACCCGGCAATCACGACGAATGCCTGCGCGACTACACTAATCTTTTCTTCGGCGGCGTGCTGGTCGCGCCGGAGGCGATCCACGTCGGGGCCGACGGGCGGCGCTTTCTGGTGCTGCATGGGGACGAATTCGACAGCGTCGTGCGCTATGCGAAGTGGCTCGCGCTGCTGGGCGACTGGGCCTACACGATGCTGCTGGCGCTCAACGGCCAGGTGAACCGGGTTCGACGCTGGCTGAAACTGCCCTACTGGTCGCTTTCCGCCTATCTCAAGCACAAGGTCAAGAACGCGGTCGAATTCATCAGCGCGTTCGAAGACGCGGTCGCCGACGAAGCGCGCAAACGCGGCGTCGACGGCGTGATCTGCGGTCATATCCATCACCCGGAGATGCGGATGATCGGCGACATCCTTTACTGCAACGACGGCGATTGGGTGGAGAGCTGCACCGCGCTGGTCGAAGCCCAGGACGGCCGCCTCGAGATCCTGCGCTGGACCGAGGCGCCGGAGCGCATCGGGGCGCTGCCGCCCCTGCCGGCCCCGTCGTCGATCGCGCCGCCAATGAAACCGCCTGTCGAGACCGCCGCGCGAGCGACCGTCGGATGACCGGGGTCACGGCGTCCGCCGCCCTCGACGCCGAGGGCGGCGCAAGCGCGTCGGACGACGCGCGCGTCGCGGCGACGGCAGCGTCCGGCGCGCCGATCGCCATCGTTTCCGACGCCTGGTTCCCGCAGATCAACGGTGTGGTTCGCACATTGGAGCGCACCGCACGCGACCTCTCCGCGCTCGGCCACCCGACCGAGGTGATCGGCCCGGACCGCTTCCGCACGATCCCCTGTCCGAGCTATCCGGAAATCCGGCTCGCCGTCGACGCGCGGTTCAAACTGCCCG
Organism: Marivibrio sp.; assembly: GCF_040218065.1. Taxonomy (NCBI): domain Bacteria; kingdom Pseudomonadati; phylum Pseudomonadota; class Alphaproteobacteria; order Rhodospirillales; family Aestuariispiraceae; genus Marivibrio; species Marivibrio sp. The sequence goes on along the minus strand of NZ_JAVJQE010000008.1, from coordinate 74,301 downwards.
GCCTGCTGGACGCGCGGGCCGACAGCGCGATCCATATCGCGACCGAAGGCCCGCTTGGGCAGGCGGCGCGACGCTATTGCCTGAGGCGCGGGCGGCCGTTCACCACCGCCTTTCACACCCGGTTTCCAGAATACATTCACGCCCGCATCCGCGCGCCGCTGAGTTGGAGCTACGCCTTCATGCGCCGGTTTCATGCGCCCGCGCTCGCCACCATGGTGACGACCGACAGCATGAAGCGCGATCTTGAGGCCTGGGGGTTCGAGCATCTGCGTCTGTGGAGCCGAGGCGTCGACATCGCCCTGTTTCGCCCGCAGCCGAAAGACGCGCTGGACTTGCCTCGGCCTATTTTCATGAATGTCGGGCGCGTCGCGATCGAAAAGAACATCAAGCAGTTTCTCGACCTGGACCTGCCCGGCAGCAAGGTCGTGGTCGGCGACGGGCCGCAACTGGCCGAATTGCGCGCCGCCTATCCGGCGGTGCATTTCCTCGGCGCCAAGACGGGAGAGGATCTGGCCCGTCATTACGCCGCCGCCGACGTCTTCGTCTTCCCGAGCCGCACGGACACGTTCGGCCTCGTGCTGCTGGAAGCGCTGGCGAGCGGCGTGCCGGTCGCGGCGCTGCCGGTGAACGGTCCGCTGGACGTCATCGGGAGCGCGCCGGTCGGCGCGCTCGACGAAGACCTCGGCGCGGCCGCGCGTCGCGCGCTCGACGTCGATCCGGCGGCCTGCCGGGCGCATGCGCTCACCTTCTCCTGGGAGGCGTGCGCGCGGCAATTTCTCGAGAATCTGCAACCGGTGCTGACCCGCGTCGAAGCGTCGTAACCTTCATTTTTCAGCCTCTTCGGGGCGCTCAGTCGGAGTGACGCGCCCGGACGCTCATGCTATACGCAGCCCATCTTCGAAGGGGCCGGCTCGCCGCCGACGCCCCGAAAAGGCGTTTCGATCAAGGGAAGACCTCTCAGCGTGTCCGATCCAAACAAGAAGCGTAAGGATAAAGCGCGGCTCACGCTTGACCACGACACGCGGGTTCTGGTGGCGCGTCTTTGGCGCGACTACATGCGTCACTATCTCATGCGCATCGTCTTCGCCGTCATCTGCATGGCCATCGTCGGCGCGGCCTCGGGCGGTATCGTCTACTTGGTCGAACGCACCCTAGACGACGCTCTGATCCAAGGCGACGAAGCGATGATTTGGTTCGTCGCGGCGGGCTTTCTATCGGTGGCGGTGATCCGCGGGACGGCGAATTTCGGGCAGACGACGCTGATGCATTCGGTCGGCCTGCGCATCATCGAGCGCATGCAAAGCCAGATGTTCCGATCCCTGCAGCGCGCGGACATCCAGTATCTGCACGACGAAGGCACGGCGCGGCAGCTCTCGCGCTTCTCGAACGACGTTCACTTCCTGCGCGACGCCATCTCGAAGGTCTTCACCAGCGCCGGACGGGACATGATCGTCGTCGTCGTGCTGGTGGGGCAGATGTTCTACCTGAATTGGCAGATGGCGATCGTCGCCTTCGTCTTCTTCCCGCTGTCGGTCATGCCCATCATCCGGATCGGCCGACGACTGCGCCGCGTGTCGGCGCACACGCAGACGGAGTTCGGGCAAATGACCTCCGTGCTCGACGATTCGCTGAAGGGCGCGCGCCAGGTGCGCGCTTACCGCATGCAGGAGTACGAGCAGCAGCGCGCCGACGGCGCCTTCGCGGCCATGTACAAGCTGATCTTCAAGGCGGCGGTCGTGCGTTCGCTGACCTATCCGATCATGGACGGTCTCTCCGGCGGCGCGCTGGCCGCGATCCTGGTTTGGGGGGGATACCAGATCATGGAGGGCGCCATGACGGTCGGGCAGTTCATGGCCTTCTTCATGGCCGTGATCACCGCCTACCAGCCTATGCGCTCGCTCGCCAACCTGAACGCCGCCTTGCAGGAAGGCCTCGCCGCGGCCCAGCGCATCTTCGCGATCATCGATCACGAGCCGCAGATCCAGGACAAGCCGAACGCCAAGACGCTGGTCCCGCAGGACGGTCGCGTTTCGCTCAAGAGCGTGGAGTTCTCCTACTCTTCGGGCGACCCCGTACTGCGCGGGGTGGACATCGAAATCCCGGCTGGCGAAACCGTGGCGCTCGTCGGGCCGTCCGGGGCGGGAAAATCGACGGTGCTCAACCTCATTCCGCGGTTTTACGACGTGTCCGCCGGCTCGGTCGAAATCGACGGCCAGGACGTCCGAGACGTTACGCTGGATTCCCTGCTGGCCCAGATCGGTCTGGTCAGCCAGGAGACCACGCTGTTCAACGACACGGTTCGCGCAAACATCGCCTACGGCCGCATCGACGCCCGGGAGGAGGACGTGATCGACGCCGCGAAAGGCGCGGCGGCGCACGAGTTCATCGCTGATCTGCCGCAGGGCTACGACACCGTGGTCGGCGAGCAGGGCTTGAAGCTCTCCGGCGGACAGCGCCAGCGGATCGCCATCGCTCGGGCGATGCTGAAGAACGCGCCGATCCTGTTGTTGGACGAGGCCACCTCTGCGCTCGACACAGAGTCGGAGCGCCAGGTGCAGGGCGCGTTGAAGCGGCTGATGACCGGCCGCACGGTCGTTGTGATCGCCCACCGCCTCTCCACCATCGCGGACGCCGACCGCATCTACGTCATGGACAAGGGGCGGGTGGTCGAAACCGGCGATCATCATGCGCTGAGCGCCCGGGGCGGACTTTACGCCCGGCTGCAGGCGATGCAATTCCAGCCGGACGCCGGGGCCGCGGCGGAGGCGGATGAGACGCCCGAGGCGGTCGAGGCGGAGCGACCGGCGGCGGCCGGACAGCACTGAGGCGGCGCCTGATGACTTGGTCGGCCCGCTTTTTCAGGTCGCGCACAGCCTATTCGATCGCTCGCGAAATCATCGTTTGGTACATTCGCTTCGTGTATCTGACGTCGCGCTTTGACTTGGCCGGACAGGAAGCGCGGGACGCGCTTAAGGCGCAGGGGCGGCCCTTCCTCATCGCTCTGTGGCACAATCGCATCGCGATGATGCCGTACGCCTGGAAAGAGGAGACGCGCGCCCTGACCGTCCTCGCGTCCGCGCATCGCGACGGCCGGCTCGTGAGCGAGGGGCTCGGCCGTTTCGGCTTCAGCGCCGTGCCGGTGGACAGCCGGCGAGGCGGCTCGGGACCGACGCGGGAGATTTTGCGCCTTCTCAAGCAGGGAAAATGCGTCGGCATCACGCCGGACGGGCCGCGCGGGCCGCGCATGCGGCTGCGCGGCGGCATGATCACCATCGCCGCCATGGCGCAGGTTCCGATCGTGCCGGTCGCCTACAGCGCCACGCGTCGCCGGTTGCTCGGCAGTTGGGATCGCTTCATCCTGCCGCTTCCGTTTTCGCGTCTGGTGTGTCTGTGGGGGGACCCCATCGACCCCCCGCCGCGCGGCGATGCGGACGCGTTCGAACGAGTGCGCGAATTGGTGGAACGTCGGATGACCGACTTGAGCGACGAATGCGACCGCCGATGCGGCGTCTCCCCGATCCCGCCGGCCGACCCGCCTCCCTCGTCCGAGACGCAGCCGCCCGCGCCGCCGGCCTCCGGCGCGTCCTACGAGGGCGGGCGATGATCTGGCGCGGGCTTTACCGCAGCGCCCTCGCCGCCTCGCGGCCGGCGCTGTCGCTTTACCTCAAACGACGGCTCGCCCGCGGCAAGGAAGATCCCAAACGCTTCCCCGAGCGGCTGGGCCATGCCTCGATCGAGCGCCCGACCGGCCCGCTGGTCTGGATTCACGCCGCCAGCAACGGCGAGGCGATGTCCGCGCAGCCGCTGATGGAGGCGCTCGCCGCCCGAGACCCGGACGCCTCGATCCTCCTGACGACGGGCACCGTCACATCCGCCCGCTTGATGGCGAGCCGCCTGCCGACGAACGCCGTCCACCAGTATGCGCCGATCGACCAGTTGGGCCCGGTTCGGCGCTTTTTGGCGAATTGGCGCCCCGACGCGGGCGTGTGGTTGGAATCGGAACTTTGGCCCAACCTTCTGTGGGAGATGCGCGACGACGGACGGCCGACCCTGCTTATCAACGGCCGCATCTCCGAACGCAGCTTCCAGCGTTGGCGCCGAACGCCGGGTCTCGCTCGCGATCTTCTGGGCGGCTTCGACCTCTGCTTGGCGCAAACCCCGCGCGAAGCGGAGCGGCTGAACCGCCTCGGCGCACGCGACGCCGACTGCGTGGGCAATCTCAAATTCTCCGCTCCTCCCCTGCCGGTCAACGCGGATCTTCTGGCGGCGTTGCGTCACGCGGTGGGCGCACGGCCGCTGTGGGTTGCGGCGAGCACGCATGCGGGCGAAGAGGAAATCGTCGCCGACGTGCACGCCCGCCTCGCCCCGCAACGCGACGGGCTGCTCACGATCCTCGCTCCGCGGCATCCGGTGCGCGGCGATGCGGTCGCCGAGCATCTGCGCGGCCAGGGATTCCGGGTGGCCCGGCGCTCGGAGACGCCGACGCCGCCGCCGGACGCCGAAATCTATCTCGCGGATACGCTGGGCGAATTGGGGCTGTTCTACCGGTTGAGCGAGATCGCGCTGATTGGCGGCAGCCTGATCGGCGGGGTCGGCGGGCATAATCCGGTCGAGGCCGTGCATCTCGGCGCCGCGCCGCTGTTCGGCCCCGATATGGCGAACTTCGAGACCGTGGCGGACGAACTGCTCCAGGCCGGCGGGGCGCGGCGCATCGAGTCAGCGCAAGAGGCGGCGGCCGCGGTCGCCGCCTTGCTGGACGATTCCGACGCGCGGCGCGCGATGAGCGCCGCCGCGGCCGACGTCGCGGCGCGCAATCGCGGCGTGGCGCAGCGCGTGATGCAACGTCTTGAGCCCTTTCTGCCGCCGGTCTCCAAGCCTGTGAAGCGCGCGGAGACGTCCTGATGCGGGCGCCGGGCTTCTGGGCGGAAGACGGATGGCGGGCCCGCGCGCTCACCCCGGCCGCCGCCCTGTTCTGCGCAGCCGGAGCGCTGCGCCGGCGCCTCGTGCGGCCGGTCCGCGTCTCGGCTCCTGTGATCTGCGTCGGCAATCCCACCCTGGGCGGCGCCGGCAAGACGCCCACGGTGCAAGCGATCGTCGCCCGATTGCAGGCGAGGGGCGCAACGCCGGCCGTTCTGCTGCGCGGCTACGGCGGCGCGGCGACCGGTCCGGTGCGGGTCGATCCGACACGCCATACGGCGCGCGATGTGGGCGACGAAGCGCTGTTGCACGCGGCGCGCGCGCCGACGGTCGTCGCCGCCGACCGGCCGGCCGGCGCACGCCTGGCGATCGAGCAGGGCGCCGATTATCTGGTGATGGACGACGGCTTCCAGAATCCGAGCCTTCGGAAGGATCTTTCCATTCTGACGGTCGACGGCGGCGTCGGGTTCGGCAACGGGCGGGTCGCCCCGGCCGGCCCGCTGCGCGAGCCGCTTGCGGCGGCGCTGGCGCGCGCCGACCTGATCGTCCTCATCGGCGAGGATCGCACCGGCGCGCGCGCCGCGCTAGCGAGCCGCGCGCCGATCCTGGAGGCTGCGCTCGCGCCCGTCGATCCGAGTCCGGAGTTGCTCGGCGCGCGGCTCGTCGCCTTCGCCGGCATCGGCCGGCCGCGCAAGTTCTTCGAAAGTTTGGAGGGGGCGGGCGCGAACCTTGCAGAAACCCGGGCTTTTCCGGATCATCACACCTACGAGTCGGCGACCCTTGCGGAACTGCGCGAGACGGCCGAGCGCTCTGGGGCGCGGCTGGCGACCACCGAGAAAGACGCCGCGCGCCTGAGCGTCGTGCAACGCGAGAGCCTGCGCACCTCGCGCGGCGCGTTGATCGTGCTGCGCGTGCGCCTGGCGTTCTCGGACGAAAGCGCGCAGCTGTTGGAGGAGCGCCTCACGGCTCTGAGACCTTGATGACGGCGAGGGACGAACGCATCGCAGAGCGAGCCGAAACGCCTTTGGCGCGACGTTTGGGCTACGCGATTCAAAACGTCGTCTTCCGGGCGTTGCTGGGCGCCATGCGGTTGCTGCCGATCGAAACCGCGTCGGCCGCGGGCGGATGGCTGTTCCGCCTGGTCGGACCCCGTTTGCCCGCCGATCGGATCGCCCGAAGCAATCTGGCCCGCGCCTTTCCTGAGGCCTCGCAGGCCGAGATCGATCGGATCGTTCAGGAGGTGTGGGACAATTTGGGGCGCGGGGCGGCGGAGTACGCCCATCTCGACCGGATCGACACGCACGACGGGAATCGGGTCGAGTTGATCGGCGAGGAGCGCCTGTTGGCGGCGCGCGATTCCAAAGCGCCCTTCATCGTGTTCTCCGCCCACATGGCGAATTGGGAGATGGCGAGCCTGGTGGCCGCTCAGCGCGGCTGCAAGCTCGCCAACATCTACCGCCGGGCGAGCAATCCGGGCATGGATCGGATGATTCAGAAGGTTCGCGCCGGCTTCACCGCCGAACTGCTGCCCAAAGGCCGCGCCGGCGCGCGGGGAGCGCTGAAGGTGATGGACGAGGGCCGGCCGCTCGGCCTGCTGATCGATCAGAAATTCAACGAAGGCGCGCCGATCCCCTTCTTCGGTCGCCCGGCAATGACGGCGACCGCACCGGCGGAGCTGGCGCTGCGCTATCGCTGTCGCGTGCTGCCGGTGCGTTTGGAGCGACTGCCGGGCGCGCGCTTTCGCGTCACCGTCGAAGCGCCGCTTGAGTTGCCCGACAGCGGCGACCGCAAGGCGGACGTGGAGACGCTGCTGCACGCCATGAACGCGCGCGTCGAGGCCTGGGTCCGCGCGCGCCCCGGCCAATGGTTCTGGGTCCACCGCCGTTGGCCGAAGGACGACTGATCAGTCGCCCCCACCCGTCGCGGGCATGGGCGGGACGAACAGCGCCGCATCGAGGCGCGCGTCGAACCAGTTGATCCGCCAATCCAGATGCGGGCCGGTGGACCGCCCGCTGGAGCCGACGCGTCCGATCGTCCGCCCCTGCCTCACTTTTTCCCCCTCCCGGACGGCTATGTCGTCGAGATGCAGGAAGGTCGAGGCGAGCCCGAGCCCGTGGTCGATCATCAAGGTCGCGCCGGAATAGTAGAGATCGGGGTGGGCGAAGCTGACGACCCCGTCGGCGGGCGCGACGACGGGCGTTCCCGTCGGCGCGGCGATATCGACGCCGTAATGGGGCTGACGCGGGTGACCGTTGAGGATGCGTTGGGCGCCGAACACGCCGGTTATTCGGCCGCGGACAGGCCAGATCCACCCGCTGTCGAAGCCGATCTCCAAGCTCCCTCTCTCGCGCGCGGCGCGTACGGCCGCGGCCTCGTCGCGGATGCGCTGAAGCGTCTCTTCGGGCGGCGTCACCTTGTTCTCGGGGAGGCCGTCGATGCGTTGGATGTCGTAGTCCCGCTGGGCGAGGCTCAGCGTCTGTTCCATGCGCGCGCCGTCCGGGCCGGTCGCGCGCACCACGACGCGCGCCGGCGAGTCGCGGTGAAAGCCGATCACGAATCGGCCGTCGGGGGCGACCGGCGCGGCGCGGCCCGCGAACTCGACCGCGCCGCCCGGCGCGATCCTGCCGATGGCGTAGCCGCCTTCCTGCAGGTCGGTCTGGAGCCAATCGATTTCGCCGGCCCGCGCGGCCGGCGCGAGCAAGCACAGCGCCAACAGCCCCATCAGTGCGCGTCGCATCAGAACAACTCCTGCTGATCGGTTTTGCCGCCGCCGCCCGCCTGTCGCGCCTTGGGCTTGGCCCGTGGGGAAGGCGGGCCGGCCGCGCCGCCGCCCGCAACCAGCGCCCGGCGCGAGCGCGCCCCGCGAAAGGCGATGTCGATCTCGTCGCCCGCGCGCAGCGCGTCGGCGTCGGAGACGACCGCGCCGTCTTCGGCCCGACGCACGACGGCGTAGCCGCGTTCTAGAACGCGCTCATAGCTCAAACTCTCCAGCATCTGGGCTTGCCGGGCGAGTCGCGCGGCCCGGTCCTCGATCAAGCGGGTCGTCGCGCGGGTCAAGCGCTCGGCGACACGGCTGTCCGCGAAGCGATTGCGGTGGGTGCGCTCGACGCTCGCCAGCGCGCGCGTCAGGCGGCCGTCCAGCGCGTCGAGCTCCCGCGCGGCGCCGCGCAGCGTCTCAAGCGGTGTGCGCAGACGCGCCGCGGTCTGGGCGAGGTCGCGCTCCTTCGCGCCGATCAGCCGCGGCAGCCCGGCGACGAAGCGCTCCGACAAATCGTCCAGCTTTTGCTCCGCGCCTTCCAGCAAGCGATGCGGACGAGGCAGCCCGCGGGCCAACCCCGCCAGTAATTTCGCGCGATCGGCGACGCCGCGGTGGGCCGCCGCGCTCAAGCGGCGCGCCCGATCGGCCAGATCGATCATCAACTCGCTGCGCACCGGCACGGCGATTTCCGCCGCCGCCGTCGGGGTGGGCGCGCGCCGGTCGCTGGCGAAATCGATCAGCGTCGTATCGGTCTCATGGCCGACGGCCGAGATCAGCGGGATCTCCGACGCCGCGGCCGCGCGCACCACGGCCTCCTCGTTGAAGGCCCAGAGATCCTCCAACGATCCGCCGCCGCGCGCCACGATCAGGACGTCGGGGCGCGGCGGCTCGCCCGGCGCGCCGGTCAGGCGGTTGAAACCCGCGATCGCGGCCGCGACTGCGTCCGCTGCGCCGTCGCCCTGAACCGCGGTCGGCCAAATCAGAACATGACGCGGGAAGCGGTCCCGCAGACGGTGAAGGATGTCGCGGATCACCGACCCGGTGGGCGAGGTCACGACGCCGATCACCGACGGCAGGAACGGCAGCGGACGCTTTCGCTCCTCGGCGAACAGTCCCTCGGCGGCGAGTTTCTTACGGCGATCGTCGAGCAGCTTCAGCAGCGCGCCTTCCCCGGCGAGCTCAAGACTTTCGATGACGATCTGATATTTCGAGCGGCCGGGATAGGTCGTGAGCCGCCCGGTCGCGATCACCTCCATCCCGTCCTCAGGCTTGATCGACAGCCGCCCCGCCGTCCCGCGCCAACAGACCGCGTCCAAGACCGCGTCCGCGTCCTTCATCGCCATGTAGAGATGGCCGGAGGCGGCGCGCTTGAAGCCCGAGATCTCGCCGCGCACGCGCACGTACGAAAAGCTCTCCTCCACTGTGCGCTTGAGGGCGGCGGACAGCTCCGAGACTGAGAACTCGGGCGCGTTGCTGACGGCGGAGGCGGCGGGCGACGACATGAGCGAAGAGTCCCGCCCGAACCGGCCGCCGTCAAGCGTCGCCGCGCCGCCTGCGCCGGACTGGCTTCGACGCATTTTAGACGAACCTCTGAGAAGACGCACAAATCCGCCGCATTCCTACCCAGACACCGCCCCGATCCGAATTGCATTTAGAAATAAACCACAATCTAAGGGAGCTAAGAGCATGAGGTTGCAAGCGCACCGTCAGGCATTGAGTTTGTGGCTGGGCGATGGAAGGCGGAACGTTTGGTTCTATCGCACCGAGGCGCATTTTTTCGATCAGATCGCCGCGCCGGGCTTCTTCGCCCCGGTGATCGAGCGGTTGAGCCTGGGCGATCTCATCCTGGTCGAGTGTCCGGGATACATTGAGGTCGACCGGCCTTTCGGACGACGCGCCGTCTACACGCATCGGCCGGGCGGCGGCGTGTTGCTGGTGACGGCGGCGCCGACCGACGCGGCCGGAACGGCCGAGGCCCCCGCGGCGAGGATCGCCGAGGGCGCCGCGGTGGAGATCGCCGTGCTGGCCGAGGGGCTCAGGCGGTTTCCCTCCCCGTCGGCTCATGCTATCCCGCACCAGCCGATCTGCAGGGCGTGCGCGGGTGCTTTGAGCGAGCGCCCGACGCCCCCCGCCCGCGCCGTCTGAGCGCAGACGGGAGGACTTTGGAGCGGCGCGATTCACGGCTTGACGGGGGAGTCGGAGCGAATGCGCATCTTGGTTGTCGGGAGCGGCGGGCGCGAGCACGCTTTGTGTTGGGCGATCGCGGCCTCGCCCCTTTGCGAGAGCCTGTTCTGCGCGCCCGGCAACGCCGGCGTGGCTCAGGAAGCCCAATGTGTCGAGGATCTGCAGGCCGACGACATTGACGGCATCCTCGCCTTCGCCGAACGCGAGGCGATCGATTTGGTCGTCATCGGACCGGAAGCGCCGTTGGTCGCGGGTTTGGCGGATCGGCTGCGCGCCGCCGGCGTCCGCGTTCTCGGACCCAGCGCGGCGGCCGCGCGGCTCGAAGGCTCGAAGGGTTTCGCGAAGGATCTCTGCGCCAAGTACGACATCCCCACAGCCGCCTACGGCCGGTTCACTGACGCCGACGCCGCCAAGGCCTATATCCGCGAGCGCGGCGCGCCGATCGTCGTCAAGGCCGACGGTCTTGCCGCCGGCAAGGGGGTGACCGTCGCGGAGAGCGTCGAGCAGGCTTTGGCCGCCGTGGATGAGGCGATGGTCGCCGAGAGCTTCGGCGCCGCCGGCGCCGAGGTGGTCGTCGAAGAGTTCATGGCCGGGGAGGAGCTCTCTTTCTTCGCCCTGGTCGACGGCGTTTCGGCGTTGCCCCTCGCCTCCGCCCAGGATCACAAGGCCGCTTATGACGGCGATCGCGGACCGAACACCGGCGGGATGGGCGCCTATTCGCCGGCGCCCGTCTGCACGCCCGACCTTGAGCGGCGCATCGTCGAAGAGATCCTCACCCCCACGGTCAAGGCGATGGCCGCCGAAGGCGCGCCCTTCAACGGCGTTCTGTTCATCGGGCTCATGGTGACCGACCAGGGGCCCAAGGTGGTCGAGTACAATGTCCGTTTCGGCGACCCGGAGTGTCAGGTCCTGATGATGCGGCTTAAGTCCGATCTTCTGCCCGCGCTGACGGCCGCCGCCGACGGCGTGCTGTCCGCCGCCGATCTGCGCTGGTACGAGGACGAGACCGCGCTGAGCGTGGTGATGGCGGCCGAAGGCTATCCGGGCGCCTACCAGAAGAACACCGTGATCCGCGGGCTGGAGCCGGCGGAAGAGGATCCCGACGTCACCATCTTCCATGCCGGCACAGCGCGCGACGCCGACGGCGTCTTGCGGGCGATCGGCGGACGGGTGCTAAACGTCACCGCCCGCGGGTCAAGCGTCGCGGAGGCCCAGGCCGCCGCCTATCGCGCCGTCGACAGGATCGACTGGCCGGAAAGCTTCTATCGCCGCGACATCGGCTGGCGCGCGCTCGCGCGCGCGCGCGGCGAGGGCTGAGCGAAAGGCCCCCGCACGATGGCGGAGCTTCTGCGCGATAACCCGATCGCGGTGCTGCTGGCGGTGGTTCTGATCGCGGCGCTGGTCGGGTTGCGCGCGCGCCGCCGCGGGGCGCGCCTCGGCGCGCGCGACCCCCGCATGGACGGCCGGGCGCGCCCGCCGCGCTACAGCCGCCGCGCGGAAGGGCGGCGCGACGAAGAACGCCCGCGCGACGAGCCGGAGCGCGACCGCAAGCGGGTTCGGCTGCAGATGATCTTAGCGCTGATCGCGATCGCGGGCTTTACTCTGATCGCCCTCGTGAACACTTTCAGAGGGGTGAGCGATCTGTCGCCCTAAATTTCGCCAACCGAATAAGGATCGAGCTTCATGTCCGACGCGCCCGCGACCGCCAAGCGCGCTGAAAAGACCGGGGCTGACGCCCAATCCCTCGACCTGATCGAAGAGATGCTGGACCGGGCGCGCAAAGCCGGCGCCGATCAGGCCGACGCGATCGTGGCGCACGCGACCAGCCTGAGCCACGCCCAGCGCCTCGGCAAGATGGAGCGGCTGGAGCGCTCGGAGAGCCGCGATCTGGGCTTGCGCGTCATCATCGGCAAGAAGCAGGCCTGCGTCTCCGGCAACGACTGGAAGTCGGACGCGCTTTCGGAGTTGGTCGAGCGCGCGATCGCCATGGCGAAGACCGTCCCGGACGATCCCTATTGCGGGCTGGCGACGGCCGAGGACCTGGGCCGCCCGCCCTTCCCCGACGTCGACAGCTGCGATCACGAGGAGCCTGCGGCGGAACTCTTGATCGAACGCGCCAAGGCGGCCGAAGACGCGGCCATGGCCGTGCAGGGCGTGAGCAATTCAGAAGGCGCCGAGTCGAGCTGGGCGCGCTGGTCGATCGCGCTCGGCGCCTCCAACGGCTTTCGCGGCGGCTACGAGAATTCGCGCCACGGCGTCGGGGTGTCGGTCCTCGCCGGCTCAGGCGTGGAGATGGAGAGCGACTACGACTTCACCTCAAAGGTCTACGGCGCCGATCTGGAGGACCCAAGCCTGATCGGCAAGCGCGCCGGCGATCAGGCGGTCGCCAAGCTGAATCCGCGCAAGGGGCCGACCACCAAATGTCCGGTCGTCTTCGATCCCCGCGTCGCGAACAGCCTGCTCCGCCATCTGGCCGGCGCCGTCAACGGCGCGGCGATCGCCCGCGGCACCAGTTTCCTGAAGGACCGGATGGGCGAGGCCGTGATGGCCAAGGGCCTGACCGTGATCGACGATCCGCACCGCCCGCGCGGCCTCGCCTCCAAGCCGTTCGACGCGGAAGGCGTGGCCACGACAAGGCGCGCGCTGGTCGAAGACGGCGTGCTGACGACCTGGGTGCTCGATCTGCGCAGCGCCCGGCAGTTGGATCTCTCGACGACCGGCAACGCCGGCCGAGGGACCTCGAGCCCGCCGAGCCCGACGACGACCAATCTCTATCTCGAGCCGGGCGAGACGAGCCCGGAGGACATGATTCGCGAGATCGACAGCGGCTTCTACGTCACCAGCCTGATGGGCATGGGGGTCAACGGCGTGACCGGCGACTACAGCCGGGGCGCGTCCGGCTTCTGGATCGAAAAGGGCGAAATCGCCTATCCGGTGAGCGAGATGACGATCGCCGGCAATCTGAAGGACATGTTTCTCGCGATGACGGCGGCGAACGACCTCGACTTCCGCTACGGCGCCAATGCGCCGAGCGTGCGGATCGACGGTATGACGGCGGCGGGGCAGTAGCGCTCAGCCGCCGGCCCCGCCGGCGAACAGCTCTGCAATCCAGTCGCTCCAAGCAAAAAAGGCGGCCACCGCGATCACGAAAGCGAACGCGGAGCCGAGTAGGCTCGCCAACACGGCCATTAGGAAGCTGCGATTGGCCTGAGTTTGCAAGTTGTCGGAAACCGCCTTGATTCCTTGCACTGTGCTATTGAGCGCCTGCAATTGCTTATTCATTTCATCTTTTTTCCCACCCTCGTAAGCATCAACTAGTTCGGTCGCTTGTTGTTCGCCTAGGAGTTGGCGGGCGTAGTCTTCAAGGCGTCGATCCGCCTCATTGAAGAGCATGTTAATCTGCGTATCGGTGTCGACCGACTCGCGGAATTGGTTCATGTCGTGAAGCGATATCGGCCCGCCGCGGTTGCCTTGCTCCCGCTCGGTCCATTCGACCTTCAATTGCTTGTATAAAGCATACGCCAAGAGCGAACGCGTCTCCCCTTCGCCGGCGACGATACGACTGAACATTTCGTTCCAAGGGTACGGGCGATCGCCTTCCATTCAGCAATCTCTATTATTTGCTCTTTATGAGGGTGGCTCGCGCCAAAATTTTTTTACCGCTTCCAAACCTTGCGTCCGCCAAAACTCACTTTCTCGCCCTTGGCCGCCGCCTGCGCGATCTTCAACACTCGAAGGCGCTTAGCAACAGCCTGGGCGTTCGCTTCGGCTCTGGTCACTTGATGGGAGGAGGGCGTCGTACGTACCATTGAAGGTCCGCGCGGAGTCGACTGTACCGGTCTCTCGACATCTACGGATAACACGTCCGCCACCTGTTTTTTGGTGTAGGGTCTCATATCCGATAGCCTTAGCTAGGGCTCGTCAAGCATGGAACAACCATGTCACGAATAACACAACGGCGATTCGGAACTTTGATCAACATATTGTAGGTATGAGCCGCTGAGAGCCACTAGGAGGGTGGCCACGCCACATCCTCGAACCGCTGGATTTCGATCAGATAGCCGTCGGGGTCGCGCAGGAAGAGGTGCGTGATGGCGAAGTCGGGGTTCGGCTGCGGCTCCTTCTCCAGCACCACGCCCTTGGCTTTCAGCCGCGCGCCCCAGCCTTCGACGTCCTGCGTCACCAGGCACAGGATCACGCCGTTGGGATTGGCCGCGCGGCCGTCGCGCGCCGCGCACAGGCCGACGAAGCTCGCCGGGCCGGTGCGATAGATCCGGCAGCCGCCCTGCTGCGTCAGCACGCAGGTCAGCTCCAGCGTCTCCTCGTAGAAGCGGCGCGAGGCGTCCGGATCGGCGGTGTAGAGAAACGTCACCTGTTGGTCGAACATCGGGACTCCCCTCCGAGGGGCGAATCGTGGCGTCGTGACGCGGCATCCGATCGCTGGAGGAGGCGCGCCAATGGGGGCCGACATCAAAACCGCCATCGCCCAGGCGATCAAGAAGGCGGACAAATCCTGGTTCAACGAGGATTACGACAAGCAGGCGCGCGCCGTTCTGCAGGCGCTGGCCAAGGAAGGCTACGCCGTCGTGCCGCGCCATCCGTCCGATGCGGCGATCGAGGCGGGGCGCGAGGCCATGCAGGCCGGACGCTATCGGCCGTCCGAGGTGTTGACCCAGCTCTACCGCGCAATGGTCGAGGCGGGAAAACTTTAGACGCCTACGCCTACGCCTACGCCGCGCCGCTGCGCGCCGCGTCGCGATCGTCGGGAACCAGGGCGGCCGCCTGCTCGATCACCTCGACGCCCGCCTCGGCGCTGTAGGCGTTCTCACTCAGATACCGGCGCCATTTTCGCGCGCCGGGCCGCCCGTTGAACAGGCCCAGTATGTGCCGCGTGATGTGGTGCAGCGCGACGCCGCGATCGAGGCTCTTCCGGACATAGGGCAGCAGGTCCGAGATCACTTGATGGCGGGTTTTGACGGGAGCGTCGCTCCGACCGAACAGCCGTCGATCGGCCTCGGCCAGAATATAGGGGTCCTGGTAGGCCGCCCGACCGATCATGACGCCGTCTAGGGCCGGGCCGTCATCGTCCTCCGCCAGAATCGCTTCCGCCTGGTCCAGATCCTTGACCCCGCCGTTCAAGACGATCTCCAACTGCGGGCGATCGGCTTTGAGCCGGCGCACCACGTCGTATTTCAGCGGAGGGATCTCGCGATTCTCCTTTGGACTGAGCCCTGAGAGGATCGCGATCCGGGCGTGGACGATGAAGGTCGAACAGCCGCTTTGCGCCACCGTGTCGATGAAGCGGAGGAGCTCCTCATAGCTCTCGCGCCCGTCGATGCCGATGCGCGACTTAACCGTGACCGGGATCGAGACCGCGCGGGCCATCGCATCGACGCAATCGCGCACGCGGGCCGGATCCGCCATCAGGCAGGCGCCGAAGAAGCCGTTCTGCACCCGATCGGACGGGCACCCCACATTCAGATTGATTTCGTCATAGCCGACCCGCTCCACGATCGCCGCAGCCTCGGCGAGTTCCGCCGGATCGGAGCCGCCCAGTTGGCACGCGACCGGATGCTCGAGTGCGTCAAAGCCGAGGAGTTTTTCCCGATCGCCGTAAAGCACCGCCGGCGCCGTCACCATTTCGGTGTAAAGCAGCGTGCGCGCAGACAAGATGCGCAGGAACCGCCGGTCATGCCGGTCCGTCCAATCCATCATCGGGGCCACCGACAGGCGGCGGTCGATCTTTGCGTCGGTCATCGCGCGGGTCCAAGGTTGCGGTCGCCGTCCCCTATTTAATCGATTGCGTTCGCTTGACCAACCGGGGGGCGGTTAGTGCACTCTAACGGTCGCGTTGGCGCTGCATGTTTGGCGGCGCCGCTTCTCGGAGCCTCAGCCGCCATGCCCATTCACGACAGCAGCGCAGGTTCGGCGATCGCCGCCGCGCTGTCCGCTCTGATCGGCGGGCTGACCGGTTTTCGCAAAGGTCGGCGCGACGGCGCGCGCGGCGCGGCGTCGCAAACCGCCTTGCAGAACGCGCTCGACTACATGGCCGACGGCATCGTCGTGACCGACGAGGCGCTGACCCTCGTCGCTTGGAACCGGCGCTACCGCGAAATCTTCTCGATTGCTGAAGGCGGCATCGTCGAGGGCGATCCGATCGCCAAGGCGATCCGCAGCGCCTTCGAAGCGGGCGTTCTGGTCCGGCCCGACGCCCGCGCCATCGACGCCCATGTGGAGGCGCGCTTGGCCGACATCCGCGACGGGCGCGGCGCGGTGCAGTTGGAGCGGCTGGCGGACGGGCGCTGGATTGAAATCGTGCGCAACGCGCTTCCCCAGGGCGGCTTCGTCAGCACCTTCACCGACGTCACGGAACGCAAGCGCGCCGAGGACGCGTTGCGGGTCTCGGAGGAGCGCTACGCGCTCGCCGCGCAGGGCTCGTCCGAAGGCATCTGGGATTGGGACCTCGCGGCGGAGCGGGTCTATTACTCGCCGCGCTGGCGGGCCATGCTGGGGCTCAGCCCCGACATGATAAGCGGCCGGCCGGACGATTGGTTCAACCGCGTCCACCCGCGCGACGTCGACGCCCTGCGCGCCGCGATCGACAGCTACCTCGACGGCGCGTCCGAGCAGTTCGCCGCCGAGTTCCGCATGCTGCATACCGACGACGATTATTTGTGGGTCGCGGCGAGCGGGCTTGCGGTGCGCAGCCCGCATGACGGCCGGCCGCAGCGCCTGGTCGGCTCGATGACCGACATATCGGAGCGCAAGCGCGCGGAAGAGCAGCTGATCCACGACGCGCTGTACGATTCCGTCACCGGCTTGCCGAACCGGGCGCTGTTTCTGGACCGCATCGATCAGACCCTGCAGCGCCGGCGCCTGCAAGGCGCAGACGATGCGGGCGAGGGATTCGCCGTCCTGTTCCTCGATCTCGACCGCTTCAAGGTGATCAACGATTCGCTCGGTCACGACGTGGGGGACGAGCTGCTGATCGACGTCGCGCGGCGTCTGGAAAGCGCGATCAAGCCGGGCGACAGTCTGGCGCGCCTGGCGAGCGACGAATTCGGCGTGCTGCTGGGCGAGGTGCGCAGGGCGGAGGACGCGCTGGAGACTGCGCACTGGCTGCAGTCGGATCTGGCGGCCGCCTTCTATCTGCGCGGGCAAGAGGTCTTCACCTCGGTCTGCATCGGCGTCGCCCTGCCGTCGGCCGGGTTCCGCAAAGCGGAGGACATGCTGCGCGCGGCGGACATCGCGATGTATCGCGCCAAAGACGGGGGCCAGAGCAGCACGGCCGTCTTCGACCCCTCGATGCAGTCCCGGGCGATCAGCCAGCTTCAGCTGGAGAGCGACCTGCGCCGCGCCGTCGACCGGGATGAGATCGAGGTCTACTACCAGCCGATCGTGCGCTTCGATACGGGCCGCATCGCCGGCTTCGAGGTCTTGGCCCGTTGGCGGCATACGGAACGCGGGCTGGTCGCGCCGGCCGAT
The DNA here is from genome assembly GCF_040218065.1 of Marivibrio sp. Taxonomy (NCBI): domain Bacteria; kingdom Pseudomonadati; phylum Pseudomonadota; class Alphaproteobacteria; order Rhodospirillales; family Aestuariispiraceae; genus Marivibrio; species Marivibrio sp. The sequence continues at coordinate 56,957 of NZ_JAVJQE010000008.1, read as the reverse complement.
TTCATTCCGCCGGCGGAGGATGTCGGCCTGATCGCCGCGATCGGCGCGCAGGCGCTGCGTAAGTCCGCCCGCGCCATGCGCGAGTGGATGCGCCGCTACGGCGGCGAAGCGCCGGAGGCGATTTCGGTCAATCTGTCCGGCCGTCAGTTGCAGGACCCGGATCTGGTGCGCGACATCGAGCTGCTGCTGGCGCAAACCGGCCTGCCGGGCAGCCGGCTGAAGCTTGAAGTGACCGAGAGCATGATCATGCACAATCCGGAATCCACCGCGCGTACGCTGATGGAGTTGAAGGATCTGGGCGTGACGCTGTCGATCGACGATTTCGGCACCGGCTATTCGTCGCTCAGCTATCTCCACCGCTTCCCGTTCGACACGCTGAAGATCGACCGCTCCTTCGTCGCCGCGATGGAGGAGAAGCGCGAGAATCTGGAGATCATCCGCACCATCGCGCTGCTCGCCCACACACTGGGGATGGACGTGATCGCCGAAGGGGTCGAAAGCCCGGGTCAGCTGAAGCGCCTGCGGGAGCTTGGCTGCGAATCCGGGCAGGGCTTCCTCTTCTCCCACCCGACCGACGCCGACGGCGCGGAGGCTTATCTGAAAGCCGCGCGCCGCTGGGACGTCGACGCCCTGATCGCCGGCGGCGACCGCGCGGCGGAATAAAAGCGGCGGATCGGGAGTCCGCGCGAAAGCGCCCTGCGGTCCGGAATCGGCAAAGCGCGCCCCCGCGAAAGGGGGACCCATTTCTGAGACCCGCCGTCGCAGGCGCGCGCTGTTGCACCTCAGCTCCCGCGATCGCGACGAAAAAAATGGCGGGAAGAGAGGTCTCTTCCCGCCAGTGGGGTGGATGGGGTACGGAACAACGCTACTCCATGACCCTCCCGAGCTCGGGATGGTCTTCCAGCATCGGGGCCCCGTTCATGGGCAACGGAAGGCCCTGATGGCAGGTCGCGCAGGACGCCTTCGGGGCGTCGCCGGCGGGACCCAACCGGTGCGCCGGCAGCGCCGACTGCAACGGGATCAGGTAATTGGCGTTGACGTCCTGCGCCATCTGGATGCCGTGCCAGGCGGTGGCGCGGGCCGGCGGGCTTTGCTCCCAATCCGCCCAGCTGCGGCTGTTGTGGCAGTAGGTGCAGTTGACGCCGAGCCCGTCCGACATGTTCATCATCAGCGAGTAGGTCACCTCGGTCTTCTTGGTGCCCGGCTCGAGCGGAACCGTCGGCAGGGCCTGACCCTCCTGCACGCGGATCTGCGCGCCGGGTTGGGTCAGGAGGTCCTCCAACGCCGTGTAGGGCAGCGAGGAGTAGACCGCGATCTCGGTCGCCAGGTTCTGGCCCTGGCGATCGGCGGTCATGCCTTTCGCCGGGTCGACCCCGTCCTCCTCGACCCAGAGGTACTCCGGCACGTGATTGCCGCGGTGGCAGGTGTAGCAGTTGACGCCGGTCTGCCCCACGTGGCTTTCGTAATTGGCGTTGATGTGCTGGGTCATCTGGATCATCCGACGCGAGACGATCTTGGTGTAGACCTCGTCGGACGCCATGTTCTCGACATTGTGGCAGTAGGCGCAGCCCTCGTCCGGCGAGACCCAATTGGTGATGCTGACCATCAACTGGTTGAATTGATCCTCGCTGAGCGAGCCCAGCACCTGCACGTTCTCATAAACCTCGCCGGCCGGCTGTCCGCCGGGCGGCATGCGGCCCATCGAAATCGGCGGCTCGTTGCGCGCCTGCAGCTCGGCGTCGATGCGCGGGTTGGTGTGGGTCACCATGCCGACGCCGTCGTAGCCGATCTGCTCGCTCTCGATCGGCGGGCGCTCCCAACTCAGGAAGAACGCCACCCCGAGGAGAAAGGCCGCCACGATCGCAACGCCGCCGACGCCTAGTTTGATTCCGTCCAACATGGCTCAGCTCCCGTTGCTCATGGCGGGGTCGGGGACCGGGGTCCAGACCTCAGGATAGGCCGGCGCAATCCCGTGCTTGACGCCCCACAGGTACCAGTTGTCGACCACCGTGCCGGTGAGCAGGATGCCGATGCCGCCGGTCAGCGGGCACAGCACCGCGAACCACCAGGCCCAGCGGTGAATCGACTCCATCGTGGCGTTGAAACCCATGGTCCAGCGCCAGAAGAGGGCGGCGCGCTCCGAGGCCGTGCCGCGGTCGACGATCTGTTCGATCTCCCGGTCGCCGCCGAAGCGGCTGACCGCCAGGATCGTCGCTCCGTGCATGGCGAACAGCAGCGCCGAGCCGTACAGGAAGACGATCGAGAGCATGTGGAAGGGGTTGTAGAACAGATTGCCGTAGCGGATGGAGAAAGCCGCGGTCCAATCCAGGTGCGGGAAGATGCCGAACGGCACCGCCTCCGACCAGCTGCCCATCAGCACCGGCCGGATCAGGCCCAGCACCAGATAAAGCCAAATCGCCGCCGCGAAGGCCCAGGCCACATGCGTGCCCATGCCGAGCGCGCGCGCCCGGGTGTACATTCGCAGCCACCACAACAGGATGGAGACGGTCAGGAAGAAGCCCGCCATCAGCCACCATCCGCCTTCCGCCAGCGGCGGGAATGAGAGACCGTACTCTGCCTTCGGCGGCTCGAGCGCCAGCCAGAAGAGCTGGCGGACGAACTCGATCGGATCCCAACCGACCGAGGCCCACATGTTGAGACCGATGATCTCGATGGCGATCACGCCGCAGACGATGGAGGCGAGGCCCAGGAAGCCCAGATAGAACGGGCCGACCTGCGCGTCGCCGATCTTGCCGGCGAGATAGGAAAGGCGGGTCTTGTTGTTGCGGGTCCACACGCCGCCCTTCGGCAGCGGCACGCCCAGGTCGGGATTCCCGTGGACCTGAACCCGCGTGAAGATGTTCTGGTATTCAGCCATGGTCTTTCCCCTCAGCTCCAGATCGGCAGGCTCAGCCACCAGTTCCACCACTCAGGCCAGCCGCGGGTCCAGAAGGGACCGCTGATGACGATGCAGACCGCGCTCCAGAAGCCGGCCGACAGCGCCAGGAACAAGCCCAGACGGTGGATGCCCAAGGTGCCGATCGAGTAGCCGATGGCGTCGCGGAAGAAGGCGTTCTCGTGCTCGGCCGTCTTGACCGGCTCGCCCTTCTTCGGGTTCGTCGCCGACAGCACCAGCGCGCCGTGCAGCGACAGCGCCAGCGTCGTGGTGAAGAAGAAGCTCACCGCGATCATGTGCGCCGGGTTGTAGTGGAAGTGGAGATACTGGTAGCCGACGTTCGAGACCCAATCCAGGTGGCTGAGAATGCCGTAGGGGAAGCCGTGCCCCCAGGCGCCCAGCAGCAAGGGGCGGATCACCACCAGGGTGACGTAGGCGAAGATCGCCACGCCGAACGCGATCGGCACATGATATCCCATGCCGAGTTTGCGGCAGATCTCCACCTCGCGCAGCGCCCAGGAAACGAAGGCGCCGATGGCGCAGATGGTGATCAACTGCCACAGCCCTCCTTCCTTCAACGGGGCGAACGCCAGGCCGTATTCCAGGGCCGGCGGCGCGATGTTGATCTGCCAGACGTTCCAGGTCGGCCCGATCGCCGCCCCGTACAGGATCAGCGCGGTGCCGAGGAACGAGAAGAAGAGCGTCGTGACCCCGAAGAATCCGACGTAGAAAGGCCCTACCCAGAAGTCGAAGAGGTCGCCGCCGAGCAGAGTCCCTCCGCGAATGCGGTATTTCCTTTCAAAGTTGAGCATGGCCATCGTCAGGGCCTCCCCTTTGCGACGTCTGTCGAACGGTTCGCAATCGCTTCGTGCATCGGCCGTCCGGGTCCGAAACAGCTAACCGTCCCGGGCGGCGGCGCCGGCGGAGCCTTCACGCGGCGGATCCGCGCGAAGGGCGCCGGTAAACGAGAATGCATCGGCCGGAGCCAGGACCTCGGGGAAGCCCGAGGGCTCAGCCGGGGCCTCGACCCCGACCGATGCACTCGTAGGCGGTCGTCAGACCAGCTTCACGTCCGTCGGAGACGGCTCGTGGATCTGGACCTGAGCGCCCGCATCGGCGGCCGCGCCTTCCAACCAGTTGAACCGGTCGGTGCTCAGCAGAATGAAGTGAATCAGCAGAGCCAGCGCGAACAGGAAGACCGCGAGAGCGACCAACGCCCGACGCGGATCGAACAGCAGCCAAATGCGCCACATGTTTCGCTCCTCCTATCCGATGTGCGACGTGATATAGCTGACCGCCATATTCACGCCGTCTGTCAGGGACGCATAACCCTCGGGTCCGGGAAGCCACGGACGCCACTGCCACGCCAGGAAGTGCGCGATGATGGCGACCACGGTAAAGACGATGAAGCTCGTCATGAAGATACCGTGGAATTCCTTGGCTTCCTCGGGGGTCATGCCTGATGGGTTATCAGCCATGGATAATCCCTCCGTTAACTGGCCTTTCGGCCGTTACCGCAGATTCCCTGTGCGGCCAGGGCCGCCGATCCGATCGAAACCGAACCGGCGGATTTCCGGAGAGGGTTCCCCCCCACACCGGAAACCGGTGACGCGCCGACGGCGCCCGCAGGGTCGCTCGACCCTGCGCGCCGTCAGCACATGAACGCGTAGGGCGCGGTCGCGTGGGCGCGGCTCAGCGCCTCATGCCAGACCGAGCGGCTCTCGAAGCCGTCGCCCCCGAAGACCCGCCAGCGCCAGAGCGCCAGTCGACCGATCAGCCCGGCGGTCAGAAAGGCCGCGAAGCAGACCGCCAGCAGCAGTCGGTACTGCAGCGAGTCGCTGAATTCGTGCGGCGTCGCGCGCTCGCTGTGCGCCCCCAGGGCGCCGCCTACGGACTGCGGTCCGTTGTCGATGCTGAGCGTCATGCCGTGATCTCCCCTCTTGAGGATGCGGGCGAGTGAAGGACCGTCGTATCGTTCACGCCGCCCTCCCCTCGATGATGGTGAGGCGCGCGCGGTCGAGGCAGGTCTCGTCGACCTCCTCCAGGCCGCGGCGGCGCGCCTCGCTTTCGGCCGCGTCGCGCAGGCGCTTGGCGGCGGAAATCCGGGTCAGAACCGGCTGAGTCTCCAGGATTCGCTCGAAGGCTTTGCTCGCCTCCGCGTCCCAGGGCAGTTCGCGATGCATACGGCTCAGGGTCGCCTCCGCCCGGTCCATGTCCGAGCCAAGCGGCAGGATGTGGAACAGCGCGTCGAACAGGCCGTTGCAGACCTCCTGCAGCAGGTAGGTCGCGCCGGCGTAGCCCATGAAGGGGGTGCCGGTGTGCCGCCGGATCGCCGTGCCCGGAAATGAGGCGGGGATGTAGATCGCCCGGTTGGGGCCGAGCTCGGCCAGATACATGCGCTCGTTGTAGCTGCCGAACAGCAGCAGCGGCGTCTTGGTGTGGACGTCCCGGCGCACCTGATCGTTGTCCGGCTTTTTGCCGGCGGAGCGCATGTGGGAGAAGGTGCAGGGCAGGCCCAGATCGTTTTCGAGATAGTTTCGGATGCCGCGGGCGTAGGTCTCGCCGGCGACGATCGCGAAGCTGGCCGTGCCGAAGAAGTCCTGCGTGACCGAGCGCCAGAGATCCCACAACGGCTTGATCGTCGTGTGCTTCTCGCGCTCGATGAAGGGCTCGGGATCAAGCTCCAGCAGGTCGCCCAGCTTGCGCAGGAACTTGGTCGTGCTGTCGAGGCCGATCGGCGCCTGCAAGTAGGGCTGCTCAAGCGCCTCGCAGAGCAGGCGGCCGTACTCCCGGTACATGCAGACGTTGACGTCGGCGTCGACCAGCCGCGGAAGGTCCGCGAGATGCGAGCCGAGCGGCATGACCATATTGACCTCGGCTCCGATCCCCTCGACCAGCCGACGGATCTCCGCCAGGTCGGAGGGCATGTTGAACATGCCGTAGGCCGGACCGATGATGTTGACCTTCGGGGCCTCGCCCTCGCGCTTGGCGCGGGCCTTGGGCCGCTTGCCGCCCTTGATCGCGTAGTTGGTCCACAGCCACAGCAGGGCGCGGTCGGCGCTCTGCCACTGATCCTCGTCGATCGTGCGCGGCAGGAAGCGCTGGATGCCGGTGCCTTCCGGCGTGACGCCGCCGCCGATCATCTCAGCGATCGAGCCGGTGACGACCACGGACGGCTCGTCGCGCCGCAGCACCGCGTGGGCGCGCTTCATCGAGTCTTCCGTGCCGGTCTTGCCGAGTTCTTCCTCGGCGAGGCCCGTGACGACGATCGGCAACTCGTGCGGCGGCAGACCGTCGGTGTAGTGCAGCACCGACGTGACCGGCAAGTTCTCGCAGCCGACCGGACCGTCGATGATGACCTGCAGGCCCTTGATCGCGGTGAAGACGTAAACGGCGCCCCAATAGCCGCCGGCGCGGTCGTGATCCTGAATCAGCATCCGATCCCCTCCTCCGGCTCGGCGAGGCGCTTCAGCTTCTTCGCGTACTTCTTCCGGAAACCCGGATTGTCCTTGGGCGTGGTCTCCCAGACGCCGGCGGTGAACCCCTTATCGGCCGCGTCGCCCGCGCTGACGCCGCCGACGCCGTCGAAGAACTCGCTCATCCGATCGAAGCGCGCCTTGTTGGCCAGCGCGCCGTTGACGACCTGGGCGAGCGAGCCCGCGCCGGCGGCGCCCATCAGCGGACGGGCGGAGATCAGGTTGGTGAAGTACAGCGACGGGATCGCCTTTTCCTTGGCGTGCTGGACGACGGGCGTCGTGCCGATGGCGAGATCCGGGCGGAACTCCTCTACGGCCGCGATGTCCTCTTCCAGCGAGGCCCGGAAGTTGACCCGCACCCCGTGCGCCTCCAACCACTCGCGGTCCGGGTCGGACCATTTGGTCTGCGGGCAGGCGGAGCCGACGTATCGGACCTCCGCGCCGCTCTCGACCAGCAGCCGGGCGACGATCAGCTCCGAGCCCTCGTAGCCCGACAAGGTGATCCGCCCCTTGATCGGCGTCTTGGAAAGCGCCTCCGCGATGCGCGGCAGGATCTGCGCCTTGGCCGCGTCCAGGGTCTTGGCGTCGACGTTCATGATCTTCGCCACGTGGTCGAGCCACGCCGCCGTCCCGTCATGGCCCACAGGCGCAGAGCCGAAGACCGGCCGGCCGGCCGCCTGGAACTCGCGAATCGCGCTGGTGTAGAAGGGATGGATCGCGGCGACGGCCTGACCGTCGAGCGCGGCGTAGAGCTCGCGCCACTCACGCGTCGGCACGACCGGCCCGACGGCGAGACCCAGCGGGTCGAGCATCTGGTTGACGCCGACCGGATCGACCGGAAACATCTCGCCCAAGAGCGTGATCGTCGGCTTGTCCGTCTGCGGCTGCGCCGGGGCCTGGACCGGTCCCTGCTCGGCCTCCTCGCGGGCGTATTTCAGCATCGCGCCGGCCAGCACGTCCTTCGCTTCCGCGTGCGTCGGAACGCCGAAGCCGGGCACGTCGATGCCGATGATGCGCACGCCGTTGATCTCGTCGGGCAGCAGCCGCAGGGGCACGCCCGAGGCCGTCGGGACGCACAGGTTCGTCACCACGACCGCGTCGTAACGCTCCGGATCGGCGAGGTCGTAGACCGCGTCGCGCAGATCTTCGAACAGCTTGCCGGTGACCAGCGTCTCGGAATTGAACGGCACGTAGCCGACCGAGCGCCGCGCCCCGTAGAAGTGCGAGGTGAAGGTCAGGCCGTAGACGCAGCAAGCCGAGCCGCACAGCACGGTCGCCGTCCGCTTCATGCGCAGCCCGACGCGCAAGCTGCCGAACGCCGGACACATGCTTTGCGGCTTGTCGTGCGGGCCGGTCGGATAGTCGGCGGCGTATTGCTCCAACACCTCCGACTTGCCGGCGGCCTTGGCGGCCTCGAGCATCTTGTCGGCGCCGGCGTGGCAGCCGACGCCGTCGCCCGCCGCTTCCGGCGTTGCGGCGGCGTTGATGGGGGCGTCCGGCTTCGGCGCCGCGGTCCCGCCATCGTCGTTCACCGCCCCGTCATTGGCCATGGGCGCAACGGCGGCGTCGTCATAGACGACTTCACCGTCTGTGCGCTCCTGATCCGTCTGTCTGTCCGTCATGGCGTCGTCCCCTCGCTCGTCGGCTTACGCGTCGTCGTAGACGACTTCGAGGGAGCGCTTCTCCTCCACCTTGCCGCCGCGCATGTCGGCGGCCGTGGCGGGTTCGAGCACGACGTCGCGGCCGACCGTGTCGCTGTCGAACAGCCCGAGGAGATCCTCCTGGGTGAGCGGGTTCGGCTGCAGCGGCGGCGCGGTCTGCAGATTGGCCGCCAGCTCGCCGAACAGCGGACCCCAACGGCCTTCGGGGGTGCCGACGATCTGGTAGTTCGCGCTCTTGCGGCGCAGATCCTCGTCCGCGGGGATGGCGGCCAGAACCGGGATGTCGACCGCTTTCGCAAACGCCTCGGCCTCGCCGGTGCCGTCGTCCTTGTTTACGACAATGCCCGCGACGCCGACATTGCCGCCCAGCTTGCGGAAATACTGCACGGCCGAGCAGACGTTGTTCGCGACATAGAGCGACTGCAGGTCGTTCGAGCCGACGACCACCACCTTCTGGCACATGTCGCGGGCGATCGGCAGGCCGAAGCCGCCGCACACCACGTCGCCCAGAAAGTCGAGAAGAACGTAGTCGAAGTCCCAGTCGTGGAAACCGAGATTCTCGAGCGTCTCGAAGCCGTGGATGATGCCGCGCCCGCCGCAGCCGCGGCCGACCTCGGGCCCGCCGAGCTCCATGGCGTAGACGCCGTCGCGCTTGAAGCAGACGTCCTCGATGCGAACCTCTTCGCCGGCCGCCTTCTTCTTCGAGCCGGTCTCGATGATCGTCGGGCAGCTCTTGCCGCCGAACAGCAGCGAGGTGGTGTCGCTCTTCGGATCGCAGCCGATCAGCAGCACCCGCTTGCCCTGCTGGGCCAGCATGTAGCTGAGGTTCGAGAGCGTGAAACTCTTGCCGATGCCGCCCTTGCCGTAGATCGCGATGATCTGCGTTTCTTTGGTGGTCGGGCCGGTATGCACCGGGTTCGGGTCGATCGAGGCCTCCTTGCGCAGGCTCTCCGCGAGCTTGGCCCCGGCGTCGGCGCTCGGAACCTTTTTATCCGTCGTCGTCGTCATGAAGCGTCTCTCCAATCCAGAACCATTTTCAGGCACGCCGGATCCTCAAAGGCGGTCCGGTAGGCCTCCCCCGCCTCGTTCGCCGGGCGGTGATGGGTGAGAAGTCCGTCGAGCGCGAGCCGGCCGTCGGAGACCAGCGCGCTGACGGCGTCCAAGTCGGGCCGGCGCCATTCCGCCGCGACGCGCAGGCGCGCCTCGCGGATGAAGGCCGGCGGAAAGGTGAAGCTGAGCGGCGCCTTGTAGAAGCCGGCGAGGATCACCTCGCCCTGCGGCGCCAGGCGCCCGATCAGCGAATCCAGGAGCGAGCCGTCGCCGCTGACGTCGCAGATCGCCTTATAGTCGCGGCGCTCGTCCTCGTCGGGATGGACGACCTGATAGCCCTCGGCGCCGCTCTGGCGGACCGGGTTGGTCTCCCACACCGTCGGCGCGCCGCCGTGGGCGACCGCGATCCGCGCGATCAGCCGGCCCAGCACGCCGTGACCGACGATCAGATCGGGCGGGGCGGCCCCGCCCGCGATCGCATGCTGCGCCGTGGCGGCCAGCGCCATCAGCACGCCGTCGCGCCCGAGGCTCTTGTCGACGGGGGCGGTGCGGGCTCCGGCGGTGATCAGGCGCTGGGCCGTGCCGCCGAAAAGGCCCCGCACCTCGCCGTAGCAGGTGGCGCCCGGAACGAAGACCGTCTGGCCGACGGAAAGCCCGCTTTCGGGTCCGGCCTCGACCACCTCGCCGACCGATTCGTAACCGGGGACCAGCGGATAGCCCATGCCCGGAAAGGGCGGCATTTCGCCGGACCACAGCAGGCGCTCGGTCCCGGTGCTGACGCCGCTGTGCGCAATCTCCACCACCGCGTCAGCCGGGCCGGGCGCGGTCAGATCCAGCGTCTCGACGCTGAGTCGCTTGGGTTCGTGGAAAACGACGGCTTGCGCTTGCATCGTGCATCCTCCCGGCTAAAGCGGGAGCCCCGTTCAGACGTTTCTTCGACTTGTGGGCGGCCTTCTTCCGGGCCTGATTTCGTATCTGTCAGTTTAGCCTGACAATTAAGAGTGTCAAGCATAACGTACAGTCAAGTTGTAGGGATATCGTCTCGCACCCGACCCGCGCGCCGGCGGCCCGAAGGCGTGACGTCACGCCCGCGGCCGAGCGGCGATCGCCTGCACCATCAAAGGGTTGCGGGTGGTGAGCGGCGTGACGATCCGGAAGTCGGCCGCGTCCAACAGCGCGGAAATCTCGTCCGGCGTGCGGGCCCGCCCGGAGCCCATCGCCAACAAATAGAAACCGAAATAGGCGTCGGCGACGCGCGCCGCGTCGGCTCTGCCGGACATCGGTTCAGCGATCAGCAGCGCGCCGACGTCGGCCAGGGCGACGCGACAGGCCTTGAGCAGCGCCAGCGCCTTGTCGTCATCATGGTCGTGCAGGATGCGCACCAGCGTTATCAGGTCGCAGCCCGCCGGCAGCGGGTCGTGCATGAAGTCGCCCGCCGCGACCGAAATGCGCTTCGCCAAGCCGCGCCGCGCGATCTCGGCGCGGGCGTATTCGGCGACCCCCGGCAAGTCGAAGAGCGTCAGCTGCGCCTGAGGGTGGCGCGCGGCGACCGCGGTCAGGAACGCGCCGCCGCCGCCGCCGACATCGAGGATCCGCCTGGTCCCGTCCATCGGGTAGGCGGCCAGGATCTCTTCCGCCAACAGGCTTTGGCTTTCGGCCATGAGACGGCTGTAGCCCTCCGCTTCCTCCGGCTTGACGGCGCGGCCGTCGGCTTCGCCGGCGTACCGCCAGAAGCGCGCGAGCTCCGTCTCACCGGCCTCGCCTCTCAGCAACGCCACCGGATTCGTCAAATCACGATAGAGCGCGTCATGATGACGAATCATGGCCCGAGCCCCCGGACTGCCGGCCAGCGCCGCCCCGTCTGCGCCCAGCCCCCAGCGCCCGTCGTCGAACCGCTCCGCCAGCCCGACCGCCGCCGCCGCCTTCATCAGGCGGTTGAGGGCGGCGGGGTCGAGATCCGTCGCATCGCTCAACGCGGCCTCGCTCTGCGGCGCCTCCTTCAGGCGATCGAGCAGATCGAGCGCGACAAACGCGGCCAGCGTCTGCGAATACACGAATCCCGCCACAAGATCGAAGCTGCGCCGCACGCCCATCCGGGCGAACGGGCGCAGCAGCGGGTTGGCGATCGCCCTGTGCTGAAAATCGGGGTCGGCGAGTTTGCGATTCCGCCAGTCGCGCCAGCGATCGCGCAGGCTGGCGCCCTCGCTCATCGGCCCGGCGATCAGGCCGGGTGGGCCGCGCTGCGGCCGGCGGCCGGGGCGTTCGGCGGCGGCTCGAACCGCTGGGACTGCTGCAGGATCATCTGCTGCAACATCGCCTGTCCGGCGCATGGCGGCACCGCGTCGACCGCGTCGGTGACCAGCTGCTTGAGGTGGCGCGTCGCGCCCGCCAGCCCGTGCTGGGCGACGGCGTTGGGTCGGGCGTAGGTCGCGTCGACCCCGGTCGGCTTGCCGAGAACGGCTTCATCGCCGGTGACGTCCTGGATGTCGTCGGCGACCTGATAGGCCTCGCCGAGACGCTCGCCGACGACCCGCCAAAGCTGCGAATCGCCGCCAGCGGCGACCGCGCCGGCCTCCGTCGCGGCGGCGAAGAGCGAGCCGGTCTTGGCGCGCTGATAATCCGCCAGGATCGCGTCGTCCTCGCTCTCCCAGGCCTGACCGGCGACGATTCCAAAGGGCATGCCGACCGAGCCGGCGACGATGCGCATCAGATGCGCCGCGCGCGCCGGATGGTCCAGGATGCGCTCAGCCAGGGTTTCGAAGGCGAGCACGATCAGCGCGTCGCCCGCCAGCACCGCCAAAGGCTCGCCATAGGCCCTGTGGACCGAGGGTTTGCCGCGCCGGGTCGGCGCATCGTCGAAGCAGGGCAGATCGTCATGCACCAGCGACGCGCAATGGAGCAGTTCGATCGCGGCGCCGGCGGCGTCGGCCAGCGCCGGCTGATCGTCGCCGCACGAACTCGCCACCGCCAGACACAGGCTGGGGCGCACGCGCGCGCCGCCCGGGAAGACGGCGTAGCGCATCGCCTCCGCCAGTTTAGGCGGCGCGCCGGGCTTGCCGGCGCGGCTGAGCGCCCGGCCCAGCGTGGATTCGATGCGCGTGGACAATTGTTCGGTCGTCGCCATGACGCCTTCTCCCTGTCGTTCCGTTCCGAACGACCGCCGGTCGCCGCGCGACCGTCACGATCCTTGGACGGCGCAATGTGTCATGTATAATAGACACTCGACGTGTCCAATTTCAATGACAAACCTGTCGGGCGCGACCAAAGAGGCTGAGACGGAGGCCTGAATGCACGGAACGCGCGATCGTCACGTCGCGGTGATCGGCGCCGGGATCGGCGGGCTGGCGGCCGCGTTGGACCTGCTGGGCCGAGGCGTGCGCGTCACGGTGCTGGAGCGTCAGGCCCAGCCGGGCGGCAAGATGCGCACCGTCGAGGCGCCCGACGGCCGGCCGATCGACGCCGGCCCCACGGTCTTCACCATGAAATGGGTGTTCGACCAGCTGTTCGAGGGGATCGAGGAGCGGCTGGACGACCATGTCGGCCTGCATCAGGCGCACACGCTCGCCCGCCACGCCTGGCCGGAAGAGGCCGGCGGCGGGCGCCTCGACCTGTTCGCCGACGTCGCGCGCGCGGCCGACGCGATCGGCGATTTCGCCGGCGCGCGGGACGCCGCCGGCTTCAAGCGCTTCGTCGCCGACAGCCAGGCGATCTACGAGACGCTGGAGCCCTCCTTCATCCGCGCCCCCGCCCCCAGCATGGGCGCGCTGATGAAGGCGGTCGGGCCGACGGGGCTCGGCAAGCTCGCCGGCATCAAGCCCTTCACGCCGATGTGGAAGGCGCTGGGCGCATACTTCGCAGACCCGCGGTTGCGCCAGCTGTTCGGACGCTACACCACCTATTGCGGCTCCTCCCCCTTCCAGGCGCCGGCGACCCTGATGCTGGTGAGCCATGTGGAGCAGGCCGGCGTCTGGCTGATCGCGGGCGGCATGCACCGCCTGGTCCAAGTCATGGCCGGGCTGGTGGAGGCGAAAGGCGGGCGCGTTCTCTACGACAGCCCGGTCGCCGAGATCACGGTCGAGCGCGGCCGCGCGACCGGCGTGACGCTGACGAGCGGCGAGGCGATCGCCGCCGACGCCGTCATCGCCAACGCCGACTGCGCGGCCGTGGGCGGCGGGCTGTTCGGAGCCGAGGCCGCCCGCGCGGTCGACGCCCCGCCGCGCGCCGCGCGCTCGCTCTCGGCGCTCACCTTCCTGGGCGCAGCGACGGCGCGGGGCTTTCCGCTGCTGCGCCACACCGTCTTCTTCTCCAGCGCCTATGAGGACGAGTTCGCCCGCATCTTCAACGCGCGCCGCCTGCCGCACGAGCCGACGGTCTATATCTGCGCCCAGGACCGGGGCGACGCCGACAAGACCGGGGACGGGGACGGGGACGGCGGCGACCCCGATCGCCCGGCCGAACGCCTGCTGCTGCTGGTCAACGCGCCGCCCGACGGCGACCGCGCCGCGCCCGATGAGGAGGAGATCGCCAAATGCGAAACCCGAACGCACGATCTGCTGGCCCGCTGCGGGCTGACGCTCTCGCCGGCGGGCGCGGGGTTTCAGACGGCGGGCCCGCGGACCTTCGCGGAGCTGTTCCCGGCGACGGGCGGGGCGCTCTACGGCCGGGCGAGCCACGGCTGGCGGGCGTCCTTTCAGCGGCCGGGGGTCAAGACGCGCCTGCCGGGCCTCTATCTGGCGGGGGGCAGCGTCCATCCGGGACCGGGCGTCCCGATGGCGGCGCTGTCGGGCCGTCTGGCGGCGGCGGCGGCGACGGCGGGACTGACGCGGGACCGCGCTTCGACGTAAGCGTGCCTGACGGCGGGTACGTCTGGTGGTATCTCGACGGGATCAGCGCCGACGGGCGCTACGGCGTCACCCTGATCGCCTTCGTCGGCAGCGTCTTTTCCCCCTATTATGCGGCCGCGCGACGCAAAGGCGCCGGCGCGGCCCCGGCTGAGCGGCACGTCGCGATCAATCTCGCCCTCTACAGCCTGGACGGAAGAGGCCCCGGGCGCTGGTGCATGACGGAGCGCGGCGCGGGCGCGCACAGGCGCCGCGCCGACTTCTTCCAGGTCGGACCCAGCGGGCTCCGCTGGGACGGCCGCACGGTGGTCGCCGAGATCGAGGAATGGGCCGTCCCCCTGCCCCGCCGAGTGCGCGGGCGCATCACGCTGACGCCCAAGGCGATCAACGCCGAAGCCTTCGCGCTGGACCCAGGCGGCCGGCATCATTGGCGCCCGATCGGGCCGATCGCCGACATCGCGCTCGACTTCTCGGCCCCGCAGCTCTCCTGGCGCGGCGAGGGGTATCTCGACAGCAATTGGGGGACCGAGCCGCTGGAGCGACGCTTCCTGCGCTGGGACTGGTCACGCGCCGCGCTGCCCGACGGCGCGGGCGCGGCGATCCTCTACGACCCCACGCTCGCCGACGGCGCGGGCGAGCCGTTGGCGCTCCACATTGATGCGGCCGGGCGGATCTCTCGGCGGCCGGCGCCGCCCCGCCGGGCGCTCGGGAAATGCTTCTGGGGGGTCGAGCGGGAGACCTTGGCCGACGAGGGCGCCGCGCCGCGCCTGCTCAAGACGCTAGAGGATTCGCCCTTCTACACCCGCTCGCTCATCGAGACGCGGCTGTTCGGGCAGGACCTGACTGCAATGCACGAAAGCCTGGACCTGACGCGTTTCGACAAACGCTGGGTTCAGACCCTGCTGCCGTTCCGGATGCCGCGGCGGGCGTGAGAGAGGCGCGGTCAGCCGTCGCGAAACCGATTGCGTCCGCTCTCTTCGCCGCGCGCGCGCTTTTCTTCGTCCTTCCGCTTCTCGCGCTTCAGCGAGATCAGCTGCCACACGCCGAAGCCGATCACGCCGCCGAAGATCAGCGCCGCCTCGATCGCGACCAACCATTGCGGCTGCATGACTCCTCTCCCTCTCAGGCCGCGTTGGCGTCGGGGTTGAGACGCCAGACGGTGAAGTTCAGCAGGCCGGCGAAGCTGACCCACATGAGATAGGGGACCAGCAGCCAGGCCGCGGTCGCATCGACCGGATAGAACACCACCATCGTCGCCGCCACAGACACCCACAGCGCGATGACGTCGCCCATCGCGAGGTCCATGCGCTTCATGCCGAAAAACAGCGCGGACCAGGCCGCGTTGAAGACCAGTTGCACCGCATAGACGATCATCGGCAACACGGCTTCGCCAGGCCCGGCGGCTTCCCACACGAACCAGCCGGCGGCGGCGTTCATGCCGTATAGGATCGTCCAGGCCGGCGCGAACAGCCAGCCCGGCGGCTGCCAGCGCGGCTTGCGCAAGGCGAAATACCAATCGCCCGGCTTGAAGAAGGCGCCCGAACAGGCGGCCGCGAAATTAGCCAGCGCGAAAGCGCCGAGGCTCCAATAATCCATCGCCGGATGCGCATCCTTCGCCGTGCGAGAGACGAGCTCGCTGCGGATCAGTCCGCCGCTCGGCCGGCCGCGTGGTCGCGCGCCTCGAGCCGGGCGAAAAGCTCGATCATGAAGGCGAATTTAGCATCCAAACCGTCCGGCGCCAGGGCGGGCGCGCCCGAGGCCGGTTCGGGCAGGGCGGCGGCGCGCACCAGAAACTGCGTTTCGGCCAGCGCCGGGGCGCGCCCGTCCTCCAGCGATCTGCGCGTCCAACCGGCCGCTGCGCGGGCCGCCAGCGCCAGCTTTCGCCGCTTCGGCACGACCGCCCGACGGCTGACGGAATCGAAGTCGGCGGCGGCGACCTCCGCCCCGATCTCGGCGTAGATCAGGCGGGCGGCGTGGATCGCCGGTCGGCAGGAGGCCGGCAGATGCGCGATCCCCGGCTCCGCCCGGCGGTAGAGGTCGGCGGCGGCGTCGAGCAGCCGCTGAACGACGCGCCCCAGCGCCGGCGTGAAGCGGGGGTCGGCCAGGAAGGCGTCCGGCTCGATCCCCTCCTCGCGCAGCCAGCCGGTCGGCAGATAGAGGCGGCCCGCCCGCGCGTCCTCGCCGACGTCGCGGGCGATGTTGGTGAGTTGCATGGCGACGCCGAGGTCGCAGGCGCGGGCCAGCGTCTCGGCCTCGCGCGCGTCCATCAGCACCGCCATCACCGCGCCGACCGAGCCGGCGACGCGCGCCGAATAGTCGTAGACCTCGCCCAGCGTCTCGAATCGCCGGCCGTCGCGGTCCCAGGCGAAGCCTTCGAGCAACGCCGTCAGCAGATCCTTCGGCACGCGCTTGGCGCGCACGACGTCGGCCAGCGCCCGGTCGGCCGGATGGTCCGCCGGCCGGCCGGCGTAGAGCGCATCCAGGCGGCGCTGGAGGCGCTCCACCGCGTCGGCTTCGGCCGGCTCAAGATCGACCAGATCGTCCGACAAGCGACAGAAGGCGTAGAACGCGTAAGCCGGCTCGCGGATCGCCTTCGGCAGCAGCAGGGAGGCCGTGAAGAAGCTGCGCGAGCCGGTGCGGATCATCGCCCGGCAGGCGCGCCGGTCGGCCGGCGAGGCGTAGCAGCCCCAATAGGGGCCCCGCGGCGGCGGGGCGCCGGCCCCCGCACGGCCTTCAGCCTGCGACGCGCCGCGCATCGGGGATCACCCTGTCGAGAACCTTGGCGGAGGAGAGCACGCCGGGAATGCCGGCCCCCGGATGCGTCCCGGCGCCGACGAGATAGAGGCCCTCGACCTCCTCGCTCTTATTGTGCGGGCGGAACCAGGCGCTCTGCGTGAAGATCGGCGCCAGGCCGAAGGCGGCGCCCTTGTGGGACAACAGCCGCGTCTCGAAATCCTGCGGCGTCAGCATCCGGCTGGAGACGACGCGCCGGGCGAGGTCGGGCAGCACCGTCTCCTCGAGCCGCTTCTCGATCTTCCGGCGATAGGGCTCGGCCTCGCGCGCCCAGTCGACGCCGCTGTCGAGATGCGGGACGGGCGAGAGGGCGTAGAAGGCGTCGCAGCCTTCGGGCGCGACGCTTGGGTCGGTCGCGCTCGGCCGGTGGAGATAGAGGCTGAAATCGTCGGCCAGCTTGTGGCGCGAGAAGATGTCGGTCAGCAATTCCTTATAGCGCGGCCCCAGCACCATCATGTGATGCGGCTGATGCTCGTAGCGCCGGTCGGTTCCGAAATACCAGACGAACAGGCTCATCGAGTATTTCGCCCGCGCGAGCTTGGCGTCGCTCCACCGCGTGCGGGCGTGCGACGGCAGCAGGTGCTTGTAGGTCCAGGCGCTGTCAGCGTTGGAGACGACGAGATCGGCGGGGATCGTCTCCCCGTCCTTGAGGCGAACGCCGGTCGCGCGCCCGCCCTCGACGGTGATCTCGGCGACCTCGGCCTCGTAGCGCACCCGCGCGCCCTGGCCGCGCAGCAGATCGACCATGCCCTCGATCAGCTTGTGGGTGCCGCCCATGGCGTAGTGGACGCCCCAATGCCGCTCCAGATGGGCGATCAGCGCGTAGATCGAGGTCACCTGGAACGGATTGCCGCCGATCAGCAGCGGATGAAGGCTGAGCGCCGTACGCAGCTTCGGGTGCTTGAAGAAATGCGAAACCAGCCCGTAGACGGTGCGATAGGCCTTGAGACGCACCAGGTCGGGGATGGTCTTCACCATGGCTCTGGGATCGTCGAAGGTCTGGTCGCCAAGCTCCAGGAAGCCGACGCGGAAGATCGCCTCGCTCTGCGCCATATAGCGCTCGAAATTCTCGGCGTCGGCCGGGCTGATGCGCGCGATCTCGGCGCGCATGGCCGCCGGATCGCTGCAGAGCGCGAATTCGTCGCCGTCGTCGAAGCGCACCTTGTAGAAGGGCTCCAGCGCGCGCAGCTCGACGTCGTCGGAGAAGCGCCGCCCGCAGAGATCCCATAACTCCTCGAACAGGAACGGCGCGGTCACGATGGTCGGCCCGGCGTCGAAGGTGAAGCCGTCCTGCTTGAAGACCGCCGCCCTCCCGCCGGGCCCGTCGAGGCGCTCCAACACCGTGACCCGATAGCCTTTCGCGCCGAGCCGGATCGCCGCCGCCAGCCCGCCGAAGCCGCTGCCGATGACGATCGCGTGCGGGCGCGACTCGCCTTCGTCCGATCCGGGCGGATCGGTCGGCGGCGCGGCGGCGTCTGCGGAATCGAGCGTCAACATCACGTGACAGTATCAGGCGCACATCCGCCGGACGCAAGGGATGAACACCCCTTCACAAAAAGGGGTCGCCTTATCACATGGGCCGTAGACGCAAAGGATAGAAAGGAGAGATCTCCGATGGAGACCAGAGACGTGCTGCAGAAACGGCTCGAATCGCAACTGCACGAAATCAAGGCCGAGATCGAGAAGATCGAGGCCAAGGCGAAAGCCAAGGAGGCCGACGCCCAGATCGAAAGCCAGGAGAAGCTCAAGGAGCTCCGCGAGAAGCGCGAGCGCACCGAGCAGAAGCTGGAAGACCTGCGCAACGCCAGCGAAAGCGCCTGGGAAGACGCCAAGGCGGGCGTGCAGCTCGCCGTCACCGACCTGAAGGCGGCGTTGGACAGCGCGAAGTCGCGCTTTTAAGAGCCGCGGCGATCGACGCTGAGACGGAGCGTCGTCGGGATCAGTCCCGGCGACGCTCTTTCAGTTTGCGCATCACGGGCCGCGCGGCCAGCGCCGCGACGACGCCGAGCGTCACCGCCGTCAGCAGGATGTCGAGCCCGCCGAGTTCGTGAGCGATCGCGTGCAGCGTGCCCGACATCGGCTCGTGTCCCGGATGGGCGAGGACCGGCGTCGCAATCAGGGCGGCGGACGCGGCGGCGCCCAGGGCGGTCAGCGTGGTGCGAATCATGTCTTTCAATTCTCCATTGGCGAGGGCCCTCCGCCCTCTTCTCGGATGAAGCGCAACGTCGCGACGGCCGGTCTCCTGGCTCGACCCCGTCTCCGCCTTCCGCCTTCCCGGTCGCGCGACCAGTGGCGTCTTTGGAAGGCGGCCGCTTGGGGCCTTACAGTGGCGGGGGCCGCGCCGGCCTTGCACCGGCTTCCCGATTATCCCGAACGCAAAAGCGCCCTGGACCGTCACGAACGAACCGGACGGTAGCGAGGCGCAGGCGCTCCCGCAACGGTTTCATTGGCGCAGGCCGCCCGCCGCCCTAACTTTTCGCCCATGACGACGGACGCCGATCCCGAACGCTGGCTGCAGGTGACCGACGGCGGGCTCTATTGCGCGCCGGGCGACTTCTATGTCGACCCGCACCGCGGGGCCGAGCGCGCGGTGATCACCCACGGCCACGCCGACCACGCGCGCTGGGGCAATTCCCATGTGCTGGCGACCGAAGGCACGTTGGCGATCATGGCCGCGCGCTACGGCGCCGACGCCTGGAAGACCAAGCAGACGCTGGCTTATGGCGAGACGGTCAGGATCGGCCCGGTCGCGGTCTCCTTCGCGCCGGCGGGCCATGTGCTGGGGAGCGCGCAGGCGGTCCTCGAATACAAGGGCGCGCGGGTCGTCGTCTCCGGCGACTACAAGCGCCGGGCCGATCCCACCTGCCCGTCGTTCGAGCCGGTCGCCTGCGACGTCTTCATCACCGAGGCGACCTTCGGCCTGCCGGTCTTCCGTCATCCGCCGGATTCGGAGGAGATCGGGAAGCTTCTGCGCTCGCTCGAGACCTTCCCCGAGCGCACGCATCTGCTGGGGGCCTACGCGCTCGGCAAGGCCCAACGGCTTTTGCGCCTGCTGCGTCAGGCGGGCTACGACCGCACAATCTATCTGCACGGCGCGATGACGGCGCTCTGCGAGCTCTATGAGGCGCACGGCGTGGCGCTCGGGCCGCTCGAGCCGGTGAGCCGTCGAGACAAAAAGAGCCTCGCCGGCGAGATCGTGCTGTGCCCGCCCTCCGCCTTGGCCGACAAATGGAGCCGCAGCTTCAAGGACCCGCTCAGCGTCATGGCGTCGGGCTGGATGCGGGTGCGCCAGCGCGCGCGCCAACGCAACGTGGAGTTGCCGCTGATCCTCTCAGACCACGCCGATTGGGACGAGCTGATCCAAACGCTCGCCGACGTCGGCGCGCCGCGGGTCTGGGTCACCCACGGCCGGGAGGAGGCGCTGGTCCATTACGCCCGACGCGAGGGCTATGACGCGGACGCCCTTTCCCTCGTCGGGCGCGAGGACGAGGAGGACGACTGAACCGATGGCGGTCAAAGCCTTCGCCGACTTGCTGGAGCGTCTCGTCTTCACCGCGTCGCGCAACGGCAAGCTGCGCCATCTTGAACGCTACTTCGCAGAGACCCCCGATCCGGACCGCGGCTGGGCGCTGGCGGCCCTGACCGACGGGTTCGAGAAGCGCGTCGCCACGCCCGCCGTCATTCGCGGGCTGATCGAAGAGCGCGCGGACCCGGTCCTCTTCCGCCTGTCCTACGACTACGTCGGCGATCTGGCGGAAACCGTCTCTCTGATGTGGCCGGGGCCGGACGAGCCTGCGCGGGAGAACGCGCCGCTCGCGCTCTCGAGCGTCGTCGAGACGGTGCAGGAGGCGCGCAAGAAGGACGTCCCCGATCTGCTGGCCGGGTGGCTCGACCGGCTGGACGCCGGCGGCCGCTTCGCGCTCCTCAAACTGCTGATGGGGGGCTTGCGGGTCGGCGTCTCGGCGCGCCTCGCCAAGACGGCGCTCGCCGGCTACGGCCAGGTCGATCTCGACCGGATCGAGGAGCTGTGGTTCGGCCTCGCGCCGCCCTATGAGGACCTCTTCGCCTGGCTCGACGGCCGGGCCGGGCCGCCGGCGGTGGACGACCGGCTGATGTTCCGCCCGATGATGCTGGCCAACCCGTTGGAGGAGACGGAGCTCGACGGCCTAGACCCCGCCGACTTCGCCGCCGAATGGAAGTGGGACGGGATCCGCGTTCAGTTGGCGGCTTCGGAGGGGGCGGCGAAGCTTTTTTCACGCACGGGCGACGAGATCGGCGGAAGCTTCCCCGAAATCGTCGCAGGCGCAGACTTCGACGCCGTCTTGGACGGCGAATTGCTGATCCTGCGCGACGATCAGGTCAGACCCTTCAACGATTTGCAGCAACGCCTCGGCCGCAAGACGGTCTCGGCCAAGATGCTGCGCGACTATCCCGCGCATCTGCGCGCCTACGACATGCTGTTCGACGGCGGCGAGGATTTGCGCGCCCTGCCGCTCGACGCCCGCCGCGCGCGCCTCGCCGCCTTCGTCGCGCGTCAGAACAAGAGTTGGCTGGACCTGTCGCCGGAGGTCCCGTTCGAGAGGTGGGACGAGCTGCACGGCCATCGCTCCGACGCGCGGGAGGCGGGGATCGAGGGGCTGATGCTGAAGCGCCGCGACAGCGCCTATCTGGCAGGCCGACCGAAGGGGCCGTGGTTCAAGTGGAAGCGCGATCCGCTGGTCGCCGACTGCGTGCTCATGTACGCCCAGCGCGGCCACGGCAAACGCTCCAGCTTCTATTCCGACTACACCTTCGGCGTCTGGCGGGGCGAGGAGATCGTGCCCGTCGGCAAGGCCTATTTCGGCTTCACGGACGTGGAGCTGCGCCAGCTGGACAAGTATGTGCGCGACCACACGGTGGAGCGCTACGGCCCGGTGCGCGCGGTCGAGTTCGGGCTGGTCCTGGAAGTTGCGTTCGATTCCATCCACCCCTCGACCCGCCACAAATCGGGTCTCGCCATGCGCTTCCCGCGCGTCTCCCGCATCCGCTGGGACAAGCCGCATGAGGAGGCCGACCGGATCGAGACGCTGGAGGCGCTGGTCGAGAAGCCGGCGGCGGATGCGGCGGCCGGATAGGCCTCCGTCAACGCCCGGCGCCCCCCGCGAAAGCGGGGCCCTCTGTCGGGCGGGCTCCGGCGATTGGGCGGATACCGCAGACAGGTCCCCGCTTTCGCGGGGACTTCTTGCGTGTTTCACGCGGCCCCAGTCAGGCTATCCCGCGACCCGCCGCCGCATCTCGGCTCCTACGTCTGGTCAAGGCGGCGTCTCCAGCGTAAATAGCGGCGCATGAGCGCAAGCGTCCCGCATTCCGCCGATCTGACCGCCCCCCGCGACGACGCCCGGAACCGCCGGGCGGTCGGCCTCTGGCTCGCCGCGAGCGCGCTGATGGTCTTCGCCATGATGATCATCGGGGCGATCACGCGGCTCACCGAAAGCGGGCTCTCGATGGTGGAGTGGCGCCCGCTGATCGGGACGCTGCCGCCCTTTACGGACGCAGAGTGGGCGCGGGTCTTCGAGCTTTACCGCGAGACCTCGCAATACCAGCTGATGAACCGCGGCATGTCCCTGGAGGCCTTCAAGGAGATCTTCTTCTGGGAGTGGTTCCATCGCTTCTGGGGGCGGATGATCGGGGTCGTCTTTGCGGCGCCCTTCCTCTGGTTCCTGATCCGCGGGCGGATGCCGGCGGGCTATGTGAAGCACGGCTTCATCCTGCTGGTCCTCGGCGGGCTGCAGGGCGTCATCGGCTGGTGGATGGTGAAGAGCGGCTTCGTCGACCGGACGGAGGTGAGCCAATATCGTCTCGCCGTCCATCTCGGCATGGCCTTCTTCATCCTGGGCTATCTGGTGTGGCTCGCGCTGTCGCTCTTGTGGCCGATCGAGGCGGGGCGGGCGGCCGCGCCGAGAGGCTACCGCCGCCTCGGGGCTTGGTGCCATGCGGTGGTCTTCTTAACCGTTCTCTCCGGCGCGATCGTCGCGGGCAGCCGGGCGGGCTTCATCTACAACGAATGGCCGACCATGGGCGGCGGCTTCGTCCCCACCCCCTTCTGGGACGCCGCGCTCGGCTGGCGGAACCTGTTCGAGAATCTCTCTGTCGTGCAGTTCGACCATCGCATGATGGCCTATCTGACCACGGCCGTCGTCGCGGCCTTCTGGCTCTGGACGGTGCGCCAAGGGGCCGCGCTGCACGCGCGCGTGCGCTGGGCCGCGCATGCGCTGATGGCGGGCGTGCTGCTGCAGGTGACGCTGGGAATCGCAACCTTGCTCTCGATCGTCTGGCTGCCGCTCGGCGTGCTGCACCAGGCGGGCGCGGCGATCGTCTTCTGCCTGACGCTGTGGGCGTTGAAGGAGTTGCGGGGCGCGCCCGCCCAAGCCTGAGGGAGCCCCCCGCGAAGGCGGGGACCTCCTCACACTCGCTCCACCGCTGCTCGGCGCTCGCATAGGCCCCCGCCTTCGCGGGGGCTCGTCGTATGACGCGGATCTACTCGATCGTCCCCGCGGCGCGCAGCCGCTCCAGTTCGACCTCTTCCAGTCCCAGCCGCTCCTGCAGCACCTCCGTCGTGTGCTGGCCGCGCGTCGGCGGGGCGTGGCGGTAGCGGATCGGCGTGCCGGAGAACTTGATCGGGTTTGCGATCAAGGGCGCGGTCCCGTCCCCCCCGGCCTGATGGTGCGGCAGATTGATCTGCATCTCGCGCGCCGTCACTTGCGGGTCTTCGAACACGCGGTCGATGGTGTTGACGGGGCTGCAGGGCACGCCGATCTCGGCCAGGCCGTCGACCCACTGGTCGATCGTCTTCGCGCGCATGTAGCGCGGCATTTCGGCGTAGAGCGCCTCGCGATTCTCGACCCGCAGGCTGTTGGTCAGGAACCGCGGATCGACCGCCAGATCCTGCGCGCCGGCGAAGTTGCACCATTTCTGAAACTGCGAATCGTTGCCGACGGCCAGGATGACATGGCCGTCCGCCACCTCGAAGACCTTGTAGGGCACGATGTTCGGATGCTCGTTGCCCAACCGTCGCGGCACTTTGCCTGAGAGCAGATAGTTGCAGCCCTCGTTCACCAGCCAGGCGACCTGCGTATCCAAGAGGCAGGCGTCGATATGCTGCCCCTCGCCCGTGCGGTCGCGGTGGCGCAGCGCGGCCAGGATCGCGGTGGCGGCGTACATGCCGCACATCACGTCGGCGATCCCGACGCCGACCTTCATCGGCTCGCCCTCCGGCGCGCCGGTGATGGACATGATCCCGCCCAATCCCTGGGCCAAGAAATCGTAGCCCGCGCGTTTCGCGTAGGGCCCGGTCTGGCCGAAGCCGGTGATCGAACAATAGACGAGGCCGGGGAACTCCTTTTTCAGGTCCTCATAGGCGAGCCCGTATTTCTTCAGGCCGCCGACCTTGTAGTTCTCCACCAGCACGTCGCAGCTCTCAAGCAGCCGGCGGATCAGCGCCTGCCCCTCGGCGTCCGCGATATTGACCGCGACCGAGCGCTTCGAGCGGTTGGAGGAGAGGTAATAGGCGCTCTCCTGGGTCGGCGCGCCGTCCTTGCCCGGCAGATAGGGCGGCCCCCATTTGCGCGTGTCATCCCCGGCGCCCGGTCGTTCGATCTTGAGCACGTCGGCGCCCAGATCGCCGAGATACTGCGTGCAGGTCGGCCCGGCCAGAATGCGGCTCAGGTCGAGCACGCGCAGGCCGTCCAAGGGCAGGGGGGCGTCAGTCATCGTGTCCTCAGCGTCAGGGTCTCGAAGAAAACCTTTCCCCGTGGGAGAGGTCGGGCGCGCAGCCGCCCGGGTGAACGGCTTTGCTCGACCGCCGGGCGCGGCCCCTCACCCCGTCCCCTCTCCGGTGGAGAGAGGCCGTCGCCTACAGCCGCCCGTCATACGCCTTGCGTTTGATCCGGGCTGCGATGACGGTGAAGCGGTCGCGGGCGAGCGCCGTCTTCAGGGCGTCGGCGAGGTCGAGCCGGTTGTCGACCGTCACGCCCACGCCGCCCATCGCGTC
Source organism: Marivibrio sp. (assembly GCF_040218065.1). NCBI lineage: Bacteria > Pseudomonadati > Pseudomonadota > Alphaproteobacteria > Rhodospirillales > Aestuariispiraceae > Marivibrio > Marivibrio sp. Next base: position 32,211 of record NZ_JAVJQE010000008.1, on the reverse strand, counting down.
CGCCGTCGCGGCGAAGTTGGTCTCGGTGAAATCGACGCCGACGTTCTTCAGCTTCTCGCCGCGCTGCTTCAGTTCGATCAGCGCCAGCGAAGCGTCGACGAAGACGACGACGACGATCGGGGTCTTCAACTCGCGCGCGGTGGCGAGTTCGCCCAGCACCATCTCAAGCCCCGCGTCGCCGGTGAAGCAGACGACCGGCCGGTCCGGCGCCGCCAGCTTCGCGCCGATCGCCAGCGGCAGCGCGCCGCCCATGGTGCACAGGCCGGACGATTGCAGCAGCGTGCGCGGCGCCGGGCACTCCCATATCTGGCTCAGCATGATGCGATGGGCGCCGCTGTCGACGGTGGCGACCGTCTCGGGCGGCAGGGCCTGGCGGGCGGTGGCGATCAACGCGGCCGGCCCCCAGTCCTCCTCGGTGAAATAGGCTTTCGCAAGCGACTCCTTGGCGCGGGTCGGCTCGCCGCGCTTCCAGACGCGTTCGCGCGATTGACCGGCGGCGCCCAGCGCCTCGACCCCCGCCTTCACGTCGCACACGAAGCTGAGGCTCGCCTGGTGCATGGAATGATCGGCGCCCTCGGCGGCGATCTCCACCACCCGGGTCGATTTCGGGTTCCACAGATTGCGCCAGCCGACGCGCATCTCGATCGGGTCGTAGCCGAACAGCAGGATCAGGTCGGATTCCTTGATCAGCGGATGCAGGATCTTGTCGGCGGCCGGCGAGAGACCCGCGCCGCCGAGCGCCAGCGGATCGTCCTCCGGCAGCACGCCCTTCGCCTTGTAGGTGGTGATCAGCGGCACGCCGAAGCGGCGGCAGAAATCGGCGACCGCCTTCTCCGCCCCGTGGTTGAGGACGTCGACGCCGGCGATGGCGATCGGGCAGCCGGCTTCCTTCAGCCAACCTTGCGCCGTCTCCAGGTCGCGCCCGCTCGGCGCCGTCGCGCTGTTCGCGGCGCGGCGGTGGGCGGTCGAGGGATAGGGCTGCGCGCTGCGGGTCAGCTTGATCGGCAGGTCGATATGGACCGGGCCGGGGCGGCCGTCGCCCGTTCGCCCCATCGCGATCGCCAGCGCCTTCTCGACGATCTCGCCGACGGCGCCGTCGGCCAGCTTGAAGCTCGCCTTGGTGATCGGCCGAAAGAGTTGTTGGTGGTCAAAGACCTGATGGGTGTAGGTCGCGGCCTCCGCCTCCTCGACGCAGCCTGTGAGCACGATCAGCGGCACGCGGTCCTGCCAGGCGTTGGCGACCACATTGACGCCGTTGGCCGCGCCGGGGCCCAGCGTCGCCACCATCACGCCCGGCGCGCCGGTCATGTGCCAGGTCCCCTCGGCCATGAAGCCGGCGGCGTTCTCGTGCTTGGCCAGCTGGAAGGCGACGCCGGCGGCCTCGAGCGCGTCGATCATGCTGACCACCTCGCCGCCGGGAATCCCGAAGGCGTGGCGGCAACCCGCCTCAGCGAGGCGTTCGGCGATCAGTTCGGCCGCGGATGCGGTGCGTTTCATCGGATGGTTCGGCCCCTTCTTGCGCCCAGTTCCGGGGCCTTGGGACCGATCATTCGGCCGCCCGCAGGCCCCGCGCCGCTGCGTCGTCCCGCGCGTCGTCGCGCAGATAGCCGTCGCGGCCTTGCGGCAGTTTCCGCCCAAGGATGCGGCTTGCAACCACGGTGCGCAAGATTTGCGCGGTCCCGCCGCCGATTGTGAACATGCGCACGTCGCGGCAGATGCGCTCCAATGGGTTGTTCCGGCTGTAGCCCCGCGCGCCGAACAGCTGCAACGCGTCGTTGGCGATTTTGATCGACGTTTCGGCCGAAAAGATCTTCGCCTGCGCCGCCAACTGCACGTCCGGGAAGGGATCCGCGCTGGCGGCCGCGCGATGCAGCATCAGGCGCGAGGCTTCGAGCCCCGTCGCCATGTCGGCGAGCATCCACTGCAGGCCTTGGAATTCGGCGATCGGGCGGCCGAACTGCTCGCGCTCCTGAACCCAGGCGAGCGCGTGCTCATAGGCGCCCTGCGCCAAGCCGAGCGCCACCGTGCCGGCGCCCACGCGCTGCGAATTATAGGCCGTCATCAGATCGGCGAAGCCGCGCTTGAAGCCCGACGGCGGGATCACCGCCATCGCCGCCGGGATTTCCATGTCGCGGAAGAAGACTTCGGTCTCGGGGATGCCGCGCAGGCCCATCGTGGGCTCGCGCGCGCCGATCTCCAGGCCCGGCGTTTCGTCTCGGACGGCGAGGAAGCCGCCGATTCCCTGCGCCTCGCCCGCCTCGTCGAAGACGCGCGCGAAAATCAGATGCAGCTTGGAGACGCCGCCGCCGGTGATCCAATGTTTCGAGCCGTTGAGGATGTAGGAGTCACCGCGCTTGTCCGCGCGCGTGGTCATCTCGGCGGCCGCGCTGCCGGCCTCCGGCTCGGTGATGCAGATGGCGGGCTTGTCGCCGGCCAGCACCAGATCGGCCGCCAGGCGTTTCTGCTCTTCGGTCCCATAGGCCATGACGGCCGAGACCGCGCCCATGTTCGCCTCGACCGCGATGCGGCCGGTCACGCCGCACACGCGCGCCATCTCCTCGACCAGCACGGCCGCGTCCAGGAAGCTCGCCCCGCGCCCGCCATAGGCCTTGGGTATCGTCATGCCGAAGAAGCCGGCGTCGCGCAGGGCTGCGACATTGCCCCAGGGATAGGATTCGGTGCGATCGACCTCGGCCGCATTGGGGCGGATCGCGTCCTCGGCCAGATCGCGCGCCTCGGCGCGCAGGCGCTGCTGGGCGTCGGACAAGAAGAAGCTCGGCTCGGTCATCACACACCCCCTCACGAAGACCTCACGAGTTTGTGAGCGCCCGCTTCATCACGCAACAGAATTATCCTGAACACTTACTTCAATTTCTCTTATGATAAGCCTCATGAATCTCCGCGCTCTGCAAACCCTCGTCGCGGCGGTGGAGGCCGGCGGCTTTCAGGCGGCGGCCGACCGGCTGAACCTGACGCAATCCGCCGTCTCGATGCAGATCAAGGCGCTGGAGGGGGAATTCGCCGTTCGACTGTTCGACCGCACCACCCGCCCGCCGACCCCGACGGTGGCTGGCCGCAGCGCGGCCGTGCGGGCGCGCGCGGTGTTGGCGGCGCTGGCGCAGTTCGAGGCCGGCGCCCGCGCGCCCGACGGCGGCGACGGCGGGCTCGGCGGCGTCCTTCATCTGGGCGCGATCCCGACCGCGACGACCGGCTTTCTGCCCGACGCGCTGGCCCGGCTCGCCGCCGACCATCCGGGCCTGCAGGCGCGGGTGGAGAGCGGGCTGACCGACGCGCTGCTGGCCCGGGTCGCGACGGGGGAGCTCGACGCGGCGCTCGTCACCGACGGGGGCGAGACGCCGCCGAAATCGCTCGATCTTCATGTCCTGCGGGAGGAGGCGCTGGTCGTCGTCGCGCGCACCGGGCCGGCCGACGGCCGCGCGGACAGCGCGCTCGCCGCCGCGCCGCTGATCCGATTCAACCGTCAGACCGGGGTCGGGCGCATCATCGACCGACGCCTGCGCGCCGACGGCGTGGCGCCGCGCGACGCGATGGAGCTCGATTCGATCGAAGCCATCCTCGCCATGGTCTCTAGAGGCCTGGGCGCGGCGGTCGTGCCGGAAGACAGTTTGACCGGCGCCGCCGCGACCGGCCTATGGTCGGCGCCCTATCCCGGCCTGTCGCGCCGCGTCAGTCTCGCGACGCGACGCGGCGGGGCGGAGGACCGGGCGGTGGCGGCGCTGTTGGCGACGCTCGCCAAGGCGGCGCGGACATGAAGCCGACGGCTGAGGCTTCGCCATCCCTCCGCGGCGCCCTACTCTCTTGGCCCGGAAAAGGCCGGATGGGTCCACGGATGACCGGTTTTCTTAAACGAAGCCTCGTCCTTCTGCTGGCCGGCTGGCTCGCCGCCTGCGGAGCCGGCCAGGCCCCCGCGCCGCCGCCGCCCGCCGACGCCGGGCCGAAGGACCGGACCATATGGGTCGTCAGCAACGGCTGGCACACCGAGATCGCGCTGGACCGCGTCGATCTAAAGGCGTCCCGGGCCGCGCCGCCGGAGATCGAGGACCTGCCCGAGGCGCGCTATCTCTCCTTCAGCTGGGGCGACCGCGCCTATTTCAAGGAGCGCAATCAGTCGCTGGGCGCGGTGATCGAGGCGGCGATAACGCCGACGCCGGCGGTCCTGCATCTGGTCGGGCTCGACGGGCCGCCGCCCGAGGCCTATGCGCATCTGGCGGTCTATGAGCTCTCGATCACCGAGGCCGGTCTCGAACGGCTCGTCGCGGCGATGTCGGCCGCGTTCACGCGCGACGGCGAGGCGCGCGCCCAGCCGGTCGCGCCCGGTCTCATGACGCGCAGCTTCTTCTACGACGCCCGCGGCGAATTCCACCTGTTCAACACCTGCAACACCTGGACGGCGCGGATGCTGCGAACGGCGGGCGTCGACATCTCGCCCGCCGGCGTGATGACCGCGTCCCATGTGACAGGGCGTCTCGCGGATCTCGCCGAAGAAGGCTCCTAGCGCGCCATGCCCGTGCGCTCGTGCCAGGCTTCCAGCGATTCGTCCGGGTACTCGTCGAAGCATTTGTCGCCCTCGGCGACGTCCGGTTCGGCCCAGTTCGCGCGGGAGCCGAGCATCAGGTGCACCCGCTCCGGCGGGACGGGCAGGTCCGTGTCGATCGCCGAGGCGTGCGGGTGGATCAGCTCGGGCCAGCGCGGGTCCCAGACCCACAGCGAGCTGCCGCAGTTGGTGCAGAAGCGCCGCTCGCCCTCGCTCGTCCCGACCTGGTCGCCCGCCGCATCGCGCAGCACGGCGCGGTAGAGGCCGATATGCTCGCGCCCCGAGACCTCGAGAGTCTCGGCCAGCCCGCCGATATTGATCGCATAGCCGCCCGCGCCCGCCGTCTTGCGGCAGATTGAGCAATAGCAGCGATTGAACGGAACCGGATGCGGCGCCTCCAAAGAGAAACTGACCGCGCCGCAATGGCAGGAGCCGTCGAGATGCATGAGACCCTCCGTCGTTTCAATGACGGGTGAGTGTGACGGCTGAGGGGCGGAGGTGCAAAGGGGCGGGAGGCCCCGGTCATTCGGACCGAGGGTGCGCGCGTCGCCAGGCGCCCGGAGAGGAGACGCCTCGGCGCGCCGCGCCGAGGCGATTGTTCATGAAAGACCGCCTCCCTCCGCCCTCGCCGATAACGGGGAAGGCGTTTCGAGGGCTCTCAATTGACGAGCTTCCAACTCCCGTCCGGCTGACGGCAGGCGGTCCCGTAGGTCTCGCGGGCGTCGCCGCCGATCGCGGCCTGGGCCTGGTACTCGCGGCAATAGCGGCCGTCCTCGCGCTGGTAGCTCGCCGTCGGCGTCACCTGATAGCGCGCGCCGTCGTTCGGGTCGCGCCAAGCGACGCTTCGGCCGTCCGGCAGATGCTCAAGCGCGGCGCCGGTGCAGGCCTGATCGGCCTCGTCCAGCGTGCGGCCGACGTCGCCGCCGATCAGCACGCCCAGGATCGCGCCGCCGATCACCGCAGCGATCTGGCCGCTGCCGCTGCCGATTTGGGAGCCGGCGGCCGCCCCGGCCGCGCCGCCCAGGATGCGACCGATCGCTTCGCGATTGCAGCGCCCGCCGGACAGATAGTCGGGGATCTCGACCCGGCGATCGTCGTAACGCACGCGCTCGTGGCGATCCTGACCTTGCTTGGCGCGCCAGCCGTGGGCCGGCGCCCAGGGCGGCGGCTCGGCCGCGGCCACCGTCGGTCCGCCGATCAGCGCCCCGCCCAAAAGAAAGGCGGCGCAGGCGGCGCGCAGCCGACGCCCTGTAATCGTTCTCTCGTCGCCCATCGGAGGCCCTTTCCTCAGCTCGTCGATCGGATGTCGACTGTCACAAGATTGAGGAGATGGGCGCGGAGGGCGCCCGAAATGGGGCGCCGAGGCGACATGCTTGGGGCGATCGCCGACAAAGCCCGTAAAATGCCGAACGACAACGCTTCGGGCCCCGCGGGCGCGTTGCTAATCTCTCGCGCATGCGAAGGCCGCCTCAAACCCTGAAAGGGGGACGCTGGGACGTCGCCCGGGACCCCGTCAATCTCGACGCCCGCCGACGTCTTTATCGCATGCGTCGTTTCGGCTTTGCGGCGCTTGTCAGCGTGGGGCTCGCCGTCGGCTTCTGGGCTGCCGGCGCGCAGACGGGCGCGCGCCTCGCCGCCGACGGCGCCGCCGTGATCGAGGGAGTCTTCTCGAGTCCGCCGGCCCGCCCCCTGTCCACCCGGGTGACGAGCCGCGCGGCGGAGACCTATCCCCGCGCGCCGCTCACTGTGCGCGCGCACGCAGAGCTGTCGCACTTCATCAAATTGGTGGAGGCGCGCACCGGCGAGACGGCCCTCACCTTGACCGTCGCCGCGGGAGAGCGGACCCGCACGCAAATCCCCTACGGCCGCTATGAATTCCGCGTGGCGAGCGGCAAGACCTGGCACGGGGAAGAGCGCCTTTTCGGCCCCTTGGGCGTTACGGAAAGCGCCCGCCGCCCCCTGGTCTTCGGCCGGGCCGGCGGCCATGAGATAGACCTCAATCGACGGGTCGACGGCAATATGGCGGTCGACTGGACGCCGAAAAGCGGTTTCTAGAAGCTCACAGGCAGGTGCAGGCGAGCGGCGCGAAGCCGTTGAAGCCGACGGCGGAGTAACTCTGCGTGTAGGCGCCGCAGCCGAGCAGCCGGATGCGGTCGCCTTCCTTGAGGGCGAGCGGCAGCTCAAGCGCGGAGGCCTCGTACAGGACGTCGGCGCTGTCGCAGGTCGGCCCGGCCAGGATCACCGGCCCGGTCGGCCCGCCGTCATGCGGCGTCTCGATGCGGTACTTGATCGCCTCGTCCATCGTTTCGGCGAGGCCGGTGAACTTGCCGATGTCGAGATAGACCCAGCGCCGCGGATCGCCGTCGCCCTTCTCGGAAATCAGCATCACCTCGGCCTCGATCACGCCGGCGTCGCCGACCAGGCCGCGACCCGGCTCGGCGATCAGACGGACCGGCCGGGCGGCGCCGAACCGGGCGTCGACCGCCGCGCCCACGGCGCAGGCGTAGCCGATCGGGTCCGGAGAGGGTCCGCGATAGGAGGCGGGGAACCCGCCGCCGAGATTGATCAGGGCGAGACGCACGCCGCGCGCCGCCAAGCGGTCATAGAGCGCGGCCGCCCGGTCGAGCGCGTGATCCCAGGCGGCGAGCGCCGTCTGCTGCGAGCCGACATGGAAGCTGATCCCCAGATCGCGGAAGCCGCGGGCGTGGGCCTCGATCAAGAGATCTTCGGCCATTGCGTCCGTGCAGCCGAACTTCCGGCTGAGCGGCCAGTCGGCGCCCGCCCCGTCGGTCAGCAGCCGGCAATAGACCCCCGCCCCGGGCGCGAGGTCGGACAGCTTGTCCAGCTCCGGCAGGGAATCGAAGGCGAAGAGCGAAACGCCCGCCGCGACCGCATGGGCGACCTCCGTCCGCTTCTTGATGGTGTTGCCGAAGGACAGCCGGTCGGCCGAGATCCCGAGCCCGCGGCACAGCTCCACCTCCCCGCGGCTGGCGACGTCGAACCGCGCGCCCAGCTCGGCCAACAGCGTGAGCACGGCCGGGGCCGGATTCGCCTTCACCGCATAATGGATCGCCGCCGGCGCCAGCGCGTCGGCCAGCGCGCGATAGCGCGCGGCGATCGCATGCAGATCGACGGCGAGGTGCGGGGTCGCGGGCTGCGCGGCCGCGAACCAGGCGGCCAGCCGGGCCGAGGTCTGCGGCGTCGGGCGCTCCAGCTCGCGGTCGTTGGCGGGCGACAGGGCGTTGGCGGGCGAAAAGGCGAAGGAATCGGCGCTCACGCCGGACAGCACGGCCATCGACAGGCTCCCTTTTCAGACCGGGGTGACAGCCTGTCCCGAGGAGTCCTCGGCGGCGTGTGACCGGCGCGTTCCAAAAAAGGACGCTTTCCCGTCGGTGCTAAGCCCGGGCGGATCCTGTCCGCCCTTCACTGAGGGCCCGTGCGCTGAGCGTCTTCACGACGGCGTATAGGGCCGAACCTGTTTTCCGCGCAAGAGAATTCTTCGCGCCAGCCCCGTCTTGCCCCGGCGGGGCGGCGTCGCGCGCCTGGTCGAGGGCTTCGCCGTTCGGCCGCCCCCCGTCCGGCTTGGCGCTTTTCGGAGATCGGACCTCGCAAGACGCGAGGCGGACTCACACGATGCCGCGCTCAAAAAGCGGCGCGCCGGCGGCGATGCGGGCGTAGCCCAGGCGTGAGAGGTCGAGGCTCCGAAAGCCGCCGGTCTCGATCAACTCAGCGATCGCGCGGCCGACCGCCGGCGCCTGTTGCAGGCCGTGGCCGGAGAAACCATTGGCGAACAGGAAGGTCTCGACCTGCGGATGCGGGCCGATCACGGCGTTGTGGTCGAGCGTATTGACCTCGTACCAGCCGGCCCAGGCGCTTTGCATCTTGATCGCCTCGAAGGCGGGGACGCGCGCGGCCAGCGTCGGCCACAGCACCTCCTCGAACAGCGTGTAGTCGACGAGGTCGTCCCAGCAGTCGGGATCGTCTTGCGGGTCGGGCGACTTGCCGCAAATGAACTGCGCGCCTTCCGGGCGGAAATAAACGCCGCTGGGATCGACCGTCAGCGGCAGATGGGCCAAGTCCTCGCGGCAGTCGAAGACGAAGACTTGGCGCTTCTTGGGCGCGACGGGCAGATCGAGCCCGGCGAGCGCCGCCACCCGGCCGGCCGCGGCGCCGGCCGCATTGACCAGCCGCCCGCAGGCGACGCGTCGGCCGGCTTCGGTGGTCAAGGCCTCGACCCGGCCGCCTGCGATCTCGATCCCGGTGACGCGATCCTGCAGCAGCTCCGCGCCGAGCGAGCGGGCCTTGCGCTTCAAGGCCTGCATCAGGGCGTAGGGATCGAGCCACCCCTCGCCCGAACGGCCGAACGCGCCGCCGGCCAGATCGTCGAGCGCGAGCCAGGGGAAGATCTCGGCCAGACCGTCGCGATCCAGCAGCGCCACATCCGCGCCCTCCGCCGTCTGCACCGCCTGGTTCTCGGTGAGCGCCGCCATGCCGGATTCGGGGGCGAGGAAAAGATAGCCCTGCTCCTTGAAGGCGAGGTCGGGCGCTTCGCCGTCGACGGCGAGGCGCGCGGGCGCCTGGCGCACGAAGTCCAGACCGTAGCGCGACATGCGGATGTTCTCGGGCAGGGAGAACTGTTGGCGCAAGCCGCCGGCGCTGCGCCCGGTGGAGCCGCTTTCGAAGCTGGGATCCGGCTCGATCACCAGAACGCGGCCGTCGAAGCCGCCCTCCACCAGATGAAAGGCGACCGACCAGCCGATCACTCCGCCGCCTACGATCGCAACATCCGCGCTGTGCACGTCTTTCCCCCCGTCGTTTGACCGCGCACTTTTTCCCCCGCCGCCGGCGGTGTCAAATCCGGGCGGCTAGCGGACCTCCGGCCGGCCGGCGAGCGCCGCGTCCTCCACCCGGATGCGGTGATAGAGCAGCGCGCCGTTGACGGCCGAGAAGGCCAGCGCGATCTCCCACGCGCCGAAGGCGAGCGGCAGCAGCGCGATCTCGATCGCGACGATCGCGTAGTTCGGGTGGCGGATCAGCCCAAAGATCCCGCGACGCAGCACCGGGGCCTCCGGGTGCGTCAGGATGCGCGTCGTCCAGAAAGGCCCCAGGCTCAGGATCACCCACAACCGGCCGATCTGCAGCGCGCCGTAGGCGATCAGCAGCCACCAGTGGATCGTCTGCAGGCTCAACGCCGCATAGGCGCAGGCGACCAGCCACAGAACGTGCAGCGCGACGATCAGCGGATAATGGCGCGCGCCCTCCTCGCGCCAGCCGTGCTCCAGCAGCATCGTCGTGTTGCGCGCGGCGATCATCTGTTCGGCCAGCCGCTGAAAGGCGACCGCCAGGACGACGCCCAGCGCGATCGCCTGGGCCCCGATCATCGGTCCGGCCTCGCCGGCCAGGCCGGCGTCGCGGATCACCTCCTGCACGGGCTCCATGCGCCGCGTCCTCCTCTAAAGATCGATCAGTTGGAAGCCGGCGGTGAAGCCGGGGCCGAGCGCGGCGATCAGACTGCAGCCTGAAGCGCCGTCGGCGCGCGCGCGGTCCAGCACGGCCAGTACCCCGACCGACGAACAATTGCCCATCCGGCGCAGCACGCTGCGGGTCTCGGCGAGCGCGACAGAGGGCAGATCGAACGCGCGTTCGTAAGCCGCCAGGACCTTCGCCCCGCCGGGATGCAGCAGCCAATGGGCGATATCGGCCCGCGCGAGACCGGCCCGTTGCAGGAAACCGTCCAGCGCGGGCGGCAGATCGCGGTCGATCAGAGTGGGGATGGCTTGCGAGAAAATCACGCCGAGCCCGTCGTCGGCCACCTCCCACCCCATGACGTCGAGGCTCTCCGGCCAGCGATGTTCGCCCGCCGGACCGAGCGCCGCCCCCTGAGCGCCGCCCCCCTGAGCATCGCCCCCCTGAGCATCGCCGGCGCGGATCACGGCCGCGCCGGCCGCGTCGCCGAACAGCGCGGAGGCGACGATCGTTTCCTTGGCGGCGACCTGCGGACGGAAGGTGAGGGTGCACAACTCCACCGCCAGCAGCAGCACCGTCTCTCCCGGTCGCGCGCGCGCGAGATCGGCCGCCCGCGCGAGGCCGAGCGCGCCGCCCGCGCAGCCGAGACCGAACAGCGGCGTGCGCCGCACATCGGCGCGGAAGGCCATCCGCTCCGCCAGCCGGGCCTCCAGGCTCGGGGTGGAGACGCCGGTGGTGGTCACGCAGACGATCTGATCGACGTCCGCCGCGCCGAGCCCGGCCTGGTCGAGCGCCGCCCAGGCCGCATCCTCCAGCAGGTCGAGCGCGAAGCGATCGAACAGCGCCGCACGCTCCGCCCAGCCGTGCGGACGGCGGTACCAGCCGATCGGCGCGCAGGCGTAGCGCGTTTCCACGCCGGCGTTCAGATAGACGGGCGCCAAACGCTCGAACAGGCCCGGCGCGCTGTCCGCGAACAAGTCGCGGCACAAGTCGCGCACCGCCGTTTGGGACAGCCGGTGGGGCGGCGTCTTGATCGCGGTGGAAAGCAGGCGGGCGTCGGGGGCGGCGGCGGTCATGGCGGGCAATCTAGGGCGTCGGGCCGGCCGCTTCAAAGCGCCAGTGGGGCGCGGCCCGCGATTGCGGCGCGTGCGGCGATCTGAAACAATGTGATCACAAGAAGAGAGCGGGGCGGGAGCGAGAGAGGGTTTATGACGCCGGATCAGCCGCATGCGGGCGGATCGCCGGAAAACGGCTCGCAGACCGGCCTTGAGGCCGGCGAGGAAGAGAAGACCACGCTCCAAGAGCGGGTCTATCGCCGCCTGCGCGAAGAGATCATGACCGGGCGGTTCAAGCCCGGACGATCGGTCACGATCCGCGGACTGGCCGACGAGTTGGAGGTCAGCATGATGCCGGTGCGCGAGGCGCTGCGCCGGCTGGTGACCGAACGCGCCCTGACGCTGAAGCCGAACCGCCGCGTCGAAGTGCCGGCGATGACGCCCGAGACCTTCGAGGAGTTGGCGGAATCGCGCGTCGCGCTGGAACGGCTGGCCGCGGCCCGTGCGCTGGCGGCCGCCGAAGCGCGCGGAGAGACCGACGCGCTCGCCGATCGGCTTGAGGCCATCGACCTCGAACAGGATCGGGCGATCGAGACCGGCGACTGGGAAGCCTATCTGCAGAAGAACCTTGAGTTCCACTTCACCCTTTACGGGGCCGCAGACAGCCGTGTGACGACGCCGATGATCGAAAGTCTGTGGCTCCAGATCGGCCCGTTCCTGTATCTGACGCGCGAGAGTTTGGGCGTGACCTATAACGAAGACCGACACAAGGAGGCGGTGGCCGCCTTACGCGCACGCGACGCCGACGCCCTCGCGGCCGCGATCGAACAGGACGTGCGCGACGGCATGGGCTCGTTGCCGCGCGATCGTCTGCCCTTTCAAAGCGCGGCGCGGCGCCTCGATCCCTAGCCGCGCGCCAGCAGTTCCGGCCAGACCGCCGGCCCGCTGACACACACGCCGGAGACGCCGGCGAGGGCGGCGGCCACGCCGGGGTCTTCAACGCCGTCGACATAAAGCGCGATGGCGCGGCCCGCGCACAGCCGCAAGGCTTCCTGGAAGGAAGCGAGCGCCGGCTCCGGCGCGTCGCCGAAAAGCCGCGCTTCGAGATGCAGCATCTCAAGGCGGCGCACCGACGCCAGCACCCGCTGCAGCGCCGGCGCGCGGGCCACCGCCCCGCCGTCCAGCATGGCGGCCGGCAGGCCGCGCAGCACCGCGGTCAAACGATCCGCCTCGCGTTCGGCCTCAGGACCCGCCTGCGTGATCTGCAACAAGACGCCGTCGCCGGCCGCGTCGAAGGCGTCGGCCGACAGGGCGAGCAGCGTCGCGGCGTCGATCTCCAAGGCGACCTTCGCGCGCTCCGCGCGCACCAGGGCGCCGGCGCGCTCAAGCCGGCGGATCAACGCCTGGCGGCACAGGCGTTGCTGTTCGCGGCTGCGCCCGACGGCGGCGGGCAGCTTGCGGGCGAAAAGCAGCTTGTGGAAAGCGACCGCGCCGTCTTCGGCCCAGAACGCCGTCTCGCGCGTCATCCCCTCGTCGGTGACGGCCGCCGCCTCGTGCGCGTCGAGGGCGCGGGACAAATCGAACGGGGCGAACGGATCGGCCGCGCCCTCGAAATCCAGCATCTCGGTCGCGCTCAACAGCCGGTCGATGAGGTCGCGGCGCTCCTCCCCCGCCAAGCTCGGCTCGGACAGATCAAGCTGCGCCGAGCGAGCGCGCACCCCAGGCCCGACCACGGCGCCGACCCGCGCTTCGGCTCTATCGCGGGAGAAGTCATCGCCGTGCAGGACCGAGACGGAATGCGCGCCGCTGCGGAACGCCCTAGCGCCGTCGCGGGCCTGCACAGCCAGGACGCCGGCCATCTTCTCCGCGGCGGCGTCCAGCGCGGCGGCGTCCGCCCCGTCGTCCTCCGCGCTCAACGAGAAGACCGAAAGCGCTGGCGCGCCGTGCGCCGCGCGCTCCAGTTCGGCGTCGATCTCCGCCAGCACCTGGTCGAGATCCTCGGCGTGGTCGAGGGCGGCGAAGGGGTCGCTGAGCCGGCTGCGCTCGGCCCGCACCGCTTCGATCCGGGTGAACAGATGTCGGCCTTGCTGGCGATACGCCCGAAAGGCGGCGGCGGTCTGCGTCGCGCCGCCGTCGGCCTTGACGAAGGCGACCGGCGCGGTCAACCGACCGCCCGATTCCGCAAGCTCGAGCAGAATCTCGCCCACGATGAAGAGATCCGCGCGGCCGACCAGCTGTTCAACCCGCACGCCGCGCAGCCGGTCAGGCGACAGGCCGAGGCAGGCGAGCACCTTCCCTTCCGAGCGGATCACCGCGCCGGTCGGATCGATCTCAAGCAGGAAGTCAGGCTCGGCGGCGCTCACGGGCGACCTCGCGTTCGGGGGACGATGATCGAGTGAACCGACGCTATAGGGCGGGTGATAAGACGGGGTTAACGCGCTCGCAAGCGAAAGCGATCCGACGCCGGCGCGTCGATCAGGAGGCGACGTAGAAATCCTGACCGTTGACCGCGATGATGAAGTCGTAGAACGGCTCCAATTCCACCGCCTTGACCTGCGGCTTCTTGCCGTCCTGGGTCAGGTGACGCCAGGCGGTCGCGGTATGCGCCAGGACGCCGATGGCCAACCCGACCGTCAGGAAGTTCTTCGGCGCCTCAGCCAGAAACGTCTGGAAGTCCTTCGGCGCCTCTTCGTCCACCAGCTTTTCGAAGGCCGCGTTGTAGTCCTTGACGACCCCCATGACCGTGGCGTGGGTGGCGCGGATCAACTTACGGGCCCGATCGCGTCGGTAGTTGAAGCGATCGACGGCGCTCGCCTCCAGCCCCGCCAGATCACGCGGCAGCGACTCGTTTCCGCCGAGCCATTTGAAGAAGTCGTAGAACTGGCTCTGGTACTTTTTGTACTGAAACTCGTAGTAGTTGATGCCCTTCCACGCGAACAGGATCTCGGTCGTCTTGTCCTCGTCCAGATGGAAGCTGCGGATCAGCTGCCGACAGCCCTGCGTGGCCTCGCCGCGCCAGATTGAATCGATGACCGCCGAGGTCATCAGGCGGCGCGTCTCGTCCTCTTCGCCGTCGTCCCCGCCTCCCTTGCCCATATATTGTTCGAAGACGTCGACTTCAGAGCCCTGATTGGCCTTCGAGACGAGCAGCGAGATCTTCTCCATCACCGGCCGTCGGATCATCACCCAATCGTCCTCGGTGATGTCGAAATAGCTGTTGTCGACGGGGCGGTCGGCCTCCATCTCGCGGCGCTGCGAGAGCAGCAGGAACGGATCGAAGGTCGGCAGCTGGGAGAGCACCTCCAGCACGCGCTGATCGTGGGCGCTCAAACCGGTCGTGTCCTTGATCGCGCCGCGCTTGGCGAGGACCCGGATGATCGTGTCCGGCTCGGCCGACGTGCTCTCGCCGCCTTGGCTCACGTCCTCGTCGTTATAGGGGAAGTAGACGCGTGTGGAGACGAACACCTCCTCCTGATCGTCGGAGTAGGAGACCTCCTTGAAGAAGATGCCGAGATTGAGCGTCGAGAGGTCGAACAACATCCCCCGCGACGGCGACTTTCGCTTGAAGCCGTCGTCGACCATCGTCTTGTCGTCCTCGGCCGCGTTGCGCTCCTTGATCATCTGATAAGGGCCGCGGCAGTCGAAGCACAAAAAGCGCCCCGACTTGAGCAACATCTTGAGTGCGCGCCGATTCATGAAGGAATCGCCCGATACAGCCGTTGATCGTTGAGACGCCTGCGCGTCGTGCGCGCAGCGCCCGTCCGGGCGCGGGCGATTGAGCCGCCCGGACGCCCTCTCCCACCAGTCTCTCCCCTCCTAGCACAAGGGCGACGGGGACACTATAGCTTGCCGAAGGGCGCGCGGCGCGCGCCTGGGGAGGGGAAGGGGGCGTTGACGGTGGCGTTTCGTCGCGAAGCGGGTATAGTGCCGCGCGGATGGAGGCCGTCCGCCCGTCGGGCGGCGGGGGCTCGCCGCTCAAGAACGGGCGCAGGAACGGATCGCAAGGACTCATGAAGTTCATCGAACGGCGCCGATTGCCGCGCTACCCGGTCGCCGTCGGTTTCCTGGAAATCGACGGCCGCACCCTCAAGGTCGACAACGTCAGCGAGGAAGGCGTCGGCTTCTACACCGACGCCCGGACGCCCTTGCCAGAAGGCGGCCGGCATGAAGGCTTCCTGATTCTCCAGCATCAGGAGGATCAATTCGAGATCCCCGTGCTGTTCGAGGTGCGCCGCCGGGAAGGCGATTACGTGGGCGCGCTGGTGACCTACCGCGACGTCCAGCATCGCGAGCGGGTGAAGGACTTCATCCGCGTCTCCGGGGCGGAGCCCAGCTGACCCCGTCTCATTCCTCGCGCACCGCGTCTTCGTCCGCGATCCGCCGAAACAACCAGTCGATCCCGCGCATGTCGCGGGTCGGCTCGACCCGAGCGATCGGCGCGGGCTGGATCGCCGCCGCCGGCGGCGGCGCGTCGCCAAGCGCCGCCACATCGGCGATCGTCCCCACCTGAAAGGTGAAGACGTAGGCCGGGGTCACCCCCATGCGGATATCCGAGATCAAGATCTGCGCGCCCTCGCGGCGATAGGCGTAGTTGCCGTTGGAGAAGCGCTCCACCCGTTGGGGCGGGCGATAGTCGGAGAGCGCGCGGTCGAAGAGCAGGCCGCGCGGATGGGGGTGCAGCGCGGCCGCCGCACGGCGGTCGAAGACCGAGCGGTAGACGTTGTAATAGACGTCGCCGTCGATCGCGATCCCGCGCCAGAGCAGACTGTTGAAGGGCATGGGGATCATCGTGATCTGCTCGGCCTCCACGCCGGCGGCTTGCAGCGCCTGCTCCACCTTGTCGCGCCCGATCTGCTGCGAGACGCCGGTCCACCCGAGATAGGCGGTGCTGAGCATCAGCGCGATCGCCGCACCGCGCGGCGCGCGCGTCCATCGGGAGCCCGCAATCAGCGCCCCCAGGACCGCGATCACCAGCGGCAGGCTGTAGAGCGGATCGATGATGAAGATCCAGGAGAGGGCGAACGGCTTGTCGGTCAGCGGCCAGAGAATCTGCGTGCCGTATGTCGTCGTCCAGTCGAGCAGCGCATGGGTCGTCAGGATGATCCAAACGACGCCGACGGCGCCAAGCGCGCTCAAATCCGGTGCGCGCGCCCGGAAAAGCCGATGCAGACCGAGGCCGATGAGCGGGGCGAGCGCGCTGTGGACGATTAGCGAATGGGTCCAGCCGCGATGCTCGACGAAACTGTCGATCGGACCGTCGAACGGCAGAAAGACGTCCAGATCGGGCGCGGTGCCCAACAGGCCGCCGACGAGGACGGCGCGGCGCGGACCGATCTTGCGGCTCAACGTCGCCGCACCGATGGTCGCGCCAAGCGCGAACTGGGTTAAGGAGTCCATGGTCGCAGGCCGCCGCTCAGGAAAAAAAGGATCAGGCCCGGTTATTTAGGCGGGCCGCGTGCGGCGGCAAGCCGCCGGGCGGGCGTCAGGAATCCGTCGTCTCCTCAAGCGCCTCCGGATCGGGGACGGCCCCGTCCGATCGGAGCGGCGGATCGTCGTCGCCCGTCGGGTCGTCCGCGACGTCCGGATCGGGCGGCGCGTCGGGCGGCGCGTCGGGCGCGCGCACCTCCTCCAGCTGCAGCGGATCATAGCCGGGATTGTAACGGCAGGCGAAAACCCGACCGTCGACCAGATCGTCGTCGGGGCAGGCCTCGAAGCCGACGGGCTGCGCCGGTTCGGGCGCGCAATAGCGCCGCGCGGCCATCAGGACGTGATGGCGATTATAGGGATTGGGGCAGAACTGGATCGTACCGTCGGCGCGCTCGATCGGCGAGGGCTCGATTTGCGCGCACCCCGCCGCCAACAGCGCCGCCGCGATCGCCGTGATCCCGCTGAACCGCATGGCTGGTCCCTTCCCTCCGCAGCCGGCCGGGCGCGTTCCGCCCGGCACCGCGCGTCGCTAGCATGATTCTGCCGCAAAGCGCGAGCGCTGCAATCCGGCCGCGCGCATCAGCTCCGGAATGCGCTTCTTGAAGGGGAAAAAGCCGCGGTCGGCCACGTCCCAGGCGCGCGCGTCCCAATCGCGCAACAGATAGGTCAGCGGCACGCCGTCTTCGGCCAGCAGAAGGCGCGCCCGCTCGAGCATCTCGCGCGTCGGCCCCTGCGGCGCGTAGGGCGTCACCACGCGGCCGAGAGCCGCGCGTCGCGCCCAATCGCGAATTGCGGCCGCCTGGTCGTCCTTAGCGTTCAGGCGGCTGGGCGCCGGACCGCCCGCGGCCTCCAGCCGGGTGCAGCCGTCCTCCAGCGCGCCGATCGACCAGAGCGAGGCGGCCGCGCCGATAGGCCGAGGCGAGCGATCCTGAACGGCGGAGACGGCCGCCGACGCGGAAAGCCGGTCGAGATCGAGGCCCGGCAGCGTCTCCGGCGCGAGATCCTCTTCGGTCAGCAGCAGGCCGACCGCCCCGTCGAACGTCCAAGGCGTCGGCGCAGGCGTCGGCCCGGCCGGCCCGAGAGGCGGCTCGGACAGCGCAGGCGCATCGTCGGCCAGCGCCGCTGCGTCCGGTCGGAACCGGCCGTCCGTGAAGATCGCGATGTTGTCGGCGCGGGCGAGATAGCGCTTGCCCCGGGTCTGGAGGCCCGCAACCCAGCGCCAGCCCAAGGTGTTCGAGGCCGGGTCGCCGTCGATCAGATGGCGCAGGAAGAAATCGGCCCCGAGCTCCCACGGCAATCGAAAGGTGAAAATCCATAAGCTGGCGAACCACATGCGGGCGTGGTTGTGGAGATAGCCGGTCTCCACCAGCTCGCGCGCCCAGGCGTCGAAACAGGCGAGGCCGGTCTCGCCCGCCTCCGCGGCGCGCCAGCGCGCGGCCGCGTCGGCGTCGGAGGCCATCGCGGCGCCGCCGGCGTCGACGCCGGCGCGATAGGCCCGCCAGACCTCCGGACGACGCTCAAGCCACCCTTTCCAGTAGGTGCGCCAGAAGACTTCCTGAATGAAGCTCTCAGCGCGCTCGGCCCCGTGCCCGGCCAACGCCGTCTCCACCGCCTCCCTCTCCAGCACGAGACGCATGCGCAGATAGCCTGAGAGCTGAGAGACGTTGCTTCGATCGCGCGGGCCGAAATCGACGTTTCGCCGCCGCGCATAGTCCGCGCCCATGCGCGGCGCGAAGGCGGCCAATCGCTCAAGCCCGGCTTGCCGGCTCGGCGCTGCATGAGAGTAAGGGGCGTCAAACATGGGGCGTAAGCATCGTCCGATCGGCGCGGCGGACAAGCGACTGCGACCTTCCGTCCCGTTGCCCGGCCGGCTTGGGAACGCGCACGGCGTTCCGTCCGCATGCGTTGACAGGCTGAAAATGACGCTTACCTGCAAAGGGTCTTTGACAAGAATCGATAGGAGGACGCTCATGGCCCGGTATTCCAAGATCATGGCGCCGGTCGATCTCAAGCACGCCGACACGCTGGACAAGGCGATCGCGACCGCCGCCGACCTCGCAAAGACCTATGACGCCACTCTGACCCTGGTCGGGGTCACGGCGCCGCAGCCGGGCGAGACCAGCCGGACGGTCGACGAGTACAAGCGCGCGCTGAGCGACTTCGCCGCCAAGCACGGCGAGAAGACCGGCGTCGAGATCTCATCGAAGGCGGTGGTGAAATCCGACCCCTTGCGCGACCTGGATGAAGCGCTGGAGGAGACGGTCGAGGAAGACGGCTTCGACCTGATCGTCATGGCCTCCCACACGCCGACCTTCGCCGATCATTTGTTGAGCTCCAACGCCGGCTATCTGGCGAGCCATACGAGCGCCTCCGTCTTCATCGTGCGCTGACGGCCCGCGCGACCCACGTCCCGGGCGGCCCACGTCCCGGGCGACCCACGTCCCGGGCGTCCCGCCCCCCCCCCCGGGCTTGCCCCGCGCCGACCGCCGCCTAGCTTTCAGCGGCGAGATGACCGACGATCCCGTGCAAGCGATGACAGCGCGCTTGGCCGCCGCCCTGGCGGCGGGCGACGCCGGTCCGACGACCGCCTGCTTCACCGACGCCGACGCCCCGGCCCCTGTGATACTGTTCGACCCGGACCGAAAGGCCCTGGGCGACCCGACGTTGGAGACGCTTTACGCCTCGTGGCGCGCGATCGGCGGACGGGCGGGGCGCCCCCCGCCGGGGCGTGCTTTCGATCCGTTGACGGCGACGGCGGCGCTTCCTTACGTGATGCTGCTCGACAGCGTCGACGACGGCGCGGACCTGATCTATCGCGTCTACGGACGCGCGATCGCCGAGCGCTTCGGGGCCGACCTCACCGGGAAACGGTTGAGCGAGACGCCGATCGAGCCCCGCATCGCGGCCTTCTTCCTGGCGGTTTACCGCGCCGTCGCCCTGCGCCGCGCGCCGATGCTGACCGAGCACGCCCCGCCGCGCAACGTCTCCGTCGCCAGTTGGCGGCGGCTGGTCCTGCCTCTTGCGGCCTCGGCCGCACCCGAGGCGCCGGTCGCGAGTTTTCTGGTCGGCAACATCCCGGGCGTCTGGCGGACCGAAGACCGGGCGTGAGGCGTCGCGCCGATCACTCCTCGGAAACGCGCGCCTTTTCGATATCGTGCAGAACAGCCTCAAGCGCAGCGCGCGCGGCGCCGTCCGGAGCGGGATTCGGCGTCCGATCGGCCTCGGCGCCGGGCGCGATTTCGAGCGGCGACCCGGCGTCGGCGCCGACGGCCCGCGAGACGGCCAGCGCCAGCGCAGTCATTTCCACCGGCTTGGTCACATAGTCGCTCATTCCGGCGGCGAGATAGCGCTCCCGATGGCCTTCGAGCGCGTCCGCCGTCAGCGCGATGATCGGAATGTCGCGCTGATCCATGTCCGAGGCCCGTATCCATTGGGCCGCCGTGACCCCGTCCATCTCCGGCATGTGGACGTCCATCAGCACCAGGTCGTAACGGCCGGCGCGCAGAGCCCGGATCGCCGCCGCGCCGTCGGGCGCCATCTCGAAGCTATGGCCCAGCGAAGACAACATGGCGCCGATCACGAGCTGGTTAACTTCATTGTCCTCCGCGACCAGAATGTGGGCGGCCCGCCCGACGGCGGCCGCAGGGCTTGCAGGCTCCGCGCGGGGCGCTTCGTCCTGGCTTGCGGCGCGCATCGGCAACCGGACGGTGAAGGTGCTGCCCTGACCGGGCCAGCTCTCCACGGACGCCTCACCCTGCATCATGTCGCACAGATGCTTGATGATGGCGAGGCCGAGGCCGGTCCCGCCATAGCGCCGGCTGATCGTACTGTCCGCTTGGGTGAAGCTTGAGAACAGCGTCTGCAGCACCGACGGATCGATCCCGATGCCGGTGTCGGCGACGTCGAATCGAAGGGCCTGTCGGCCGTCCTCGAACCGATCCGGAGCGACCGTTACCGTGACCGCGCCTGCGTCGGTGAACTTCACCGCGTTGCCGACCAGATTGATCAGGATTTGCCGCAAACGCGCCGGATCGCCGTAGACCAGGCGCGGAAGCGCCGCGTCCTGCACGATCCGCAACGCCAGACGCTTCGCATCGGCCTGCACCGTCATCAGGGCCCGAACATCCTCCAACAGGGCGGGAAGGTCGAAGCCCGTATACGCGATCTCGACGCGGCCGGCTTCGATCTTCGAGAAATCGAGGATTTCGTTGATCGTGTGCAGCAACGAGGCGCCCGATTTTTCGATGACCTCAAGGCTGCGACGCTGCTTGGGCGTCAGACGCCCGTCGTCCTTCATCAGCGCCGCCATACCCATGACGCCGTTCATCGGGGTGCGGATTTCGTGGCTCATATTGGCCAGGAACTGACTCTTGGCGCGGTTCGCGATCTCGGCTTCCTCGCGCGCGGCGAGCAGTTGCTGTTCGCGCAGAACCACGCCGGTCACGTCCTGGACCACGCCGAAGATCTTGCGCGCGCGGCCCGCCGCGCGCTCCAGCTCCGCGGTCATGGCGAGCCAAAGGGTTTCGCCCCCGACCTGCGCGCGCACCCGAATGGAAAACGGCTGGCCGGATTTCAGCGCCGTGACGACCGTGCCCCGGAGCCGCTCGCGATCCTCCTCGTGAAACAGCGCCGACGCGGCGTAGAAGTCGGGCGGCGGCGCGTCTTCCTCCAATGCGAAGATGCGTCGCGCGCCGCGCGACCATACTCCGGCCCCGGTGGTCAAATCGTACGACCAGTTGCCGAGGCGAGCGACGGTCTCCGCCCGGAGCAGGCTCAACTCAAATCCCTTGCGCTCCGTGATGTCGCTTTCAACCGCAATGAACCCGGCGAAGCCGTCGTCCTCGTAGACCGGTTGGATCTCCAGCGCGAGCCAGTATTCGCGCCCCTGCTTGTCGTAATTCAAGATCTCCGTCGTGATCGGCTCGCGCGCGGCGAGCGCCCGCCCGATCGCCGCCACGGTCGCCGGATCGGTTCCAGGTCCCTGGAGCATCTCGCCGGGCCTGCGGCCCTTCGCTTCGGCGAAGCTGTATCCGGTTATTCGTTCGAAGCCGCGGTTGACCCACTCGATGCGCTTGTCGGCTCCGGTGATGACCACGGCGTTGGTCGTGCGATCGGCGACCAGCGCGAGCTTGCGCATCTCCTGCTGATGCGCGAACGCGCTCGCGCGCGCGTCGGCCAGCCGCTGCGCCTGGAACAGGACGCTGCCGATGATCAATGTGGAGAGGCAGTTCACCACCATCAGCGTGGGCGCGGCCGCGGCCAGAATCTCGATCGCGACGCTGGGCGGCGCGCTGACGAAAAAGGCGGGGACGCCCGCGACCGTCCCAGCCGCGCCGATCAGCAGCAAGCCGACGGGGCCAAGCCTGAGGCCGCTCCGGGCGATCAGCCAGCCGGCGAAGGCCCCGGTCGCCCCGTAGAGCGCGAAGCTGACCGCCCCGCCCAGAGCGACCGGTCCGCCGACGACGAAATACCGCGCGGCCGCGCCGATCGCCGCGGCGACCGCGGCCCCCAACGGCCCCGCGAAGACGCCCGCCAGCAAAGCAGGTCCGGCCCGAGGATCGGTCACCGCCCCGTGCGGCAAGGGGATCGGCTGCAGCATTACGAGCGCGGCCATCGCGCCGAAGGTCAGCCCCAGCAAAACATCGCGGGTCGCGCCGCCCTCGCCTCTCGGAAAGCGAGCGCTGACGGCGCCGACGCACAAGACCATTAGGGCGAGCAGCCCCACGTCGTTGAGCATCGGTATCAGGGTCTCGTGCAGGCCGTCCATCGTCCTATCGCTTCTCGACGCCCTCCTTAGGGCGCACTCCCGCACTTTAGTCTTATATCTTTAACACTCTACTAACAAAGCGCGCCCGGCTTCGCCGACGCAGGCGTCGCGCGCCTGTCGCACGGCGGCCTCCGGACGTCCTGCGGCCCGGTAAAGCCGGCGCCCTCATCGTCGGACGCACCGGGCGAAGGCGATCCGCGCGCCGTCTTCGGATGCGCTCTCGAAGCGCAGGCCGGCCGGAATGAAAGCCGCCTCGCCCGCCTCGACCCGCACGCGCCGCCCGTCTTCGGCGACGAGAGATAGCGCGCCGGTCGCCACGCACCACAGCTCATGGGCCGTCGTCTGGCGCGCGACGGCCTGATGCGCCGGCGCGACGTCGACGCCCGCGGCCATCGCCGCCGACCGGGTCTCGAAAAGAATGCGGCGCGGACCGAACGGCCCTTCCTCCTCGCGTTCCGCGGCGCCCGGGGGCGCATCCTCGGGGGAATAAACCACCACCCCCGGCGCCGGCGGCGGGTCGGCGGGCGGATCCGGGTCTTCGCAGATCATGAAGAACTTCGCCATCGGGTCGTCCTGACGCCAGCTTACGGGCCACGCATTGTGGACGCAGAAGACCTGACCCGGACGCACCGTCGTCTCGGCGCCGTCGCCGTCGATCAGCCGCGTGGTCCCTTCGAGCGAGAGCATGAACTCGTCGCCGGGGTAAGGACCGAACGCCTCCTGCATCGGGTCGGTCGTCCAGACGCCGACATGCAGGCCGAGGGTCTCGTCAGAGATCGCCAGGCCCCAGCTTTGCGTCGCCGGGGCGGCGTGAAAATCGGCCGGATCGAACGGCGCGGGCTCGCGCCCGCGCCCGTCGACGCCCGCGGGCGTGATGTGGCGAATGCCTTCTGACGTTCGGGCGGCGGTTTGGGCGGCGGTCATGGCGGCGCTCCCTGGAATCGTGTCGCGGCTCTGCTCGGCCCGGCAGGCCGGATGGTCAGATGAAAGCTTGACCCTGGCGCATGGGTCAACCAGAATTTGACTGAACAGTCAGATAATGAGATCTGCGCCCTTGGGAAACGACCCGGCCCGCCATGCCTCAGACAGACGATCTCCGATCAAGCCGCATCCGTCAGGCCCGCCGCCGCCAACTGATTGAGGCGACGATCGAGTCGATCGCCAAGCGCGGCTTCGCGGAGACGACCTTGAGCGCGGTGACGGCTGAGGCGGGCCTGTCGCACGGGGTCGTCAATTTTCATTTCGCCAGTAAAGAGCAGCTCTTCGTCGACACCTTGGGCTGGTTGGCGGAGGAGCACTACGATCATTGGCGACGCGCGCTCGACAAGGCGGGCGACGACCCGGCGCGCCGGCTGGAGGCGCTGGTGCGGGCCGACTTTGCGCCCACGGTCTGTTCCCGCAAGAAGCTGGCCGTGTGGTTCGCCTATTGGGGTCAGGCCAAACATCGGCCGATTTATCTCGATATTCACAACCGCCACGACGCCGCCCGGCGCGAACATCTGGAGACGTTGTGCGCTGCGCTGGTCGCCCGGTCCGGCGGCGTCGGCGCGCAGCCGGAGCGCGCCGCGCGACTGCTCGAGGCGTCGATCGACGGGCTGTGGCTGCAACTGCTGCTCTATCCTGAAGGGTTGGACCGCAAGGAGGCCCTCGCCTCCGCCATGGCGCAGCTGGCCGCCCTCTATCCGCATCATTTCGAGCCGCCGACGGCGCCCTTGGAGGGCTGACGGCGTCGTCTCATCCCCCCCTTTCCCATCCCCCTCAAGGAGACGGCGAGCCTATGAGCCGAGATCCCCGTTACGACATCCTGTTCGAGCCCGTACAGATCGGCCCGGTGACGGCGAAGAACCGGTTCTATCAGGTGCCGCACTGCAACGGCATGGGGCGCCTGCGCCCTTCCAGCATGGCGGAAATGCGCGGGGTCAAGGCCGAAGGCGGCTGGGCGGTGGTCTGCACGGAGGAGGTGGAGATCCACTCGACCTCCGATCACAGCCCCGTGGTCGAAGGGCGGATCTGGGACGACGACGATCTGCCGATGTGGGAGAAGATGACGGCCAAGATCCACGAGCATGGCGGGCTGGCGGGCTTTCAGCCGAACCATTCGGGCTACACCGTCTCCAACCTGTTCACGCGCGAGATCCCGCTGGCGCCCGTCGACATGCCGGTGGAGCAACCGCACCCGGTCCAGGCCCGCGCGATGGACAAGGCGGACATCAAGGCGCTGCGCAAATGGTATGTCGACGCGGCCAGACGGGCCAAGCGCGCCGGCTTCGACATCATCTACGACTACTGCGGCCATAACATGTCGCAGCAGATGCACTTCCTCTCACGGCGCATCAACCAGCGCACGGACGAGTACGGCGGCAGCCTGGAGAACCGCGTGCGTCTGTTCCGCGAGGTGCTGGAGGATATGAAGGACGCCGTCGGCGACACCTGCGCAATCGCGGTGCGCTTCGCCGTCGACGAAATGATGGGCGAGGACGGCCTGACCAGCGACGGCGAAGCGCGCGACGTGATCGGAATGCTGGCCGAACTTCCCGACCTTTGGGACGTCAACGTCAGCGAGTGGTCAAACGACAGCGCCACGTCGCGCTTCGCCGGGGCTGATTTCCAAGGCGATTACACAGCATTTGTGAAGAGCCTGACGAGCAAGCCCGTCGTCGGCGTCGGGCGCTTCACCTCGCCCGATATGATGGTGTCGCTGATCAAGAAGGGGCGTCTCGACCTGATCGGCGCGGCGCGCCCGTCGATCGCCGACCCCTTCCTGCCGAAGAAGATCGAGGAAGGCCGGATAGAAGACATCCGCGAGTGCATCGGCTGCAACATCTGCGTGACCGGCGACTTCACGGTGACGCCGATCCGCTGCACCCAGAACCCGACGATGGGCGAGGAGTGGCGCAAGGGCTGGCACCCGGAGCGCATCCCCGAAAAGAAGAGCGACGCCTCCGTGCTGATCGTCGGGGCCGGCCCGGCGGGCCTTGAGGCCGCGCGCGCGCTGGGACAGCGCGGCTACGCCGTGACCCTGGCGGAGGCGTCGGGCGAACTCGGCGGCCGGGTCGTCAATGAGAGCAAACTGCCCGGCCTGACCGAATGGATCCGCGTGCGCGACCATCGCCAATGGCGGCTCGAGCAGATGGGCGCCGTCGACGTCTTTCTGGAGAGCGCGCTCACCGCCGAGCAGATTATGGAGTTCGGCGTGGAGCATGTGGCGGTCGCGACCGGCGCGCATTGGCGAAAGGACGGCGTCGGCCGCGCGTTGTTCTATCCGGTCGACGGGCTGGACGACTTGCCGATCTATACGCCGGACGACCTGATGGCGGGCCGCCTGCCGGAAGAGGGCCCGGTCGTGGTCTATGACGACGATCATTACTACATGGGCGGATTGATGGCTGAGGTGTTGGACGACGCCGGACGGGACGTGATCTTCGCGACGCCGGAGGGCGACGTCTCCACCTTCACCCACAATACGATGGAACAGCACCGCATTCAGCGCGGCCTGCTGGAGCGCGGCGTCGACATCCGCGCCCACCGCACCCTGTCCGGGCTGGAGGCGGGCGGCGTGCGCCTCGCCTGCACCTATACGGGCCGCGAGGAGCGGGTCGAGGCGGCCGCGATCGTGATGGTGACGGCCCGCCTGCCGGACCGCGCGCTTTACGACGCGCTGAGCGCCGATCCGCAGGCGCTGGAGAAGGCCGGAATCAAGAGCGTCGTTCGGATCGGCGATTGCCTGGCCCCGGGAACGATCGCGGCCGCGGTTTACGCCGGTCACCGCTACGCCCGGGAGTTCGATGCGACGCCGGATGAGGGTCTCGGCTTCCGGCGCGAACTGCCGCGTCTGGCGGACGCCTGAGCCGCGACCGTCGGGGGAGGGAGAGCATGACCCGCGACCCGCGCTACGACCTGCTGTTCGAACCGATGCGGATCGGGCCGGTCACCGCGAAGAACCGGTTCTATCAGGTGCCGCACTGCACCGGATCCGGCTATCTGCGCCCGCACGTCCTGGCCGGCCTGCGTGCGATGAAGGCGGAGGGCGGCTGGGGCGTGATCAACACGGAGTACTGTTCGATCCACCCGTCGAGCGACGACACCCCCCATCCCATGGCGGCGCTGTGGGACGCGGGCGACGTGAAGGCGCACGCGTTGATGACCGAGGCGGTGCACGAGCACGGCGCGCTGGCGGGCGTGGAACTGTGTCACGGCGGGGCCCGCATGGCGAACCTGACCACCCGGGAGGTTCCGCTCGGCCCGGTCAGCGCGCCGAACCTTGCCGGCAACCCCTACCAGACCCGCGCGATGGACAAGGCCGATATCCGGGCGGTGCGGCGCTGGCACCGGGACGCGGCGCTGCGCGCGCGGGAAGCCGGCTTCGATCTGGTCTATGTCTACGCCACCCACGGCTATCTGCTGTCGCAGTTCCTCAACAAGGAGCTGAATAGGCGCACGGATGAGTACGGCGGATCGCTGGAGAACCGCCTGCGCCTGATGCGCGAGATCATCGAGGACACGAAAGACGCCGTCGGAGACAGGCTGGCCGTCGCCGTGCGCTTCTCGGTCGAAACCAACGGCGGCGGCGGCGGAGACGGCGCGCCGGTCCCGGGCGAAACGGAGGATGTCTTCGGCCTGATCGGCGAAGCGCCCGATCTCTGGGACCTTAATGTGGAGGACTATTCCCTGGAGATGGGATTGAGTCGCTTCACCGACGAAGGCGCGCTCGAGCCCTATATCGCCGCCGTGCGCGGCTTGACCTCGAAGCCGGTAGTAACCGTCGGCCGCTACACCTCTCCCGATTCGATGGTTCGCCTGGTGAAAAGCGGCGCGGCCGATTTCGTCGGCGCCGCGCGCCCCTCGATCGCCGACCCCTTCCTGCCGAAGAAGATCGAGGAAGGCCGGCTTGAGGACGTCCGCGAATGCATCGGCTGCAACATCTGCTACACGGGCGACGGCAAGGGCGCGCCGATCCGCTGCACCCAGAACCCGACGATGAGCGAGGAATGGCGTCTCGGCTGGCATCCGGAGCGGCTGCCCGCCGCAGCGGGAGACGCGACGGTGCTGATCGTCGGCGCGGGGCCGGCCGGCCTTGAGGCGGCGCAGGCGCTCGGCAAGCGGGGCTATCAGGTGACGCTGGCCGAGGCGACGCGCGAACTCGGCGGCCGCGTCGCGCGGGAGGCGCGTCTGCCGGGCCTGGCCGCCTGGGCGCGGGTTCGCGACCACAGGCTGCAGCAGCTCGATCAGCTGGCGAATGTCGAGATCTATCGCGAAAGCCCGCTGTCGGCGGAGGACGTTCTGGCCGTGGGCGCGGATCACGTCGCGGTCGCGACGGGCGCGCGCTGGCGACGCGACGGCTTCGGACCGTCGGCGTTGGGCGGGGTCGCAGGGTTGAGCGCGCCCGCCGCGCGGATCCTGACGCCGGACGACCTGATGGCCGATGAGGCGCCGACGATCGAGGGGCCGGTGCTGATCTACGACGACGACCACTATTACATGGCGTCCGTTCTAGCGGAGAAGCTGGCCACGGCGGGTCATGACGTGGCGTTGGCGACGCCCGCCGACCGGCTGTCGGACTGGGGCGCCTACACGGTCGACCGCTGGCGGGCGCAGCGCCGGCTGATGGATCTGGGCGTCACGCTGCTGACGGCGGGCGCGCTCAGCGGCTTCGACGGGGAGCGCGCGACGCTCGCCTGCGCCTATACGGGCCGGGAGAGCGCGCACGCGGCCGGCGCTCTGGTCCTGGTGACGACGCGGGCGCCGGTCGACGCTCTCTATCACGAGCTGGCCGAACGGCGGGCGACCGGCGCCGCCGGCGCGCCGAAGACCCTGGCGCGGATCGGCGACTGCGACGCGCCGGCCGTCATCGCCGCCGCGGTCTACGCCGGCCGTCGCTTCGCCATGGATCTTGAGGCGCCCGAGCCCGAGCGCGCGCGCAATCGCCACGACCGTATCTTCGCCCCCTCGCCGTAGCGCGCGCTCACGGATCCCTGTCCGCATCGAGTTCGCCAGCGAGCCAATCGAGCGTCGCCCGGCGCTTGGGATCGCCGCCCGCGCCGCGCGCCCGGTAGAGACAGACCCCCTCCTCGAAGGTCAGCGCGTCGTCCGAAATCCGCCCGAGCGTACCGTCCTTGAGCCGCGCATCGAGCGAGCGCCGCCAGCCGAGCGCGATCCCGTGCCCGTCCATCGCGGCCTGCGCCAACACCGGATAGCTGTTGAAGCGCAGGCCGCCGAGCGGCCCTGTCGACGGAACGCCGAAGGTCGCCAGAAATTCAGGCCACTCGACCCAATCGCGCAGCCGATCCACGAAATGCAGCAGCGGCCGTCGAGCCAAGGCCGACGCCGGCAGCCTTCCGCCCGCCGACTCAAGCAAGGCCGGCGCGGCGACGGCGAAAACCGTCTCCGGCGCGCTGTGGACCAAGTCGAATCGCCGTTCGCCGCGCCGGCCCGTCTGCAAGGCGATGTCCACCGGCTCGCCCACCCTCTCCGGCGGATCGCCGGTCGCCAGCAGCCGAATCTCGATCTCGGGCCGGCGGTTCTGGAAGGTGGCGAGCCGCGGAATCAGCCAATGCGCCGCCAGGGCCAGTTCGCACATCACCGTCACGGCCTCGCTGGCCGCCGCGCGCCGCTCCGCCCGCGCCGCCATCGCCAGGCGCGACAGGGCGTCGGAGCTCTCGTCCGCAAAGCGCCGCCCGGCCTCCGTCAATTCCACCGCGCGATGGCGCCGCACGAAAAGGGCGACGCCCAGATCCGTCTCCAGGACCCGGATCTGGCGGCTGATCGCGGCCTGGGTCAAGTTCAGCTCTTCCGCCGCCTGCTTGAAGGAGCCGAGGCGCGCCGCCGCCTCGAAGGGCGCCAGGGCGGACAGCGGCGGGAGGTCGGCGCGCAGATTTGACATTACTTTTCCTTAAGCGACAGACGCCTTCATCGCTTGATGAATGGGATCCGAAAATATCATGCTTAATTTACCGGATCATCAAGCGTGGGAGAAGCCCGCGCGACCTCAGGAGCCGCCGCCATGACAGCCTCTCTTGCTTTCGAGCCGATCACAGCGCGCATCGGCGCGCGGGCGCCGGGATTCGCGCTCGACCCGGAGATGCCGGACGCCACGCTCGCTCAGCTTTTGGACGGCCTGCTCGCGCATCAGGTTCTGGTGTTCGAAGATCAGCATCACCTGACCCCGGCCGCGCAGCGTGCGCTAGGTCTGCGCCTGGGCCGGTTGGCCCCGCGCCATCCGATGTATCCCATCGCCGACGGGATCGAGGAGGTGATGGTGATCATCAACGACCCCGACACCCCGCCGGAGAACGAGGTCTGGCACAGCGACCTGTCCTGCTATGAGACGCCGCCGGCCGCCGCCATTCTGGCCGCGCGCCATGTGCCGCCGGCCGGCGGCGACACGATGTGGTGCAGCATGACCGGCGTCCTAGAGGACCTGTCCGAGCCGTTTCGGGGCTTCCTGGAGACGCTCTCGGCCCGCCACGATTTTCGCACCGGCTTCGCCTTCGTCAACGAATACGCCGATCTCGCCCGGCGCGAGACGCTGAAGAACCAAGGCGACGCCGCGCCGAAGGCCAGCCATCCTGTCGTGATGCGCCACCCCGTCTCGGGTCAGCCGCTGCTCTACGTCAATGAGAGCTTCACCGACGCGATCGAGGGGCTGAGCGCCGCGGAGAGCCGCCTGTTGCTCAACCATCTCGCCGAGACGGTGCGCCACCCGCGCAACCACATGCGCCTCAAATGGAAGCCGGGCATGGTGGCGATCTGGGACAACTACCTGACGCAACACATGGCCCTCGGCGACCATTGGCCGGCCTATCGCGAGATGCATCGGGTGACGGTCGCTCAGATCGACGCGCGCGCGGCCGGCGCCGCGCCCAGGGCCGCCTGACGCCGCGTCCGCGGGGCGAGGGCGCGCGCGGAAGGCTTTGCCGAACCCGACCGGCGTCGGGAAGCCGGCGGGCGGTGCGAGAGCGGCCGGACGCGCCGGGCGGCGCTTATCGGTCGTGAGCCGGCGCGGCGCCGCGCCTCACGCCGTCGTCACAGGCGACGCGACGGCGGCGGCGAGGTCCCGACGGGCCGTCTCGACCTCGGTCAGGATCAGGGTCGCGCAGGTTCCGCCTTGATCGTCCGGCCCGACCGACAAGCCGCCGCCCTGCTCCTCCATCAGGCGCTTGGTGATGGCGAGGCCGAGGCCGACGCCTGGCAACGAACGGCGTCGGGCGTCGTCGCCGCGCAGGAACGGCTCGCCCAGCCGTTCCAAGACCTCCTCCGGCACGCCGGGGCCGTCGTCTCGAACCGTCAACGCGACGGTCCCGTCGCGCACATCGACGGCGAGCGCGACGCTGACCTCCGGCCCGCCGTGCTTGAAGGCGTTAACGACGAGATTGGTCACGCACTGGGTCAGCGCCGTCGGGTCGCAACGAATTGACGCAGGCTCGGGATGCGGAACGAACCGCAGGACATGATCCCGCCCGGCCTCGATCGTCAGGATGCGGGTCAGGTTCTCCAGCAGGCTGTTGGCGTTCACCTCTTCGAGCGAGAGTATCGCGTCGCCGCGTTCGATCCGGTTGATGTCCATCACCGTGTCAACGAGCCCCAACAGCACCCGGCCGGCCGCATGGATGTCGTCCAAATACTCGTCCACCTTCTCGCGCGGCATCGAATCCGACCCGACCGTACGGATCAGATCCGAAAAGCCCAGGATGGCGTTCAGCGGGGTGCGCAACTCGTGGCTCATATTGGCCAGAAACTGCGACTTGCTCTGGTTCGCCTTCGCCGTGGCCTGAAGTTGTGCGGCCAGTTCGCCCATCATGCGTTGCAGTTCTTCGCGCGACGCCAGAATCTCTGTGAGATCGCGGATGATCACCGTGCTGCGCCGACGCCCTTCGACGGTGAAGGGCGAAACGGTGTAGGACAGCTGACGCCTGCGTCCGTCCGCTTGAATCAGGCTTGCGGTCTGCGTGAGGGGATCGTCGGGTTCGCCTGACGGAGGCTCGCTCGGCCCGGCCGGAAGCGCCGCGTCCAATCGCCGCCCGATCAGCGCGCCGTGCGGCTGACAGAGCATCCGCGCCGCCGCCGGGTTGGCGTCGATCACGCAGCCCTCCTCGTCCAGGATCAGTATGCCGTCGCTTGCGTGTTCAAGCACGGCGCGACTTTGCCGGCGCTGGAGCGCGAAAGCGCTCAACCGCTCCAGCAAGAGGCCCAGCATCGAGGTTCCGATCAGATTGCCGATCAGCAGCCCCGGCAAGACTTGCGGCAGAAACCCCAGCGCCATATCCCCGCTGCGCCCGATGAAGAAGGCCGGCAGCACGCAGAGCGTTCCCAGCGCCGCCAGCGCCGAGAAGCCCGCGAGCCCCGCGTCGCCGCGCGTCCAGAGCTTGCGGAACAGGACCCCGGCCGCCATGTAAAGAAAAAGGCTGAGCGTCCCGCCGAGTTGGAACGGATCGCCGATTTGAAACCGGGCGAGCGCGCCTATGGCCGCGGCGACGCCCCCCGCAAGCGGCCCGGACAGAAACGTGGCGACGAGGATCGGCGCCGCGCGGCTGTCGAAATTGGCGCCGTCCGGCCCCTGGATCGGGACCAGTATGACCAGAGCCGCCGCGGCGCCGAAGACCAGGCCGGTCGTGAGTTTGGCGCGTCCCGAAGTGTCGGACGGACTCCACCGCAAAGTGATGAAGAAGACGAGCATCGCAGCCGCCGCCAGAACGGACAGATTCTCAGCGACGCTCGCGAGCAAAGGCATACGCTAATCCTCCTCCCTTCCGATCGTCGAACCGCGGCGCGGCGGCCGGGGCGCGCCGCCCCCGAATCAGAGCGCCTTCACGCCGTCCAGGAACCGCTCGACGCTGCTCTTCATGCCGCCCGAGCGCTCGCCCAGATCCTCCGAGACCTGCAGCAGGTCCTTGGCCGCCTGTCCGGTCTGGGATGAGGCCTGGGCGACCCCGTCGATGTTGCTC